>NZ_FRAV01000018.1 GCF_900142445.1 Chryseobacterium polytrichastri | reverse complement strand
AATATGCCAACAGCCAATAGCTATATACAACCTTTAGGGTGGTTTTAGCGGTGGGGCTCACCTGTTCCCATTCCGAACACAGAAGTTAAGCCCACCAGCGCCGATGGTACTGCGAAAGCGGGAGAGTAGGTCGCCGCCAGTTTTTATTTAAAAGTCTCATACAGTATTGTATGAGACTTTTTTTTTACGCAAAACTCAAAGCTTTACTTTTGCTAGATGCTAGATGCTAGATGCTAGATGCTAGATGCTAGATGCTAGATGCACTGTTGCGTCATTGCGAGGAACGAAGTTCCGAAGCAATCTCTTTTTGTAGCCTGCTGACATACCAATCGAAAGTATATTCAAGTAAAGCAATCTCCAACTCTCCAACACTATAACTCTCCCGCTCTCTTTGTCATCCTGGAAGGATCTAAACAATGTTTTTAAATCAAATTTTATATCTACATTTTACGAAAACCAATCACCAATCCATTCTTTTTTCATTCATTTAAAAATCTGCTTAATCCGCTTGATCAGCGAGAGATTATTATTCTCAACTTTAGTCTCTTGTCTAAGTGAAGAATCCTTTTTACCACAATAAATGCAATCAGAAAAAAATAAAGCTTCATTATTATACAAAGTCTCCTATTCATTTAGTTGAAGGCTTTTTTCTGTTCACAAAGATATCGTTTCACCCTAGAAAGATTGGTTGTGGCTCAGTCAACAATGCTGAGTAATTGGTATAATCCAGGGGATAGAAGTTTTGAAAAGTAGAACTTATACTTTATGAATAATAAACAAAATTAACGTTTTTAAATTTCACCAAGTGTTGAAAAAATACTATATTAGAAAAGGTAATCCGAAAAGCTTAAAATAGAGTAGGAAACATCAAAAACTATATTAATAATGAAAAATTTAGTAAAGATTTCAAGAGAAAATTTAAAATCCTTTAAAGGAAGTGGAGGACCAACATGTCCTGATGATCCAGCGTTTGGCTTATGTTATGTATCAGGTTTTCCAAATGGAATTTGTATGAGTAGATATCAATGTTGTATTCAGCTTGGTGGACATGAAGAAACGTGCAAAAAACGTTTTGGATCTTAGGTAGATATAAAAGAACTCCATTCCACAAAATATAAAATTACCTACTTTGGTTAGAACTTGATGAATTTGTAAATATTAGTTTTAACTATTGATTAATAGATTCCAAGATACATGTTAATTATTTTTAAAAATTATATCTGACAATAATAAATTAAGTATAAGCGGGTAAGTAGCAGAATATTTTGGTGTTCGACATTATAAGGATAGCAGAAAATAATTACTCAAAAATAAAGACAACTATATTAGAAAAGTGTAATCCGAAAAGCTTAAAATAGAGTAGGAAACATCAAAAACTATATTAATAATGAAAAATTTAGTAAAGATTTCAAGAGAAAATTTAAAATCCCTTAAAGGAAGCGGAAGTCCTATGTGCCCGGATGATCCTGGTCTTATGATATGTTATAGTAATCCTGGTTTTCCAAATGGGTTTTGCGTTACCAGATACAAATGCTGTATTATGCTTGGAATGAGTCCAGAAGAGTGCAAAGACTATTAATAAAATGGCTATCTCAAAATCTGAGATAGCCGTTTACTATTTTATAAAATAAATTTATCAAACCTGTATAACTCCCAAGTTAAATTTCTCTGTAATAGGAGCATTATTTGCAGCTTCAATCCCCATAGAGATCCATTTTCTGGTATCTGTAGGATTGATAATAGCATCTGTCCAAAGTCTTGCAGCAGCATAACTAGATTCTGTTTGCTTTTGATATTTTTTAGAAATACTATCTAGAATTTCATCACGCTCTTCTTTGGTAATTTCCTTTCCTTGTTTTTTCAACGTAGATTCTTGAATCTGTGCTAGTACTTTTGCTGCCTGAGATCCACCCATTACAGCTAGATCAGCCCAAGGCCAGGCAACGATTAATCTTGGATCGTATGCCTTCCCACACATAGCATAATTTCCTGCTCCGTAAGAATTTCCTGTAATAATGGTAAATTTAGGAACTACAGAGTTAGAAACAGCATTTACCATTTTTGCTCCATCTTTAATGATTCCTCCATGCTCAGATTTTGAACCTACCATGAAACCTGTTACATCCTGTAAGAATACTAAAGGAATTTTTCTTTGATTACAATTGGCAATAAATCTTGTTGCTTTATCAGCAGAATCAGAATAAATAACTCCACCAAATTGCATTTCTCCTTTTCCGCTTTTTACCAATTTTCTCTGGTTAGCTACAATTCCTACAGACCAACCATCAACTCTTGCAGTTGCACAAATAATAGTTTTACCATAGTCCGGTTTATATTCTTCATATTCAGAATTATCAACCATACATTTTATAATTTCTAAAGTATCATATTGATCTGCTCTGGAAACGGGTACAATTCCGAAAATATTATCTGGACTTTCTTTAGGTGGAAAGCTTTCAATTCTATCAAAGCCTGCTTTTTCAGTACTTCCAATAGATTTCATTATATTTTTAATTCTATTTAGAGCGTCTTTATCATCTTTAGCTTTATAATCTGTAACTCCTGAAATAGAACAATGTGTCGTTGCACCTCCAAGGGTTTCATTATCTATAGTTTCTCCAATAGCTGCTTTTACCAAATAGCTTCCTGCTAAGAAAATAGAACCTGTTTTATCAACAATCATAGCTTCATCACTCATGATTGGTAGGTAAGCCCCACCAGCAACACAGCTTCCCATTACTGCAGAAATCTGAATGATTCCCATAGAACTCATTTTAGCATTATTTCTAAAGATTCTTCCGAAATGCTCTTTATCTGGGAAAATTTCGTCCTGCATCGGAAGATAAACTCCTGCAGAATCTACCAAATAAATAATTGGAAGTTTGTTTTCCATAGCGATTTCCTGAGCTCTCAAGTTTTTCTTTCCAGTAATTGGAAACCAAGCTCCAGCTTTTACAGAGGCATCATTAGCAACTACTAAACATTGTCTCCCAGAAACATAGCCCATAACAACTACAACACCACCAGCTGGACAACCACCGTGCTCTTCGTACATTTCATATCCAGCAAATGCACCAATTTCTATGGAATCTGAATCTTTATCAAGAAGATATTCAACTCTTTCTCTTGCCGTCATTTTTCCTTCATCACGAAGTTTTTGAAGTCGTTTTTCGCCTCCTCCCTTTTTTATTTCAGCAAGTCGTCTATTTATTTCGGATAGTTTTAATCTGTTTTGATCTTCTCGCTTGTTGAATTCAATATCCATAAATTTTAATTTTTTACGGCTAAAGATACTATTTTTAAAAGGATTATGAATTTAAATAAAACAAGCGTTTAATAGGTTGGTTTTCAGAATTTTGTGAAACATTTAACAGAAAAATATTTTTAATGATTGATATTTTTTCTAACTTTACAACAGAGTTTTAGGGGTAATATTCTCTATAGAATACTCTAAATTCCTAGTTTATTTTTTTAATAGTTTATTATTTGAAGGCCCTGAACGTTGAGCAAACTTTCAGGGTTTTTTTTATACGTAGATCTTATTTCCAGATAAAATTGAATTCTAAATCAATATTTAAGACAAATTATTAAATTTAATTGAAGTAAAGCATATATTTTATAAGATTTGTAAAAGCCTATTTGTAAATTTGCCTGTTAAAAATTAAAAGAAGATAGGTTATGCAAAAATTAGCGCTTTTCAGATTACACTTAATAGTTTTTTTGTGGGGATTCACTGCAATTCTAGGAAAGCTAATTCATGCTAATGCAGATATTCTTGTATTTTATAGAATGCTATTTGCGGCTATTTTTTTATATGCTTTTATCAGAATTTATAAAAAAGAGAGTATAAAAGTTTCTAAGAAAATATTTTTCCAACTGGCGGCAATTGGAGTTGCTATGGCGCTGCATTGGTATTGTTTCTTTTATTCCATTAAAGTTTCCAATGTTTCTATAGCGCTAAGCTGTTTATCATTATCAACATTATTTGCTTCTATTTTAGAACCTATTATTTTTAAAAGAAAGATAGATATCTCAGAAGTTCTAATGGGAGTGGTAATTGTTTCCTGTATTTTATTGATTTTTAAAACAGAGTTTCAATATAAAGAAGGGATTATGTATGGTGTTTTATGTGCCATCTTTGGGACTATATTTTCTGTTTTTAATGGGAAAATGTTTGGTAAAACTACCTCTGGGAACATTATTTTTTATGAAATATTCTGTGGATGGCTCGTATTATTGATATTTTATTCATTTAGTGGTCAAATTTTTCAGATGAATGAAATAAGTTATAGAGATATTGCGTTAATATGCTTATTAGCGAGTGTTTTTACAGCTTTTCCGATGCTGGAATCGGTTAATCTGATGAAGTATATTTCGCCATTTACATTAATTTTAACAGTTAATTTAGAACCAGTCTACGGAATTATACTAGCTTTTTTTATCTTTGGAGAATCGGAGCATATGAGCCCAATATTTTATATAGCATCAGGTGTTATGATACTGGCAATCATTGCAAATGGATTAATAAAAGCCAGAAAAACAAAAAAACTTTAACTAAGCATCAAACTTATATGATGAAAAAATATTTTTTACTTGCTTCTTTCACATTATTTGGGATCTCTCAAGCCCAAATTATCAGAAAATATTCCAACGAATTTTTAAATATTGGAGCAGGGGCTAGAGGTCTTGCAATGGGTGGGGCTGTGATCTCTAATCAGGATGATGTATATTCTCCCATGTGGAACCCGGCAGGTCTAATGTCAATTGAAAGAGACTGGCAAGGGGCAGCAATGCACGCTGAGTATTTCGAGTCGATTGCTAAATATGATTATCTGGCCTATGCAAAAGTTCTAGAAACAGGTGTTTTCGGAGTTTCAGTAGTGAGGCTTGGAATTGATAATATTTTGAATACTACTCAATTGATTGATCCCGAGGGAAATATTGACTACGATAAAATTACTAAGTTTTCACAGTCCGATTATGCTGCAATTATTTCTTATGCTTTTAATCCTGCAGGAAATACCAAATTGGATATTGGTGTAAATGCTAAAATTGTTTATAGAAATGTAGGTAAATTTGCAAGTGGCTATGGATTTGGGTTTGATGTAGGAGCTATTTATAAAGCAGATAACGGTTGGAAATTCGGAGGGATGCTTAGGGATGCTACAACTACGGTTAACTTTTGGAGTGTTAACCAAAAAGAACTTTCTACAATTGTAGACGGAGTAGAATTTAACCCCGCTCCAAAAGATAAAATGGAACTTACGATGCCTAAATTAAACGTAGGGGCGAGTAAGGTTTTTAATATTAATAGCAGTATTTATGTTTTGCCTGAAGCAGGTATTAATGTTGATTTTGCCAAAACAGCAGCTCTTGTATCAACAGATTTTGCAAGTATTACACCATATGCCGGAGCAGAGCTAGGGTATCAAAAAATGATCTTTGTAAGATTAGGGGTCAACAGATTTCAAAATATTACAGATATTGAAGATCTTAAAAGAAAGGTTTCTTTCCAGCCAAGTGCAGGTATCGGTATTAAATATAGAGGTCTTACGTTAGATTATGCCCTTACAAATTCCGGAATTGGAGGGTCTAATTTCTATTCTAATTTCTTCTCACTTAAATTAGATATGGGAACGTTTAGAAATGATTAAAATTTTAAAAATGAAAAAATTATCAATACTTATTCTTACAATTTGTTCAATCATTAGCTTTGGACAAAAAGTTTCTGATTACAAATATGTTTCAATTCCTGAAAAATTTCAGACTTTTAAAAACAGTTTCAATCTGGAGACATTTTTAGCAAAAGGCTTAAAAGGAAAGAAATATGTAATTCTTCAAGGTGATAAGTTACAGTGGCCATCTGAGCTGATGGGAAATTCTTGTAGTATTATTAATGCAGATGTCATTAATGATAAAACGATGTTGAGAAATAGAGTAATCATACAGTTTAAAGATTGTAATGATAAAGTGATATTAGAATCCAAAGGGAGTTCTACTATTAAAGAATTTGAAGAAGGCTTTCAGGATGCTTTAATGCAAGCGTTAGTTACAGTTCCAATTTCTAATCCAGTTGCTATTGTAGCAAAAAATGAAACGACAACTTCTACAAATAATATTAGCTCTACTGTTTCTTCACAAGTTGTAGAAAGTAATGGTGCTAAATACAGTAATGGAAAATTAGATGTACAGAAAGTACAAATAGACAATAATCATTTTATTTTAGTGAAACCCAATAGTTCTATACCTTTTGCTACTTTTAAAGCAACAACAAAAAGAGATGTTTTTAGAGTAAAATTGGAAAATGGAGATCTTACAATTGGCTATTTTGAAAATGGAAATATTATTATTGAAATTCCTCAAACCAATGGAGAATATGCTAAAGAAACTTTTTCTGGCAAGTAAATTCATCCTTAAAAAATAAACAAAACAAACCCCTTATCAAATCTGATAAGGGGTTTTATAATAATTTAAACCATAAAAAAATTAAGGCATTAAAACAGTGTCAATTACATGAATTACACCATTAGACTGATTAACATCAGATATTGTGATTTTTGCGCTATTTCCTTTAGCATCTGTAACATATAGATCTTTTCCTTTCGTCCAGAAAGTAACATCTTCACCTTCTACTGTTTTCATCATGCTTTTTCCGTTTCCGGCTTTTACTGCAGCCCAAATATCTTTAGCGCTATATTTTCCTGCAAGAACGTGATATGTTAAGATTTTAGTAAGCGTCGCTTTGTTTTCAGGCTTTACCAAATTTTCTACTGTTCCTTTTGGAAGTTTTGCAAATGCTGCATCTGTAGGAGCTAATACTGTGAAAGGACCTTTTCCTTCTAACGTTTCAACTAAACCAGCTGCTTTTACTGCTGCTACCAACGTTTTATGATCTTTAGAATTTACAGCATTCTCAATGATGTTTTTTGAAGGATACATTGCTGCACCACCTACCATTACTGTTTTTTCTTTCATTGCCTGTGCAGTTACATTTCCACTGAAAGCAAATGATAAAGCTACCATTCCTAAAACTGCGATTTTTGATCTTGTATTCATTTTTTTGATTTTTTAAATTAAATATTATTTGATTTCTTATTCTTACCTACCATTTACGAGGTGGATTCTATTTTAGATTTAAAAATTATTTTTTTATGTAAATAAATTTTAAAAGGTTAATAAAAGCCTCAATAAATTCTATAATCATTTACGATGTAAAAGATTTTTTAGTTTTTGCTTATTGTCCGGTTTATTTTATTACATTTGGATTGAAAAATATTCGTTATTAAAACAAACTATTCGGAAGAGGAACTTATCGTTTTATTGAAAGATAAAAACGAAGCTGGTTTTCATTATTTGTATGACCATTACTCTGGCGCGCTTTATGGTGTGATATTCCGAATTGTACAATCAAAAGAATATACAGAAGAAGTTATTCAGGATGTTTTTGTGAAAATCTGGAATGCCATTCTTCAATATGACTCTACTAAAGGAAGATTTTATACATGGATGATTAATATTGCCAGAAATACGGCAATAGATTATTTAAAATCAAAAGGTTTCCAAAACGAGCTTAAAAACCAACCACTCCCTGATTTCGTATATAACAGTACAGAACTTTCAACGACTAATAAAACATCCGATTTTATCGGGTTTAAAAATGTGCTTGAAGGTTTGGAAATTGATAAGCAGGAGCTTATAGATCTGGCATATTATCAGGGGTATACTCAAAACGAAATATCCGAAAAACTGAAGATACCGCTAGGTACGGTGAAGACGAAAATGCGGAATGCATTGATAAAATTAAAGGATTTATTAAAAGATTATCAATAAATTGAATACTAAGGAATACATATCATCCGGAATTTTAGAATCTTATATTCTAGGCTTTGCTTCTCCCGAGGAGGCAGGTATTTTGGAGTGTGTGATGAAGAACAATGCTGAAGTAAAAGCAGCTTTTGAAGAAGCTCAAAAAACTTTGGAAGATTTAGCAACGGCTCAGGCTGTGACTCCTCCAAATGATTTAAAATCTAAGATTTGGAATAAAATTCAGCAGGAGCAGCTTGTTGAAGAAATAAGGCCCGTAGTTTCAGAATCAAAATCAGATCTGAAAGTTCAGGATGATGTAAAAGAGATTACAACTCAGAAAAGTAGCAGTTGGAAAACCTATGCTATTGCAGCATCTGTATTGTTTTTAGTAAGTGTTGCCGGGAATTTATTCTGGATGAATACTCAGTCTGAAAATAAAAAGGTCATTACAAAGCTAGAGACAGAGAAACAATCTCAGGATTTAGCCCTTCAAAAAATGCAGGAAAAATGGCAAATGTTGTCAGGACCAAATATGCAGATGGTAATGTTGAAAGGCGTAGAAAAACATGCTGATTCTAAAGCAATGGTTTTCTGGGATAAAAAATCTAAAGAAGTCTACTTAAATGCAGACAGCCTACCAAAAGCTCCTGAAGGAATGCAATATCAGCTTTGGGCAATTGCGGACGGCAAACCTGTAAGTGCAGGAATGTACTCAGAAGATAAAGACAGTAAAGTAGCTCTAGCAAACATAAAAAATGCTCAGGCTTTTGCCATAACTCTTGAGAAAAAAGGAGGAAGCGAAACGCCAACCATGGAAAATATGTATGTAATGGGTGAAGTTTAATATTTGTATTAAACATTAACATATAAAAAGCTCTTGAATTCAAGAGCTTTTTTTGTTTTTTATGGATTGAAAAATTCCCAAATTACCTTGGCCTTACTCTTTCCAAGAATCTCTTCCAACGTCTCTAGATTAGACTCTTTTATACGTTTTACCGACTTTAATTTAGATAAAAGTAATTCAATTGTTTTTTCTCCGACTCCCGGAATTTCTTCCAGTTCAGATTTTATGGTAGAATTTGTTCTTCTGGTTCTGTGATGTTTTACTCCAAAACGGTGGGCTTCATCTCGTACTCTTTGAAGAATTTTAAGGGTTTCAGATTTTTTATCAAGATATAAAGGAATAGGATCTTCTGGGAAGAAAATTTCTTCTAATCTTTTGGCGATCCCGACGATGGTAATCTTTCCATAAAGACCTAATAACCTTAAACTTTTTACAGCAGAAGACAGTTGCCCTTTTCCACCATCAATCAAAATTAATTGTGGCAATGCATCTCCTTCATCCAATAATCTTTTATAGCGACGGTAAATCACTTCTTCCATCGTGGCATAATCATTGGCTCCTTCCACCGTTTTTGGGTGAAAAATTCTGTAATCTGCCTTGCTTGGCTTTCCATCTTTAAAAACAACGCATGCCGAAACAGGATTGGTTCCCTGAATATTCGAGTTGTCAAAACCTTCAATATGTCTTGGTTCAACGGGCATTCTCAGTAGTTTTTGCATCTCTGCCATGATTCGGTTGGCATGTCTTTCGGGATCTATGATCTGAACCTGCTTTAATTTTTCTAAACGATATTCCTTGGCGTTTTTCTCGGAAAGTTCAACGATTCGTTTTTTATCGCCCATTTTGGGAACGATTAATTTCACGTTCGGAATTTCAACAGATAAGTGAAAAGGAAGTAAAACTTCTTTAGAATCTGAATCAAATTTTTGGCGAATTTCAATCATCGCTTCTTCCAGAATATCTTCGTCGGTTTCTTCAAGAATTTTCTTAATTTCTGTGGTGAAACTCTGAATGATATTTCCGTTTCTTATTTTAAAGAAATTCACATATGCAGCCGTCTCATCACTCGTCATTCCAAATACATCTATATCGTCAATATTAGGATTCATAACGGTATTTCTTGACTGGTAATCTTCCAGAATATCCAGTTTTTCTTTAATGATTTGGGCTTGCTCGAATTGTAAGTTTTCAGCATGTTTCATCATCTGATTAACAAGATACTCCTTTGCTTTTCGGAAATCTCCTTTTACAATTCCACGGATAGCATCTATTTTTTCATCATAATCTTCTTTGCTTTCCAAGTCTTCACAAGGTCCTTCGCAATTTTTGATGTGATACTCAAGGCAAACTTTATATTTTCCTTCTGAAATTTTGGCTGGCGCTAAATTTAAATTACAAGTTCTGAGCTTGTAAATATGTTTAATCGTTTCCAATAAAATCTTTGCAGGACGCACTTTTGCATACGGTCCGTAATATTCTGAACCGTCTTTAATTTTCGTTCTTGTTAAAAAGATTCTGGGAAAATTTTCATTTTTAATACAGATCCAAGGATACGTTTTGTCATCTTTCAGCATGACATTATAAAACGGTTGATGTTCTTTTATCAGATTGTTTTCCAATAAGAGGGCGTCATATTCGCTATTTACAATGGTAGTTTCTAATCGCTGGATCTTGCCAACCATTATTTTTGTTCTGTATCCCGGTAGGTTTTTGTTGAAATAGGAGAGAACCCTTTTCTTTAAATTTTTTGCTTTTCCTACATACAATAAGTGTTCATTTTTATCGTAATAACGATATACACCGGGTTCGGAAGGTAAAGTTTTGAGTTGTAATTCTAAAGAAGGATTCATAGAACAAAATTACGGAATTTTGCTTTTATCTGTTGATACTAATATTTTTTTAACCTATTTTAAATTTTAGATAACAAATCTTTTCGATTGTCGATATAAGATAAATGGTCGTCAAAGCTTACTTCTACGAATAAAATCTTATTTCCTTCTTTTAAAATCTTTAATAAACCATAAATTTTTTCACCCTCAAAAAATACTGAATGATTAATAAGTCTTTCTTCACTTTCAAATAACTGTAATATTTTACGGTTTTCACCTTTGAAATTTTTCCATTCTTCTAATGATTTTTTATCATTTTTTTCAAAAGAATAAACCGTAATCATAGCATTGTCACTCATCCAAATTTTATCAATAATAGGATTTTGGAGTGAAGTTATTTCATAAAACCCTTTCGGGATATGAACATAAAAACCGTTTTTCGAATAGGTGTAATTTTCTGGTAACTCTTTATTATCATCTTTCACGTTGCCATCCAAAGTGTAAAATTTCTTCATTTTAGAAGCCAATTTCACCATTTTAAACAGCTTTTTATAATCTTGAAAATTAATGTTTTTTGCATGTTTTTCAATGATTTTTTGATACTCGGCTATTCTTTCGGAAGGAAGAAATTTTTCATCAATATAATCAATCTGACTTTTTATGGACGGATCTTTCATTTTCAAATCATTAATAACTTTATTATCAATAATTTCGGTGACTTCCAGATTTCTTTTAAATAAAATTGGATCTTTAATAACAGCCTCAGACGTAAGATATCTCCCCATCGTTTTATAATTGGTTTGATAGGGAATATGATCAAGATTTTTCACATAACTACCTGCATGAGCTACATCATCTGCTTTTGAGCAGCCTTTAAAAATCCGTCCCAAGGCTCCCCAAAATAAAAAACTGAAAATCAGTATTGTGTTGAGGTAAAGTTTCATGATGATAATTTTAATGCTAAAATACAATTTCTAATTTTTCATTAAAAACAAAAAAAGCTGCAGAAAATTTCTACAGCTTTGTACATTATATAATTGGATGTATTATCCGTTTGTCATCTGAGTGTACTCGTTGATTAAGAAACTTAAGTAGTCCCATTCAACAGATTTTTTAGGATATTTTTTCATGAACTCTTTGTTGTCTCCAAAAAGGAAATCATAGTTGTCTTCAAAATCATCTTTGTGAAGCCACATTACTTTATCCCCTTTTTTAACATAATAAGATTTAATAACTCCACCACCCAACTGAGGGCCATAACCAAATGAAACACCTCCTGTTTCTTTCGCTCTAGGATCGTGGTAAACAGAAATGATATCGTCAAATCCAGGGTTGATTACCTGCATTAAAAATTCTTTATCATCCTTCTTATTTTTTAGAGAAACGGTTTGGTTTACAAAATAAATACGACCATTTGTTGTACTTTTATTTAAACTTTTTGTTCCAATATTTCTGATGTTTCCCATGTACTTGGCTACTTTTGCAAACTTTTCGGCATTGCTGGGATATACATACATTTCGTCAATTTGCTCAGCATTGAAAGTCATATTCTTTTTTGAGATACTGTCTTTGATAGATACTTCAAAGATTTGTCCTTTTTTAGTATCAATTTTACTACAGAATCCTTTGTGAGTAGTTCCGTCTTTTAAAATTAGGGTAGATGTTTTTTTAGGAGATGGTGTGTTGAATCCTTCATTAAAAAGATACTTTTCCATTTTTTGTTTCTCTTCCTTAGAGTATTTTACTTTGTCTTGGGCAAAAGATGCAACGCTTACAAAGCAAAAGGCAAGCAGTAAAGCTTTAAATTTCATGGGTTATTGTTTTTTTATTTTCGGACGTAAATGTAATAAATTAAATCACTTGTTTTGAAAAATAAATTAGGGCTGAAATTTTACTTTTACAGTTGTGGTTAAAAGTGTAATTTTAAGCAAAATTAAGACAATGATATACGGAATAGATGTTTTCAGTTTTCATGATGTATTAGAAATCTGCAAAAATCCAAAAAAAGCGAAACTTAATAAAGCTTCAAAAGATCAAATTTTAAAATCACAGCAAAACGTTCAGAAAATTGTAGAGTCCGACAGATGTGTGTACGGAATCAATACAGGTTTTGGCCCTCTTTGCGATACCAAAATTTCTGCTGACGAAACAGCACAATTACAATATAACTTAATTATTTCTCACGCAGTAGGCGTAGGTAAACCTATTGATAAAGAATTTTCAAAGATCATGATCATTGCTAAAGTGCATGCATTGTCAAAAGGTTTTTCAGGAGTTTCTTTGGAGGTGATCGAGCGATTGATTACCATGTTGGAGAAAGATATCATTCCTGTAGTTCCTGAGCAAGGTTCTGTTGGAGCGTCGGGAGATTTAGCGCCTTTATCGCACTTGGTTTTACCACTTTTAGGGTTAGGACAGGTTTGGGAAGGAGATCATATTTTCGAAACTGCTGAAATATTAGAGAAACACAATCTTGAACCATTGACTTTAGGTCCAAAAGAAGGATTGGGACTAATTAACGGAACTCAGTTTATTTTAGCACATGCCATTAAAGGATTAGAGAAATTCGAATATCTTTTGGATCTTGCTGATTTAACAGCAGCAATGAGCTTAGAAGCTTACAGAGGTTCTGAAAGTCCATTTAAAAAAGAACTTCATGACATCAGACCATTTGAAGGAAGTAAAAAAGTGGCTGCCAGAATGGTAAAATTTTTAAAAGGTTCTGAAAACATGAAGGCTCACGAAGAGTGTGAGCGTGTACAGGATCCTTATTCTATGAGATGTGTTCCTCAGGTTCACGGAGCGAGCAGAAATGCTTTTGAACATCTTAAATTAATGGCAAACACAGAATTAAATTCTGTTACAGATAATCCGATTGTTTTAAGTGCTGAAGAATCTATCTCAGGAGGAAATTTCCACGGACAATTAATGGCAATGCCTTTAGATTATGCAACATTGGCTGCGGCTGAATTAGGAAATATTTCTGATAGAAGAAGTTACTTATTATTGGAAGGAAAATACGGTTTACCAAGATTATTAACAGAAAGCTCTGGATTAAATTCAGGATTCATGATTCCTCAATATACTTCTGCGGCATTGGTAACAGAGAATAAGACACTATGTTTCCCCGCTTCTGCAGATTCAATTCCGACAAGTTTAGGGCAGGAAGATCACGTTTCGATGGGAAGTATTTCGGGTAGAAAATTCAATCAGGTTCTTGGGAATTTGGTTAATATTTTATCAGTGGAATTAATGTTTGCAGCACAAGGTCTGGAATTCAGAAGACCTGCAAAATGTTCAAAAATTATTGAAGAAAACTTTGCCCTAATCCGTTCTAAAGTTGACAAACTGGAAGAAGACAGATTAATTGGAAAAGATATGCTTGCTATTGCTGAATTAATTAATGATAGAAAATTTGTTGTGAATTAATTTTCAAAACTAAAAATGATATGAAAGCTTCCTTGAAAAAGGGAGCTTTTTTCTTTTAAATTTGGTCTAATATAAAAATATATTTAAATGGAAAATCTGAAAATTATTTTTAACCCTACGAATAAAAACATTGAGGATATAAAAAAATGGGGACTTGAAAAAACACACCTCCATTCTTCTTTTCGAAACAAAAAATTAGTTGTTGCAGAATATAATAATGATACGATAGGATTTTATTGTTTAAGTGCAATTAGGAATGATATTATAATTGAGATTGAAACTGCCGAAGTTAAAAATGAATATCGTAATAAAGGGATAGGTAAAAAGATGTTTCAAGAAATATTCAAGAAATATAAAAACAAGAAATATTATTGTTTCACATTACATTGTTCCCCTAAAGAAAGTAAGTTCTATTGGTTGAAATTAGGGTTTAAATATTTTCCTGAAAACATAAATTCTGATAAAGTAGAAATGTTTAAGGCAATAAAAGATATAAATGAAACAATTACTGAATCTGAATTATATCCAAATACAATAGAGATTATTGATGATTATGAAACTAGCTACAAATGGAAATTTGAGGTAAAAGAAAATACAAATGAATTAATATCACCAATTGTTTTTTTTGGAAATTATAAGTGGAGAATGATTTTAACAAAAGAAAGTGAAATTTTATATAACGAACCGTATAACGATTTTGACAATAAAAATGATGTTGATAGCTGTATTTTTATAGCAAGTATTCCTGAAAAACACATGTGATCATCTGCAAACTCTGCTTGATATGTGAGAACATAAAATAAATCAATTATTTTTGTGCTAATAATATAAAACGATGACAATAACGAAAACAGATTCCTCAAACATAGACTTTCAAAACTTAGTAAAACATCTTGATGCCGATTTAGCCATACGTGACGGAGAGTATCATGCATTTTATCATCAATTCAACAAAATTGATATGATCAAAAACTGTATCGTAATGTATGTAGATCATAATCCTGCAGCTTGCGGCGCTTTTAAAAAATTTGATGATGATACGGTGGAGATCAAAAGAATGTACACGCATCCGGATTTTAGAAAAAAAGGATTAGCCGGAATGATCGTAAAAGAATTAGAAAACTGGGCTAAGGAAATGGGTTATAAAAAGTGTGTCTTGGAAACAGGAATCAAGCAACCTGAAGCCATTGCTTTGTATGAAAAAAGTGGCTATCAAAGAATTCCTAATTACGGACAATACATGGGTATTGATAATAGTGTCTGCTACGAAAAACGTCTTTAATTTCATATAAAAATTTTGGACTAAGCTTCATGAAAATTGATATGCAGGTAATGTTAATTTAATTTTTCAAATATCTGTAATTCAATATAAAGTGATATCTTGAAGCTCCAAACCAAAATTATTTATATGAAAAAAAACGTATTTTATGTGATGTTTCTGCTCTTTGTGGCGGTTTCATGTAACAGAGACGAACTTCAGAATCAGGTAGCCCAAATAGAGGTTGCTCAAAAAGATCCTCTCGATGCAAAACAAATTAACGGAAAAATTAATGAGTCTATCAAAAACACAGGATCTTTCTCATGGGCAAAATCCTCCGACCATCTTGTGTGGAGTTCTATTTTTCAGGGAAACAAGGTCGCTTCTATTGGCTTTGGTTCTTCTAAAGATGACTTTGACAGAAGTTTGTCTTCAGATAATGAACAAATTCAAAATGAAATTCTAGCGCTTATTGAGAAATATGAAGGAAAGGAAAAAGGCAGAGTCTTACTTACTTCTGACAAATACCTCAACCAGATGGATGTTGCCATTGAAAAGCAGGAGACAGTTATTGCTCTTCGTAAAATGAAGAATATTCGTTATCTGGAGCCTGCAGATTATCATTATTTCGAAAATGAAAATAAATTCAACGGTACCGCAAAATCTAGCGGAAGTTCTTCAGGATGCGGATTTGAATCTATTGCTTTAAATGCTGCCGACTATACAACCGTAACTCCCAATGCAAAGGCACCTTGGTCTTTTTACAAACATAATATTACCAGTGCTTGGAGCTATAGCACAGGAGCCGGAGTAACGATTGGTTTAATTGATACTGGAGTTTCTCCTGAGCAAAGTCTGTTGGGAAGTAGCTTTAATAATGGGTCATCATCAGGAAGAACAATTAGTAAAATTGGAGTGCATGTAGATTCTGTTTGGCCTTGGGCTACAGGCTACGACGGACCCAATGATCAATGTGGACACGGAACAAAGATGGCTTCAACAATGGCGGCTCCAAGAAATAATCAGGGGCAACCTGTGGGAGTAGCTTATAATGCTAATCTAATTGCTTATCGTGCCGCAACCAATGTTGTTTTGGATGGATACCATGAACAAAACGGAGTGAAAATAGCTTTCACAGAACTGGCTAATAACAACAGTGTGAAAATTATTTCCATGTCTATGGGGCATATTTTCTCAGTGGGTAAAATTGAAGATGGAGTGAAATATGCCTATTCTAAAGGAAAATTAATTTTCTGTGCAGGTGGAACTTCTACAAGTTTTACCAATTTTGTTGGAGTTATTTTCCCAGCTTGGATGCCAGAAACACAGGCAATCACCGGAGTAAAAGAAAACACATCCAATCAGAAATGTGATGTTTGCCATTCAGGAGCTGAAATTGATTTTACCTACCAAATGGAAAGAGCCTCAGGAAGTAATATTCCAGTTCTAAGTTATTATAATGCTCAAACTGATTATGTAGGAGGTTCTTCTGTGGCCACTGCTTCTACAGCTGGAATCGCTGCGTTGGTTTGGTCTAAAAATCCATCATGGACAAGAGAGCAGGTATTGAATAAAATGAGACAGTCTGCAACGTATTATCCAAATCCTAATTCAGATTACGGATATGGGAATATTAATGTTTTACAGGCAGTTCAGTAAGATGTAAACTGAAAATTTAGCTTTAACCACAAAAGGAACAAAAGATTGAATGCTTAAATAATTTTAAGTTTATTACTTCGATGTAAGTTATAAGCAAATAAGTTTTAAAAACTTTTGATCATTATTCTTTTATGAACTTTGATCAACTTGAATTTACACGAGTAAGATCTTTTGCAACTTTTGTGGTTAAATTTTTTATTAATTTAAATAAGTCTACATTAATCCCCTAATTGATAATCCAAAGGAAGCATATTTTCAATTTTATTTTTTGAAAAATCTCCTTCAGTTATTAGTAAATCTGGCGTTGTGATGTTTCCATCTTTTGAAACTTCAAATGTTTCACCTTCGGGATGAAGAAAAGAAGACAATGTCACAGGAATCGTACTTTTAACAAAATCTTTTCCTTTGCGTTCAAAAAAATATTTAGGATAATTTACCTGAAGCATATCTGCAAAGCTAAAAAGGACTTTATCACCAGATCGTTTTACATAATCGGAATCTGGAATTTTTGTTTTTGTGATCGCCAGCGCGTAAGGCTTTTCATTATTTTTTCGTCTTAGAATATCACTAATATCTTCAGGGATATTTATGTTTCTTGAATTTTTAATCATCTCTGAAAAGTTCTTCAACGTTTTTAGTTCTTCTTCAGTCGGGTATTTCGGATTGGGAACTTTCACTACTTTATTCACAATGAATCCGTCTTCGGAAACCTTATTGTTATAAACACTTCGGAAAAAATGTAGTAAACTTCCGTCAAAAGCATTCATTCTGTTGAGCTTTACTTTATCTGAGTTTTTTGTTTCTTTAAAAAAGCTTGTTCCTGTATAATTTACCATTTTAGAATCAAAATTGGCAGCGTAGCTAATGAGGTTGTATTGTATCTCGTAGCCTAAGTTTTTATTTTCGATAATTAAAGTTTGTGGAGCTTTTACTTTTAGGATCTTATTTGTTTTATCGTAGGCAAATTTTAAAGACCACTGATTTTTAATCCTTACATTTTCTCTGTCATAACCTATGAAAGTATCGAGGAAATAATTAATATAATTTTTATAGGCTTCTTCAGTATACGGGATAATTCTAACCTCTTCAATGGTGTTGGTTTTAATTAAAACAACCTTCAATGTTTTATGAAGAACTTCGGAAAGGTTCGTAGTAAAAGTTTCATAATTTTCCTTTTGGAAAACCAAACTTCCTATGGTTTGGGAAGATAGATTAAGGCTGAAACTGCCGTCTTCTTTTGAGGTAGTACCAATTTTTGTTCCATCCAGATAAATATTAACATTGGCAATTTTCTGTTCGGCATCATTCACGACAGTACCTTTAATGATCTGAGCAAATGAACTATAAAGAGGAAGTAAAAGTAGAAATAGTAATATCATTTTTTTCATGGTAAAACAATATTACTATTTTTTTAGTGATAAAAAAAACAATCAGAAAACAAGTAATTATACGCATTCCAGAAATTGAGTATATATACGCTATCATATCTCTTTTATGTATAGTAGCTTTGTTATGTAATCAAATCAATACATTTTTACTTCATGATAAAATTGATCACCAATCTCAATACTATCAAAGCAAATCTGTATTAGAAAACAACTCAGCATGGAGACCAGAAACCATCTATAAACGGGGCGTTATCCGAAAGGCCAAAAGAGTAGGAACCAAAACAAAATATTAATCATGGCAACACAAGAATTAGTAGTAGGAGGATGGACAAAGTATCATGCTCTTACCCCGGAAGATCAAAAAGTATTTGATGAAGCAATGCACGGATTCGTAGGAGTAAAATATACCCCTAAAGAAGTGTCAACACAATTGGTGAATGGTACCAATTATCGTTACAGATGTAACGCATCTATGCCTCCTTCAGATATAGTTTGGGAAGCGATTATAGAAATTTATAAGCCCATTAAAGGGCAGCCACATGTAGTCTCTATACATAAAATTTAAGAATACACGTACATTATAATAATCGGAGGATTTGTCTTCCGATTATTTTTTTTGTGAATTTTTATCCAATTCTCACGCTCGTCATACTCAACGAACCGCCAATTAATTCATCATTAAACAAAGCTAAATTTTCTGACTTATCTTTCAATCCTAACGTATAGATCAACGGTAAATAATGATCCGGAGTGGGAACGGCATATTGTAAAAATGTTCCTTGTTTCTGATAGTCAATAATAGGTTGGAAATTACCATCCAGAAGCCAATTGTTGGTTTTCTCTCTGGCTTCAATAGCCCAGTCCCAGCCGGCTCCAACGGTATCGATATTTTTCCAGTCGATCAATCTTAAATTATGAACAATATTTCCGCTTCCGATAATAAGGATTCCTTTTTCGCGGAGTTTATTTAATTTCTGAGCCAATTCGAAATGATATTGCGGAGGTTTTGTATAATCAATACTTAATTGAATCACTGGAATATCCGCATCAGGATACATATGTTTGATCACCGACCAAGCGCCATGATCTAATCCCCAATTATGATCTTCTTCAACCAAAATAGGAGATAAAAGTTCCACCGTTTCCTTGGCCAATTCCGGACTTCCGGGAGCAGGATATTCTACATCAAACAACGCCTTCGGAAAACCGCCAAAATCATGAATCGTTCGCGGCATATCCATTGCCGTTACAAAAGTACCTTGTGTATACCAATGGGCAGAAATACATAAGATGGCATTCGGTTTCGGAATTTCTGTTGCCGCTTTTCTGAAACCTTGCACAAACTGATTTTCTTCAATAGCATTCATCGGCGAGCCATGCCCAAGAAATAAAACAGGCATTCTTTGTGTACTTTGAAAATTGTCACTGATGTTTTGTAGATCGTTGAGATTCATACTGTAATATTAAAAAAGAAAAAGGTTCAAGGTTTTTAGAAAATCCCTGAACCTTTTATGATTAAATTTTTTGGATGTTTTAGGTTAATTCGTCCCGTTGGGCTCCCCAAAAATCCGTTTTTATTATGCTTGTTTTACAAACTGTAATTCACCAGCAATCTTTACATCTTCGCTTACCATTACGCCTCCTGCTTCAAGAGCTGCATTCCAGTTTAATCCAAAATCTTTTCTGTTAATTTTTCCTTCAAAAGAAAAACCAGCTTTCGTATTTCCCCAAGGATCAACATTGATACCTCCAAAATCGATATCAAGAGTGATAGGTTTTGTAATTCCGTTGATCGTTAAATTTCCTGTTACATCACCATTCAAAGCCTGAGAATCGAAAGTAATTGTAGGGTTAGCTTCTGCATTGAAAAACTCTGCAGATTTCAGGTGATTATCTCTGTCTGCATTATGTGTTGAAACAGAATCAGTTTGAATCGTTGCAGTGGTTTTAGCATTATCGAAAGTATCATCCTCAGATTCAATTTCTGCAGTGAAGTTGGTGAAGTTTCCTTTAATGTTAGAGATCATCATGTGTTTTACTTTGAAAGTAATTTCACTATGCGTTGGGTCTAGGTTCCATTTTGTTGCCATTGTAATATATTTTGTTATTGTTAATTATGATACAAATGTAGGATAAGACTTAGGTACAAATCATTGACGTAGGATAAGAAATGATTTTCTACTAATTTTTGTTATAATCATGTAAGCTAACTTTCATTTTGGCGAAGAGGAAATCTATTGCTCATTACCAATTATTCATTGCTTATTTTTAAGGAGCTATTTCCTGCTTTCCATTGCAATCTTTTTTTTTTTAAAGGATTTTCATTGCAATCAGGGCTAGGGTGGTGGTCGCCATTATTACTATCTGTCATTGCGAGAAGCGAAGCGACGAAGCAATCTAATCACAATATTATATCCATTACCATCCACTTTGTCATTCAGGAGGAATCTATACTCAAATTTTTTTCAAACTATACATCTAAACCTAACAGGTTTTCAAAACCTGTTAGGTTTGCTTTAACAGTTAGAAAAATTACGTTTCAACATTTCATTTCTCAAAACATCAAAATATTTATAACCAATCATCATACAGTTTGTCATTCCGCAAGAATCTCAACCATTATAATTACAGCATGAATTTAGATTCCACGCTCCACTACATTCCGCTCTGAATGGCAAAGACATCGTAAAATTATTGTTGACAGAGTTATAAAAACCAACGAAAATCAAATAAAAATTATACAATGAAGTTAAGAATTAATTTCTATGAAACGATTAATCCTATTTTACGAATCTTTTAATTTAACATTTCTTAACGGATGACTTTTATTTCTTATTTTTGGTGGATTCAATTTTATACAATGAAATTACATAGATTTTCTTTATTGATGGTAGTTTTGGGCGGATCGGTTTTTGCTCAGACTCAGAAATTCACGATGGCAGAGGCTGTAAATGGGTTGAGAACGAACTTAGCGGTGAAAAATATTTCTCAGTTTTCATGGTCTGGAGATGGTAAGTCTTACATTCAGGCAGTGAAGGGCGGATATTTGATTACAGATTTAAAAACGGCAAAGCAAGATACTTTGGTTTCTTTAACGCAGTTAAACAGAAGTTTTTCAGACAACAAATTAAAAGCAGTTCCGCAGATCAAATTTATCAGTAAATCTCAAGGATACTTCAACGCGAATGATCAAATGATCTGGGTTGATAAATCTGGAAGCGACTGGAAAGTAAAAAGCTCAGCTTCTTTAGATGAAAAAGCTGCCAACGTGAAAATGTTTAGCGATAATCAGACTTTTGCGTATACAGTAAAGAATAATTTATTTGTTAATAAAAATGGAAAAGCCATTGCTGTTACAAATGAGTCCAACGAAAACATCCTGAATGGTGCGGCAAATGTTCACCGAAATGAATTCGGAATTGACACAGGAATTTTCCCGTCTCCAAATTCAGAAAGTGTAGCATTCTATAGAATGGATCAAACAATGGTTGCAGATTATCCTGTGATCGATTGGTCGGTAACGCCTGCAGTGAATCATAATATCAAGTATCCAATGGCGGGACAAAAGTCTCACGAAGTTACGTTGGGCGTTTATAATATTAAAAACCAATCAACAACTTTCCTAAAAGTGGAAGGGGAGAAAGATCAATATTTAACAGCAATTACCTGGAGTCCGGATTCTAAATACATCTTTGTTGGAGTGTTGAACAGAGGTCAGAATCATATGAAAATGAATCAGTATGACGCTGCTACAGGAAATTTAGTAAAAACATTGTTTGAAGAAACAAATGATAAATATGTTGAACCTCAACACCCGCTAACGTTCTTCCCGAATTCTAATACAGATTTCATTTGGCAAAGTCAGAGAACGGGATACAATCATTTATTCCATTATAGCTTAGAAAAAGGATTGGTTGCTCAGATCACAAAAGGAGATTGGTTGGTGACTGATATTTTAGGTTTTAATGAAAAGAAAAAAGAAATATTCTTTACTTCTACCAAAGAAACTCCTTTAGAAAAGCATTTGTATAAAATAAACTGGACGAGCTTCAAAATGGAACGTTTAGACAGTGAAGAAGGAGTTCACACAGGAATTTTAAGCAGTGATGGAAATCATTTATATGATATCTACAGCAATGCCAACACACCGAAAGTAGCTAATATTATCAACACAAATACATTGAAAGTAGCTAATATTCTTACGGCTGAAAATACATTGAAAAATTATCAGAGACCTGAAATTAAAAATGTAAACCTGAAAGCGGATGATGGTACACCTTTATATGGTAAAATTATTCTTCCAACGAATTTTGATCCTAACAAAAAATATCCGGTAATTGTTTATCTGTATAACGGTCCGCACTTACAGTTGGTAGCTAATACTTTCCCGGCTTCAGGAAATCTTTGGTATGAATATATGGCGCAAAACGGATATATTATTTTCACAATGGATGGAAGAGGTTCATCTAACCGTGGATTAAAATTCGAGCAGGCTGTTTTCAGAAACCTAGGAACAGTTGAAATGAGCGATCAAATGAAAGGAGTTGATTATTTAAAATCTCTTCCTTATGTAGACGCAGAAAAAATGGGAATCCACGGATGGAGCTTTGGTGGATTTATGACAACAAGTTTCATGCTTCGTAAACCTGATGTTTTCAAAGTAGGGGTTGCAGGAGGTCCGGTAATCGACTGGAGCATGTATGAGATCATGTACGGTGAAAGATATATGGACACACCACAGGAGAATCCACAAGGATATGCAACGGCTAATTTATTGGACAAAGTTCAGAACTTAAAAGGTAAATTATTAATGATTCATGGTGCGCAGGATGATGTGGTGGTTTGGCAACATTCTATCAAGTTCATTAAGTCTGCAGTTGATAATGGGGTTCAATTAGACTATTTCGTTTATCCTGGACATCCACACAATGTGATTGGAAAAGACAGAGTACATTTGATGCAGAAAGTAACAGATTATTTTGATCAGAATTTGAAGAAATAAATATTGAAATCCAGCCGATGAGGCTGGATTTTTTGTTTCAATAATTTTATGAGCTAGGGAATTTGAGTGTTGAAAAAAGCTTTTTGAACGTAAATAAAATCTAGGTTATTCTAGAATGACAACCTTAAAGAGATTTTGTAAGGTTAGAGAATCGCAAAGACACAGGATTTTGATGATGATATTGTTTATATGTTATAAGAAACAAGAAAATCGGAAATTTTCAAAATATAGCGTATAAAATTTTATCGAAGATAAAATCCTTGCGCCTTAAAAACATAATATTGGTGAAAAATCTTTGCGTCCTTGCGTTAAAAAATTCTTCACTCCGCTTATATTTTTATTCTAAAAGCAAAAATACTTATAGACTTTCAAAAGAAAAAGAACAAGATCCGTTCTTACCATCGATCAATGTTTTTGAAGATTGATAACCGTAATTTTGTCCTATCTAAAAATCAGAAAATATGGAATTAGGAATAGGAATGTTTGGCGATTTATCTTTCGACCAGACAACCGGAAAATATAGAGATGCAGGGGTAAAGATTCGTGAAATTCTTGAGCAGGTAAAAGCTATGGATGAGGTTGGAATTGATGTTTTTGCGATGGGAGAACATCACCGTCCTGATTATGCAGTTTCATCACCGGAAATGGTTTTGGCAGCAGCAGCAAGTATCACGAAAAATATAAAATTAGCAAGTGGGGTAACGGTGTTGAGTTCATCTGAGCCTGTAAAAGTATATGAAGACTTTTCAACATTAGATTTAATATCAGATGGTAGAGCCGAAATATTCGTAGGAAGAGGAAGTTTTATAGAGTCTTTTCCGTTGTATGGATATTCTTTGAACGATTACGAACAGCTTTTTGATGAGAAATTAGAATTGTTATTAAAGATTAATTCAGAAGAAAACGTTTCATGGTCTGGAAAGCTTCGTGCGCAGATGCAAAATCAAACGGTATATCCAAGAGCTAAAAATGATGGTAAATTATCAATCTGGAGAGCAGTTGGAGGAACACCACAATCAGTCTTAAGTGCTGCACAATTGGGAATGCCTTTGGTGGTTGCGATTATTGGAGGAATGCCCATTCAGTTTAAAAATTTAATTGAATTTTATAAGCAGGAATATCAAAAGGCAGGACATGATGTATCTAAAATGCAGATTGCGATTCATTCTCACACTTTTGTAAGTGATGATCAAAATGTTGTAGACGGATATTTCAATAATTATAAATCTCAAATGGATAGGATTGGAGCTTCCAGAGGTTGGTCTCCTTATACGAAAATGCAGTATGAGGGCGGAAGAAATAAAGATGGTGCTTTATTCATCGGAAGTCCGGCAGAAGTAGCTGATAAAATTGCGTACATGAAAGAAATTTTCGGAATCACCAGATTTATTGGGCACATGGATATTGGTGATCCTGCTCATGACATCATGATGAAATCTATTGAATTGTTTGGTGAAAAAGTAAAACCAATTGTTCAAAATTAATAAAACGAGCGTCTGTTGAATTTTTCAATGGAGGTTTTTTTTAACAATTATATGGAGTCATAAAGAGAAGTAATACTTAACAGCAATGGAATCAGAATAATATGTGGTCCTAGTTTTTTCATGAAACTAAAATATAAAAAGTTTAAAGATTATTGAGAATATTAGCCCTACTTTTGGTTAAAACAAAATATGATATGAGGAATTTATGGCTTGCTTTATTTACTTTACTAGGAACAATTATAAATGCTCAGGACTTGAAAGCCAGAGCAAAGGAAATACAGGAAGAAGGAATTGAGCTTTATAGAAGCGAGATGGCAAGCTGGTACGGAACCGATGTTTTGAAAGCAAATTATGATAAAATGGAAAATGTAGTGGGCTATTTTTCATATATAGATGGAGGCGTTCCAAAATGTATTTTCTTTTCTAAAAACAATAAGGTTTTAGCTACAGTTGCATTCCCTGCCAATTACAATCCGAGAGATGCAAAACTTGACTTAGTAGAAAGAGATTTTACAACAAGAGAATTAGATTACTTTACCATTCGGCAAAGCGCTAATGAAAAAGTGAAGACGGATACTATTTTCAAACATTATAATAATACGAGTATGAATTTAATTCCTATTATTACGAAAGACAAAATAAAGAAGGTATATGCTGTTACCGGCCCTTCGGTAGACAATATTGTTGTTTTTGGAAATGATTATCTCATCAGTTTTAATGATAAAAATGAAGTTAAGAATGTTGAGAAGCTTCATAAAGGAATTATTATTCAGAATATGAAAGATGAAAAAGTAGAGCATACCATTTCAGGACTTCATTCTCATGTATTAGAAAATTGGCAGACGATAACACCTACCGATATTTGTACGTTAATGCTGTATTATAAATTTACCAATTGGGAAGAATATTTTATAGTATCTAAAGACTTTGTAAGTATGTGGCGAAATAAAACAAATAATCTTGTGATCATGAATGAAAAGGATTTTAAGAAATTGACCGAAATGATTGAAAAGTCTGAAAAAAATAATAGTAACAAAAATTAAGGATAGAAAATATGCACGAAAAAGCGAAAGATCCCCTGCACGGAAAAAGACTCGATGCTATTCTTGAAGAGCTGGTAGAATATTACGGCGGATTTGAGAAGTTGGGGCAGCAAATCAATATCAAATGTTTTACAGATAATCCGAGCATTAATTCTTCTCTGAAGTTTCTGCGAAAAACAGATTGGGCAAGAACTAAAGTAGAAAGCCTGTATCTGTATGTATTAAGACAGAAAAAAAAGAATGAGCCCAAAAGTGGAAACTAAAAACACGAGGTTTGAGATTGTTCTTTGAAGGTATTTCTTCGGTCAATAATTTCAAAAATAGTATATTTGTGCCGTTAATCGTGAAAAAAACTCACGAAAAAAAAGAAAAAATATGACAATTGAAAACAATCATGTTGTAGCTGTAAAGTATATACTTCACACTATCGAAGAGGATGGAAATAAAATTCTTGTAGAAGAAACAACAGAAGAAAATCCACTTACATTCTTATACGGTATGGGAATGATGATTCCTAAGTTTGAACAAAATATCCTTGGTTTGAAAGCTGGTGATAAAGCAGCTTTTGTAATTCAGCCAGAAGAAGCTTATGGTGAAAAACAACCGGATGCTATTGCTCAATTGCCAATAGATATGTTTAACGAAGCTGGAATTCCTCCAGTAGGAGCTATTTTACCTTTAACAGATAATGAAGGAAATAACTTCCAGGCATTTGTAGTAGAGGTAACACCAGAAGCTGTAGTAGCAGACCTTAACCATCCAATGGCTGGGAAAGTTTTAGATTTCCAAGTAGAAATTTTAAATACACGTCCTGCAACAGAAGAAGAATTATCACACGGTCACGCTCATGGCGTTGACGGAACTGATGCTCACTAAAAACAATATAAATGTCCGATAAGAAATCGGACATTTTTTTATTCTAAAAATTCTCCACTCACATAGAACCAACGGTTTTGGATCATTTTGAATTTAGATAATTCGTGATGAACCTGCTTTTGACCGTCTTGGTCAGTATAAAAAGCTTTAAATTCAACTTTGTTGACAGAAGGTTTGTCCACAATTTCCAGTTTTGTCCATTCATTAAGCTCTCCCCATTCCTGCAAATCTTTCGTATTATGAAATTGTCTTTTACTTGGAGATGTTGTTTCCATCAGATATTTTCCATTGGGAATCGCAAATGCCGAAAACCTTGAACGCATCAAAGCCTCAGCGCTAGGCGCATTCTTTTCTCCTGTATGATAAGGTTTACAACATTCTTCGTAAGGTTTTCCTGAGCAGCAAGGACAATTCATTTTTTCTAATTTTAATTTTCAAAATACAAATTTACACGAATATTTTTTCACTAATAACACAAATATTATATCAATAGGAACGGGCTTTAGCCCTTTTAAATAATAAATTAATTCCAATTGGCTTTAGCCAAAACGTGTGCAGGAATATTTCCCCCACAGATCGCACAGATTTTCATAGATGTTTACACATAATCTTTTTATTCAGGATAAAATATAACACAAACATCTATGAAAATCTGTGGGAAATTAAAAAAAACATCTACCATTTAAAATAAAAAAGCATCCAAATGAAAGCTTTTAAATATCCTCTTCCTGAGCCTTAAGAATGGTTCATTTTTCTAATCTTTGAAATACGAAAATCCTGAATATTTTTTATTTGTCGAGCAGATTTAAAATTAAACGTAAACATCCGCGTTATCTGCAAAATCTGCGAGAGATTAAACGGTATCATTCGTAAAAAAGATAATGTTTAAATTAAACAAAAAAAAGCATCCAAATGAATGAATGCTTCCCTATTGTTTTTTATTGATCTTCGTCTTCAATTCTTGTATCTACAAAAGTGTATTCATCACTTGCCATTGTCATAGATTGTTCTTTGGATCTGAACTTCACATGTGAGGAATCAGTAATCTGGTAATTATAAACATCTGTTTGACCGGAATTGAAGTGTAGCTCATGAAAGTCGCCATTTTCAATCCACCACTGTCCTTTTTCCACGTGTTGGTTAACCTTACAATCCTGAACTGTCGTGAAAAGGAGCATAAATGTACCGTTATCTTTTCTTTCCATGACCCACAGTTTTTCCATGCCTCTTATTTGCTGATCTTTTTCACTTCCTTTCCATAAACCAACAAGATCTTTGTCTATTTTATTTGCCTGTGGCTTTGCTGTCTGGGCGTCAACGATTCCAAAGGCTAATACTAATGTACTTAAAATAATTTTTTTCATTTGTTTATTTAAAATGTAATGTTAATGGAACCATACTATTTACAGTAATTCCCATAGTTTTTGCAGGTATCCACTTTGTGTTTATAATAAATTTCTTTACTTCGTTTATAAAGTAAGATGAATATTTGTAGTTCTTTTTATTTTGAAATGTCAAATTGATGCTGATATTCGAAACAGTTCCGTTTTTATGCAATGTAAATTCTGCTGAAATGTAAGAATAGTAGTCTTTATCCTTTCGATATTCGAAATCATCAGGGTATTTTATATTTTTCCAAAAGTCTGTTTCATAGCTTTTAAAAAAAACGTCATAAGTTTTATCTCCCGAATATCTAGGTATTCTATCACACTCTTGAAAATCGTAAATTTTCTCAGGATTTTTTCTTACGTATTTTATTTCTGCAACATTTCTTAAAGAATCAATAAATTTGCTGCCAAACTTTCTGTCAATTTCTTTATCCATTAAAGCTGCATAGCAATTTTGAAGTTCAGACGGGACAGTGCAGAAATTAGCTGTAGAATCAATTTGAATATTGTATTTTCTTAAAAGTTCATTCATTTCCTCATTACTCCGATATTGCTTTACCATTCCGAAATAATGGAAATAAACTAATTTTTTATTTTTAATGTCTGCTTTAGCCCTTTTGGTTTCTGCCTGACAGGTAGAATCCCAGTATTTTCGTTCTTCTTTCACCCATTTTTCCATTTCAATTATCGTTGAATCGGAAATTGTATCAGATTTTGCCTGATAAAAAGATTCTGACTTGCTTTCGAATCTTTTATTTTTCATCGTAAAACAAGTCAGAATTAATATGGATAAAGAGAATAATACTTTAATGCCAATATTTAATACCATAAATGATATTTTATTTAATAAATCCTCTGTTTCTCAATAAAGGTTTGATATCAGGATTGTGTCCTGTGAAATCTCTAAATGCCTGATTAAGATCAACAGAATTACCTACAGAAAGAATATATTTTCTGAAACGGTCTCCATTTTCTCTTGTTAAACCACCATTCTTTTCAATCCACTCCCAAGCATCGTTATCCAATGTTTCAGACCATAAATAAGCGTAATATCCTGCTGAATATCCACCTCCCCAAATGTGAGCAAAATAAGGCGTGTGATATCTTGGAGGAACGGTTGCTAATGTAAATCCGTGTTTTGCTAATGATTGTTTTTCAAAATCTAAAACAGGAATCAACTGACTTTCATTCGTCACAGTATGCCAATCCATATCAAGTTCGGCAGCAGAAACTAATTCTGTTGTCATATATCCTTGATTGAATGTTCCTGCTTTTTTAATTTTATCAACTAAAGCTTGTGGAATAGGCTGTTTTGTTTCGTAATGAAGCGCATAGTTTTTTAAAACAATAGGATCTAAAGCCCAATGTTCATTAATTTGAGAAGGGAATTCTACAAAGTCTCTCGGTACATTTGTTCCTGAAAGCGATGGATATTTCTGACTCGCAAACATTCCGTGGATGGAGTGACCAAATTCATGGAAAATAGTTGAAACATCATCAAAACTAATTAATGAAGGTTTCCCCGGAGCCGGCTTCTGATAATTATAACAGTTGACGATTACTGGTTTTGTTCCTAATAAATAAGACTGTTCAACGAAATTACTCATCCAAGCACCACCGTTTTTAGAATCTCTTGTGTAGAAATCTAAATAATAAATTGCAATAGATTTTCCATCATGATCAAAAACTTCATACGTTACCACATCAGGATGATAAACCGGGAGATCTGTTCTCTTTTTGAACGTCAATCCATAAAATTTTTCAGCAGCGAAGAAAACCCCTTTTTCCAAAACAGTTGTGATTTCAAAATAAGGTTTGATCTGGTTTTCATCTAAATCAAATTTAGCTTTTCTTACTTGTTCAGCATAAAAATTCCAGTCCCAAGGTTCAACTTTGAAACCTCCTTTTTGTTGATCAATAAGATCTTGGATATCTTTCGCTTCACGTTTTGCTGTTTCTACAGCTGGAGTAGCAATTTGGTTCATTAAGTTGGTGGCAGCTTCAGGCGTTTTTGCCATTTGGTCTTGTAGTTTCCATTCTGCGAAACTTTTCTTCCCTAAGATTTGCGCTTTTTTAAGTCTTAATTTTGCAAGCTTTTCAATCGTTTCTCTGGTATCATTTCCATCACCTTTTTCGGCTCTTAACCAAGAAGCTTTGAATAATTTTTCTCTGGTAGCTCTGTTGGTAAGGTTTTGTAATAAAGGTTGCTGAGTTGTATTTTGTAAAGCTAAAAGATATTGACCAGGCTTTCCTGCAGTTTTTGCATCGGTTGCCGCAGCAGCAATTTCGTCAGCCGAAAGTCCATCTAATTCTTTTGCATTAGAAAAGAAAACCCCACCAACTTTTCTTGCCTCTAATAATTTATTTGAATATTGAGTAGAAAGTGAAGCTAACTCTTGGTTTACCTGCTTTAATTTTTCTTTATCCGCAGAAGAAAGATTAGCGCCTGCAATTTCAAAGTTCTGCTTGTAAAATTGCACTAATCTTTTACTTTCAGGATCTAAACCATCTTCTTTGATAGATTTTATTCTTTTGTAAAGATTGTCGTTTAAATACATTTTATCAGAATGTGCTGCAAAAATAGGAGCATATTCTTCATCTAAAGCCTGTAAAGTTGGGTTTGTGTTTGCACTGGTAAGGTTTGAAAATACAATCACAGTTCTTTTTAAAACTTCACCGCTTTTTTCTAAAGCAACAATGGTATTTTCAAAAGTTGGAGCGTCAGGATTGTTAGCTATTTTTAGAATCTCAGCATCGTGCTGTTTTAGCCCAAAATCAAAAGCGGGTTTAAAATGTTCATTTTTAATTTTATCAAATTCGGGAGCTTCATATTGAAGTTTGCTTTTTTTCATAAAAGGATTTGATGAAAGAGAAGCATCCGGTACAGGAATTTCCTGTTGATTATCGGTTTTTTTCATTGTAGTACAAGAGTAATTAAATGCTAATGCAGAAATTAATAATACCGATGTAATATTTTTCATAAATTAGTTGTTATTAAAGTATAAAGATATTAAAAACTTAATGTATAAAACGGTAAACATGAAATCAACAACTATTTTTATTTTTTCGGCCTTCGTCTTATTGTCCTCGTGTAATGATAAACATGAAAGAAACAGTAATGACAAAAGCAATGATAAAGGAAATTGGGTAGATAAGGTGACCAATAAAGATCATGGTCCGGGTCAGGAAAAAGAATACAATGGAGATTTTGATGAGATCGAAGTTTCTCAAGCTATTGACGCTGAAATTATCAAATCTGAAACAGAGAAAGTCGTGGTATATGCGCCTGCTAATATTATTGATGAAATATTAATTGATAAAATTGGAAGTAAAGTACATATTCATTACAAATCGGGGATCAGAGTAATGGACGGTCACAATGTTAAAGCTAAAATTTACGCTAAAGATTTCTCTAAATTGATCGCTAACTCTGCGGCAAGTATTAATATCAAAGATAAATTTACTCAAGAAAAAACAGACGTTGAAGTTTCGAGTGCTGCAAGTATAACAGGGAATCTTGAAGCTAATGAATTTGATATTAAAGCCGATAGCAGCAGTAGTTTTGACGGAAAAATCTGGGCTGTTGATTTAGATGTTGAAGCTTCTTCAGCAGCAAGTATCAATATTTCCGGTAAGGCTAAAAAAGTGGATGTAAGTTCTTCTTCAGGAAGTAGTATTTCTGCAAAAGATCTATTGGCGGATAATTTAAAGGCTGATGCTTCAAGTGGTGCTAGTGTAGAAATTAGTGCATCATCAAGCATAGATGCAGAAGCTTCATCTGGTGGAAGTGTAAATGTTTACAAAAAAGGAAACGTTACCAATATCAAAAAAGATGAAAGTAGCGGCGGAAGCGTCAATATCAAATAAAATTAAACAGAAGGTTCTTCATCTTCGTCCTCTGTAGATGGGGAGCCTTCCCAGTTTTTATTATCAAAATTAAGATTATCAAATGCTAATAATTCCTCCTCTCGTTGGAGGATTTCTTTTGTGGTAAATAAAAGAATTTCATCATCTTCTTTGGCTTTGGCCAACCTTCTGATAGATGCTTTATCAATGGACATAAATCTTTGCCCGAGACGTCTTGCCGCATATTTTCTCATTCCTGTTTCGTGGAGAACATCAACAGCCATATCAACTGCTGTTCCCAAGGTTTCACGGTAAATATGATCAATCCCATTGTTGAGGTAGGTGTACGCGTCAAGCCTGTTTCTAGCTCTCACAAAAATTTTCACCTTTGGATAATGCTCCCGAACAAGATCTGCAATGAATTTGTTATCTTCCGCATCATCCAGACATAGTACCAAAAGTTCAGCATCTTCAATGCCTGCAGCTCTTAGAATAGGAATTCTTCTGGCATCACCATAATACACTTTAAAGCCGTAACTTCTTAATAGTTTCACACGGTCTGAGTCTCTATCCAAAATGGTTGCTGAAACTTTAGATGCTTTCAATAAACGCCCAACAGTACTTCCAAAGTGCCCAAAACCTACAATAATAATCTTCTTTTGGCTCACATCGCTATCCAGAATATTAAAATCATTTTCTTCTTCCGGAATTTTCTTAATGAATTTCGGCGTAATAAATTTATCATTAATGATCAAAAGGAAAGGGGTAATACACATGGTAATTGCTGTTACAGCCATCATTTGTGCATTGAGTTCCGGACTTAAAAGATATAGGTTTGAAGCATAATTAATTAATACAAAAGCAAATTCTCCCACTTGAGAAAGCGCAAAAGCATAAAATAAACTTTGAGGAGTATCTATTTTGAAAAATTTTCCAATCGCATACAACACGAAAAATTTCACGGTTAGAACAGCAAATACAGTGCTGAATATGAAAGTAGGATCTTGTTGAATAATATTAAAATTCATAGTAGAACCTACACTCACGAAAAAGACGGCGAGCAAAAGCCCTTTAAACGGATCGATCTGTGCTTCCAATTCGTGGCGAAATTCACTGTTAGCCAACATTACTCCTGCAAGGAAAGCTCCTAAAGCGGGAGATAAACCAATGGCTACCATTAATTCTGAAACACCAATAACCAAAAATAGGGAAGAGGCTGTCAAAAGCTCCGTCATTCCGGATTTTGAAACATATCTTAAAAAAGGAACGAAAACATATTTTCCTAATAAAATAAGAATAGCTACGCCTAAAATTACGGTGCCGGCCTGTAGCCATTCCGGAAGTTTTTGGATTAGAACCTGTACTTTATTATCACTATGACTTGCCTTATAATTGGCAACAATTGGTAATATGGCCAGAATCGGGATCACTGCAATATCCTGAAATAAAAGGGTAGAGAAGGATGCTTCTCCAGCTAATGTCTTAAGGTTGTTTTTTTCCTGTAAAGTCTGTAAAACAATGGCGGTGGAAGATAAGGCAAAACACATGGCAACCGAAATTGCTATATCAATTCTCCATCCTACGCTAATGAAAATTAAAAATAAAAGTGAAATGGTGAGGAGCATTTGGGTGAGCCCAAGTCCCACTATTTTCTTCCGCATATCCCAGAACTTTTTAGGCTCTAACTCCAAACCCACCAGAAATAGCAGCATGATAACTCCAAATTCGCTGGCATGCATAATTCCATCTACATCTTTTCCGGTAAGTTTGAGAACATAAGGTCCTATAATAATTCCTCCAAAAATATAACCAATGACAGAACTTAGCCCAAATTTTCTAGCGAGCGGAACCATAATAATGGCAACGCCTAAGAAAATTAATGTGTTCATTGCTAAAGTAGATTCCATATTTATTGGTTCAGGAGTTCGGTGAATTCTTTTTTATGTAAAATGATCTCTTTTTTTGATAGTTTACTGGCCTCGTAGACAATTTTTATATTTTTGATATTGGCTTTGAAAACGTTTAAGGAAACAATCAGTCCGCTGATGAGTTCATCAATAGTGTATTGATAGGTTCCTGTTTTGGTGAAAGATCTTTCCTTCCCGCCTGTGGTAACCAGAATGTGAACTTCCTTACCCTCCAACGGATTATTTTCACCTTCTATTAGCCAGTCTCGGTCAAAAACTTCATCAATCCATAACTTCAATAAGGGAGGTACTCCAAACCAGATGATTGGGAATTGAAAAATAAAACGGTCATAATTTTTAAGACGCTTTCTTTCTCTGAATGCAGCAATATGAAAATCGGGATATTCTTCGTAAAGATCTCTAAGCGTAAAATGTTGGTGACGAACATAGAAATTGATGAGCTCTACATTCGAGTTTGAGTGCTCTAGATAAGGATGTGCAAAAACTACCAACGTCTTCTTCATAAAACCTGTTTTCAGTAAATATAATAAAAAAAGATTGAATTAAAGACGTTTTTAAGGTGCTTTTATTAAGTTTTTAGTATGTAAAAGTGAATTTAATATTAAGATAAGATAAAGAAATGATGAATTTTTAGAATTTTAAATAAAAAATCGGACAATAGCTGCCCGATTATATTTTATTAATCTCTTTCTGAATTACCATCCTCCGGAAGCGCCACCGCCTCCAAAACTTCCGCCTCCACCGAAGCCTCCAAATCCGCCGCCTCCGCCAGAACTTCCTCCTCCGAATCCTCCTCCAAAGCTACCAGGGAAAGGAAAGAATCCGCCGGGATAATTTCTGCGACCTCTTCTGGAGAGAATTACATCATCATCATCGTCATTGTTTCCTCCTCTTCCGCCACCTCTGTTGCCAAAAAGAATGCTTAGAATGATTAAGATAATAAATGCGATGATAAGAATCTTTAATGTACTACCGCTTCCTCCATTATCTTGGTTGGCTATAGGTTTAAATTTGCCTTCTACAGCTTCCATAATGGCTGAGGTACCACGATTGATACCTTCATACCATTTCCCCTGTTTGAAATTGGGAGTTACGATATAGTCTAAGATCTGTCCTGCAACCGATGCTGTCAAATATTGTTCAACTGCTCTTCCTTGTTGGATAGACATGGTGTGATCTTCCGTTGCAATTAAGAAAACAACGCCATTGTCGATTCCTTTTTTTCCGATTCCCCATTTTTCCCCAAACATCGTCGCGAGAAAATTTACATCTTCTCCTTTTGTGGAACGAATAATGATAACCTCAATCTCTGTTGAGGTAGAATCTGCAAACTTTATTAGCTTGTTATTAAGCTCATCTTTTTCCTGTTGACTAAGTATATTGGCTTCATCAAAAACAGGGTATAAAACCGCTGGTTTTGCAGGAATGGTATATTGTGCTGATACGAAAGTGTAAAAGCAAATCAATACAAATGATAATACTATTTTAAGAGAACGTAATCTCATTAGAAAGTTGGTTGGGGTTTTCTCCTCTTACGGGAAAATGTTTTTTTAGTTCAGTGCCCGTTTCAAGAATGGCACTTTTTAAAGCCTGATAATAATTTCCTTTAGCAAATTCTGAAGTGATATCATCATGCAGATGATCCCAAAAAGATTGATATACTTTATCGTGGATTCCGATATCTCCGATAATAGTAAGATACTTTTTTCCAAAATTTACATGAAAAAGCACAGCATTTCTTTCTGCAGTTTTATTCTGACAAAGCTTTTTAAAAACTTCAAATGCAGTCTTTGCATTTTGATCTTCGGTTGTAGAGTCTATATGCACTCTAATCTCGCCTGTAGAATGTTTTTCTGCGGATTGAATAGCTTCCACAAGGGAAGCTATCTGTTGATTTGTTAAGAAAGTGCCCATTATTCAGAGAAAGCGTCTGGTGCTTTCTGAGCTCCTGCTTCAGCTTTGAAGTAAGGTTTTTCTTTAAAGTTGGTAAAATTCGCCAAAATATTATTTGGGAAAGTTTTTATTGATGTATTATAAACCTTAGCGGCATCGTTGTAGTAAACCGTTTCAGTTCTGATGCTATTTTCAATAGCAGTATATTCTCTTTGGAAATTAATGTATTGTTGATCTGCTTTTAAGTTGGGATAAGATTCTACAACTGCCATTAATCTGCTTAAAGAACCTGATAATTCTCCCTGTGCAGCCTGAAATTTAGCCATATCAGCTTCTGTCATATTCGTAGGATCAATGTTGATAGAAGTCGCTTTAGAACGTGCTTCAACAACTTTGGTTAGGGTTTCCTGTTCAAATTTAGAATACGCTTTAACGGTTCTTTCCAGATTAGGGATAAGATTGGCTCTTTTTTGATAAACTGTCTCTACATTAGACCATTTTGCATTGACTGTTTGTTCTTGGTCTACAAAATTATTATATCCGTTCTTTCCCCAGAAGAATATAACGCCAACAATAATAAGAAGAGCAATACCGATGGTTCCGGCGCTCAGGCAACCTTTATTTTTCATAGTTTAATTTTTTTAAATATTTTTTGTGCTAACCAAATATACAAATTATGTGCTAATTTTGCAGAAAATTATTTTAATGACAACAATAGTGGTGGCAATGGGAGAGAAGAATGAGATTGGTTTTGAAAATCAATTACTTTGGCATCTTCCCAAAGATTTAAAACATTTTAAAGATCTTACTTCGGGGCATCCGATCATTATGGGAAGAAAGACATATGAAAGTATCGGGAAGCCACTTCCTAATCGTACCAACATTGTTATTTCAAGAAAGAAAAACTGGTTTGAAGAAGGGATTCTGATTGTTGGGAGTATTAAAGAAGCGGTGAAGTTTGCAAAAAAGATTGATGAAGAAGTTTTCATTATCGGTGGCGGAAACATCTATGATCAAACGATAGAATTGGCTGACAAACTTGTAGTTACTCTCGTAAAAGCAGATTTACAAGCAGATACTTTCTTTCCGAAAATTAACACAAAAATCTGGAAGAAAACGGAGGAAGTCTTTCATGAAAAAGATGAAAAAAATCAATATGATTTTTACTTTCAGACGTTTGAAAGAATTGAAGCTAAATAGTTGGCAGTTCATAGTTTTGAAATACATGAAATTTTTAACTAGAAACCATCAATAAACAACCATTAACTACCAATCGAATTTCTTATCTTTGCACTTCTAAATTTTAATAATGAATAAGTACATAAAAATTGTAATTGCAGCACTTCTTATTATCGCAGGTCTCTATTTAATGATCTTCACAAGAAGCTTAGGTTGGGGAGTCGTAGTATTTCTTCTTGCCGCATTGCCTATTTTTCTTTTCTTTAAAAATGAATATATCCTTTTGGCATTCTGGCAATTGAGAAAACAAAATATGGATAAAGCCGTGGTATACTTAAGTAATATTAAGGATTATCAAAATCAGCTACATAAATCTCAGTACGGTTATTTTCATTATTTACAAGGTTTGACTTTAGCGCAGGAACACCCTACAAAAGTAGAACCGTTAATGAGAAAAGCGTTGGAATATGGCTTGAACATGAAGCATGACAGAGCAATGGCAACTTTAAATTTGGCAGCTGCAGCTATTTCTAAAGGAAGAAAGCAAGAAGGTCAAAAACTACTGGAGGAAGCAAAAAGATTGGATAGTGCAGGAATGATGACAGATCAAATCAAAATGATGAAAGATCAGTTGAAAATGCCAACGATGCAAAAGCACGTACACAATCCTCATATGAGACAGAGAGGGAAGTTCTAATGTAGACTTTCTCACATAATATAAATGCACTTGAAAATATCAAGTGCATTTTTTATTTTGAATCATTAATTAATGATTTAGTTACATTTCCGAACTATGATCATACCCATAGAATTTTGGCATTTGCCAATGGTATTTTACGGCTAATGTTCTGATTCCGACAATTAATAAAATGGTGAAAATCTGGATGAAAGTATAAGAGAGTGTAGTGTATTTTGTGAGTAATAAAAACACCGAACCACCGACAATACATGCGGTTGCATAAATTTCTTTTCTGAAAATAAGGGGAATTCTATTTAATAAAATATCCCGGATAATCCCTCCGAAACAGCCTGTAATGGTTCCCAATCCGATACATATTAAAGGATGGATGTCTACATGTAAGCCTTTTTGGACGCCGATAATGGTAAATAATCCCAATCCGAAGCTGTCAAAAATAAATAAAGTTACTTTAAAGTTTTTCTCCAAGGATTTAAATATCATTGTGAAAATACTGGTGATAATAATCACGCCGCAGGTTAAAAGGTCGTGCATCCAGAAAACTGGAATATCCAATAATAAATCTCTAACAGTTCCGCCTCCAACAGAAGTTACGAAAGCAATAATAAGTACACCAAACGGATCGAGACGTTTTTGCATGGCCGCAAAACTTCCCGACATCGAAAAGGCAATGGTTCCGAGTACTTCTATGGCAAAATTGAACTGTTCGTGCATATAATATGAGTAATGAGTAATTGGTAATGAGTGATATAAATTATTCCGTTTTATTTTGTGACAATTTAAATTTATAGGTTGTCATTACTTTTACGAGTTCTTCACATTCTGATTTTAAATTTAAAATATTTTCAGGACTTAGATATTCAAGTTCTTCAATTATTTCCAACCAAAGTTGAGTTTCATCAATTTCCTCAACAACAATACATATTTTAGCAAATCTTTCTTTTTCAGATCTGGCTCTTGCAACTGCTCTGTAATTTGCAGCTACAGAAGTAGCAGACCTTATGATTTGTTTTCTAATAATTGAAAGGGCATCAGAATAAGGTAATGATGATAATGATTTAATAATGGAAATAGAGAAGTTTTTAGTTCTGTCTCTAAATAATTGATTAAAATCCATCGTATTAAATATTACTTATTACCAATTACTTATTATTTATAATTTTACTCTTACTGCTTCAGGAACCAATAATTCATACTCGCCGCCGTGGTTGATAATTTCTCTTACGATGCTGCTACTGATGAAAGATTTTCCTGATGAGGTTAATAAGAAAATGGTTTCTAATTTTTTATGGGCTAAAGTTCTGTTGGTGTGAGCAATTGCTTTTTCGAATTCAAAATCTGCAGGATTTCTTAATCCTCGAAGAATGTACTGTGCATTTTTTTCAAAGCAAAAGTCAACCGTTAAGCCTTCAAAATAATCTACTTCAACGTTGGGAAATTCGGCAACAGAATTTTGAATAAACTCCATCCTTTTTTCCAACGGAAACATATATTTTTTTTGAGAGTTCTGCCCAATAGCAATAATTAATTTATCAAAAAGCGGAGCCGCTCTTTCTATAATGTCGTAATGTCCTAAAGTGATAGGATCAAATGATCCAGGGAAAACAGCAATTTTCATACTTACTTTAATTTTTTAGCTAAAGCTTTTTCAACTTCATTTCCGCAAAGATACGTAATAGAAATTCCATAGATTTTTGCCTGTTGAGGAAGAATACTTGCTGGAGAAAATCCAGGGTTTGTGTTCATTTCCAACATATAAGGAATGCCATCCATCAAAATAAATTCACTGCGTGAAAAGCCACTCATTCCTAGAGAATCATAGGCTCTTTTTGAAATTTCTTCTACTCTTTTTGTTGTTTCGGCATCAATTCTTGCAGGGGTAATTTCTTCGGAAGCACCTTCGTATTTAGCTTCATAATCAAAGAACTCATTTTGAGGAACAATTTCTGTAATTCCTAACACAATGGTTTCTCCTTTAAAATCTATAACACCTACAGAAACCTCCATTCCGTCTAAGAAGCTTTCAATTAAAATCTCATCATCTTCTTTAAAGGCAATTTCTGTGGCAGCAATTAATTCAGACTTTTCTTTTACTTTAGAAATTCCCAGAGAAGAACCAGACTGATTAGGCTTAACAAAAACAGGAAGTCCTAGATTTTCGATGATCTCATCTACATTAATATCTTCTCCTTTTCTTAAATAAACACTCTTTGCTGAAGGAATTCCGTATTTTGACAATACCGCTAATGTATCTTTTTTATTAAATGTTAAAGCGCTTTGATAAAAATCACATCCTGTATAGGTTTGTCCGATGGCATCCCAATACGCTTGTAAAATTCCGTTTTCGCCCGGAGTTCCATGGATAATATTAAAACAAACATCAAATGTTAGCTGCTCATTATTATCTAATGTTACGGAGAAGTCACCTTTGTTAATGGCATATTTCTTATCATTTTCACCTAGGAAATACCACTCATCTTTAAGGATAACTACCTTATATACATTATATAGGTCTCTGTCTAAAGAATCATAAATTAATTGACCGCTTTTTAGGGAAACAACATATTCGTCGGAATAGCCTCCCATAACTACGGCAACAGTTTTTTTGCTCATAACCATATAGTATCAATTAGGGCAAATTTAATGATTTTATGTAATGCAATAAGTGAAAATCCGAAAATTTGAATCCAAAAATGAATTGTGTTAAATAAAAAGGACATTCTAAAATTATTAATTATATTTGCGGTTATAATTAAAGTATTTTTAAGTATGCTTAAATCACTTTTCAATTGGAGAGTTTTACTGAACATATTGTTAGCTATCGTGGTCTTTGTAGGCCTTGTATGGCTTACATTTCGTTGGTTAGAATACCATACAAAACATGGTCAGGAAACGCCAGTTCCAAATGTAGTAAATAAATCGGTCTATGATGCTGTCAAGATATTGGAAGACACAGGACTAGATTATGAAGTAGATAGTGCTACTTATGATCCAAAATACAGACCTTTTCAGGTTCTTAAAATGTCTCCGTCTGCGGGTTCCCGTGTGAAAGATGGTAGAGCTATTCAGTTAAGAGTTAACCCGAGAACTTGGGCTCCTGTAGCCATTCCGGATGTTATTAATAAATATTCAGGTTTGGCTTTCCAGAGAATAAATCAGGTAGGATTGAAGATTGGGGATACTATTTTTGAACCAAGTATTCAGAAAGATGCTATTCTTAGAGTATTATTCAAAGGAAATGCAGTGAAGCCAGGAACATTGATTCCTAGATTCTCAACCATTGATGTTGTTGTTGGTTCAGGGCCAATGAGAAATATTTCAATCCCAAATGTTGTGGGATTAACAGTGAAAGAAGCACGAGGAGTTATTGCAAGAAGTATGTTTGAAGTGGGTCTTGTAGAACATGAAGACGGAAGTAAAGATGAGTCTGATATTATTTATTATCAGGATCCTGCTTCGGGAGATGTCAGGGACCAGGGAATGCAGATGGATCTTTGGGCAAGTAAGAAAACACCGGCTGAATTGAATGCGAAAATAGAACAGTTAAACTCTATATACAGAATGAAAGTGGATACTTCACTACCTCCGGTACGTTACGAAGAGGTTCATAACTATCCTGCTCCTCAAGAAGTGGCTCCGGTTGTTCCTGTTCCGGTTCATAAAACAGAACCTGTGAAGACAGAGCCTAAGCCTGCGGCAACGAAACCTGCAGCTTCTACGGTAGAGAAACCAAAACCTTCTACAAGTAGTACAGGTAATGCCAATACAGGAAGTAATAATAAATCAGCAACTACAAATACACCACAGCAACCCGCTCAAAAGCCGAAAGCTAAAAAAGTAGTCGTAGAATAATAAATATTTATCATAAAAATTAAGGCTTCAACTTTCATAATGTTGAGGCCTTTTGTGTAAAAAATAAAAAAGAATGTCAGAAGATAACGAAGATTTTTTAGATGAAGAATTGTTAGATCCCAACAATATTGATATTGAAGAGGAGAATAGCGGATTGTATGAGCATCTTAATATCACTGTTGATAAAAAACAAGAACCTTTAAGAATAGATAAATTTCTATTAATATACCGTCAGAATTCTTCAAGAAACAAAATATCGCAAACGTGCAGAGCCGGAAATGTTGTGGTAAACGGATTACCGGTAAAACAAAACTATCGGGTAAAGCCGGGCGATCATGTTTCTGTGTTGCTGGCACATCCTCCGAGGTTAAATGTTATTGTTCCACAAAATATTCCTATTAATATTGTTTATGAGGATGATGATTTGGTGGTGGTAGACAAAGATCCTGGAATGGTAGTTCATCCTGGATTTGGAAACTGGGACAAAACTTTAGTGAATGCACTTGCGTATCATTTTGAACAAAATAATGAAAAGTCCGATTTAGATAGAGTAGGACTCGTACATAGAATTGATAAAGATACATCAGGCTTATTGGTTATTGCTAAAAATGAATATGCCTTAAGCTTCCTTGCAAAACAGTTTTTTGAAAGGAAAACCAAAAGATTATATTGGGCTTTTGTGTGGGGGAATGTGAAGGATGATGAAGGAACAATAACCGGACACATCGGTAGGCATCCTAAAAATAGAATGCAAATGCATACCTATGTAGACGGAAGCCACGGCAAGCATGCAGTAACCCATTATAAAGTCCTTGAAAGATTTAAGTATATGACTTGGGTGGAATGCAAATTAGAGACAGGAAGAACCCATCAGATAAGAGCGCACTTCAAACATATTGGCCATACGCTGTTTAATGACGAGAGATATGAAGGTCATACACCATTAAGAGGAGTTAACTTACCTAAGTATAAGCAATTTATAAAAAACGTATTCGAAATTTTACCTAGACATGCTCTTCATGCCCATACTTTAGGATTTATACATCCAACGACAAAAAAGGAATTGTATTTTGAGAGCCCAATGCCCCAAGATATGACGGATGCCGTAAAAAAATGGAGAAATTATTTAGAAAACTAAAAATATATTGAGAATTTTTTTATATTTGTTGAATTGAAATCAAGATTTGTTATGAGAAAACTATATGCTATGGTGTGTTTGGCTCTTTTGTCAAATGCATATAAAGCACAAGAAACATTACCATACTATCAACAATATCTTTTGGATGGTGAGTTCCTGTTCAACCCTGCACAATACGGTAAAACGGACTATGTTCAGCTTAATCTTAACTACCAACAACAATTTTCAAAGTTTAGCGAATCTCCAAATGTACAATCTGTGGGGATTAACGCGAATATCTTTGATAGAGTAGGTGCTGGTATTTCTGTTTTTAGAGATAGTAATGGACCTATTTCGGCTGGGGGTATTACAGCTGGTGCTTCATATTTCATTCCTCTTAGCAGTGAAGGAGACAGAAAAGATCAATTCTCTTTCGGTACAAGTGTAAGCTTGTATAATATGAATTTTGATTATTCAAAAATTAATACTGAAGATGCTTCTGATCCTTTATTACAAGGTAGCGAAAGCAACATCTTTATGGCTTATGCTAACTTTGGGGTAGCAGCTACTTATCACAACATCTTTGCGGGTGTTTCTGTAAATGACATTGCTTTAACGAATGATGAGTCTATCGTTAACGGTCGTGAGCCTTCTCCAATCAAATTCTTCTTAAACTTAGGATATGACTGGCATTTTGCAGATAATATGTATGTAACGCCTTCTGCATTAATCAACTTGAATACCAACTCTACAAGAACTATTGATTATAACTTAATGGCAACATTCTTTAATGATATCAATGCGTTCTCTTTCGGAGTAAACTATAGATCTGTTCAGAATAGATTCGACAGTCAGCAATTAAGTATCTCTCCAGTTGTTAAAGTAAGATTTAACAAATTTATGGTGGGTGCTACTTATAACCTTGGATTGTCTGATATTCAGACGTATGGAGGGAATAGCTTCATGATTGGTCTAGGTTATAACTTTGATAACTTCATTAATCATAGAGGTTATAGATATTAATCAATTTAATTTAAATAAATTTGAGCTCTGATTTTTTCAGAGCTTTTTTTATGATTTATATTCACATTCCGTTCTGTAAACAAAAATGCAGTTATTGTAATTTTCATTTTTCAACATCTTTAAATTTTAAGGATGAAATGCTTGCTGCAATGAAGAAAGAGATCTTTTTACGAAAAGACGAACTGCAGAATAAAAATTTACAGTCCCTTTACTTTGGAGGTGGTACGCCTTCTATTCTCTCAGTTGATGAGATCAATTCTTTGATTGATGAGACTTTAAAGCATTTTAGTTTTGATAAAGACATTGAAATTACCTTAGAAGCGAATCCTGATGATTTAGATAAAAGTTTTTTAAAAGGATTGTCAAGTTCTTATATTAATCGTTTGTCGATAGGAACCCAAAGTTTCTTCGAGGAAGATTTAAAGTTGATGAATCGTGCACATAATGCTTCCGAAGCAGAAGGTTCTATTAAAAGAGCTCAGGATTTTGGCTTTGAGAACTTAAGTATTGACCTTATTTATGGTTCACCCACTTCTAATCTTGAGATTTGGAAACAAAACCTAAAGAAAACCATTGCTTTAGAAGTGCCTCATATTTCTTCTTATGCGCTGACTGTTGAGCCAAAAACAGCATTGGAAAACTGGATCTCAAAAGGAAAAGTTGCCAATCCTAAAGAAGAAGAACAGAATGAAGAGTTTTATTATCTCTCAGACTTCCTAAAAGATCATGGTTTTGATCATTATGAGGTTTCTAATTTTGCAAAACCGGGTTTTTATTCAAGGCATAATTCTTCTTATTGGAAGTATAAAGAGTATTTGGGAATTGGTCCATCCGCACATTCTTACAACGGACATGACACAAGAAGCTGGAATGTTGCCAATAATCAACAATACATTAAAAAATTAAATTCAAATATTGTCGCTAAAGAGACCGAAATTCTTTCTCTGGAAGATCAGTTTAATGAAATGATCATGATCGGGTTGAGAACAATTTGGGGAGTAGATCTTGAAAGTTTGAATCATAAATTCTCAGATAAGATTTTAGATACGTTTCAAAATGATATTAAATCTAAGGTTTCCAATGATATTTTAGTCGTTGAAAACAATCACCTTAAAATTCCTGAAAAACATTGGTTTATGGCAGATGGGATTGCTTCGGATTTGTTTATTGTTTAAATTTAATTAAATATAAAAATGCTTCGACTTCGACTCAGTATGACACTTCTAATACTAACTGTTTTTTAGCTGTTAATTTGTAGCGATGTCATGCTGATCGGAGTCGAAGCATCATCTTTCAAAGATGATATATTGTCGCACAAAATTCCTTATTTTTGTATAAAATTTCAGCTCACTTGAAAACTAAAAAAGAAAATTACTCGCATCTCTCACCTAAGCAGCCTATCGGAGTTTTTGATAGTGGAGTTGGAGGGTTAACGGTAGCTAAAGAAATAAAAAGACTTCTTCCTCATGAAGATCTGATTTACTTTGGAGATACAAAACACCTTCCGTACGGTGAGAAATCAAAAGAAGCGATCATTGAATATTCTACAAAGATCACTAATTTTTTGTTGGCACAAAACTGTAAAGCAATTGTAATTGCCTGTAATACGGCGACGGCGAATGCATTGAATGAAGTGATGGCATCTGTTGCAGGAAAAGTTCCCGTGATTGATGTAATAAATCCTGTTGCCGAAAAAGTTTCTTACGAAATTCATACGAATGTTGGAGTTATTGCTACAAAAGCGACGGTGAATTCAGGTTTATATAAAAAGAGTATTAGAAAGCATAATAAATGGATCAAGGTTGATGAACTAGCAACACCTTTATTGGTTCCTGCCATTGAGGAAGGTTTTAAAAATCATCCAATCACGCATGCTATTATCTATAATTATTTAAGCAATAGTAAATTAAAGAATATTGAAACGTTGATTTTAGGATGTACGCATTATCCTTTATTGATTGACGAAATCAAGCAATATTACGGGAATCGTGTTCGTGTGATTGATTCTCCTAATATAGTTACCAACCATTTGAAGATTATTTTAGATAAATATCATCTTTTAAATGATAGCAATTCAAAACCGAATTATCATTTTTATCTCTCAGATATCACTAAGAATTTTGAGAAGATTTCTAAGAAATTCTTCGGCAAAACAATCGATCTTGAACTGAAAGTATTATAAAAAAACAAAAGCTGCTTCACACCGAAACAGCTTTTGTTTTTAAGCCTATTTAAAATCATTAAAGATTTAACCACAAAAGAAGCAAAAGAAAGAGCATATAACTTTTTAAGCTTACCAATAAACTACAAACAAGAACACATCAGTTTTTTAAATGTTCTTGTATTGAACGGATTCGAAATATTCTTCTTTTGATAGCTTTTGTTTTAAAAATAGCTCAACTTTTAATATCCAATAATAGCTTTTGTTTCTTTTGCGGTTAAGATAAAAAGTTTAGGCAAGTTGTTCTTTATTAAAACTCTACAATTACTTTTTCGGCTTTTAATCTTGTCTTTGGGGTTACCTTGGGTTGATTGCTGTCATCTTCAGATCTTTCTCCAATCGCCACAGTAAATAAGGTTTCATATTTGTCATTTTTTAAGATGTCATCATATTTTTCTGGCTCAATTCCTTCCATTGGGGTAGAGTCTATATCCATATTGGCACAAGCGGAAAGGAGAACTCCAAGGGATAAGTACACTTGATGTCTAAGCCATGATTGGATAGCAGCTTCTCCTTTTGATTTTACAAAATTATTGTAATAATTGATAGAACCTTCCGGCAAGGTTGCTTCGATTTGCTTTTCAAAATCTTCCGAATTTTTTAATACCTGAAAAACGATTATCTGGTTGCTTTCTATAATTTTATTTTTATTAAAATAAGAAGCTTCGCCTAATTTTTCTTTGATTTCAGGATTACTCACAAAGACAAAATTCCATGGTTGGCTGTTAATGGAAGAGGGGCTTAGGTTCAATATTTCTTTCAATTGAGTTACTTGTTCTTCACTAATTGTTCCTTGAGGATTGTATTTTTTTACGGTATACCTCGTTTTCATTTTTTCTAAAAAGCTCATAATTTTATACTATCATTTTTATAGTTGCAAAATTAATTTAAGTTTGTTAGCTTTGCAATAACGGTAAAAAATGATAGTATAAATGTATACAGTAGATAACAAGCCTTATCCTTGCTGCACCAGCGTAACGATGAGATTTATAGGCGGAAAATGGAAAGCGGTAATTTTATTTTATTTAATTGATGGTGCTAAAAGATATAACGAATTGAGGAAATTAATTCCTACCATTACAGAAAGAACGCTTAGTCTTCAATTAAAACAATTGGAAGAAGATAATATCATAGACAGGAAGGTTTACACAAAAAAGCCTCCTTTAATGGTAGAATATTCATTAACTGATTTTGGAAAAACATTGCTTCCTGTCTTAACTGAAATTACAAAATGGGGGCAGGATGCGGTAGATATTTCAAAAAAAATAACCAAGAATTAAATTTCCTGGTTATCTGTTTCTACTGTATTAGGTTTGAAAAAACTGAAACTTACATTTCCGTATTTTCGGGTTTCTAAAAAGTTGGGATGATCAAATTTCATTCTGCTTTGATGCTCAACAACCAAAACACCATTTTCTTTTAGGTATTTGTTGTGTAAAACTAAAGAAATAAGTTCGTGGTATTTTTTTTCTTCCATTTCGAAAGGGGCATCAGAAAAAACGATCTCAAAAGATTTTTTGTTTCTGAATTTTTTTAACCAATCAAAAGCATCGCCTCTTTGAACGCTTACTTGTGAAGACATATCCAATTCTGAAGCTGTAGAATTAAGGAAGCTCGTATGTTTAGGATTCATTTCTACAGAAACGACATCCTTACAACCTCTTGAAGCAAATTCGAAAGTAATAGACCCTATTCCTGCGAAAAGATCCAGCACAGAAATCGACTGCATATCATAGGTATTTTCTAAAATGCTGAACAAAGCTTCTTTGGCAAAATCCGTCGTCGGTCTTACATCAAAATTCTTTGGAGCTGCTATTTTTTTGGCTTTCCATCTGCCGGATATTATTCTGTACATGTTTTTTAAGTTGAAGTTGTTTTTTATTTTTTAATAAAATTTTCCGTAAAAAGATTTTATATCAAAATAATATTTTAATGTTGTTCCGTCAGTTTTTTCGACAGTTATTACATCAAAGGGTTTACCGTTATTTTCAGATAATGATTGTGATTTTACTTTGCAATCATTACAGTTTTGTCTTATAAATGAGTATTCATTTTCTACACTTTTCGCCTTTATTACTGTTTCATAAGACAGACCATCTTTTTGATCACTTATATTGGCCGAGCCACAAGAAGTAATAACAAAACTGCATGCAGTTATTACAAAATAAAGAACTGATTTTTTCATGATAATGGTTAAAGTTTTTAGTTGAAAATAAATTATGCTATCCTAATATAAAATTCTTATTAGGAATATTATCAAATACAATTTTCAGATTCTTTACAAATTTTTGTAGTTCTGAAATAAAGGTTTCATTTTCAGTAGTTTCTCCGTAAGCGAAAAAGTTGGTTTCATTAATTCCAAAATCTATTTTGCTTAACGTAAACATTACAAAATAAAGAAAGTCTACCTCTGAATTTACATCCAGATTATTATATAAGATAATTTTTTTATTGTCAATGGCAAAAAACTCACATTGGTTATGGTAAAGATTAATGTGAATTTCTTTATTACTTTTGTTCGTGATCGAATTTAAAAACTTCTCTCCTGAAAAGTTAAAATGAACCGGAATAGCCAATTCTTTTATCTTATTATAAAAACTTTTCGGGAAAGTATAATAAAACTGAACCTTAAATTTTTTGTTCACAGAAAGCATGAGTTCTTCATTTTCCTTATCAACGGGAGCGTTGTAAGCAATGAGTTCAAAACCTGTAGTATGCTCTGAAAATCCTTCAGGCATTAAAGTAAAATGGTTCAGCGACGAGATTACATGAATTTCGTCAAATCTTTGTTTTATCAGAACATTATCCAGTTGATCAGTAATAAAATTTTCTGGAGTTTCTTCTGTAACAAAATAAGATTTTTCCTCCAAAATGCTCTTATTCTTAGCTATTTGGTAGATCAATCCGTCTTTGGTAAAAAGTAAATTAAGTACGTTCATATTACAATTGTTGCAAATTTAGTGAAATTCTACCATTACCGCACCCGATTGATGATGAAGTATTTCTTTATGATAATAATCCAGTTTGCTTTGGCTCTCCAAAACATCCATGACCATTCTCTGTAAAACGCCATCACCTATTCCGTGAACGATTTCTAATCTTTTTAAATTATTTTTTCTGCAAAAGCTGATAACTTCCAATAGCTTTTCTTTTTGAAGAAAAAGTCTCTCAAAGCTATCATAATCATTCGGATTTTTAACCAGATGATGAAAATGTAGATCCAGTACTAACTGATTTTTATGATGTTTTTTTGAAGTCACTTTCTTCGGCTCCGGCTTTCTTTCTACTTTCATATTTTCGTAGATGGAAGCATTATTCGGAACCAATTTTTCTGCTTGGTATTGATAGGTGAAGCCATATTCATCTTTAAAAACCACAATGTTTCCGTGCACAGAAGTTATCATTCCGCTTAAATCTTCATCTACCACAGAAACTTTATCACCAATCTTCATTTTTATTATTTTCAATTTTGTCACTCAGACACGAGTTGAATCTTATATTTAGATTCTTGATGCAAATTTAAAGTTATTTCGGTCCCAATTCAATAACCTCAAGATCTTTTATTTCTTCTCCTTCAATCACAAAACGCATCATTGTTCTCATTTTGTGCCAGCCTTGTTTTCCACAAGCCCCGGGATTAAGATGAAGCAGTTTGTTCTTTTCATCATACATGGCTTTCAAAATATGAGAATGCCCTGAAATAAATAATTTAGGAGCTTTTTCAGCGATTTCTTCTTTTGCTAAAGGAGTGTATTTTCCGGGATATCCTCCGATGTGAATCATTAATACTTCTAGTTCTTCACAAAAAAAACGGTTTACTTCAGGAAATTCAGATCGGATCTTTGTGTTGTCTATATTTCCGTAAACACCTTTTAAAGGTTTAATTTTTTCGAGTTCTTCAATAACTTCAAGATTTCCAAAATCTCCACAATGCCAAATTTCATCAGCCTGTTGGGCATAGTCTAAAATTCGGTCATCGATATAAGAATGAGAGTCGGAAAGGAGGAGGATTTTGGTCATTATCTAACAGTTCTTTCGGTAATGTTTTCGTCGTATTTTTCTTTGAAAATGGCAACACGCTCAGGATTTAATTCCCCATCATGAGTAAGCACTCTTTCTTTGATCAGCCATCTTATCAATTTTTCCATTCCTTTTCTGGAGTTCATGAAATTGGCAATCTTTCCAATATCAGTTGATTCTATTTTAACTTTCTCTGTCAGGAAATTAAGAATAAAATAATCATCATTTACATATTTCGGAGTTTCATTATCCATGTATTTGTAAAGCAGAATCTCTTCGTCATCTTTCATAGAAAAGAAAGAGTATTGAGCAACGTTGATTTTTTCGACTTTTAAAATCTGTTTTCCATCAAGTAAAACTTTATCGTCTTTAATGATGGCTTCCTGTGAGAAGTATAAGTGAAAACTGAGTATCAATAAAAACAATGTAAATAGCTTTTTTGCTGTCATTATATAGAGTTAGTTTTGCAAAGATAAACTTTGAAATTATTTTATAAAGTAATTTGATAGATTCTAGATTCCTCTTCCCAAGGATGATACCCCTGAGCAATGTATTGAAATCCGTATTTTTCGTATAAACCAATATGATCTGTACAAAGGTTTAGGTATTTAAAACCGCCTTCCTTGGTATCTTGTTTTGCTTTGTCTAATAGTAATGACATGTAATTGTTTCCTCTATGATTTTCCTCAATAAAAATGGCACAAACCCAAGGATACAAATCTCCTCGGCTGATGAAATCATTCGTTATTAAACCTGCACAACCTATAATTTCATGATCTTTTTCTAAAAGATACCATTGTGGTAAAAACTGTTCTGCATCAATACTGTGAGTGATACAATCTTCATACATCTTCGGATAAATATCTGGCCAGCTTTTTTGTAAATATTGTATAGCAATATCTTTATATTCTGGGTTTTGTCGTACAGAAATAATTTTCACGTTAATGTTTATTTTGTTTATAGAAAATCAAATTTACTCAATAAATGTTGAATTGATTAACTTTGAGAAAATTTAAAAATAATGAAGCATAACTTTTCTCTGTTCTTTATTCTGTTCTCTCTGATCTCTTTTGGGCAGGTTGAAGAAAAAAAACTGGACGAACTGATCCAGAATACGTTGAAAACTTTTGATGTTCCAGGAATGTCCGTCGGAATTGTAAAAGATGGAAAACTGATTTATTCAAAAGGAGTAGGCGTACGTTCTTTAACAACAAAGCAGCCTATGGATGCCAATACGTTGGTGGGAATTGCTTCCAACTCAAAAGGCTTTACCTGTACGGCATTAGCGATTTTAGCAGATGAAGGAAAATTAGACTGGAATGATAAGGTTTCAAAATATATTCCCGAATTTCAAATGTATGATCCTTATGTTTCGCAAAATGTTACCATTAAAGATTTAGTAACGCACAGAGCTGGGCTAGGCTTAGGACAGGGCGATTTAATGTTTTTCCCTGAAGGAGGTAATTTAACGGTAAATGATATTATACATAACGTAAGATATTTGCAACCTGAAAACCCTTTCAGAACTACTTTAGATTATAACAATGTAATGTTTATTGTTGCCGGAGAAGTCATTCACAGAGTTTCGGGATTAAGTTGGGCAGATTTTATCGAACAAAGAATTATGAAACCTGTTGGGATGACCTCAAGTTTCGGAAGTTATAACAGAGCAAAGGCAATAAACAATAAAATTGATGCTCACGCACCTGTAGATGGGAAATCAATCGCAGTTCCTCACGACTGGAACGAAACAGCCAACGCGGCAGGTGGAATTATGAGTAACATCGTAGATATGACCACTTGGGCAGAATTTCTGTTAAATAATTTCACGACGAAAGAAGGCAAAAAGTTGGTTTCAGATAAAAATGTTCAACAGCTTTGGAGCTTACAGATTCCTGATAGAGTAGCCGCGAAAAACCCTTATGATACCAGTTTTTATGGGTATGGAATGGGTTGGTTTTTAAGTGATGTTAAAGGGCACAAACAAGTTCAGCATACAGGCGGATTAATTGGTACAGTAACGCAGTTTACTTTAATTCCGGATCTGAAATTAGGAATTGTAGTTTTAACCAACCAACAGTCAGGGGCAGCTTTCAACACCATTACCAATACGGTTAAAGATTCTTATTTAGGCGTGGCAGACAGAAATTGGTTGAAAACGTATGGCGAGAGAATAACAAAAAATGAAGCCGTTTATGAAAAGCAAAAGAAAGAAGCTTTCGCAACATCGGAGTCATTTAAAAAAGATAAAAACCTTCAACCTAAAGCCGAACAGTTTGTAGGTAAATACGATGATGTTTGGTTTGGCGATGTAGAAATTTCTCAAAAGGGAAATACTTACACCATTGCATGTAAAAACTCTCCAAGATTAAAAGGGGAACTCCTTCCATACTCTAATAACTCTTTCATTATTAAATGGGATGACAGAAGTTACGATGCTGATGCTTATATTATTTTCAATTACGATGAAAATGGGAAAGCGGTGTCTGCAAAGCTAAAACCTATTTCCGATGTTACAGATTTCAGTTTTGATTTTGATGATCTTGATTTGAAAAGAAAATAATTGGATAACAAATTGAAATTTTAAAATATCTCTTATCAATAGAAACGGACTTTAGTCCGTTTTTTTATTTTGTGGTTTGTGAATGGCTTTATCCGAAATTTATTTCAATAAATTTAAATCCTGCTCTGCTCGGGTAAGCTCAGTATTTAGATGTTGTTTTTCAAAGAAATTTCTTAATTCAACTAATCTTTTTTGATTGTTAAATTTAATACTTGAACTCAGTTTTTGCTGGCAAAGCGAACATGCTCTTGCAAAATGAGAATCTGTTTCGGGAAGATGATTGGTCCCATTCATTACACAATTGGCATTTACACAATGGCTGATGCCAAACATATGCCCGATCTCGTGAGAACTTATTTTTATCAATCTTTCGAGGCTTTTATTAAAATTTGATTAGGTTAAATTTCCATTTGCAAATCGATACATCGAGGTTACGGCAACACCATCCTGATAAGAAGCTAATCCAAAGACATAGTTCCATTCCGGTTTGGGAAATAGATCTCTTTCTGTGATTCCCATTAACGCAACGGCATCTTTTGGTTTTCTTTTAATTAAAATACTATCCAGCACATATCCAGCTAAAATTTGCTCTTGTCCGTCTTTGAAGATTCTTCTTACAGATTTTGGAAATATATCATTGGATAAAGCAGGTAAAATTTTAGTTTCAAGCTGGAAATAAATTTTTAGATATTCTTGGGTAAGTTGAATTTCTTTCTTTTGTAAATCGCCGAATGTTCCGATGGGTTGTAAATAAATACTATTTTTTCCGGCTTCGGGTTTAATTTTTTCCATTTTTTGGAAATCCTCAAAAGTTTGGAATTTCTCATCCCGATTATATCTCCATTCGCCCGGCTTGGGCGTAGAAAGTTTTACATCATTTAATGAAATGGTAGCAAAATAGTTTTTTTCCTTCTTTTCACAGGAAAAGAGGAATATAAATGTTGATAAAAAGAAGATTTTAAAAATTGAGCTAAATTTTCCCTGGATCATAAAAGAATAATAATTTCTTATGTGCTCCATCAAACTCTGCCCAAGAATTGCAGTCAATTTCAAAACCAGCAACTCCGCAGGTTGGTAAGTGAAAGATATCTTCAGAAATAGAGTTGGCAAAATTAGAGATCCCATTATTATGTGAGAAAAAAGCTACAGAATCATGATTATCATCCAAATTGTAGATTGCAGATTCAAAATTTCTTTCCAAAGGATTGTATAATTTTTCATCCGTTATCATTGCCGATTGATACGTTTGGTTGAAAATTTCGCAGGTATTCAGGGCACGAACGGCTGGGCTCGATACCATATAATCTATCGGAATTTGATTGTTCTTTAAAAATTGTGACATATTCTTAGCGTCTTCTAATCCTTTGTCAGCCAGAGGTCTATCGAAATCCTCTGTGTCTTCAGGCCAGTCGCTTTTTGCATGTCTTACAAGAATGAGTTTCTTCATAGTTTTGTTTATTGGAAGATTAAAATTATAAAAAAAATAATGGAATAAAACATGATTTATAAAAAAAACTACGTCATGAATAAAATCATTAAAATTTACTAAATTTGCAAACCTATGGGACAAATCCTTGCAATAGACTATGGAAAGGCTCGCTGCGGTATTGCAGCGACAGATGATATGAAGATCATTGCGAGTGGTCTTGATACGGTACCAACTCAATCTTTAATGGAATTTTTGAAAAAATATTTCAATGAAAATAGAGTAGATGACATTGTTGTGGGGCTTCCCACAGATTTGAAAGGAAATATTTCCGAGGTGGAAACTGATATTCTAAAATTCATAGAAGAATTTAAAAAAGAATTTTCAGAAGTTCCCGTTCATCGTTTAGATGAAAGATTTACTTCCAAGATGGCTTCGTTTTTTATTTCTCAAAGTGGGAAAAGCAAAAAACAAAGACAGGAAAAAGGATTAATAGATAAAGTAAGTGCAACCATCATATTGCAAAATTTTTTAGAACAAAGAACAAGATGATTTTACCGATAAGAGCCTTTGGGGATCCTGTTTTGAGAAAAGTAGGCAAAGATATAGACAAGAATTATCCCGATTTACAAGAATTGATAGACAGCATGTTCGAAACCATGAACAGTGCTAACGGAATTGGTCTGGCTGCTCCGCAGATTGGTCTGGATATCCGCGTATTTATCATAGACGTTTCTCCATTAGCAGAAGATGAAGATTATGAGGATATTAAGGATGAATTGAAAGATTTCAAAAAAGTTTTCATTAACGCTAAAATTCTTGAAGAATCGGGTGAAGAATGGAAATTTAATGAAGGTTGTCTTTCTATTCCTGATGTAAGAGAGGATGTTAAGAGAAAAAGTACAATCGTTATCGAATATTATGACGAAAATTTCGTTAAGCATACGGAAACTTTTTCCGATATTAGAGCCCGCGTAATTCAACATGAATATGACCATATTGAAGGAACGCTGTTTACCGACCACTTAAGTTCTTTGAAAAAGAAACTGGTAAAAGGTAAATTAACAAAGATTTCTCAAGGTGATGTAAGCATCAGCTATAAAATGAGATTTCCGAAATAGTTTGAAGAATAAGTAAAAAATAATAAACAGCAAAAAGCCTCGTGCCGATTGCTACATTCACAAAAAATAAAGTTATGCTGTTAGAAAAAATAATTTCAATCTCTGGAAAACCAGGACTTTACAAATTAGTTTCTCAATTAAGAAACGGTTTTATTATTGAAGATGTTACTTCAAAGAAGAAAGTAAGCATTGGGAACTCTAGCCAAGTAAGTTTGCTAGACAATATCGCGATGTTTACGTTTGATAAAGAAGTTCCTTTGTTTGAAGTATTTGAAAATATTGCTAAAAACCAAGATTATAAGGAAACTATTTCTCATAAATCTAGTGATGATGAGTTGAAAGAATTCATGGGTACATCTCTTCCTAATTACGATACAGAAAGAGTATATGCTTCTGATATCAAGAAATTGGCTCAATGGTACAATATTTTACATAAAGCGGGATACATTACTCCTGAAAGTTTTGTAAAAGCTGAACCTGAAACTTTAGATCCTACAACAGGAGAAGTAACTTTAACAGATAAAGAAGCTCCTAAAAAAGCAGCTCCAAAGGCTGATAAGCCTGCTGCTCCAAAAGCAAAAGCTTCATCTGGTGCAAAAGCAGCTACAAAAAGTACACACAGAAAGATGGGATAATTCATCCCTCTGAATGTTAAAAATAAAAGCCTTGTTGAGATTTCCTTGACAAGGCTTTTTATATTTTAAAATGTTCTTTTGTCTTGAAACAAAAGAACGAAAAATTCAAGACTTGGAAACTTCCACTAAAAATGAAGTCTATTCTCTAAAAATTCTAAAACTTGCGCGAATTCAATATTTGTTATTCAATTATAAATTTGTCTCGCGCTTCAAACAGTAGAATTTTCTTAACGTTCATAGAATTCATTTTCTTAACGTTACAGTTTCCTATGTCGAGAAATATGAAAATTACTCTTAAATTTGTAATACTTTGAATTTTCAAACTATGAATACCAAACAAGAAAAACTAGAAGCTTTCGGAAGATTATTAGATATCATGGATGACCTGCGAGAAAAATGTCCGTGGGATCAGAAACAAACGTTGGAAACACTTCGTCATTTGACCCTTGAAGAAACATACGAGCTTTCTGATGCCATTTTGCAGGGTGATCTTCAGGAGATCAAAAAGGAATTGGGTGATGTGTTGCTTCATCTTGTTTTCTATTCAAAAATAGGTTCTGAAAAAGAAAGTTTTGACATCGCTGATGTCATCAATTCTTTAAATAAAAAATTGATCTTCCGCCATCCTCATATTTATGGAGATGTAGAAGTAAAAGATGAGGAAGAAGTAAAACAGAATTGGGAAAAATTAAAGTTAAAAGAAGGCAACAAATCTATTTTGGGTGGTGTTCCGAAAAGTCTTCCGAGTATGGTGAAAGCGTATCGAATTCAGGATAAGGTAAAAGGTATTGGCTTTGAATTTCATGATGCTGAAGACGCATGGAAAAAAGTAGATGAAGAATTAGCCGAATTTCATGCAGAAACGGATATTGATAAAAAAGAACTGGAATTGGGAGATGTATTTTTCTCATTAATTAACTATGCGAGAATTTCAGGAATTAATCCGGATTCTGCTTTGGAAAGAACCAATTTAAAGTTTATTTCAAGATTTCAAAAAATGGAAAATATTGCTTTAGAAAAAAATCTAAAGTTGGAAGATCTGTCTTTGGAAGAAATGGACGTGCTTTGGGAGGAAGCTAAAAAATTAAATAAAAACTGATGAAAATGTATATATTTTGTGCTATAACTTCATTGCTTTTTTTAGGGTGTAATCCTAAAAATCAAACTGAGCAACCCAAAGAAGATACGTTGAAAGTAGAATTTTCTTTGCATAAAAAACTAAAAGAAGTTTCAGGGATTACCTTGTCTCCAGATAAAAAAACAATTTGGGTGATAGAAGATAAAGGAAATAAGAATGTCGTTTATGGGCTAAATACACAAGGAGATTTGGTAGCTGATGTTCTTGTTGAAAATGCAGAGAATGATGATTGGGAAGATATTATAAAAGATACCCAAGGAAATATCTATATCGGAAATTTTGGAAATAATGATAATGACAGGCAAAATCTTTCAATCTTGAAATTAGATTTAAAAGATGCTTCTCAGAAAACAACAAAAGCGATCCAGACTACAAAATTCCATTATGAAGGGCAGACGGAATTTCCTCCGAAAAAATCAAATTTATTATATGACTGTGAAGCTTTCGTAGAAATGAAAGGAAATTTTTATCTCTTTACAAAAAACAGGAGTAAGGGTTTTGACGGGACTTTCTTAGTTTTTAAGGTTCCTAATAAAGAAGGAGATTTTGAAGCAAAATTGATTGGCAGATTAAAGCTAGATGGCAAATATGCTGATGCGGCGATTACTTCTGCAACGATTAACAGCACACAAGATAAAATTGTATTGTTAAACCATAAAAATATTCGGGTACTTTCAGGATTTACGGCAGATAATTTTAATTCAGCTAAAATTCAAAAAATACCTTTAGATCATAATTCTCAAAAAGAATCGGTTGTTTTTCTTGATGATAAGACATTGCTGATTGCTGATGAAAAAGATAAGAAAACAGGAGGGAACGTCTATAGATTCTCCTTTTAAATTAAGAACTTGTTTGAATTTTTTATTTTAACCACAAGAGAAACAAAAGATTAACACTTTAGTATTTCAAGTTAATTATTAAACTGCTAATAAGAGCACATAAGTTTTTGAAAATCTTTGCATATTGAGCGGAGTCGAAATATTATTCTTTTGAGTGGCTTTTGCTTTCTAATAAATAAACAATGGTTAGATATACAGATAGCTTTTGCCCCTTTTGTGGTTTAATTATTTACTTAGTTTAAACAAGCTTTAAATATAAAATCCTCGCAAAGATAATTTGCGAGGATTGGATATATACTTCTTATGAAGCTGAATAATTATGGTGTAAGATAAGAGATGTGAATATTACCGCTAGATAATCTGAAGCTTTGGGTATAACGACAGCGTATTCTAAAGGTTTCTCCAGCATTAAAAAAAGAGATAGAAGATAAATTGTGATTAATTCCGAGTGTTCTTTCTCCATGGCCTGTTGAGATAGCCGCCAATGATAGGGTAGAAGGTGAAACTTTTTGGATGTAAGAGTTGGCCGTTCCTGCAGTATATCCATTCCCATTTAAACTTAGATCATAGGTTATATATGGTACAATATTATAAAACCCAGGCTTTACAACGGTAAATATTCCGTTACTGGAATTGTAGGTGAGATAGCCTGTATCAATTTTATTACTCACATTATAGATATAGGTTTGTGAATAACTTTCATGAGTGCTTACAGGATTGGTTCCAGTACCTGTATAGCTTCCGCTGCTAGGACTTATATCTGTTTTGTTACCAACGAAAATTACCTTTAAAAAGTTCTCAGATTCTATATTTCTCCAGAGGGGAGTATTTCCTGCTCCGTTGGACATTAGAAACTCTCCTTTGTTTCCGGAGTTTCCTTTCGTTTTAGCATCACCTCCTACATTCAGATCTTTTACAACTTGTAACGTCCCATTAACATGTAATGTATTTTGTGGAGTTGGTGTTTGTACACCCACTTGCGCATGGTAGATTATGGATACAGCGAATAATGCCATACAAAATAGCTTTTTTTTCATCAAATATGTTTTTTATTTTAACTTCCTGGCTGCAAATGTAATTTTTTTTATATAATCTGTATTTTTAATTAATTTTAAACATATTAAGCTATGGTTGTGTATTATATGTATTGTTGATATTATATGTTTACTTTGCTGGTTATATTTATTTTATGCACTCTAATTCATGAAATAAAAGTGGAAAAATTTATTTTTTTTTAATGTAAAAAGTTTTTATTGAGGATTATTTAAATAGAAAAAGCTTCACGAAAACATTTTCATGAAGCTTTTTAGTTGTATTTAGGATAAATTATTTTTTAAAACGTCATTCCCACACCTCCTGAAATTCTACCACCATCAGATCCGTAGAAATAGTTTAGCCTTGCGGAGAACATTTCTACTATACTCATCCAGAAACCAACGCCGGCAGATTGATGCCATTTGTTAGAATTTTCTTTGTCATTCCAAACCCTTCCGATGTCATAACCAATTAATACTCCGATGTTAGCAGGAACGATATTATTTCTCACCCTACCAAAGTCCCAACGGATTTCTGAGTTATTGGTAAAATAGGATCTTCCTGAGAATCTATCATTTCTAAATGCTCTCATTCCATTATTTCCACCGATGCTTGCCGCTTGGTAAAATTCGAAATTGTTGTTATTAATCAACATTGCATTACTAGAGTTGGCTAAAACAAAGTTTCCTCTTTTATCAAGTCTGTGATCAATGGTTAAGGTTCCTTTGAAGGTTAAAAAGTTTTTATCAAAATTTGAAATATTACTTTTCCAATCGGCGCTCAAAATGAATTCCATTCCTAACGTTGGGAATGCATTATTATCTAAATTCTTAAAACTAAAAGTATAGTTTAATCCTGTAAATTGTTGACTGTTAAAAACCTCTGGTCTTACGTCTGGAGACTGATCTACAAAACGGTTACCATTTCTTTGTACCTTAATATCTTCAAAAGTAAGCTGGAATTTATTTTCCAGATTCATCCAACTTTTCTGTGAAATAGAGGGCGCAAAAAAGAATTTTGAGATTCTTGCTCTATTGTATTCTCTTTCTACATTTTCTTTATCATACACACTCTCGTTAGACAAACCAAAAAAGTTTTCTGAAAAACGTGGAGTAGAATAAGAAGCATCTAAATTTAAATCCCATCCGGAGATTGCTTTCTTGAAAATTCCTTTATAAGCAAGATTAAATCCTGCTGTTGCAGTATAGAAATTGGCTTTTAAACTATGTTTTTGGGTGTAAGGATCACGGATGAAATTATTGACGGTATAATTGGCTAAGAAACCAATGATTACGCCATCATCAGGGTTAAAATCGGCATTGGGATAACCTGCTGCAAAATTATATTTCGGATGTTTATAATTGTAGGTATTGATATCATAATCGTCAGAAATATGTTTCGTTCCGGAGCCGTTGTAGGTGTTTTTTTGAGATTTAAAATCATAAATTTTCACCTTGCTCCCATTTTCCACATTATAGACATCGTGGTTATAACCTCCTATCAGTCTAATATTTATTTTGGGTCTTCCAGTTCCTGAAACTTCATAAATGTCGTCATCTTCCAACCCATAGATCCAAAGTTCTTTTGTCTTAGCATCATCATAGTTTTTCTCAAATACCAACTCGGAAGATTCGTCTTTTTTGCCTATTTTATATTGTTTTACATTAACAGAATGTCCATTTTTTGTAATCACAAATTTATCAGGATTAACGGTTCCTGCTAATGGAACTTTCTCCTGTAAGACGTCGTAATATCTCGTTGCGTAATCTTGTAGTTTTGTTCTTCTAGATTTTAATTTTCGTTGAATGTCTGCAATCGTTTCATCTTTTACCTCTTTGGGTAGATTATCAAAAGCTTCATCAATATCTTTATCTGTTAAATGTTCCTGAATGTATTTAGCCTGTGCAATCCAGTCTGTTTCGGTAGAACCCTTTAAGAAAATTAGGTCTAATGGATAAGGTTCCATATTGATCCATTTTACATTCTTAATGTCATCTTTAAACGTTTTCATGTGACGGATAGCAGGAACATTCATAATAAATTTAAATGCAACACCATCATATTTACTGAATGCCTGATCTCTGTCTCTCGGGATGGGTTTATAGACTACCTTGTCTCCATCTTTATATTCCGCCCATTTCCATTGGTCAGAATGTCTGTCCCAATCGCCAATTAACATATCAAAAATTCTTGCTCTGATGTAAGATTCTTGGTCTACAGAATATTTATAGTTTTTGGTGAAATTTTTTAACACATCATCTGTTGAGAGAATATCCCTTGCATTATCCAGTGATTGTAATGTTTTGGGATCTGAAGAAAAACGTTCTTCAATCATGTACATTTCATCACCATAATGGAGATTATATTCTCTCAACGCTTGTTGTTTAGGAATGTAGAACAATCTCGGATTGCTGTGGAAAATGTTAAGCTTGTCAGCCATATTTCCTACTGAAAACGGAGTGAAAGGATGATTGGTTGTGTAAAAATCTAATAAGAATTTATCAGGAAAAGTATTGTTTAATTCATTTCCGAAAGTACTTTTTTTGAAGGCCATATTATTCAGAAAACGAACGGCACTTTTTTTAACTCCTCTCATTACAAACTCCTGTCCGTCTTTTGCTCTCAGTCGCAAACTGTTCGATTGGTTTCCACCCCCTTCTCTGAAAGGTTTATATCCACCATCCAATTCGGAAAGATTAGCCGTTGGAGCTTCAATAGACATTCCGTAGTATTTCCTGTAATGCTCGCCCCAAAGCCATGTATAAAATCTTCTTTTCTCTGTTAATTTTTTAGGATAAACAGTAGAGGATATTGTTTTGGGAAAAGAATTAGGATAATTATTAACAAACGTATCAGGTGTTGAAATTACTGAAACATGCGCCAGGTTTTTAAGTTTATTATCTTTAGTTGAAAAGAATTCAACATCTGAACTTTGATCTTTTCTGATATTTAAAATAGCGAAACCATTTCCTCCGTAAGAAAAATCGGTTTGTTCAGCAATGGTGGAAGGGTCAGTTTTAGATCCTGCACCGCTGATGATTTGTCTGATGTTTCTTTCTTCGTGATATTGCAAGTTATGGTCGTGCCCCGAAACAAAAATAATATTGTTTTTATCCTGAACAATACTTTTTAATCTGTTGGCTAAATCTGCATAATGACTATTGTTGATATCCTCCATACTTGCTCCGGAAGAACTTCTTACAATGTTAATAATGCTTGCTATACCTGGAGCCGGAATTTTACTTTTTAAAGGATAAAGATGAGACTTTGCAGAATTATATCCTGCATGTGTTCCGCTGCTGATGATAGGGTGGTGTAGTGCAACGATGATTCTTTTGTCCTGATTTTTATTAATTAAATCTTTAAATTCATCAAAAAAATCTTCACGGGTTTTGATACTGCAGTTTTTATTGATTCCAGGATATTTGTCCCAATTGATTAAGGCCCATTCCGAATCAATGATAATAAGCTTAATATCTTTTGTAAGGCTTATATCATCAATAGGACACGCATTTTTTGGTAAAAAAGACTTTTTATCGTTCAGGTATTTCTTGATAAAAGCTTCCTGAGCTTTTAATCCGTCCAAGCCATGATACCAATCGTGATTGCCGGGGATAACGACTGTTTTTCCTTTGAAATTTTTTGTAATATTAAGTTGGTTTTCCAGCTTTTGCTTTGCCAAAGGATATTCTTTGTCTGATTCTTTTGGCATTCCTGATGGATAGATGTTGTCTCCGAGGAAGAGTAGCATCGAATTCTCATCAGCAGAGTCAAGCTTGCTCTTAAGAAGATGTAAGGTTTGTTGTGCCTGAATTTCATCTGCATTTCCGGCATCACCAACTAAGAATATTTTAAAGTCGTTTTGAGATTTGATATCAGAATTTTTAACTTCAAATAAGTTTTTACCTTTTTTTACGTTATAGGTTGCGCAGGAATATACGAGTCCGGCGAACAATAATATTCTAAAGAGAATTGAAATTTTTTTTAGATGAGTTTTAAAGGATAAATTCATAAATTTACATTAACAAAAATTCAGGAATGAGCATTTTACACAAAGCCAAAGATTATGTTGAAATCTTATTCAAAGATAAGTTATCTTCAGTATATTCTTACCATAATTTTATTCATACCACCTATACGGTAAATAAGGCAGAGGAAATTATGAAAAACACGCCTGTCTCGAGCGAGGATCAGGAAAAAGTGTTGTTGGCACTTTGGTTTCATGATACGGGCTACATTGTAAGTCCGCAGAATCATGAAGAGAAAGGTGTTGAGATTCTGAAGGAATTTCTATTAAAAGAAAATTATCCTGAAAGCTATATCGAAGATGTTTCGAAACTTATTTTAGCGACTAAAATTACGTACCAACCCCAGAATCTTTTAGAGAAAATAGCAAAAGATGCAGATTGCAGTCATTTTGCGAGCTATGATTATAATGATATTTCGGATGCTCTGAGAAAAGAGTGGGAGCTTACCAATGTAAGATGTTTCTCTAATGACGAATGGAATGCCGGAAACCTTGAGATGCTTAAAAATAAGCATCAGTTTTATACGGATTATGCCAAAGAAAACTGGGAGCCGCTCAAAAAGAAAAATATCAAAAAGATAGAGAAAAAGCTAGAAAAAGAGGAGGAGAAGAAAGAGAGTTCTGAAAGTAAGAAAGAACCGAAGGAGTCCAAAGAGCCCAAAGAGCCTAAAGAAGCAAAATCAGACAGAAGTGTAGATACGCTGTTCAGAATTACATTGAACAACCATACCAGACTAAGTGATATTGCAGACAGTAAAGCGAATATTTTACTTTCAGTAAATGCTATTATCATTTCGGTTTGTCTTTCTGTTTTGGTTCCGAAGCTGGATGCTCCAAAAAATGCACACCTTATTATTCCTAGTTTTGTGTTGTTGTTATCTAGTGTTTTAACAATTATTTTTGCCATCCTATCCACAAAGCCTAATGTTACTAAGACTCAATTTACCAAGCAGGATATCGCAGATAGAAAAGTAAATCTTTTGTTTTTTGGAAATTTTCAACAAATGCTGTTTGATGATTACCACGATGCGATGAAAGATTTGATCAAAGATAGAGGTTATATTTACGATTCTATGGTGAAAGATTTGTATTATTTGGGGAAAGTTTTGGAGAGAAAGTATAAACTTTTATCCATTACATATCAGATTTTTATGGTAGGGATTATTCTTTCTGTTTTATCTTTTGCCTATGCTTTTCTTTCGTTATAATTTTAATTTAATCTAAAAGAAATGATTGTAAGACAGCGTACAAATTGGCTGAAAATGTTGTTTATATGGAGAGGATCTGTGTTGAAGAAAATTATTGTTCAGCTTGTTCTTATTACGTTGTTCTCTTTGGCGGTCTATCTTTTTAAAGGAAAAATATACGATTATAAAGTTCACCTTAATCCTACAATTTTTACACTGATTGGCCTTGCATTAGCTATTTTTATGGGTTTCTGCAATTCGGCAAGCTATGACCGTTATTGGGAAGGAAGAAAGCTTTGGGGATTATTGGTGATTGAAACCAGATCTCTGACAAGACAGATATTTTCATTAATCAACGGTTCTTCTTCAGAAGCAAAAGAAGAAAAGCGAAAAATTGTTAAAATGATTTCTGCGTTTTGTTGGTCACTAAATTACCAGCTGAGAGATAAGTCCGGAACTGAGCATCTTTCGCGGTTGCTTTCTCCTGAACAAGTGAAAGAGCTGGAAGGTAAAAAATTCATACCAAGTATTATTTTGGGATCTATTGCAGATTGGCTGAGCGAACAGAATAAAAAAGGGAATATAGATACAATTGTCTTGACTTCTTTAGATCATCAACTGAATCAGTTTTCTAATATTTCCGGTGGTTGCGAGAGAATTTACAACACGCCTTTACCTTTTGCATACAGTGTTTTACTACACAGAACGGTTTATCTGTATTGTTTTTGGTTACCGTTTGGATTAGTCGACAGCCTGGGTTGGATGATGCCTTTGATCGTTTTATTAATCAGTTATACCTTCATTGCTTTAGATGCTATTATTCAGGAAATAGGAGAGCCTTTTGGGGAAGAAGAAAATGATCTTGCGTTGAACAGTATTTGCAGAACCATTGAGTTCTCTATTTTCGAACAGGCAAATATTCCGCAAGGTGAATTGAAGAAACCGGATTCTTATTTTGTGGATTAATCTTCCTGCGTAAAAGAAACTCTTAAAGCTAATAATCCTGTGATTCCCTGCAAATCTTCTACTTTTAAAAATTCTACGTCAGGCTGAAGAATCCCTTTTTTCTGAAGCTTGGAAATATAATCAAGGTATTCTTTTTGATTTTCCATTCCGAAATAAACAATAGTGATTTTTCCGGGACAGGTTATTCTTTCCGTTGAATCTTTTATGTGGGCTTTATCCAGACGTTTTTTAATGATCTCATAATACGAATTATAGGCTCCATCTACATCAAAACGTTTTTCATCCATTCGGAAACGGATGTCTATTTTTTCGTTATAAACAAAAATAAGAGAAGCAATATCTAAAGAGATTGGTAACCCTTTTTTGAAACTCTGAAACTCCTGTTCCATTTTACAGACTGTTTTTAATTGCCAATATCTTAGCTGATTAACAATCTTTGATGAATACGTAAGATCTGGAGCAATATTTTGTCCTGTGAATAAATTATGCTCTATTCCATCTGACTTAAATCTTTCATAATAATGAGGAAAAATTTGCTGTGCCTGTACCTGACTTTCATCTAATATATCTGCCAGTTTTCTATTGACCAACGTGATAGAATCATCTAAACTCTTTCTGTTGGCATAGAATAAATCATTTTGAATGAAAACCTGGGTAAAATAATCCTTGATCTTGGTTTTAAGTTCTTCGGTAGACTGTATTTCTAATTTACCTTGTAGATAAGGATGAATTTCATCTCTCAATAGTCTTTGAAGACGTTGTTCGGTATCTGCTTTTATTTCATTGTTTAATTCATTCTCAAAAACATCTAAGGCCAGCAAATATTTTTCTGAATCTGAATTAATGGATACAAAGATGTCGTGAAGACAATCCATCTGCTGATTCAAATCTTCCAGCATTAAATTAAAACGTTTTTCCGAAGACGAACGAATGTCGGAGAAACCAAAAAGCGGCGTCAGTGTTTTAAATGAAATTTGCTTTAAAGTATATATTTTTTTTGCCATTGAGGCATTGAAATATTTTTCAGCTTCATTTCTGAATTTCCAGACTACGCTGTCGTGTATGGAAGTATATTCTCGCTGGATTATGGCTTCAATCTGATAATTTTTTTCAAAACTGAATCTGTTGATTGAAAAAAGAATCATGTCTGTGAAGAACTCCAGCTTTTTTAATTTTAATCCGTTGAAACTATTTGCCTGAGATGAAGTAAACTCCATAATAGCGAGTAATTCGCTGTCTCTCATGATAGGAATTACCATGAAACTATTGATGTTGTTATCTTTTAAAATACTGAAAGAAGGAATGTTTTTAACTTCTTCATCCAAGTTATCCACATTGGAAACAACAATTGCTTTGGAATTGTGATTTAAATTATCAAATGTATTTTTTCTGGTTTCTTCATCAAAAGCATTGATCCAGAAATCTAAAATATGATGGGTGAAAACGTTTTCGTAGATGGGAAGTTTTTCAAGCTTTTGATCTTTTTTGTTAAAAAGCATTAATCCAAAATTAAGCTCAGGAACATCAAAATAAGATTTGAAAATTTCCGTTAGGTTTTCATCAGGATTCAGGTTTTCGGGATCAATCTGTATCATGCTTGATTTTAGATCAGACAGCGCCACCTCTGAAGTGCAATCAACAAGAGAAATAATGGTAAAGCCTTTAAGAATCCAAGATTGTGGTGGAAAGTATCTTTTCCAAAGCTTGAAGTCATCTATGTTTTCCAACAGCATATGTAGAACTTCATCAGACGGAATTATTGTGTTTTCCGCAGGATAAATTTCAATAAAATCTGAGTTTACTGTGATTTTATAATGCTTCATGATTCCCTGTTTATTCGGGATATCATAATAAAAGGGTAGGGTGCTTTTTATATCTCTTTTGAAATAACTCTGTAAAATAAGGCAGCAGCAGAATACATAGAACTCATCATCATCAATGTTTCGAAGCTCTATCTCAAAGTCTTTTCCAGCATCTTTTAGAATATCTTTAAACCTTTCGGTATAATTAAATGTAATATTAGAAAGCGGAATACTTGCTGCTTTTATTTCATTATTGGTTAAACCTGTTGGAAAAAGGTCGGCCATTAAAAGCTTGATGAGGTCTTCATGTTTGTCTAGTAATGAGACATCCTGAAAGCCATCTTTAAGCTCTTTGAAATTTTTAGTTTTATCAATTAATGATTCGGCATAATTGACGCGATACTCCAAACGGTCGTTATAACGGATATGTTCCAGCACATCCAAATACTTTTTGAATGACATGTAAACCTGAAAGGGAGCGTCTTTTTTATAGAAATTTGCCAAAAACCGAAATTTCAAGTAAAGTTATAAAAAAAGCACAACTTTAAGGTTGTGCTTTTATATTTTTATGTGGTTGACTCTTACAACCCAAACTGTTTTGCAAATAAATCTGGAGCAACTCCTAACATAATGATTGAAGCAATAATAACAACGGCAACAATATTATACGTAAGGGTTACTTTTTCTGATGTCTTGAAAGTTGTTTCTTTATAGAAGAACATCGCAATAATTAATCTTAGGTAAAAAGCAATTGAAATTGCAGAACCTAAAACAGCTACCAATACTAAGAAAGCGGCACCGTTCATTGCTTGAGAGAATAAAGCAAATTTACCCATGAAACCTGCTGTTAAAGGAACTCCAGCCATTGATAGTAATGAAATCGCTGCAACCGTTGCCAATAAAGGCTCAGATTTAGCCAATCCTTTGAATGCTCCGAAAGAAGTTTCTCTCTTTAATTTTTCTACCCAGATCAAGCACATAAATACTCCTACTGTAGATAACGAATAAGCAAATAAATAGAATGCTAAGTTATATGTAGAAAGGTTCGTCATTCCGAAGAAAACCAAACCGATGTATCCTGCGTGAGAGACTGATGAATACGCCAACATTCTCTTCGCATTAGTCTGTGCAAGACCCATTGCGTTGGCTAAGAATAAGGTGATGATTAAGAATACTCCAAATACATTGATCCAGTCATGAGTAACGCCTGCGAAGCCAATCGTCATCAATCTGAATAACGCATAGAATCCTGAGATTTTCACAACACTTGCCATGAAAGCTGTAATCAATGATGGTGAACCTGAATAAACATCAGGACTCCACATGTGGAAAGGTGCTAATGCCACTTTAAATGCCATGGCACAAAGCATCAACAGAACGCCCAGAATGAACATTACATTTTTGGGATTCTGTGTTCCGAAATCATGAATTTTATATAAATCGAAAGTTCCTGTACTTCCATAAATAAACGCAATACCAAACAAGAGGAATCCTGTTGCAAATGCACCCATTAGGAAATATTTAATAGAAGCTTCGTTTGATCTTAGATCAGTTTTGTTGGCACCCGCCATTACATATAAAGGAATGGAAAGAATTTCTACTCCTAAGAATAATGTTACTAAGTTTTGGAAACCGAAAAGTACGATCCCTCCACATAATGCAAACAACATTAATGCATATAATTCTGACTGGTGGCTTCTGTGATTGCTGAATGCAAAACCTCCCAAAAAGAATAATAATAAAGTAGTTACAATTGATATTTTTGTAAATAAGGCAGTATTTGCAGTATAGTCATACATGTGTCTGTACTTTTCGAAAAAAGCAAGTTCTGGCATGAAGCTTACATACAATGCGATGATTAATCCAAAAATCCCAATGTATCTTGCGAATTTTCCTTGTTCGAAAACTCCTGAAAATAACGCAACAATTGCCGTTAGGAAAACAATAATTAAAACACTCATAATATAGATTTGAGATTTGAGAACTGAGCATTAGAATAAAAATAGCTTCTAAATTTCATACTCTCTCTTAATTTTTTAATTTTTAAATCTTTTAATTTCTTAATTAGCCATAGCTGTGTAGATAAACTTCACTGAGCTACTTACCATTGTAATTACCGGTTGAGGGAAAATACCCAGTAAGATCACAAAAACTGCGATACTTGCCAATACAGAAAACTCTACTGCAGATAAATCTTTTGCTGTGCTTAATACGGCATCATTTCCTTCTCCGAACATTGCTTTTCCGTAGAATCTCAATAAGTAAACAGCACAAAGAATTACCGTAAGACCAGCGATTACTGCTGCTAATCCGTTAAAATCATATACAGATTTCAACAAGATAAATTCTCCGATGAATCCGTTGGTTAATGGAACTCCCATTGAACCTAATACAATGATCAAGAATAATACAGCAAACTTCGGCGCCACTTTCGCTAAACCTCCCATTTGTCTGATGTCTCTTGATTTAAATCTCTTATATAAAATATCACAACAGTAGAATAAACCTACCACGTTAATACCGTGAGCAAAAGTTTGTACTAAAGCTCCTTCAGCACCTTCAATGTTGAATGATCCTCTTAAAGTAACTACTGCAGAAGCAAAGATACCCGCTACCATTAATCCAACGTGAGAGAAAGATGAGTATGCAATGATTCTCTTCATATCCGTCTGGATGATTGCAATTAATGCTCCGTGAACAATTCCTACAATCGCAAGAATGATTACAATTTGTCCTGAAATTCCTGCAATTGGAATTGGAGTAATTGGTAATAAGTAACGAAGAACTCCATATACTGCCATCTTTAGCATAATACCAGATAACAACATCGATCCTTGAGTAGGAGAGTAGGTATAGGTATCAGGCTGCCAAGTATGGAAAGGGAATACCGGTAATTTCACTGCAAAAGCAAAGAAAATAAACCAGAAGACCACAGTCTGTTGAGTTTCGTTAAGTGAAGCATTGTATAGATCTGTTAATGCAAATGATGCAGAATGATTGTAAACATAAATCAATCCTACTAACATGAATAAAGATCCAACGAATGTATAGACAAAGAATTTCGTAGTGAATTCTAATCTTTTATTTTCCTGTCCCCAAAGTCCGGCAATAAACCAAATTGGGATCAAAGTTACTTCCCAGAAAATGTAGAACAGTAAACCATCCAAAGAGGTGAAAACTCCTACCAATCCGAATTGCATAAGCAAGATCAAACCATAGAAAGAGTTTTTGTAACTCACATTTTCATTAAACGAAGATAAAATGATGATCGGCGTTAAGATGTTGGTCAATAATAAAAGCAGCAAGCTCATCCCGTCAATCCCGAAATGAAGAGAGCTTTTAATAAATTGTGACCAAGGATAATTGATCTCGTGCTGTAATACACTGTCTACGGTAGGATTAAAATCGAAATCCGCAGCGATGTAAAACGTAATAAGCATTTGAACCAATGCAATTCCTAGTGCTAAATATTTGCTGGATTTATCTTTCCAGGCAAAAACCAGTCCCGATCCTACTAGAGGTAAAAGCAATAATGTTAATAATAAACAAGACATTATTATTGTAGTATAAAGTTAACAATCAGTATAATTCCCACAGCTAAAGACATGATAAGTATATATGTCTCAACGTTTCCGTTTTGGATACGTTTCATAGATCTACCGCTGTCTTCAGCGCCTTCGCCCACAAAGTCAACGAAACGATCTAGTATTCCCTTATCAAACATCTTTCCTCCACGTCCTAATCCTTCAACAGTTTTTACAATTAATGCATTGTAAAGTTCGTCTACATATAGTTTTTTAGCAGAAAGCTTTTCCCATCCGGTGTAGTTCTCTTCAGCAAGAGCCATTTTCTTCTTATTTACATAAGTATTTTTCACAATAAACCAAACAGCGAAGAACATTAATACCGTTGCTCCAAGAAGGATCATTTCAGTATTAAAAGGAACTCCTGAAAGTGTTGATTCCATTTGTTTGAAACTTTCCTCGGTAAGAACAGGTTTCAGCCATTCCATTAGTTTAGCATAATGACCATGTCCGATAAAGTGAGGAAGGTTAATTAATCCACCCAATACAGAAAGAATAGCCAAGACGATCAATGGTAATGTCATACTTGTCGGGCTTTCGTGTAAATGGTGTTTCTGATCTTCTGTACCTCTGAACTCTCCGTGGAAAGTCAAATAATACAGTCTGAACATATACGTTGCAGTGATTGCCGCTAAAATGAATAACATTACCCAGTAAATAGGGTTTTTAGCATAAGCAGCCACTAAAATTTCGTCTTTAGAAATCATCCCCGATAATAAAGGGAATCCTGAAATTGCCAATGTTCCGATAAGGAATGTAGCGTGCGTAATAGGAATGTACTTTTTAAGACCTCCCATGAAACGCATATCCTGTTCGTTGCTCATGGCGTGAATTACAGAACCTGCTCCTAAGAATAACAATGCTTTGAAGAAAGCGTGCGTCATTACGTGGAACATTGCTGTTGTATACGCTCCTAATCCTAAAGCGATGAACATGAATCCAAGTTGTGAAACTGTAGAATAAGCCAATACTTTTTTGATATCGTTTTGACGAAGAGCATAGAAACCGGCTAAAGCAGCGGTTAAGAATCCTATTAATAAGATTCCGTCCTGAACAGTTGGCGCTAATGTAAATAAGAAGTTTGATCTTACTACTAAATAAATACCTGCCGTAACCATCGTGGCTGCGTGAATCAATGCTGATACAGGAGTTGGTCCTGCCATCGCATCCGGTAACCAAGTATATAAAGGAACCTGAGCCGATTTACCAGTTGCACCGATAAATAAACTCGCCGTAATAAAGATAATTACAGTTCCGTCTAATTCAAATTTCCCAGCGTTTTGAGCTACTGTAAGGTAATCTACCGCATTGGTTTGAGCAGCAATCATAAAGATACCGATCAATAATGCTAAGTCACCAATTCTGTTCATGATGAAAGCTTTTCTTGCTGCTTTACCATATTCTTCGTTGGTATACCAGAACCCAATCAATAAATAAGAACACAATCCTACACCTTCCCATCCGATGAATAAGATCAGGTAGTTGCTTCCCATTACTAATAATAACATTGAGAAGATAAATAGATTTAAATAAGTAAAAAACTTATAGAAACCTTTATCATGACTCATATATCCGATAGAGTACAGGTGAATCAAAGATCCGATTCCTGTGATGACCATAATCATCATTAATGATAATTGATCAATCTGGAAACCAAAATTGATCTGAATTCCATTTACTCTAAACCATTCAAAAGCTTTTACAATCACAGGCTGACTTTCAGAATCGAAATTCATGAAAAGGCTTACTGCGATACAGAAAGATCCGAAAACAGCAATCGTAGCCAAGCTTCCAACAACTATCTTTGGAAGATTTTTCCCGAATAAACCGTTAATAAGAAAACCTAAAAGTGGTAAAAGTACTATTGCATACACTAAATTTTCCATTCTTATCCTCTTAATTTATTAAATATACTTACATCCACAGAACGGGTATTTCTATATAGCATAGCAATAATTGCCAAACCTACTGCTACTTCCGCAGCAGCCACCACCATAATGAAGAAAACTAAAAGTTGTCCGTCGCCATTCCCTTTGTAGGCTGAAAATGCAGCTAATAAAAGGTTTGTAGAATTCAGCATAAGCTCAACACAACCCAAAATAACAATAGCGTTTTTTCTCAACAAAACTCCCAATACTCCCAAACAGAACAATACTGAAGAAAGAATTATGAAATAATCTAGAGGGACGCTTTGTATAAATGTATTTACTTCTCCCATAATTTTATAAATCTTTTTTACCGATTAATACCGCACCTACAATACCTGCTAAAATAAGAATCGAGGCAAGCTCAAACGGCAAAACATATTCGTTAAACAAAAGTCTACCCAGATTTTTAGTAAGACCAACCCCTTTGTCTACATTATCTGCAACAATGTGTTTGTCTTGTACTCCTCTAAATACGCCTAAAACTCCAATTAATAAAAGACCTGCTGTAAAAACACCAATAAATTTTAAAGTATTGCTCTTCTTACTTTCGTCTTCTTTATTAAGGTTAAGCATCATCAGTATATAAAGGAATAATACCATGATTGCTCCGGCATATACTATAATCTGAATAATTGCTAAGAACTGTGCATTCAAAAGAATGTACATTCCTGCAATGGAAAACATCGTGACAATTAATGACAAAATAGCATATAAAGGATTTCTTGCAAATACAAAATACACTGCACTAGCCACTGCTAAAAACGCCACCAAGAAAAATAAAAACTGATCCATTATTTTACCGCATTTTTTTGTTTCTCGGATTGTCTTGTAGTGATATCAATCCTTTCATTTATTTTTTCGACTAACTTTTCCTTTCCGTAGATGAAAGAACCTCTGTTGGTTTCCACGTCTACCAATCTGTCTGTAAGATAGATTGCAGATTTCGGACAAGCTTCTTCACACATACCGCAGAAAATACATCTTAGCATATTGATTTCATATACTGAGGCATATTTCTCTTCTCTGTAAAGGCCTTTTTCTTCTTTAGTTCTTTCAGCAGCAGTCATTGTAATTGCTTCTGCAGGGCATGCAACCGCACAAAGTCCACAAGCTGTACATCTTTCTCTGCCTTCCTCGTCTCTTTTCAAAACGTGCTGACCTCTCCAGATAGTAGTTCTCGGCTTCTGTACTTCAGGATACGAATAAACTGCAGGAGCACCTTTCATAACGGTTCTTACAGCATGCTTAAATGTAATCCCCATACCTTTGAAAATCGCCGGGAGGTAGATTTTCTCAGCAAGGGTCATTTCTTTGTTAGAAACAACTTTTGATCTGTTAGTAAGTTTCATTTATTTTATTTTTTTTAGGCCGAATTTTTATTCAGCGTTAAAAATATATTCTTATCTATTTCTTAGTTTGCAAATGCTAAAATTACAGCACCTGTAATAATTAAGTTCACCAATGCCATTGGAATTAATGTTTTCCAACCTAGGTGCATTAATTGGTCATATCTAAATCTAGGAAGCGTCCATCTGATCCACATAAAGATCAAGATTCCGATCACTGTTTTAGATAAAAATGCTACAACACTCAAGATTCCTGCAGTGTTCTCACCCCAGTGTTGAGTTACCCATTCAATTCCAGGATAGTTATACCCTCCGAAGAAAAGAACTACCATGAAAGCATTTGAAATAAACATATTCACATATTCACCGAACATGTATAATCCTAATTTCATTGATGAGTATTCTGTAGAATATCCTGTTACCAATTCAGATTCACATTCCGGTAAATCGAAAGGGTGTCTGTTGGTTTCTGCCAAAGCAGCTACGAAGAATACTAGGAAGGCAATTGGTTGGTAGAAAATATTCCAGTTCATACCATCAATGTGAAACAATCCCCAAAGTTTTCCTGTAGTTTGGCTTTCAGTAATTACTTTTAGATCTAAACTTCCTGTCATCATAATGATAGAAAGTAAAGCAAGTCCCATTGCCAATTCATAAGAAATCATCTGAGACGAAGCACGGATGGCACCTAATAATGAATATTTGTTATTCGAAGCCCAACCTCCGATCATGATTCCATAAACGCCAATAGAAGCCATTCCGATGATAAACAGTACACCAACATCAATGTTAGCAACCTGTAGATCAAAAGAAGTACCTCCAATATTTAAACTTTTACCCCAAGGAATAACCGCTCCTGTGATTAATGAAATAAACATTACCAAAGCCGGTCCTAATACAAATAGGAATCTCTCTGCATTGGCAGGCGTAAAATCTTCTTTAAAGAAAAACTTTCCACCATCTGCAAGAGGCTGTAGTAATCCGAAAGGTCCGGCTCTGTTGGGACCAATTCTGTCTTGCATAATAGAAGCAACTTTTCTTTCTGCCCAAGTAGAGTAGGCTGCTATCGTTAATGATAACAAGAAAAGCGCAAGTACAAGTATAAGTTTAAATGTAAGTAAATCCATTTTTTATTTATTTAGATACTAGATGTCAGATGTCAGATTTTAAATCTGTTGTCTAATGTCTGAAATCTCATGTCTTAAAGATTAAAATTATTTTTCGTCTTTTTCACTGATTTCCTTAGCCATTGGATTGTCTAAAACTCTTAGCTCATCCTTAGGCTTTTCATAGTGATTCAATGAAATAACAGAATGTCTGTCGATATGTCTAGGACCTTCAATATTCCAATCTGAAAGTTCTTTTCTTTCGAAACGACATGTATCACAGATGAATTCTTCAACTTCTCCCCACTGATCTTTTCTGGCAGTAACTCTTACAATTTCGTCACCTTTCATCCAAACAACAGCTTTTCCTGAACATTTACCACATTTACAAGTAGCATTCATTGGTTTTGTGAACCAAACTCTGCTTGCAAAACGGGAAGTTCTGTCTGTTAATGCTCCAACAGGACAAACATCGATAATATTTCCGATGTAGTCATTATCTAAAGCTTTATTTAAATAGGTAGAAATTTCTGCGTGATCTCCTCTGAAAAGAATTCCGTGCTCTCTTGAATCTGTTAGTTGATTTGCTGTCAATACGCATCTTGCGCAAAGAATACAACGGTTCATATTCAACTTAATGTTCGGACCAAGATCATCTGCTTCGTATGTATTTCTTTCAAACTCAGTTCTTGTCTGAAGATTTCCGTGCTCATACCCAAGATCCTGAAGATGACATTCACCAGCCTGATCACAAACAGGACAGTCTAGTGGGTGATTTACTAATAAAAATTCGGTAACCGCCTTTCTTCCTTCCTGAGCTTTTTCAGAAGAAAGATTTTTAACTTCCATACCATCCATTACGTTAGTTCTACAACTTGCAACTAATTTTGGCATAGGACGGGGATCTGCTTCTGATCCTTTCGAAACTTCTACTAAGCAAGTTCTACATCTTCCTCCACTGGTTTCCAATTTGCTGTAATAGCACATTGCAGGAGGTACAGATTTTCCACCGATTTGTCTTGCTGCTTCCAGAATAGAAGTACCAGGCAAGACTTCAGTAGTCTGTCCGTCTATAGTTATTGTGAATTTTTTAACCTCTTCGCTCATATTCTATGCTTTCGCTTATGCTTTTAAGGCGTTAAGCTATATTTTAATTATACTTCTTCGTGTTAAATGTATATCCGACTCCCGCAAGAATCTGTCCGAAAACAAAGTCTTGTCTAGCCTTGTCAGGTTTATTATTTAATGTGGTTTTAATATCCCACATATTAATATATCCTGCTTTTCCTTCTAGTCTTAGCATCCAGTTTTTCCAGAAAACTAAGTTAAGACTGGATCTGATATCGGTTCCCATACCTGCAACGTGAAAACGGTCACTTCTTTCATTTCCAAAAAGTTTTACATTGCTTTTAGGAAACATTACTCCGATTCCTGCTCCGTAAGACCATACTAAATCTATATTTTTCTTATGAATTAGGTTTTGGTATTTCTCAAGACCTAAATTTTCATAATTTAATCCATCTGTATGTTCAAAGGTAAGAAACTGTTCATCTGCTAAATTCACCTGTCCGTTCTGTACCATTCCTGCATATTTAGGGTCTGAAATGTGACCTTTGAAATCTACAGTCTGCTTCTGATCCATCACATATTTCATATGATCTATCCCTAAAACAAGAGCTAAGTTATCTTTAATAAAGTAACCGGCTCTGAAATTATACTGTACTACTGTAAACCACGCCGGATTTACATATACTATTCCAAATTTTGTAGGTCTGTCCTGAGCAGATACATTATTCAACTGAAAATCATAACCGTTACCTGTAAAATGGATATCAGAATTACTATAAGCAGATCTGTTCCATCCAAAGAAAACAAACATTTGACCTTTCTTGCTTAATGGTAAAGGTTTTTCTTTCTTTTCAGCTTTATAAGGAGTAGCTTCTACCTTAATCTTTTTAGGTGTACCTGTAGCAATATCTTTTACAGCTTCTTCAAAAGACATTTCTCTAGGTAAAGTGTCATTTTTAGCTCTTTGTCCAAAAACAAAATTCGACATCATTAAACCAACAACTAATAACTTCTTCATTTTAACTAAGCATTTTTTTCAACAGCAGGAATTGGATCTGCATAATTTGCCAGCCCGTAATTTTGTGTCTGAGACAATTCCGGATTTTTCACGTGCCATTCAAACTCGTCTCTAAAGTGACGAATTGCTGCTGCAACAGGCCAAGCTGCTGCATCACCTAGAGGACAAATGGTATTTCCTTCGATTTTTCTCTGGATATCCCAAAGTAGATCAATATCCTCCATTTTTCCTTCTCCTTTCTCAATTTTCTTTAAAATTTTATGCATCCACCCCGTTCCTTCACGGCAAGGTGTACATTGTCCACAACTTTCATGGTGATAAAATCTCGCCAACGTCATGGTATGTTCTACGATACACTGGTCTTCATCTAAAACAATGAAACCTCCTGAACCCATCATTGTTCCGGTAGCAAATCCACCATCAGCTAATGACTCGTAGTTCATGTATCTTGGTTCTCCGTTTACGGTTCTTAATAATAGATTAGCCGGAACAATTGGCACTGAACTACCTCCCGGAATACAAGCTTTTAGCTTTTTACCGTTGGCAATACCACCACAATATTCATCAGAGTAAATGAATTCTTCAACCGTAATGGTCATATCGATTTCATAAACTCCTGGCTTATTAATATTTCCACAAGCAGAAATTAATTTTGTACCTGTAGATCTTCCAACTCCAATTTTAGCGTATTCAGCTCCTGTAATATCAATGATAGGAACAATTGCCGCAATAGATTCAACGTTATTTACAACCGTTGGTCTTTCCCAAAGTCCTTTTACAGCAGGGAATGGTGGTTTTAGTCTTGGGTTTCCTCTTTTACCTTCAAGAGATTCAAGCAATGCTGTTTCTTCACCACAGATATAAGCTCCACCACCTCTTTGAACATAAATTTCACAATCGAAACCAGTTCCTAAGATGTTTTTACCTAAAAATCCTGCAGCTTTAGCTTCTTCAATGGCTTCTTCTAAAATATCAGGAATCCAAGAATATTCTCCACGGATGTAGATATAAGAAACATTTGAACCTAAAACAAAAGATGAAATCAACATTCCTTCGATCAATAAATGAGGAAGATATTCCATCAAATATCTGTCTTTGAACGTTCCCGGTTCAGATTCATCAGCATTTACTACCAAGTGTCTTGGTACGCCTTCCGGTTTTGCCAAAAAGCTCCACTTCATTCCTGTTGGGAATCCTGCTCCACCACGTCCACGAAGTCCGGAAGTTTTTACTTCTTCCAAGATTTCCTCAGGTGTCATTTTCAAGGCTTTTTCAGCTGCTGTATAACCTCCCTGTTTACGGTAAGTTTCAAAGTAGCGAATACCTTCTATGTGTGCGTCCTTAAGTAAAAGTTTTTTACTCATTTTTATATGCTTTTAGCGAATGGCTTTTACACTTCAACAAGCTCGGTGTGATAGCTTTGCGCCTTTTTTAATTAATTTAAAATTTATTTAGCCCAAATCAACTTGTCCTTCTCTACAAAGATCTAGGATTTCGTCAACTTTCTCTATTGTTAAATTTTCATGAAAGAATTTTCCTAACTGCAACATTGGCGCATATCCACAAGCCCCAAGACATTCAGCCGGTTTTAGGGTAAACATACCGTCTTCAGTAGTTTCTCCATCCTTAATGTTCAGTTTAGTTCTGATATGGTCTAGGATTTTTTCGCTTCCGCAAACCATACAAGGTCCGGTTCTGCAAACTTCCAAGACATATTTACCAACCGGTTTCATATTGAACATGGTATAAAAAGTAGCTACTTCATATACTTCAATTGGCTTGATACTTAATAATTCAGCAACATAATCCATCACAGGAACGTCTAACCATCCTCCGAATTCTTTCTGTGCTATGTGTAGAACAGGAAGAAGAGCAGATTTTTGTCTACCTTCAGGATATCTCGTCATAATTTTATGTACCTGTGCTAAACTTTCCGGTTTAAAAGCTATTGTTTCGCTCATATTTAAAGATTTTAGATTTTAGATTCTAGATTTTAGATGAAAAATCATAGTCTAAAAATCTTATCATTTTTTATAATTTATCTTGAACACTTATTTTAGATTAATTTATAATCTAAAATTTATAATTTCAATTATGCGTCTAATTCTCCCGCAATAATATTCATACTACACATTGTCACAATCGCATCAGAGATTACAGATCCTGTAATCATCTCAGGATAGGCTTGGTAGTAGATAAAACATGGTCTTCTGAAGTGTAGTCTGTAAGGACTTCTTCCACCATCACTCACTAGATAGAAACCTAATTCTCCGTTTCCACCTTCTACAGGGTGATAAACTTCACCTTTAGGAACATCAGTTTCTCCCATTACGATTTTGAAATGGTAAATTAATGCTTCCATTTTGCTGTAAACATCAGCTTTTTCCGGTAAATAGAAATCAGGAACATCCGCGTGGAATGGTCCTTCAGGAAGGTTATCGTATGCTTGATTGATTATTTTAAGGGATTCCCAGATTTCCTGTTGACGAACCATGAAACGGTCGTATGTGTCACCAGAAGTTCCTACTGGAATAATAAAGTCGAAATCTTCGTAAGAAGAATAAGGTTGTGCAACTCTTACATCATAATCTACACCTGCTGCACGTAAATTTGGGCCTGTAAAACCATAGCTTAATGCTCTTTCTGCAGAAATTGCTCCTGCTCCGATGGTTCTGTCCATAAAGATTCGGTTTCTTTCTAATAATTGACCGAATTCTGCAAATCTTGCAGGGAAAGTTTTTAAGAAATCTTTCAGTAACTCATGGAATTTTGGAGTGAAATCTCTTTCAAAACCTCCGATTCTTCCCATATTGGTTGTCATTCTTGCTCCACAAATCTGCTCATACATATCATAAATACGTTCTCTTTCGATAAACATATAGGTAAGACCTGTAATTGCTCCTGCATCCATTCCGGTTACCCCATTACAAATAAGGTGATCACCGATTCTTGCTAATTCCATCAAAATTACACGCATGTAATCTACACGCTTAGGAACTTCAACTCCAATTAGCTTCTCAACTGTCATATGCCAACCTAAATTGTTGATTGGTGCAGAGCAGTAATTCATACGGTCGGTAAGGGTAGTGATCTGAGAATAATTTCTTTTTTCAGAAATCTTTTCAAATGCTCTGTGGATATATCCCACGGTCTGCTCTGCGTGAAGGATTCTTTCTCCGTCCATCGTTAAGATATTCTGGAAAATCCCGTGAGTAGCAGGGTGAGTAGGTCCTAAATTAAGGGTGTATAATTGACCATCAATTTGCTCCTTACTGTCGTACTGGTTTAGTATATTAGATAATGAGTTATCTTTCATAATATAAATGCTTTAGGCGCTAGGCGTTAGGCTTTAAGCTTGCTGCTTATTGCTTATTGCTTATTGCATTATTTTTATCTTCCGAACATGCTATCGTTCTTGTCTGTTCTTGTGCCATCTTCAAGACGATACTCTTTCAACATTGGGTGGTATCCAAGATCTTCCATATTTAAAATAGCTCTAAGATCAGGGTGTCCTTTAAATTTAATTCCGTAGAAATCAAAAGTTTCTCTTTCCATCCAGTTAGCTCCGGCGTATAATTCTACAAGAGAATCAACTTCGATATTTTCTCTGGACATAAAAATCTTCAAACGGATTCTGAAATTGGCCATCATATTATGTAAATGATATACAACACCTATTTCTTTCTCCGGAAATTCTGGGTAATGGATTCCACAAATATCTGTAAGGAAATTAAACTCCAACGATGAATCTTTAAGATAGTGAATGATCTTTTTGATATCCTCTTTCTTCACTTCAACCGTTAGCATTCCGTAAGGTTCTGAACTTGAGATTACAGATTCCGGAAATTCTCTTGTGATTGCTTCTAATACAAATTCGTTCGTCATTTCCGTTAGTTGCTTATGTTGTAAGAATCTAATAATTTCTGATACTCAGGCATATCTCTTCTTCTGATGCTTTCGCTTTCTGCTAAAGCCTGAACCTGCATTACACCTTCAATAATCTGCTCCGGTCTTGGCGGGCATCCTGGAACGTAAACGTCAACTGGGATGATTTTATCAATTCCCTGTAAAACAGAGTACGTATCAAAAATACCACCACTTGAAGCACAAGCTCCAACAGCAACTACCCATTTTGGCTCAGCCATTTGAGTGTATACTTCTTTTAGGACGGGGCCTAATTTTTTAGATATCGTTCCACAAACCATCAACATATCTGCCTGTCTTGGTGAGAAAGAGTTTCTTTCCATCCCAAATCTTGAAGCATCATAAGTAGGGTTCAATGTAGCCATAAACTCGATACCACAACAAGAGGTTGCAAATGGTAAAGGCCAAAGAGAGAACTTTCTAGCCATCCCGATTACGCTGCTCAGTTTCGTTGCGAAAAAGCCTTCTCCTTCAAATCCTTCGGGAGCAGGTGCATCTGTTCTTATTACTGGTTTTTGATCTGACATAATTTCTTCTTCTTAAGTTTTATTTATTTATCCCAATCTAATGCGCCACGCTTCCAAACGTAGAAAAATGCTACGAAGAAAATTGCTACGAATGTAAGTACAGCAAAGAATCCTTCAAATCCGAATTCTCTGAAGTTAACAGCATACGGGTAAAAAAATACGATTTCAATATCGAATAATACGAATAATACCGCAGTCAAGAAATACTTGATAGAAAACGGCGTTCTGGCATTTCCTTCTACAGGAACTCCACATTCCCAGCTCTGGTTTTTAACAGAATTTCCTTTTTTCTGTTGTGGACCTAGAAAATGCGCTCCAAGTAATGAAACTGCTACGAAAGCAACCGCAACACCGGCTTGGATAAGGATTGGAATATAACTTTCAGGTAAATTCATTTTTACATTATTATCTCAATTTGCAAATTTAGCGAATAAAGAATAAAGCATGAAATTAATAACCTTAAAAGTGGGATTAAAATTAGGAAAAGTGGTAATTTAGAATCAATAAAAATAGCTGCTATTTCCTCATTTTTTTAAGGAGAGTATAGGCCATAAAAGAGATATAAGCAAAAAGAATACTTGCATATAGAATGTTGACAACGGTATTTGTTCTATCGTCTTTGATGGCAAAAAAGAAGTTATAAACAATAAATCCTAAGATTAAACTTGCGAAAATAAGGAGTTGCGGCTTCATTATTGGGTGGTAGGGTTTGAGAGTTTTAGGGATGAAGTTATTGAGTGTGTTGAGAATAGGCTAAGAGTACTCATTACCAATTATTCATTACTTATATTCAAAGAATATGTTCTTCTTCTTTTGTGATTTACAGGGTTGTAATCCTGCCAAAGAACCTGTACACTTTTATTTTCTTCTAATTCTGGGTTGGTTTCTGCAAAATCAATTCCCATACTTGTAAATCGAACAAATATTTCTTTGAAAATAATAGCAGTTACGCCACGTCTCTGGTATTCAGGGTGAATTCCTATAAGGTAAAAGTTTGCTCTGTCATTTTTCTTACTGGCCTGTAAAAAGTGCCACCATCCGAATGGAAACAATTTACCTTTTGATTTTTGTAAAGCTCTTGAATATGAAGGCATTGTGATGGCAAAAGAAACCAATTCCTGATTTTCATCAACAACACAAATCACATAGTTTTTATCGATAAAAGGGAAGTATTTTTCTCTGTAGGTCTGGATTTGTTCATCAGAAATCGGAGTATATGTTGAAAGATGTTTATAAGTTTCATCCAACAATTTAAACATAGGTTCTACATAAGGTAAAATTTCTTCTTTTGACTTGAAATGTAATACTTTAAGCTTATATTTCTGAGCAATTAAGCCACTGAATTTTTCTACTTTTGCAGGTAAAATTTTAGGGAAATTCATTTCAAATTCTACCCATTCTTTCTCTTTTGTCAGTCCAAGTTCTTCAAGATGTTTAGGGTAGTATTCGTGATTATAAATTCCAATCATTGTTGCCAGTTTATCAAAGCCCATCGTTAGCATTCCTGCCTTGTCAAGATTGGTGAAACCCATAGGGCCTTCAATTTTGTCGATGTTGTTTTCTTTAGCGTAGTCTATTGCTTTTTGAATTAAAGCTGCTGAAACTTCTTTGTCATCAATAAAATCTATCCATCCGAAACGAACTTTTTTGATACCTAATTCTTTCTCTTCCTTATGGTTAATAATAACTGCAATTCTTCCTACTACTTTGTTGTTTTTTATTGCTAGAAATTGTTTTGATTCTGAATAGTTTAAAGCCGGATTTTCTTTAGAGTCCCAAATTTTAAATTCATCCTTAATAAAAGAAGGAACATAGTAAGGATTGTTTTTATACAAATCCATTGGAAACCTTACAAATTGTTTTAATTCACTTTGGGTTTTTACTTCAATAATTGCAACTGTAGACATAGTTTAATAGGGCTAATTGTAGAACAAATATAAATAAATAAAATGTAATACTTTGGCACAGTTTTTACATCTTAAAGCTTAAAAATACACATAAAAATTTAATAAAAATGATTGGTTATTATATTATTATTGGTATTTCAATGTTGGTAAGCTGGTATGTTTCATCAAAATTGAAATCCAAGTTTGCTTATTATTCTAATGTACACCTTAGAAATGGACTTTCAGGAAAAGAAGTTGCTGAAAAAATGTTGAGAGATAATGGAATTAATGATGTTCAGGTGATTTCGGTTCCTGGACAATTGACGGATCACTATAATCCTGCAGATAAAACAGTTAATCTTTCAGAAGGTGTTTATATGCAGAGAAATGCTGCTGCTGCTGCTGTTGCTGCTCACGAATGTGGTCATGCGGTGCAACATACGGTAGGGTATTCAATGCTTGAACTGCGTTCTAAATTGGTTCCTATCGTTAATATCAGTTCTAATTTAATGCAGTTTGTTCTTATTGCCGGTATTGGTATTATGGCTGCAACCAGATCTATAGATAATCCTAATGGTAATACTGCTGTTTTGGCAATCGGAGTTTTAATGTTTGCTTTTACCACTCTTTTCGCTTTTGTAACACTTCCTGTGGAGTATGATGCAAGCAATAGAGCAATGAAATGGCTTAAAGATACGGGAACTGTAACTTCTGATGAATATGTTGGTGTTCAGGATAGCTTAAAATGGGCTGCAAGAACATATGTTGTCGCTGCTATCGGTTCATTAGTACAGCTTCTTTACTGGGGATCTTTATTGCTGGGAGGAAGACGAAATTAATCAGTAAACTCAAAAGAAATATTCTGCATCTCTGTCAATTTGTCAGAGATGCTTTCTTTTTGTGCTATTTTTAATGAAGCGGTGAGAATGCAGTTTTCATTGGCGTCAAAATTTAAAACCTTCGCATCAAATTTAGATAGCAAAGTGAAGATGATATTTTGTTGATTAAAACTAAATTGAATCTCTATTTGTGTTTCTAATTCTTTAGTGATAATATTGGCTTCTTCTAATGTAATCTTTGCACATTCTTTGTACGCTTTTACCAAGCCTGAAACCCCTAATTTTGTTCCCCCATAATAACGAACTGAAATCACCAAAACATTAGTGATCTCATGAGCTAATAATTGATTGTAAATTGGTAACCCGGCACTTCCTGAGGGTTCACCGTCATCATTCGCTCTGTAATTTTCTCCATTAAGACCCATTCTGAAAGCATAACAATGATGCGTAGCTTTTGGATGCTCTGTTCTTATTTTTTCTAAAGCAGCTTTGAGTTCTACTTCATTATTTATCGGAAAAGCAAATCCGATGAACTTGCTTCCCTTTTCTTTTAATAAAGTATTTTCTATGGGTTTTTCAATGGTTTTGTATTCGAACTGCATTATATCCTTATTTCTTGTAAAACTGGATTGAATTGTCTCTAAAACGTTCAATCCTATTAGGTTTTAAATCAAATTCCGGAGCCTTTGTTCCATTCTCCAGCTTCAAATTTTCATTTTTAATAACAATGGCTTCATCCCAAAGATTGGCATCAATGAACTGCTGTAAAGTAAAACTTCCGCCTTCAATAATTACAGATTGAATTTGTTCTTTATATAAAGCATTCATTAGATCTGATAAGAAATTCTCTTTTTTAATTTTAATAAAATGAATATTATTTTCTGTTCCTTCTTTTATTGAATTGAAAACTAAAGTTTTTGCTTCATTATTAAATATTTTAAAATCTATAGGAACTTTTAAATCAAAATCAATTAAAATTCTCACAGGATTTTCGCCTTCAACATTTCTCACGGTCAGACTTGGATTATCATTCAAAGCAGTTTGGGTTCCAACTAATATAGCATGTTCGTCGGCTCTTAATTGATGAACGAATTGATTCGCCAAAGAATTTGAAATAGAGTAGGGTTTGAAATCTTTATCCATAAACCGATCTCCGGATTCTGCCCATTTTAAAATGATAAAAGGCCTTTGCTTTTCATGATAGGTGAAAAATCTTTTATTAAGTTCAATGCATTCATTTTCTAAAACACCAGAGATAACTTCTATTCCGGCATCCTGAATGATTTTTTTACCTTTCCCATTTACTTTGTCATGAGAATCCATTGCTCCAATCACTACTTTTTTAAAACCAAGTTCTTTTATTTTTAAAGCACAAGGCGGAGTTTTTCCATAATGGGCACAAGGTTCAAGGGAAACATAAATTGTGGATTCAGAAATGAGCTCTTTGTTTTTCACTGAATTAATTGCGTTGATCTCTGCATGAGCTTCACCTGCTTTATGGTGATAACCTTCCCCGATAATTTCTCCATTATGAACAATAACGCTTCCGACCAAAGGGTTTGGATATGTTTTGCCTAAAGCTTTTTGAGCTAATTCAATACATCTTTTTATATATAATTCGTCCTGCATAGTAATGAAAAAGGCGAAGACAAATTTCTTTGCTCCGCCTTTTTTTAGATTTTTTAATTATTTTATTCTCCAGCGATAATGTTGTGAAGATTTTGTTTTAAAGATTCCAAATGAGCTTTCTTTTCATCAATCATAATGAAAGTGTCTCTTAACATAGGGTTTTCTCTTGAAGGTTTGTTGAAGAATGCTAAGTTGTTTTCTAATTTTACGATTTCAGCTTCAAGATCCGAGATTTGGCTCTTTATTTTTCTTGCTTTGTCGGTCAATTGGTTTTCAGAAAGTCCCTCTTCTTTAAGTTCAAGTTCATTGATTTTATTCAATTTCAATTTCTCTCTCAATGTTTTGTTGAATTCAGAATTGATGGCAATTTTATCTCTAGGAACTTTTCCAATGTTGTTCCAAGCAGATTTTATAGCTTCAATTCTTTCAACACTTCCTTCTTCATCTGAAACTGTTTTTAAGTCTTCAAGAATCTCTTTTTTATGCTTGTAATTTTCTTTCCAGTTATCAGTAGAAGCGTTACTTTTTTCTCTGTAGTTGTTGAAGAAAGTATTACATGCATCACGGAATTCGTCCCAAATCTTATTTGTCATGCTCTTTGGAACGTGACCAATTTTTTTCCAGTCTTCCTGTAATTTTTTGAACAATGGAACTGTGATATCCCATTCTTCGTTATTCATATTGTCTTTTGCAGTTTGGATCAATTTTAACTTTTCATCCAAATTAGTCTGCTGAGATCCTTTTAAAGACTTGTAATAATTGTTTTTAGTAGTATTAAAAGCTCTTAATGTTGTTTTAAAATCATTCCAGTTTTGATTGGATAATTTTCTTGGAACACTTCCGGTTTTTAAAAACTCTGAACGTAGGTCTTCAACTCTTTTAATTGAGTTTTGCCAATAGCTATGATTAGGATTATCAGAAGGCTCAGAAAGTTTTTTAATTTCTGTAATAATCTGATTTTTCTTTTCAAAATTTTCAGTTTGCTCAGATTCTATGGCTGCAGAAAGTTCAGACTTTCTTTCATGAATTTTATTGGAAATTTCTTTAAACTCTTCCCAAGTTTTTTCACGGAATTCTTCTGCTACAGGCTCAGCTTCCTCTTTCCAAAGTTTATGAAGATATTGTAATTCATTTAATGCTTTTTGAATTACAGGTTCGTTTTGTAATTCTTTTGCACGAGCAATAATGTGTTGTCTTTTTTCAAGATTGTGGCTGTATTCCTGCTCTAAAAATTCTTTATTCAAATCCAACATTTGATAAAACTGATTCAAATGGTGGAAATAGTTATTGTTAAGGATTTTGAATTCAGATTTTGCAACTTGTCCTGCATGTGACCATTCTTCTTTTATCTCACGAATAGATTTGAAAAGGTTAGTTCCTGCTTCAGAATTAGTATAAAGGTTTTTAAGTCTTTCAATGATGTTCTGACGGTGGTCCAGATTTTTTTTCTGTTCTTCCTCCTGTCCTTTTTGAAAATCATCGTGCTTTTCTCTGAAAATATTAATCAGGGCCGAAAATTTTGCTTGTGAAGGGTGCTCGTAACTAAAGTTTTCAAGAGCATTTCCGCCATCAGTATATTCGTGTTTTTTGTCTTCCACTTCATCGTGGATAAAATGACTTGCTTTTTCTTTTAATAGATTGAATTTTCTAAAATCTTCACCTGCGTTAGGTGTGTTGATGATTTTTTCCATTTCTTTCAAAGCATCACTTAGTGTAATATCAGTATCTGCATGCTCTTCATGATGTTCTGCTTCATCTTCATGCGCATTTTCTTCTGCAGGTACAGTGTTTTCTGATGTTTCTTCTTGAGATACTTCGGTAGAAATTTTATTTTCTTCGTTTTCAGAAAGATTATTTTCTGTTGTCATAGCAAATCTTATTATGTGAATGGAGTTAATATCCTCTAAAAATAGCGTAAAAGCCAATTAGAGTACTAATTTATGTTATTTTTTTTGAAAATTCCAAATTTCCCAAGCTTTTTCTGCTTGCTGTTCAAGCATGTAATATCCGTTCACGGTTTTTGCTCCTTTTTCTGAAGCTTTAATGATGAATTGAGTGTAGTTTGGATTGTAGATAAGATCTATAATTAAATGATCTTTCGAGAGTCCTTCAAAAGGGAAGTCTAAACAGTCTTCCACATTGGGGAAAGTGCCCACAGGAGTACATTGAATAATGATTTTGTGGTTTTGAACGGTTTCTTTATCTAAGTTTTCAAAGTTGATTTCTGAGTTTCTAGAAATTATTTTTGACGAAATTCCGTGCTTGTCTAAAGCATACTTTACCGCTTTTGCAGCACCACCATTTCCTAAAATTAGAGCAGAATCCTGATGTGATTTTTTATGAAGAAGCAAAGTCTTTTCAAAACCAACTGCGTCTGTATTATAGCCAATTTTTTTACCATCTCGAATTAAAACACAGTTTACAGCACCAATTTTTTCAGCTTCATCACTTAACTCATCCAAATAATCAATGATTTTTTCTTTGTAAGGAATCGTTACATTAAAACCTAGAAGATCAGGTGTTGAAAACAAGCCTTCAACTTCATCAATTTCGTTTAAATCGAAAATGCTATAAGAATAATCTTTTAGCATGAGCTTTTGAAATTTATCTTCGAAAAATTTTTTGGAAAAAGAATAAGAAATATTTCTTCCTATTAATCCTAATTTTTTATTGGAATCCATCTATCAAAAATAAAAAAAAGACCGAATAAATCGGTCTTAGTTTAAAAATATTTTTTTCTGTTATTCTACAACAAATTTTGTAGCAATAAGATCTGTTTTAAGAACGTAATTTCCTTTTACAAGTCCTTGAAGATTAATCTTATTTGAATTTTTAAAAGGATTAGCAATCACTTGAATTAATTTTCCTGAAAGATCATAGATCTCAGCTTTAGAAATTTTAGTTAAGTTTTCACCTTTTACAAATAGTTCGTTGTTCTTAACTGGGTTAGGATAGATGCTGAATGCTTTTTGTTTTGTAGTTTCAGCTGTTCCTAATGTAGTATTACAAGTCCAAGAAAGGTCGTCGATTGCAACTCTATTTGATGATATAGGATTTACAATTTTAATAATAATATCTCCGCTTATATTAATATTATTAATTGTAATTGGTGTTGTTGGAGATGTGGAAGAATAAGGTATTGTTCCCACAGTTGTACCGTTTATTTGAACGTTAAGATTACCTGGATTACCTGCAAATTTTAATTGAGCTTTTACAGATAGACTTTGAATACCTCCAGAAATTGTAGAACTAGTAAGACTTCCATCTCTAATCGTAATTGCTTTATTATTAATGGTTTGATCTACTCTTGAGTCTGTTGCCGTCCATGTAATTCCATTATTGGTCCATGTAGCTGTAAGATAGGTGTTTGCTGCACCTGTGATCATTTCAAAATCTTCTGTGCCACAGCTTCCTCCAGCGGGTCCATTAAGTGTAGTCTCAATAGCATTGTTACTTTGAGGAGAAGAGTTTCCTGCAGCATCTTTAGCAATTATGTAGAATGTATATTGTGTAAGAGGAGATAATCCTATTACTGTAGTAGATGTTGATGTTCCTGCTACTGTAGCTTTTAAAACTCCATTTGCATAGATTTCATACGATGTTACTGCAATATTGTCTGTTGCCGCTGTCCAGTTTAAAGCAATTGAATTTGAAGTTGGATTGTTCGCTACTAAATTTGTTGCAGCAGTTGGAGGTTGGTTATCTACTACTACAGTTCCCCAAATTTGATCAACATATTCCGGGTGATCAATATATGGATTTCTGTTTCCTTGGTATACATAAGAAGCATTGTTTCTTATTTCCTCTGCAGAAGATACGGGATCTAAAGCATTCCAAGCTAGTAATTGATTAAGTTCCCATTGCTGAAGTCCTGGAAATGCAGAGCCTCCAAGCATATTTCCTGAGCTAAAACCTGCAAGTTGAGATTCATATCTCGTTACAAAATAAAGAATCATCCTTGCGATATCCCCTTTGAATGCATCAATAGGTTCAAATACAATCCCTGAATAATTTGGGGATATAGAAGTTCCTAATTTAGATCCGTTCAATGATGTGAAAGATGCAGATCCTACTTTACCATAAGGATAGTTAGATCTCATTCCATTTACTTTTCCGTCAGTTGCACGAATAAAATGAATGTCAGATCTCATGGGTAAACCTTGATTAAATAAACTCTGAGGAACAACGTGTTCTCTATTGTAGCAGTTTCCTTCGCTGCTGTAAGTTCCACATTGGCTTGTTCCATAATTAAAATTATATGGATCTGGACCTGTTGGGTTTTCAGAATACATATCTAGGATTGTTCCGTCATTTTCGTAAGTTCTATCAATGTCGGTTGTTTGATAACCAGCCCATAAACCATTATAACCATTGTCTTGGTGGCCATTTGTGATAATTTGACTTAGTTTAGTCTTCAGAGCGGGTCCGGAGAGTCCGGTAGTTCCGTTGTAATATCCCGTAGGGATTTGAGCAAATGCACTCATAAATGCAAAGCTCAAGAAAAAAGAAAATAAAGTACGTTTCATTTATAAAAAATTGGGACGTAAAGGTACCTAAAAATTAAAAAAAGTATTTATTAATTTTTAGTAATATACTCTTTGCTTATTTTTGAAAATACCCAAGAAATAATGAAACCGAATAGGGAAGCGGTAATAGCTACTGTAAAATAATTTTTCCCAACTATTCTTACAGGGAAGGGAAGGGTTTCATTGGCTTTGAAAAACTCTGTATAAAGTTGGAAATAGCAAAGTGCTGTACCCAAAATTAATCCGGAGATAATACCTAAAACGACAATAAGACCTCCTGTATAGAAATAAATTCTTCTTAAGTGGCTTAAAGGGAATCCTAATGAAATTAAAGATTTGGCCTGTTCCTTTTTGTCGAGCTGTAAAATAATGATGGCTCCGGCTAAATTGAAGGTTGTAATAAAGATCACCAATGCAAAAATCAGATAGATGAATAACTTTTCAGTATTGATCATTTTCCAGAAGGCTGCATTTTCTTCTTCTTTGGTTTTGATTTCAATATTTTTACCAAGAGAAGAAAGGAGCTTTTGCTTTACTGCATCTGTATTATCAGGGTTTTTTAATTTAATGACAATCTGATATGCAGAGTTTTTAGGTAAACTAAGTAATTCCTCTGTGAGTTCTATGGGAGAAATAATGTAATTGTCTAATTGATCCTTTCCCGGAAATATTCCGGTTACCAAGATGTCTTTTTTGTTGTAAATATCTTCTTCCTTGTTAATGATACCTGTTCCCGGTTTTGGCATGAACAAAGTTGCATAATTACTTGAAGAAGCTACCGGAATAGATAATCGGTTGTTTAAAGAGTTTTCCATTAATACTTCATTCGAGTATTCAAAACTCGGATAAGATCCATAAAAAACATCTTTATCAATCGGGTTTACCTTGGTATAGGCAGAATCAACACCTCTTAAATAGGCAATGTCTCCTTTTCCGTTATAGCTGATATAAATTTTTTCCTCAATAACTTTTGAAAAACTACTAATCTCCTTGTCTTTTTTTAAAATTTCGTCAATTTTACTAAGGTTCTTAATCGTTTTTCCGCTACTGCTTTTGATCGTTAAATCTGCATGAAGATTAGAAATAAGATCTTTATTAAGATCTTCAAGTCCTGAGAATACAGAGATAATTACAAACATTGCAGTTACAGCAACTGTCATTGCTCCTACCGCCAGCCACGTAATAAACGTAACGGCAGTACTCCCTTTTTTAGATAAAAGGTAGCGTGAAGCTATGTAAAATGCAATGTTTTTCAAAATTTATAAAACGGGATTATCTCCTTCGCCTCTTAATTCTTTTTCAAGTTTCTCAACATCATCAAGGGCTGTGTCTAGATAGAAATTAAGCTGCGGAATGATACGCACCTGCTTACCCATTTTCTGACCAATAAAATTTCTGTACTGCGTTTTATTTTCTTCAATTTCCTTCATAATAGAAGTTCTGAATTCCTGAGGGAATATGCTTAAATAAATTTTGGCAATACTCAAATCCGGAGTTATTTTAACATCCGAAACGGATACTAAAAAACTTTGCTTGCTTTCTGCAGCTTGTTTTCGGAAAAGTTCTGCGAAATCTTCCTGTATAATCTGTGCTACTTTTCTTTGTCTGTTACTTTCCATAAGTTGTGCAAATTTAGTACTTTTGTTTGAATTGCTATTTGAAATTTGATACCATTATCAAATTTAGGACTTAATTATATTTAATTTTATTTATGAAGCTAGAACATATTGGTATCGCAGTGAAATCTTTGGGCGTTTCTGATGAACTGTTTACGAAACTATTAGGTAAAGAATCTTACAAAAAAGAATCCGTAGAAAGGGAAGGAGTAGTGACTTCTTTTTATGAAACCGGAGAAAGTAAAATTGAACTTTTAGAGGCCAGTAATCCTGAAAGTCCGATCTCTAAATTTATTGATAAGAAGGGAGAAGGTGTTCATCATTTGGCTTTTGGCGTTGAAAATATCATTGAAGAGATAAAAAGATTAAAAAAAGAAGGATTTATTTTCATCTCAGAAGAACCTAAAGAAGGTGCTGATAATAAATTGGTTGTGTTCTTACACCCTAAATCTACCAATGGCGTGTTGGTAGAACTTTGTCAAGAAAAGCATTAAAAAGTTTTGTAGTAACGGAAATTTTACTATTTTTGCAATCACAAAATTTAACCAAGTTTTGAGGTCCTATAGCTCAGTTGGTTAGAGCACCTGACTCATAATCAGGTGGTCCCTGGTTCGAGCCCAGGTGGGACCACATAATATCAGCCACTTACAGTAATGTAGGTGGTTTTTTATTAATATTAAGAACATAGCTATGAAGTATTTTTATTTTTTAATTCTATTATTTTTTCAATCATTTTTAATAGCACAAGTGCCTGAATGGGTTGTGCCAATCAGGGATATAGATAAAGAATCTATCTCTGATGTTGTAACGGGGTCAGATGGAAGTATTTATGCTGTAGGCCTGTTCGAAGGGCATGTTGATTTTGATCCTGGGCCTGGTGTTTATTATCTGAATACCTTTACACAGGATAAAGGTAGAATATTTTGCATAAAGCTAAGTCCAAATGGAAACTTAATCTGGGCAAAGCAGATGGGAGGTAATATTATGGGGGAAATTACTGATGATGAAAAGCTTCATCCTAAAATTGCTATTGATGGTGCTGACAATATATATATAACAGGATTATGTTTTACAAATGTAGATTTGGATCCAAGTCCATCAGGTACATATTTTATTCCTGGATCGGGAACAAATTCAGTCTTTCGTTTTGTGGGGAAATATAGCTCTAATGGAAACTTTATATGGGCGAAAAAAGTAGGAGGAGAAGATACCTCACTAGCAAGGATTAATAGTATGAAAGTTGATACTACTGGAAATATATATATGGGTGGTGACTTTAAATATACCATAGATGTAGATCCTGGGCCAGGTATTTATAATCTTACTACAGATGCTCAATCTGATATGTTTTTCATGAAACTGGATACTAATGGAAATTTTGTATGGGCGAAGCAAATTGGTTCTCTTGGAAATAATGACAAGATTGAAAAGATGGTTATTGACGGCCAGAATATTTATATTACAGGATATTTTAATGGGCAAGTGGATTTTGATCCAGACAGTTCTGTACATCAGCTTCAGTCTCATGCGCTTGGGGACGCTTTCGTTGGCAAATATAATCTTTCAAATGGTGGTTTTCAATGGGTAAGGTCTTTTGCCTCAAATGACTTTGCTTCTGGTTATGTTATAGACGTGGATGAAACTGGCAACGTATACAGTGCCGGAACATTTCAAGGTACTGTTGACTTTGATCCTAATGCCAACAGTACTTTTAATATGACATCTATAGGGCCGTCCAGCATTTATTTCTTGAAACTGAATTCTGCAGGACAGTTTGTTTGGGCAAAAAACTTTGGAGCAATGGGAACTTTGGGTTTTGCATCCAGTGAATTTCCCTATTCTTTAGCAGTAAAAGGAGGTAAGGCGTACCTTGCGGGATATTTTCTTACGAGTATGGATTGTAATCCTGATGATAATGCTGAGAATTGGATATATGCTAATGGAGGAAATTACGATATTTTCTTTATCGCTCTCAACGCCAGTGGAAACTTTTTATGGGCTAAGAGCTATGGAGGAGAACTTCATGATTATCCTTATTCTATTCATATTGATGCAAACAATGATATTTTATTATGTGGAAGGTATTCTAATAAGGTGAATTTTTATCCAGGTATAAATTTTGCGCCAGTTAGTGGAGTTTATGATGGTTTTTTATTAAAACTAAATAAAAATGCAAATTTAAAAGCCGATGAATCTGATTTTAATGGAAGTTTAAAAATTTACCCAAACCCAACAAGTGATGTCATTAATATTAGCTCCGATTCAAAAATTTTAACTGTAATGGTAAACAATTCTGAAGGAAAGTTGATTCTTTCAAAAAAAATTAATAATAGTTCAACAGTATTTAGTATAAAAGATTTACCATCTGGCGTTTATTTTGTAAATATTATAACCGGGTCTAAAAATTCTACACATAAAATTATTAAAATATAATTCAATATCAACCACTTACAGTAATGTAGGTGGTTTTTGTTTTATATCAATTCATTATTATATGGAATATAAAATAGTTTTTTCAAAGAACTCAACTGATATAGTTGATAGTTCAGGTTCTATAATTTTTAAAACAGTTTGTAAGACTTATTTTTTTAAAAGAAAATATTTTGTGTATGATAGTACTGATAATCTACTTTTAGTTTTTCAGAAAACTGATTTTTTATTAATCTTTCTTAAAACTAAAATTCTCCTTAATAACTTAGATCATTCATTTGAATATAAGAAAAGTGGATTGTCATATTTTTTAATAATGAATGATATTACTATTACGTTTAGAGGAATGTTGGTGGGATATTTAAGAACCCAATTTATAGCAGACAATAAAATTATAGGATATATTAATGAGGAATATGAGTTTCCCAACAATAAGATGAATATTACCTTTATTAATGAAGACAGATTAAATCAATATTGTTTAATTTTATTTATAATAGCTACAGTAAATTATTGGGATTCACACTAGTGAATATTTAAAGTTCTTGTAATACCTTTCATTTAAATAATTATAAATAGTCTCATTTTTTGGAATATGTATTTTAAAATATTTACACATTATCAAATGTTTATGTGATATGAAAGGTTTATATCAATTCATTATTACATGCAATATAAAATAGTTTTTTCAAAGAACTCAACTGATATAGTTGATAGTTCAGGCTCTATAATCCTTAAAACAGTTTGTAAGACTTATTTTTTTAAGAGGAAATATTTTGTGTATGATAGTGCGGATAATTTACTTTTAGTTTTTCAGAAAACTGATTTTTTATTAATCTTTCTTAAAACTAAAATTCTCCTTAATAATTTAAATCATATATTTGAATATAAGGAAAAAGGATTGTCGTATTTCTTACTAATAAATCGAATTACTCTTAAATTCAAAGGACAAGTAATCGGTCTTTTAAATTCTGAATTTAAAGTTAATAATACGATAGTAGGCCATGTTAAAGAGATACCGGATTCTATTAATAACAGTATGATCTTTAATTTTCCAGAGGATAATGAAATCAATCAATATTGTTTAATTTTATTTACAATAGCTTCTACAAATTATTGGGATCCACACTAGCCAATAATTAAAGTGAATAAAATCCCTAACTTTGTATTTTCCAATACATATTTGGAAACAGGAAAACATAAAACAACAAAAAAATATAACAATGTCAATAACAAATGAACATGAATTAATAGGGATGCAAAAGGCGAGTGAAGCTGTTGCGTACACCTTAAAAGAAATGATTCATTATGCTCAGCCGGGCATGACAACAAAGGATCTTGATGAATACGGTGCAAAGATACTTTCCGACTTCGGTGCAAAATCTGCTCCCTATTTAACCTACGGATTTCCGGGTTGGACATGCATCAGTGTGGATAATGAATTTTGCCACGGTATTCCTACAGATCAACGAATTTTGAAAGAAGGAGATTTAATTAACATCGATGTTTCTGCAGAGTTGAACGGGTTTTGGGCTGATAACGGAGGCTCTTTTATCATCGGCAAAGATATTAACCAACATCAAAAATTGGTCGATGCTTCTAAAGATATTTTAGAGAAAGCAATCAATAATATAAAAGGTGGTGTAAAAATAGCGGATATCGGATTTTTAATGGAAACAGAGGCCAAGAAAAGAGGTTTTAAAGTTATTAAAAATTTGGGTGGTCACGGTATTGGAAGAAGTCTCCACGAAGAGCCGGATGAATTACTGAATTACAGAAACCGTTTTGATAACAGACGTTTCAAGAAAAATTCTGTGGTGGCAATTGAAACGTTTATTTCAACTTCTTCAAATTTAGCAGTAGAACAGAATGATGGCTGGACAATGGTTGGGAACAAAGGCGGATATATGGCACAACATGAACATACGATTGTGGTGACTGATGGAAAACCAATTATCTTAACACAAATGAATGAGATATTGAACTAAGAAACTCAAATCAGTTTTTATAAATAAGCTTCACTAAAAATATAGACACTTGCAGAAATGTAAGTGTTTTTTTGTTTTTATAGTGTTGATTATTAATGATTTTTAAATTTAAATAAAATCCTTTCCAACCTTTTGTGGGTAACCAGCATCTTTATAGATATAGACATTTATTAACCTCAAACATATTATAAGATGAAGAACATATGCCTGAAACTTTTGCTGTTTTTCCCGATGTTATATTGGGCGCAAATACCGATTATTGAGACTCCAGATACAAAAGGAGGATTTGAGAATAATAATAAGGTTATTCTTCAGAAACTGAATATCGAAACCAAAATTACGGGTGGAATTTCCACGAACGTTATCACCATGATTTTTAAAAATAATTCTAACCGATTAATGGAAGGCCGATTAACTTTTCCGCTTCCAGAAGGAGTAAATGTAAGTGGCTATGCGTTGGATATTAATGGAAAGCTACGAAATGCAGTTCCTGTAGAAAAAGAAAAGGCTAAGGAAGTTTTTGAAACTATTCAAAAAAGAAATATAGATACTGGAATTTTAGAAAAAGTGGAAGGAAATAATTTCCGTACAAGAATTTATCCGATCAATGCAAATGGAGGGGAAAGAACCGTTCAGATTTCTTACAATTATGAACTGAAAAAACAAGGGAGTAATTACCAATATTTTTTACCACTTAATTATTCCACTGAAATTCCTGAGTTCAATATAAAAACAAGTGTTTTCCAGAATACGGTTTCCCCAGAGTTGGAAGAAAAGCCTGATGGAAGTTTTAATTTTGTTAAAAACGGAAATGTTTGGCTTGCAGAAACGCATAAAGTAAATTATAAACCGACCCAAAATCTGAAGATCAATTTCCCTCAAACTGAAGGAAGTCAAAGTGTATTGATACAGAAAGCATCGGATCATTCATCTTACTTTTTTGCTAATTTAGGAATTGATCCAAAAGAAAAAGCCAAGAAATTACCTAATAAATTAGCGATTGTTTGGGATAATTCATTAAGCGGATTAAAAAGAGATCATACGAAAGAATGGACTTTACTGGAAGAATATTTTAAAGTGAATAAAAACCTTTCGGTGAAAATTTATTTCCTTAATAATACGTTTGATGAAGGGAAAAGTTTTACAATAAACAATGGAAACTGGAATGAATTAAAATCATATTTATCTCAAGTTACGTACGATGGAGGAACCGATTTTGGACAATTAAAACCATTAAAAGAAGATGAGGTTTTATTTTTTACAGATGGATTATCTTCTTTTGGAGACCTGAAAATGAACATTAATAAACCGGTTTATACTATTTCATCATCTAATAATGCGAATTTTAATCAATTAAAATTTATCAGTAATAAAACTGGAGGTGAATTTTTAAACATCAGTGAAAATGATCCTAAGAAAGAAGTCCGCAAACTGTTGTATCAGTCTTTAAAATTTATAGGAATTGAAAATAATTCTTCATTGATGGAGGTTTATCCTTCGCTGTCACAAACGATTTCTCAGGATTTTGTGTTAACAGGTATTCTAAAAGGAAATCAAGCAACTGTAAAGGTTTTATTTGGATACGGAAATGAAGTAACAGAAACAAAAACGATTTCTTTAGATGTAAATAAACAATCTGTAAAAGATTGGGAGATCTCTCAATTTTGGGCTCAGAAAAAACTGAATGAGCTGGAAATTTTCGAAAAACAAAACAAAGATGAAATCAAAAATATCAGCAGACAATTTGGGTTGGTAAGCAATAATATGAGCTTAATGGTGTTGGAAAATGTTCAGGATTATGTGCGATATGAAATTAATCCGCCATCTGAATTGCGTGAAGAATATAATCAGATTGTAAAAAATAATCAGGCTCAAAAAGATGTTCGTGTCAGTAATCTAATGGCAAGAGCCGAAGTAATGACCGAAAATCTAAAAAAATGGTGGAATACAGATTTTAAAGAAAAGCCAAAAACATATCCAAAACCTACGCGCAATCAGTCTTCTCGCCGTGATACGATCAGCAGAGATACACAGATTGAAGAAGTTGTGATGGTAGGATATTCAGCATCAACTGAAAGAAGATCAGTGGCCAGTGCTACGAGTACTGTTGTTTCTTCTCCGGTAGCAACCCCAGCAAGACAAGCTGATGTTGTGCAGTCTCTTGCGGGAAGGGTGGCAGGAATATCCATAAGAGGAGCAGGTTCTGTGCGACGAGATTCGAAGAGTAAAGAAATTGCTGAAACAATCATTCAGAAAGGAAAAATCACAACGGTAGATGTAAAATCTGATGCTGCTTACATGAAGTTTTTTAAGTCGGCTAAAAAATCAGAGGAAATTTATGAAGTGTATCTCAGCAACAGAAAAGAGTATGTTGAAACGCCGCAATATTATTTTGATGTAGCTCAGTTGTTTTTCAAAATTGATGATAAAAAAACAGGATTAAGAGTATTGAGTTCTATCGCTGATCTTGATCTTGAAAATGAGGAATTGTATAAATTATTAGCCTATAAATTAAAGCAAGCTGAGGTATACGATAAAGAACTTTGGATCAGTAAAAAAGTGTTGGAGTGGCGACCTTTCGATCCTCAAAGTTACAGAGATTATGCGCTGGCTTTAGAAGATAATAAAGACTATCAGGGAGCTTTAGACAATTTATATAAAATTTTAAATCAATCTTATACCCGTGAAATGGCCAATCGTGATAATGGAATTGAAGAAACCATTATTATGGAGATCAATGAATTGATCAGCAATCACAGAAGTGAATTAGATCTTAAAAATATCAATCCTAAAATCATTGCAGATTTACCTGTGAATATCCGAGTGGTGATCAACTGGAATAAGGACAATACAGATATTGATCTTTGGGTAACAGATCCCAATAGTGAGCGTTGTATGTATTCTCATAAATCAACGGAAATTGGCGGAAGACTAAGTGATGATTTTACGGGAGGTTTCGGTCCGGAGCAGTTTTTATTGAAAAAAGCGATCAAAGGAAAATATAAAATTGAAACTAATTTCTTTAATGAAAATCAAGTAAGTATAGCCGGCCCAACAGCAATTATGGCTGAAATTTGCATCAATTATGCTTCAGGAAAACAGGAGAGAAAAATTGTAGTTTTCCAAAATAAAAATGAATCTGATACAAGAAATCGAGATGGGGTATTGATCGGTGAGTTTGAGTTTTAATAAGACCTTTATATATTCTACCTAAAAATAAGAGACTGATTTTTCACAATCAGTCTCTTATGATATTAAGTCAATCTATTGGTTTTAATGCTTATTCCAAAATTGCTTTAGGCTCCAAATAGGCTTCAAGACCAAAAACACCGTATTCTCTTCCAATCCCAGATTGTTTAAATCCTCCAAACGGTGCTTTTGAATCGTGGGAAAGTCCGTTGATGCTTATTCTACCGGCATCTATTTTTGAGGCAACGGCTAACGCTCTTTCTCTGTCTGATGAGAAAATATAGGCAGCCAAACCATAGGGTGTATCATTAGCAATACTTATCGCATCTTTATCATCGGTATATGGAATAATAGATAATACAGGTCCGAAGATTTCTTCCTGTGCAATACGCATGGAGTTCTTTACGTTCGTGAAGACAGTAGCTTTTACAAAGTTTCCGGCTTCGAGTCCTTTGGGTTGACCAACTCCTCCTATAAGCAGTTCAGCTCCTTCTTCCTGTCCAATTTTAATGTATTCCTGAACACGTTCAAACTGTTTCTGGTTTACCATAGGACCAACCATGGTATCTGGATCTGAAGGAAGTCCGACTTTTATCGTTTCTACAAAAGATTTTACCAATGTATTCACTTCTTCCAGTTTTGATTGAGGAACAAGAAGGCGGGTACCTGCAGCGCAGGCCTGACCACTGTTTAGAAATGCAGCAGTGATAGCAGCGGGAATTGTTATTTCAAGGTCTGCATCATCCAGAATAATATTAGGAGATTTTCCACCTAATTCAAGAGTGATACGCTTCATGTTATCTACAGCGCCTTTGGCTATGATTTTTCCAACCGCGGTAGATCCGGTAAATGATATCTTATTAATTCCGGGGTTACGTGTAAGCTCTGCTCCTACAACATCTCCTAAACCGTTGACAAAATTTACAACTCCTTTTGGTAAACCTGCTTCGTGAAAACATTCGGCGATGATTTGGGTCTGCTGAGCACTCAGTTCGCTGGGCTTTACTACTGCGGTACAACCTGCGGCAATTAATGTTGATAATTTTGTACAGATAAAACCATTGCTCATATTCCATGGGATGATGATTCCTGCTACGCCAACAGGAGTAAGGTATACATTGGTGTTTCCTGTAATTTTTTCAAAATCAAAATCTTTTAGCACTTCAATCATTGCGGTAAAGTCATTGATGGCAAACTGAATCACCATCGAACAAAACTGATAGGTTCCTCCATATTCTTCAACCATAACATCGATGAGGTCTTGTTGTCTTCGGATCACCGCAGCTCGTATTTTTTCAAGATAAGTGATGCGCTCTTCTTTTGTGGTGGAAGAGAATGTTTTAAACGCTTCTTGGGCAGCAGCAATGGCGTGCTGAGTATCTATTTCATTGGCTAAAGTTACTGTTGCTATTTTCTCATTATTAACCGGACTTAAAAGATCTAAAGTGTCCGTTCCGTTTGGAATAATGAATGCTCCGTTTACATAAATTGTTTCAATTTTTTTCATTGTATACTTAATTTTTTACTACAACAAAGTTGGGTAAGTCTCTTCTTATTTTAATTGCTGGAAAGCTCAAAGAAAGGTTTTTGAAAAGCTCATAATCAATTGCTGTAAAAAGAAAAACCATTCTGTATTTGGAAACAGAATGGCTTAGATGAGGAAGGTGAAAAATTATCGGTTTTCTATCCAGTCAACGAGCAGTTTTCTTTCTGCAAAAAGCCATTTTCCATCTTTTTTTACAAATTGGTCATAATATCTAATGGCAGCCACCATGAACTTTTGACCACCTTCTTCTTTCGTAAGATGATGTGCCATACAATACGTAATTCCTGTAGCATGATCATTGGTAATCGTTACGGTGCTTTGTCCGTTAAAATGCATTGTGGTATCATAAGTGTTTAGATTATCAAATACAGGAAACAAATCTTCTCTGTTGATAATAACCTGGGATGGCATATCTGATTTTGGATCATAATACACTTCAAAACGAGTATCTTCGGTAAAGAGAGACATCTGCCCTTGGGCGTTTCGTGTATCTGCACAATAAGCATAGCTATCTACTAATTTTCTAATAGCAGCCTGATCTTCAATTTCTTGAATTTTCTGTTCTGTAGTCATTGTATTTTATTTTTGTAAGGTTAAACTTTCTGTAGGAGTAACTCCGTATTTTTGTTTAAATGCTGTATAAAAATGAGAGAGGTTTTCAAAGCCAAGATCCAGATAGATATCTGCCGATTTTTTATTCTTTTTATGAATTAATTCATGGGCTTCTTCAAGTCTTTTATTTTTCAGCCACTTGGCGGGAGAAGTATTAAAAATATGAACAAAATCTCTTTTAAAAGCTGCTAAACTTCTTCCTGTCAATCTTGCGAAATTTTCTATAGGTGCATTGTAGTGGAAATTTTTCTGCATAAATTCTGCTAAATTGATCTTATGAGGTTCAGAGAAATCAAATAGGAAATCTCGCAATCCGCAATCATAATTTAAAAGGAGTTCTATACATTCTGAGATCTTGGCAAAAGACATATTGTTGGTGCTTTTTTCAGGGTTTTCCAAATAGGGGATCAGCGATTGAAAATAGCTTTGTAGAAAGACATCAGGTTGAATAACAGCCGTTAGCTTTCCTTCATATTTTTTATGAATATTGATGGAATGCAATGCAGCATATTTTTTTAAGTCTTCAGTTTTAAAAATGACAGAAACGGCCTTATACTCTCTATCATCAGTAGGGAGTTTCAAACTTTTGGCAAATTGATTTCGATGAGCCAGCAGCATTCTGTTTTTCTTCAATACAAATGTTCCTTTTTGGTTAAAAACATGGGTTTCTCCTGAGATCTGGAAGGCTAGAATGTGATCCGGAACAAATTGATCATAACCCCATTTTTCTTCTGAACTACAGGAATAAACGAATGAATTTTCGATGGATGGCGTAATCTCTTTCATGATGATTGATGGGTTAAAAGCTGTTGACGATACGTTTCATTTCTTGCTGCAGTATTAGCATCTACCGCCATAAGGAAAGAGGCTAATAAAGCGAGAGTAATGCCTGACGCTTGCCAGTTAGGAGATTTGCTTATTAAAATTAAGGCAGCTCCAATTATAACAAGAATTGGAAGTATTTTAAAAACAAGTGCGAAATCACTGTTAGACTTAGAAGTTCGTTCAATTTCCTTTTGTATAAAAGCTGAGCTGTTGGTTTGATATTCTTTTTCAAATTGGATGATCCGTGGTTTGTTGGCAGTATACAAACCTATTCCTATTGTTGTAAGCAGAAAACCTGTAATCGCTAAAGGAATAACAAAGGCTTTTGCAATCGTTGTTTTTCCTAAAAAGTAGAACCCAATAGCACTCAGGATGATTATGAAACTGAATATCCATACTATTTTTGCAGAGAAAATTTCTGCCCGTGCCCAGTCTGTACTTATTTTTATAATATCCATATCTGATGTTTTGTCTACAGCAAATTTCAATATAATAAAGATAACTACTATTTCTGAAAAGCTCAATGTGTGCTTTCTGAAAAGCTCAAAGTGGTTGGTTTCTAAAATGTCTTATGATCAGTTGATTAAAAAAATAATGATGGCCATATCAATATTATTGAGTAACTTTTTACTTGATTTTAAAACAATAACTATGAAATTAATACTGATCATTTCGTTTATATTGTTAGGTGCAAAAATGCAGGCCCAGAAAGTTTTTTCAACTCAATATTCCAGTCAGGCAGATGTAAAAGTTTTTGTGGTTGAATATGAAAGCCAGGCTGATCTTAAAGTATATAAAGTGCAATATGACAGCCAAGCCGGAACCAATGATGGCAAATGGTTTTTTACCGAATATGGGAGTCAGGCCAAAAAGAAAATATACTTTGTTGATTATGCGAGTCAGGCAGACCTGAAAATATTTTTTGTAAAATATGATAGTCAGGCGGGATGGAGAAACAATGAAAAAAAGCAACTCATGTATTAGCAGATGAGGTTACTGAATTTAAAAAAAGAGAACAGTATCATACAAAAAACCTGCTCCAAATAGAACAGGCTTTCCCTTTATTATAAAAAAACTAACTCAATCGTGTATTAAGGTTCCATATGGTTGACCTTAGTATGAACGATATCGTAATATACGTTTGGATTAGCTGCATTAGGAACCACTCTATAAGTAAATGTTGTTTCATTTAGCGTAAGAATTTCTGTAACTCGGGTCCATGCTACAGTTCCATCTGGGTTTTTAGCAACCAATGTTCTTGTTTTTCCATCTGCAGAAATAGACCAGTCTCCTTGGCTTC
>NZ_FRAV01000082.1 GCF_900142445.1 Chryseobacterium polytrichastri | reverse complement strand
TCGTAGTTCTACTACAATTTCTCAAATTTAACATCAAAACTAAGGTGTAAGAAATCTTTTTTTATTAATTTTATCATATAACACACTTGATGGAAATAGATTACATGCAATATAAGATTCGTAATGGAGATTCCCTTCATTCAATTTCTTCCCGGTTAGGAATGACCGTTAAGGAGCTGAAACGGTTTCATAATGCACACTGTGAGAAGGCGGATACCCTTTGGTTTGAAAATATGAATCATGTAGACTTTCTATGGGTTCCGAAGAATTATAAAACTGAAGAACAGAAAGTACAGGAAAAAACAAATAGTCTTCCTTCTTTACAATTATCAAATGCTTTTTATGCTAAGGAATATAAGGTTCGTGAAACGATTCAGATACCATCTGAAGATCTTTTATTGTTAGATTATACCATTATCCTAGACACTCGGGAGGGAAAAGATAAAAGCTACACTGTAACAATCGATCGTAAAGGGTTGACCACAAACGGTAAGATACCCAATGATAAAATGAGTGAACTTTCTCTTGATTGTATGAAAACGCTGTATCCTATTGCTTTTACCATCAATCCTTCAGGCAAAATAACAGGATTTCATGGATATAAAGCATTGATTAAAAAATTCAAAGACCAACGTCCCAAGCTGGAAGAATATCATATTGGAGAAGGTTGTACGATGCTTTTGAATGCTTTTGAAAAACAGATGAGTGATGAAACAGGTTTTTTAAGGCAATTCGACTCTTCCCTGCTCTTCCAAACATTATTTCCTATCAGGGAATGGTTTCACAAAAAAACAACGTGGACTGAAAAACTATATTGTTTTCAAAACTCTTTTCCGGCTATCTTTGATTTATGCATTGAAACGAATCATGATGATCCGGATTATACCGAAACAATCATTCAAGGAAATTTACAGAACATTTGTAGCCTGCAAAGCTTAAAACAGAATAAAAAAAATTCTGATACCGATTCATACGAAGCAATAACGGCAGACTTACAATTACAGTATACCATTCACAAAACACATAAGATTCTATCTCAGGCTGAATCATCTATTGTGATTACCAATGAAGGAGATTTATACAGAAAACACCATCTCACTTTAACACAAATGATATGAAAAATTACACCATTCAACAAGGCGATACTTTCAATTCGCTATCGCAGAAATTCAACATTAAAGATGATGGAGTTTTAAAAACCTATCATAATCTCCATTGTCCGATTGAAGATGTGATGCAGGAACCCATTCCGGGAAAACAAATCATCATTCCTGAAGATCCTGAGTTTTTTGAAACCAAAGAACCGACATCCACCCCAACTTCTGATGATGAAATGACAAATTCCACGAATGAAGATAAGGATAGCGAAGAAGAAAATCAACAGGAAAGTCAGCCATCAGAAAAACCTCAAAAAGAGGAGAAAAAAGATGATGAAAAGAAGAAAGATAATAATTCTGATGATCATGAAAGTATCTATTTTGTCATACAGAAAGCAACCTTACAATGTAATCAGGGATTTACCTTTCCAACCTTAAAAGTTACCAGTCACCAAAAACATTATGCTAATCATTCGGACAATGATCCCGATTATCTTGCTGCAACAGAAGATGATTTGCAACTCAACCCTACCGCAAAGCCATTCGGGCAATGTAAGCTTAAGCCCAGCTCCAGCGGATACCTTCCCTGTACATACGCTCCTTCCGGAAAATGGCAAAAAGTATATGACAAAACAAAAGTAATGGACAAAGCCTGCCTCACCGAACGCTCTGAATTAATGTGCAGTACCGGAGGAAAAATCACTATTCTCAAGCATGGACAGCAAAGCGAAACCACGAAAAGCCATGTAAACAATGCTAATACCCAAGAGCAGCAAGCTTATAATCCTGTGGTAGATTTTGATGCACTTAAAGAGGAAACAGACAACAATGAAGCAGAAGCTTGGTAACCTTTAAAATTAAACACAATGGCAAAAAAAGGAGTTTATAAAATTACAGGAAACATCCATCCCAAAATAGGCGAAAAAACAGTATATCACGTAACAGAATGGTATCCCGACACACCGAATTCAGAGCGTAGAGATGCTTTGGTAACCTGGGAATTATTCAAGAAAAATGATACAGGACAATTTATAACCACCCATATCAAGAAAAAAGGAATCGGTGAATTTACATTTGGGAAACAGTCCTATCAGTCTACTTTTATGGTAGAGGGCTATCTTCACGGCCCTGAACGTAAAGAACCCATGGCAATTATTGTCCACCCACAAAAGAACGACGGCCCAACTTCTAAAGAAAGAGATATCATTGGGGTAAAACTTACCTATCAGGATGGTTCAAACATTACCAAAGCCCTCAGTTATATGGACCGGCTTCGGGCTACCGTTAAATGTCAGAATTTAGAAGGTCAACATCTTACTTTGAGTCTTTGGGAAGACGATGAAAAAGGAGATGGTCACAATAAAAAGAATCAGTTTATCACAAAATCTCCACCTATTGAGGTGGATACCAGAGGCTATGCAAGATGGAACTTCACTTTATTAAGTACCTATATAACTTTAGCCAATAAAAGAGAAGATGATAAAAAACAACATGAATATTATATTCTGGCAGAGTATAACGGAAAACTGCAGACATCAGATAATGTGAACGTTAACAATCCGGAATATAAAGTTCCTCCTCCCACTTCTAGGCCCGCCCCTGCTAAAAAACCAAAGCCTAAACCCGACACCCCAAAAGGCTCTACCCATCAAGGTTCAAGCAATAACCAACCCGATAAAAAAGGGATTATTAAAAAGATCACCTTGGTTGATAAAGACGGAAAACCTTTTAAAAGAAGACCCACATTTGGACAAACCATTAAACTCATTATTGAAGCCCAAGATGTGGTGGGTAAAAAATATAATCTAAAACTCTGGGAACACGACAGCTGGGGAGGTGATGACCTGCTCTACAACAATACCCACACTTTTAAAGCAGACCGACAGGAAGTTCTCATTCCCCTGACCCATGAAATGCAAACGATAGGAGAAATAGGTATTGATCCGAAAAATCCCAACTATGGCGAATACTGGACTGGAAACTGGCAGGAAATATACGCTGAAGTGACGCTTCTTTATATCTCTACCAAATCTCCAATTATCAATGTAGATATAGAGGAAAAACCAAAAGTTCTGGATAACGGAAGAAGTCCGTGGAAGATGGAGAA
>NZ_FRAV01000045.1 GCF_900142445.1 Chryseobacterium polytrichastri | reverse complement strand
TTCAGATTACAACTTAGAGGCGTGCGAGATAAATCGTTTTTCCTTTTTAGATTATCTAAACTTTTTGCGTAGTCCCCAAGTTTTGGAACTGATCCATTTTGCACCTGACTTAGTATTTCTATTTGAAGTTTTACGCAAAACAAAAAAAAAGACTTTAAATATAAAGTCTCTTTTGTAGCCCGTAGGGGAGTCGAACCCCTCTTACCAGAATGAAAATCTGAGGTCCTAACCGATAGACGAACGGGCCATCTACCAAACTGTAATAAATTACAGGGTTAGTATTTTTTGTTTTTATAAGTTTCAACTCTTATTTTAATTACCCGGTTAGTAGTAATTAAGTTTTGTAGCCCGTAGGGGAGTCGAACCCCTCTTACCAGAATGAAAATCTGAGGTCCTAACCGATAGACGAACGGGCCAACTATACTTATTAAGCTAGTTTATTAACGTGCTTAGTTAATTTACTTTTCAAGTTAGCTGCTTTGTTTTTGTGGATAATATTTTTCTTAGCTAATTTATCCAATAAAGAGATAACTTTTGGCAATTGCTCAGTAGCAGCAGCTTTATCTTCTTCATTTCTTAAAACTTTCAAAGCTGTTCTAGCAGTCTTGTGATAGTATCTGTTACGAACTTTTCTAACTTCGTTTTGTCTGATTCTTTTTAATGCTGATTTATGATTTGCCATATCGTTTAAATGTGAGTGCAAAAGTAAAGACTTTTTTAATACCAACCAAATTATTTTCCAATTATTTTAAAAATTTTTAATTTTCTTCGGAAAGGTACTGTTTAAGCTTGTCTATTGCTTGTTCTATTTTAAAATTTTCTTGTTCTTTATCTATTCTTTTGATAATATTTTCCAACATTATCATTGCGTTGTTCCATTCTCCAGTTGTGTTGGTAAAGGTTAGTCCGTCAATAGTAACTTCTAATGCTCCTCTTTCTCCACTCTTGTAAAGTTTGAAACTTATTTTATCATCTTTGCCTATAATCCCTTCTTCATTGATCTTTAAATCATAATTTTTAGGGTTAGAATGGATTTTATTAAAGAGCAACTTCGCTTCTTGTATTTTTAAATCCTGCATGATATAAAATTATTTGCTAAGCCTGTGCGGGAAATACATCCCAGAGACCTAAATAAATTAGTATTCATCATTTGCTTTTTCTTAGTTAAAAATAGAGTGCATTAAGGGTATAATGTTTTATCTATTTTCTTTTGCCTAAGAATAAATGCGAATGCAAAATTAAATAATCTTTTTTTAAATTCCTATAGCTAGATAAAATTGCTAATCAGAATACTTTATTTATGTAGTCTATAGGGGAATCGAACCCCTGTTGCAAGGATGAAAACCTTGAGTCCTGACCACTAGACGAATAGACCAAATTTTGAGGTTGCAAAAATAGGAATTAACTTTTGAACTTCAAAATTATTTTTTAGGTTATTTATATACTTTCTGAATGACTGTATTCTTAATTCCTTTGCTATCAAGTTCTTTCTGTAAATTTACAGCGTCTTCTAAAGTGTAAATTTTTCCATAAGTGTAGTAAAAAACACCATTATCTTTGTTTCTTTCCACATCTTTTAGCGTTTGTAGGATGAAAGAATTACCATTTAATTTTTCTCCAACATAGACTTCAATGGTATAATAGCCCATGCTTAATTTTTGATTTGGCATGAATCCTACGGCAAAAGCATTTCTAAATCCGGCATCTTTAGCTGTTTTAATATTAATATCTTTTACAGAAGACATATTAGTTACTCCGTAATAATATTTATATTGCCCGTTTTCTTTGATAGGAAGAATATAATTTAAGCCTTTTAATGCAGGATCTCCGTCATTATATTTAGTTGGAGCAGCCATTAATAATATTCTGAAATCATTCTTTAATGCTACTTCGGCTGGTTTTTCCGGCTCTATTTTTTTTGTAGAAGTAGCATATGCACCTCCTGATTTTCTGTCGACTGCTTTTTTGTATTCTATAATGGCATTATAAATACTCTCTGAAATTTCATCCTGACCTTTTTCTGATGCCAAATAATGACTTTCTTCCGCATGATTGATAAATCCTGTTTCAATAAGAACAGATGGCATTGCATTCATACGAAGAACGTGTAAGTTTTTTTGGAAAACACCTCTTGAGAATCTTTTGTCTTTATCTACAAAATTTCCTTCTACCAATCCGCCTAAAAGAAGACTGGATTCCAAATATTTACTTTGCTGTAGTTTTAGGGCAATTAAAGATTCTGGTGAGCTTGCATCATAAGAACCAAAGGTCTGCTTATCTTTTTCGTCTAAGAAAATTACATCATTTTCTCTTTTAGCCACCTCAAGGTTGGTGTCATTCTGGTCTGGTCCCTGAACATAAGTTTCTGTTCCGTAGGCTGTAGATCTTGTTGCTGAATTACAGTGAACGGATACAAAAAGATCTGCTTTGCTTCTGTTGGCTAAATTTGTTCTGTCTGAAAGAGAAGGGTATTCATCATATTTACGAGTGTAAATTACTTTAAAGTCTTTATTTTTCTCAAGCATTCTTCCAACTTTTAGCACAATAGCAAGGGTTACATCCTTTTCTGCGAGTAAGCCAATGTCTGAGTAGGATCTTTTGGCTCCTGAATCACTTCCTCCATGTCCAGCATCTAAAACGATGGTGAACTTCTTTTGTGAGAATATAAAATTGCTCAATAAAATAAGGAGAAATGATAAAATTATTTTAAAATTTTGTTTGTACATCTTACAGTTTTAAAAATTATACTAATTTTGAGCCTTAATTATATATAATAAAATTGGCCAAAACCGTCCTCAAAAATATATTACAAATTTCAATTATCCTAATTTTTAACAGTTTTTTAGCACAGGAAACGTCTGAGAAATTGCCTAAAAATGCGGTTAATGATACTATTTCCAAAAAGGATACCATTGTTGTAAAAAAAGAGTCTTTAGATGATATTCTTCAGACTAAGGCAGATAATATCCGTAGAGACTTCCCTAAAAAGATGATTTACCTGAACAAAAAAGCTCAGGTGAAGTATCAGGATATGCAAATTGATGCAGATTATATCTCTATAGATGAGAAAAAAAGTCTTGTCTATGCAAGAGGTAAGCTAGATTCTTTAGGGAAAATTATAGAACCTGTTATTACAACACAGGCAGGGAAAAAATATGAAACAAATGAGTTTCATTATAATACCAAAACAAAGCAAGCTGTTGCTTATAATGCTCGGACTGAGGAAAGTGAAGGGGTAATTATTGCAAAAAAGACCAAGAAATATAGCGATTCTGTCTTTGCAATGAAAAACGCAATGTATACCACTGATGAGTATTTTATTAAGAAAAAAGATACGGCAGCGGATTATCATATGCTGGCTTCCAATATCAAATTAATTAAGACAAAAGAGAAATCTCAGATTATTACAGGGCCTATTCAGTTATATATTGAGCGGGTTCCTACTCCTTTAATTATGCCATTTGCTATTTTACCGTTTTCTTCTAAAAGATCAGCAGGTATTTTGATCCCGAGTTTTGGGGAAAGGCAGGATGTAGGATTCTTTTTGAATGGAATAGGATATTATCAGCCAATAGGAGAGCATTTTGATCTTAAGGTACTTGCCGATATTTATACGAAAGGGAGCTGGGATATAAGACCCGAAATGAATTATATGAAAAAGTACCGTTATTCCGGGAATTTCTCAGCGGATGTCGGAACAATGGTGAGAGGGATAAAAGGGTTGGATGATTATAATAAAAACAGCACGTATAGAATTGCCTGGAGACATACACAAGATACAAAAGCAAATCCATTTCTTAATTTCTCTGCTTCAGTAGATGTTGTAAGTACTAAGTTTTATAATAATACGCTGAATAACAATTATATATTAAATCAAAACGTATTAAATACCCAGCAGAACTCAACAGTTACGCTTACGAAAAGGTTCTTGAAGCTACCTGCTACCATTACGGCAACCACTTCTTATTCTCAGAACTTTGCTACAGGAACGTCTGATTTGCGTTTGCCTCAGATGAACGTTGCCATTAATCAGTTTTATTTATTTAAGTCAAAAACAGGTGTAAGAAGCGGACTGTTGGAAAACATTACCGTAAATACAGGACTTAACTTAACAAACTATGTGCAAACTAACGAAGGTGAACTTTTCAAAAAGGAAATGTGGGACAAATTGCAGACTGGACTTAAAAATAATATCGCACTAGGAACTAATACCACTGTTGCAAAATATTTTACTTTCAGTTTAGGGGCTAATATTGATAATGCATTAACTACAAAAACAATTAAGAGATTTTATGATCCTGTAGCTAGTAAAGATATTACTGAAACTGATAAAGGAATTGCGGGATATTCTACATTCTCTTCAACAGCAAGTATTCAAACGACGCTTTACGGAATGATGAAGTTCAAAAAAGGTTCTACTATTGAAGCAATCAGACATATGATGACGCCAAGTATTGGATTCACCTATTCACCAGATTTTGGAGGTTCGGGTTATGGATACTATAAGAACTATTACAATGCTTCTGGAGCTTTAACACCTTATTCAATCTTTGAAGGAGGAATTGTAGGGAGTCCTACAAGTGGAATGGTAGGAGCATTAGGATTTAATATTGGAAACAATATTGAAATGAAAGTAAAGTCTAAAAGTGATTCTACAGGAGTGAAAAAGGTGAAATTATTTGAGTCATTAAACCTTTCAGGAAGTTATAACTTTGCGGCAAAAGATCACCCTTGGTCTATTTTAACAATCAATGGGCAGTCTTCTTTCTTTAATAATAAATTGAGTGTAAATACAAGTCTATCATTAGATCCATATAAAATTATCTACCTTCCGGGACAGGATACAGGAGGTATAAGAACAGAAGATTTTGGTCATTTTAGTGTACAAGGTTTTAATGTTCAGCTATCTTACCCTTTAAGCAGTGAGATTTTTGGACAAAAAACAGATTATGCTAAAAAATATAAATCTAAAGGAGAAATAAGAAATGAGAATTATTATTTTGATGATGATAATTATGCTCGTTTCGATCAGGCATGGACTTTGAATGTGAATGCCAATTATGCCTATACAAAAACTTCGGGTAATAGAATTCCTACAAGAATGGCTTCAGTGGGGCTTGATGGTAGTGTTAAATTAACTCCTTTCTGGAATATCAATGGAAGTACTCACTATGATATGGTGACGAAAGAATTGGCTTATACAAGGATTGGTTTCTCAAGAGATCAACGAAGTTTTACCATTAATTTTAACTGGGTTCCTTTTGGACAATATAAGGTATATGACTTCTTTATTGGGATAAAAGCTAATATCTTAAGTGATGCGCTGAAGTATAAAGACAGAAGTTTCACACAGCCAAATCCTCCTTTCTAAATATCATATTGATATTTGAATATAAATTTTATATTTGCAACCAAAATAAATTCTAATGAAATCACTGTGGAATACAACTCTAACAAATCTTTATAGAAGCTAGTGATTGCATATGATTTTAGAAAAAAATAAATAGTAACGACATATGAAAAAAGTAATCAACACAGTGAATGCTCCTGCAGCTATCGGACCTTATTCTCAGGCAAATCTTGCCAACGGAGTATTGTATATATCTGGTCAGATCCCTGTAGATCCTGCAACTGGTAAATTGGTAGAAGGAATTGAGAAAGAAACGCACCAGGTAATGAAAAACCTTGAGGCAATTCTTACTGAAGCTGGAATGACATTTAAAAACGTTGTAAAAGCGAGTATTTTCCTTAAAAGTATGGATGATTTTGCTGTAATGAATGATATTTATGCGTCTTATTTGGATGCAGAAAGCTTTCCAGCTCGTGAAACAGTACAGGTTTCTTGCTTGCCTAAAAATGTTGATATTGAAATTTCGATGATCGCACATCAGGATTAATGAGTTTTATAAGAAATACATTAGCGGTTTTAGTGGGGCTCGCAATTGCCGGGCTTATCATTACCCTTGGTATAAGGGTTTTTCCGCAATGGGTTACTTTTGATGCTTTCGCTCCTTTTGAGCACTGGCAGAGGTTTCTTGAAAGCATGAAAAATGATGAAGCGTTCTTCGGTTTCTTATTGTTTATTTCCGGTTTGGGAACTACGATAGGAGGGGTGGCAACAGCAATCATCGTAAAATATGCTAAAGTGGCTTATGCTATTCTTATTGGGTTTATTATGTTGTTTATAGCAATGCTGGATGTTATTATTTTTCCTTATCATCCTACGTTCTATAAAATATCTATTTTCCTTACATTCTTTCCCTTTTCGTGGATCGGAGGTAAGATCGTAGAAGTCATTTATGAACGGAATAAGAAAAAGAGAATCGCTGAAAAAATGAATAATAAATCATAAAATAAAAAGCCGCTACAAATTTTGTAGCGGCTTTTCGTTGATATGAAAATAAATGTTTTGTTGAATCTTGATTAAGGCATTTTAAAGCCTTTCGTATACATTCTACCATACTCATCCACAAACTTCACTTGAACGTTTCCTTGGTATTTATCTAGGATTTTTTCAACGTCTTTTTGTGAGTTTACAGGCTTACCGTTAATCTCTACTACAATATAGTTGTCTACCAATCCAATCTTAGCGATCTCGCTTCCTTCAGATACGTTTTTAGCAACTACACCGCTATTCAAACCGTAGTCGGTTTTGAATTTTTCACTTAATGGTTCAAATTCAGCTCCAATTTTTTCGGTAACACTTAGTTCTTCTTTTGTTCTCGTAGAAGTTCCTCCTTTTTGATCTCTCAATGTTACTGTAGTTGTGCTCTCTTTACCATTTCTTGAATAAGTAACTTGTACTTTATCTCCAGGACGCTTGCTTCCGATAGCGATCGATAGATCGGCGAAGTCTGTAATGGCTGAATTATCTATTTTGGTGATAATATCTCCCATTTTAAGACCAGCATCTTCAGCACCACTCTTATCTCCGAATCCTGTTACATATACTCCTGAACCGGTTTTAATATTGGTCTTTTTCTGTTTGTTATACGCTGCAACCTGCATGTCATCAGAAAGATCTAGAGATTGAACTCCAAGGAATCCTCTTTGTACAATTCCGAATTTCTTGATGTCTTCAACTATTTTTCTAGCCAAATTAGCCGGAACTGCAAATCCATATCCTTGATAATAACCTGTTGTAGATTGGATTGCAGAGTTGATACCAATCAGCTCGCCATTCGTATTTACCAATGCACCTCCTGAGTTTCCAGGGTTAATGGCAGCATCTGTCTGAATAAAACTTTCAATAGGATTCGTTGCTTTCCCTTGGCCTCCTAAAATTCCGATTCCTCTTCCTTTAGCAGAAATAATACCTGCAGTTACAGTTGAATTCAATCCTAATGGATTACCTACTGCAAGAGCCCATTGTCCTACTTCAATATTATCAGAATTAGCGAAGTTTAGATAGGGTAGCCCTTTTTCTTCAATCTTTAATAATGAAATATCTGTGTTCGGATCTGTTCCTACTAAAGTTGCGATATAAGATTTTTTGTTGCTTAATACGACTTCCAGTTTATTGGCACCCGCTACAACGTGATTATTTGATATAATATAACCATCCGGAGAAATAATTACTCCTGAACCCATTCCTGAAGGCATATTGTCAGGTACTTGTTGCTGTGGCTTTTGTCTTTGTTGTCCTCTTCCGCCTCCGCCGAAAGGATCACCGAAAAAGAAGTCGAATAGATCTTGTTCGGATGCTCTTCCACCAGAAGTAGATGTTCTGCTTTGGTAATTCTTAATAGTTACTACAGCCGGAACCGTAGTTTTTGCTGCTTTTACAAAATCGTCACCTACAGCCCCAGTATTCATGCCGGCAAATGAAACATTTGAGGCAGATTTAAAATAGCCTTGGTCTTCATTATTAGAAGGATGACCGAAATATTGTATTGTGCCAACGGTAGTAGCTCCTGAGATAACTCCTACTACAGCAAATGGTAATAGTTTTTTTAAAGTACTCTTCATTGTATATCTTCTTTTGATTTTTAATTTATGTTTTATTGTAAACAAATTTAATGCTAAATAGGTAGTTGATTATTATGATATGTTTCAATTTTAACTAAAATTTAACAGGAATAGCAATTATTTATACATTATGTCGTAATTGTTAAAACTGGAATTAACAAAACTTAAAAAAATATTAAATAAAATAGTGACATTTTGTATGGTAAAGCTAGCATTATATTATGAATAACTGACAAAATTTCACACCTAAATGAGTTTTTTGAATAGCAATAATTTATCAATCATTACTAGCATTCTAGCGTTTGAGATTTTCATCAACAAATAGACTTAATTGAAAAATTACTATCTTTGCAAAAATACTTTTCTCACTTAAAACGTTTATAGCATGCAACTGTATAACACCTTAAGCGCAGAAGAAAGAGCTCAACTTATTGATGAAGCTGGTAAGGAACGTCTTACATTGTCTTTCTATGCGTATGCCAAAATTGAAGATCCCAAAAAGTTTCGCGACGAATTATTTATAGCCTGGAATGCACTGGATGCATTGGGTCGTATCTATGTTGCTCATGAAGGAATTAATGCTCAGATGAGTGTTCCTGCGGATCAATTTGAGGCTTTTCGCAATACCCTTGAAGTTTACGATTTCATGAAAGGAATTCGTTTAAACGTAGCGGTAGATCAGGACGACTATTCTTTCTTAAAATTGACTATCAAGGTTAGACATAAAATTGTAGCAGACGGTTTGAATGATGATTCTTTTGATGTTACCAATAAAGGTATTCACTTAAAAGCTCAGGAGTTTAATAATTTATTGGAAGACCCAAATACAATTGTGGTTGATTTTAGAAATCACTACGAAAGTGAAGTGGGGCATTTTGAAGGCGCTATTACGCCTGATGTAGAAAACTTCAGAGAAAGCTTACCTATCATCAACGAACAATTACAGGATTTTAAAGAAGATAAAAACCTGTTGATGTATTGCACAGGGGGTATTCGTTGTGAAAAGGCAAGTGCTTACTTTAAGCATCAGGGTTTTAAGAATGTTTTCCAATTAGAAGGCGGAATTATTGAATATACCCGTCAGATAAAAGAAGAAAATATTGAAAGTAAATTTATTGGGAAGAACTTCGTGTTTGACCACCGATTAGGAGAACGAATTACAGATGATATTATTTCACAATGCCACCAATGTGGAAAGCCTTGTGATAACCATACCAATTGTGCAAATGATGCTTGTCATTTATTGTTTATTCAATGTGATGAATGTAAAGCTACAATGGAAAATACATGTTCTACAGAATGTTTAGAAATTACACATTTACCGGTAGAAGAGCAATTACAACTAAGAAAAGGATTGCAGGTTGGAAACAAGGTGTTCAGAAAAGGGAAGTCCGATTCTTTGATATTTAAGAATTCAGGTGATTTACCAACTCAGCCCTTAGGAAAAGTAGCCGCTAAAAATATTCGCCAAAAGATAGCAGTTAAGAAAGTATTGGTTGGTAAAGGAGAACATTATTACTCAAAATCAAAAATTGCTCAGTTCTTAATTGAAAACAAAGAACTTTCAGTAGGAGATAGAGTATTGATTTCAGGCCCTACAACTGGTGAGCAAGAAATTACAATTACCGAAATTTATGCAAATGGAGGTCCTTGTGAAACGGCGAAAGTGGGAGATCAAATTACTTTTGAACTTCCGTTTAAAATTCGTTTGTCAGACAAATTATATAAAATTATAGAACCTTCTGAAAAAGCTTAATGAGAATGCTAAAAGCTGAACTTAGAAAAAAATATATGCAAAAAAGAAAAGCCTTGTCTTCTGATGAGGCTTTCTTGTTATCTAAAAGAATTTTTAACAACTTTATCCATTATTTCAAGCCTGTAAAAGGTCAGAAAGTACATGTTTTCATTCCGATTGAGAAGTTTAATGAAATTGACACTAAGATATTCATCAATTATTTTTTAGATCAAAATATCCGTGTTTTTGTGCCTAAGGTTGTGGATGAATTAATTTCGGTTGAAATATTTCCAGGTACAGAATTTGAAACGAGCAATTGGGGGATTTCGGAGCCTGTTTCTACTATAGATTCCGGAGAAACTCAGTTTGATTATGTAATTACCCCTTTGCTGTATTGTGATCCTAATGGAAATAGAGTAGGCTATGGAAAAGGTTTTTATGATGGCTTTTTTCAATCTATTTCACCTAGCTCAAAAAAAATCGGAGTTAATTATTTTAACCCCGATGAATATATTGATGATGTCTGGGAAAATGATATTCCCTTAGACTATTTAGTTACTTTTACTGAAGTACTGTCTTTCTTCAAAGGAGAAGAATAGAAGTTGAGGAAGTAAAATTTAAATTCTTTTTTAAATTTAATAGGGGTAGACATAAGGATGTATTGCGCATTTTTTTCAAAAGTACCCAATGATCTATTCTTGTCATCAAAGTATTCTACATCAAATTTGGCATAATCTAAAGTATCCTTTTTATAATAATCTTTATAAACAGATAAATTATTCACTTTTATGCTTTTTACCTTTAAGCTATCCAGTTCCCGGAATAACTTTTTGAATGTCAGGCTATCCGGTTTATGGAAATAGCTTCCCATTTGAGAATAGATAACCGTATCAATCTCGGTGTTCTTATTTCCTGATCCAGATAAATATAATGTAGACAGATCTAAAAGCTCCTGTACTTTTTGCTTGGTAATGAAGTTGATGGCCTGCGCGCTATCCATTTGTACTTCAGGATAGCTTTTTTTATTATTACTGTTTCTAAGTTTTTCAATATCACTTACTTCCGAGTTTTTTTTCTCGTTACAAGCTGCTAAAGTAAGAAGCGTTATTGCAAAAATTAAAAAATTATTTATTCTTTTCATCTGTACTTGCAATTTTAAATTTGATAGATATTATTTTCCCGTTCTCTTTTTTCATTTCTATTACACTTAAGTTTTTTAGAGAAGTTGTTGGGGTTGTTACTAAGGTAATATATTTTTGTTTATCTAAGGTTTCAATGCCATAGGTTGTATTATCGTATACCTGATAAATCGTAGCGTTATTGCTGATTAGGTTTTCGAGTTGCTTACGTTTCTGTTTCAGTTGCTCTGGATTACCATTGGCATCCTTTACAGAGAAGTAATTTACTGCCATTTTGTAATCATCCGGCTTTAGTTCTATCATTTCCTCTCCAGGCGCATTCTCCAAAGTTCTGTTTACCTCTAGATATTCATAGAAAGGCGCTCTGATTTCCATTTTTAGGACCTTATCTTTGGTAGAATATTTAAAACAGTCTCCCGGTTTTATTCTATAAAGAATTGGAGATTCATTTTCTTTAATAACTTTTATTTCTAATGTATTGATGACGGAAGTTCCTCTGTCTGCGTCCGTGAAACAATATTTATATTCTTTTAGAAAAATTTCATCCTTGAAACCTAGAATACCCGTTATTAGAATTAAAATAGAGGTTGCGAAAGCCCAAGCATTCTTTTTTAAGAAATTTTTCTTAGGTTTTATTGCTTCAGAATCTGATTGAATTTTTAATTTTTTGTTTTGATTAACTATTTGGTTTTCAGTAGTTGATTTTTGTAAATCAATGTTTTCTTGTGCTGTTTCTGCAGTTTTTTCAGGTTTATTCTTTGTTTTTGAAAAATTAGATAGACTTTCAAGAGTTTTTTCTAAATCTTCCATTTCTTCATCACTTAATTCCTGGTCTTGTTGTAGTAATTCTCCTGCAAAAAGATGTTGCTTTTTAAACTCATACCATGAGTCATAACCCGTATAAATACTCAATAAGTTGAGCATATCAATTCGGGGTAATTTTGTAACCGGAGAGTTTTTGAAATAGGTGTAAAAAGATTTTTCGCTAATGTTTCCTTTAGCTTTTTTACGAAGATCTTCCTGAAAATATATAATATCAATACCCTTCCATTTTGAAATATCATCATAGGAAGGTGTATATTCTTTCAAATATTGAGCTTGGACTTCTTTTTTGAGCTGCTCAAAATGTAATAGATCTAAATCTGTCAATTTTTAAATATAATTAAATTACTGATTATCAGTTAAGTTTATTTGTAAAACTATTTTACAAAGGTATTACAATTATTTTTCATAAACAACTTTTCTATCTGCTATACCTTTGTCTTGTTCAAATAACAGAACGAGAAAAATTTTAGAAAACAATATTAACAAAATTAAATTTAATTTATTATGAAAAAGTCATTATTCGTAGCTGCTATCGCTGCAATCTCTCTAGTTGCTTGTAAAAAAACTGAAGCTACTGCTACTGAAGGTACTGCTGATTCTGCTGCTGTAGCTGTTACTGATTCTGCTGCAACTGTAGCTGATTCTGCTGCAACTGTTGTTGATTCTGCTGCTTCTGCTACTGTAGGTGCTGCTAAAGATGCTGCTGCTGCTACTACTGCTGCTGGAGCTGATGCTGCTAAAGGTGCTGCTGCTGGAGCTGCTGATGCTGCTAAAGGAGCTGCTGATGCTGCTAAAGGTGCTGCTAAAGATGCTGCTGCTGCTACTAAAGAAGCTGTTAAGAAATAATTTTAGCTTACGCTTTAAAAATAAAAGAACCGGTTCACCTAGTGAATCGGTTTTTTTATGCTTTATATTTTATAAATAATTAGTAATTGGGGTCATCAGTAATTATATCCAGCAACTAACTATCAAAAAATATTATCCTTTCTTTTGTTTCAGAGCTTCATAGCAAGTAATCGCAACAGCATTACTTAAGTTTAAAGAATCAATACTTCCTGTCATAGGAATTAACGTATTCTTTCCTTTTCCTATCCAGAAATCACTAAGCCCCGAATGTTCAGTTCCAAATAGAACTGCTGATTTTTGAGTAAAATCTCTTTTATAAAGATCTTCCGAGCTTTCATCCATAATAGTTGTATAGATATTGAAGTGATTCTTCTGAAGAAATTCTAATGTTTCTTCATTTTCAGCCTGAAACACTTCCATTCCAAAAAGACATCCTACACTGGATCTTATGACATTAGGATTGTAAAAGTCTGTTTTGCCGTCTGCTACAATCAAGGCATCAATACCAAATGCTTCACAGCTTCTTAGAATAGCACCTAAATTTCCAGGTTTTTCTACTCCTTCAACAATAATTATACTTGAATTTTCTTTTGGCTTAAAGGTATCTAAATTGTTTTCTTTGGCTTTATAAATACCTATGATTCCTTCTGAACTCCCTCTGTATGCTATTTTTTCATAGACTTTATTACTAACAAGGTGTGTTTTTCCTTCTGGTATTTTTCCTTTAAATATGGTTTCACAGATGAAAAACTCTACTGCTTCAAAATCATATTTTTGGGCTCTTTCATTTTCTTGCTGCCCTTCAACTACAAAAACTTTTGATTTTTTACGAAATCTATTGTCAGTAAGTAGCTTAGTGACGTTTTTTATTTTATCGTTTTGAAAACTTTCTATCAACATCCTGCAAAATTATGCAAAATTTATGATTGAGCTTCTTTGGTTTTTATGAAAATATTGTTTGATGAACTAAAATGGAATGTTATTTTTTCTTTTAGAATAAATTATAATCGAAATCTTTTTTAAGAAGTAAAATTTTGGAAATGATAACTAAAGAATGTAATAGAGTAGATGATAATATATTTCATTCGTCTATTGCTGATATATCCTTATTTGTTATATCAGTCATATATTGACTTGGTGTAATACCCTCAAATTGCTTAAAGACTCGGTTGAAAGTTTCAGGCAATCAAATCACTGAAGTAAATATTTCTTGAAAGTTGAAAACGGAAAATCTATAAAGTTTATTATAAACTAGAGAAGGCTTAAAAGTCTGTGTGAAACCAATAAACGCTTATTCATTGAAAATATCTAATGTATTTTGTGAGTTATCTATTAAACTCTGTGGAAGATCTTTTTTATTTTTTATTCCTAAAGATTTTAGTTTCTGAGTTTGGATAATCAGATTATCATTTCCTGTAGAAAGTTGTTTGTAAGCATCGTTATAAACATTTTTTGCTTGGTCCAGATTTTTTCCAACTTTTTCAAGATTATCTACAAAACCTACAAACTTATCATACAACTTAGCTCCTCTTTCTGCGATTTCCATGGAATTCCTATTTTGATATTCACGTTTCCAGAGGTCTGCTATTAATTTTAATGAAGTAATTAGATTGCTCGGATTCAATAATAGAACCCTTCTTTCATAGGCGTAGTTCCAAAGATTTTGATCTGCCTGCATAGCTGCAATATAAGCAGGTTCGCTTGGTATAAACATCATCACAAAATCTAGAGATTTCCCGTAATCATCATATGCTTTTTGGCTTAATTGTGTAATGTGAGTTTTTATAGAAGATAAATGTTGATTCAGTTTAATAGCATAAATATCCTGATCTGTTTCATCTACTAATTCTGTAAAAGCAGTTAGAGATACTTTAGAATCTATGATGACGTTTCTTTCATCCGGATATTTTATAACTGCATCGGGGCGCATTTTTTTTCCTGAAAATTCTGAGAATAACGCTTTATTGTCTTCGTCACGAAGTTCATGCTCAAGAAAATATTCCCGTCCTTTTACTAAGCCAGATTTTTCAAGAATACTTTCAAGGATCATCTCGCCCCAGTTTCCTTGGGTTTTGCTTTCACCTTTCAATGCTCGGGTTAGTTTCTTGGCATCTTCAGAAATCTGTTGATTAAGTTCTGCAAGCTCTTTTACTTTTTCGGCAAGAGAAAAACGTTCTTTATTTTCCTTTTCATAAGCTTCATTTACTCTGTTTTTAAGATCAGCGATTTTCTCTTGAAAAGGTTCTAAGATTGATTTAAGATTGTTTTGATTAAGTGTGGTAAACTTTTCTGTTTTCTCTTCTAAAATTTTATTCGCTAAGTTTTCAAACTGTAATTTTGATTCTTCCTGAATTTTAGTGATTTCTCCTTTTTGAGTTTCAAGAGATTTTTGCATACTCTCATTAATAGCAGAAAGTTCAGCATTTTTAGCAAAAATAATTTGTTTTTCTGTAATCAAACGTTCAATTTGCCCAGTTAGTTTTATGTTAATTTCTTTATGCTCTAAAAACTGCGAATGTAAAGATGAATATTCTGCCGAGACTTTTGCAAGCTCATTCTTTTGATCATTTAATAGATCTGCTTGCAATTGGTTTTGTTCTTTTTCTTTATTGATGGTAAGCATTAATTCCTGAATCTTAAGTATAGAATTTTCCAGATCCGAATTGTTTTTAATCTGTAAGTTGTTCAGCTCATCATAAGAACGTCTTGAAACCATTGATGATTTCAATGCAAAATATAAAATTACTGCTCCAAGAATTCCCCCGGCAATAAATCCAATAATTAAATAAGTCATCTCCATATTACAAAATTATGAAAAAAAGGCGGTGTAAAAATTGTGTTTTCCCGTATTCATGGCTTAAGATTTTATTAAAATAGATTCATCTGTCCTATTTCACACAGAGTTGTTTTTTTGAATCCTTATATTTATAGGAAATTTCAGGGCATATGAATATTTTGTTAGTAGAAGACGATGAAAGGATCAGTAAATTTCTTGTAAAAGGTCTACATGAGGCCGGCCATCAGATGGTTCTTGCTGATTCTGGAGAGAAAGCACGTGATGTAATAGGTTCCTACGATTTCGATATTATTTTAATGGATATTATGCTACCGGGATTAGACGGAATGCAGCTAACCCAAATGATTAGATTTAGAAAGAATTATACACCAATTCTGGTTTTGAGTGCTTTGAACAGCCCTGATGATAAAATAAAAATGCTTGATTTGGGAGCAGATGATTATTTATCTAAACCTTTTCATTTTGAAGAGCTGATATCCAGAATAAAAGCATTGACAAGAAGAAACAGATTAAGCTATCAGGAAGATAATCAGTTTTTGTCATGCGGAACGTTGACGATAGATACAGATCTTCATAAAGTGATTCAGAAAGAAAAAGAAATTGAGCTTTCTCCTACAGAATATAAGCTTCTGACTTTCCTGATGGAAAATAAAAACAAAGTATTGAGTAGGACACAGATTCTTCATAATGTGTGGGGAATTAGTTTTGATAATACAACCAATGTTGTAGATGTTTATATTTCTTATGTCCGCAACAAAATTGATGAAACGGAAAAAAAAATTATTCATACGATAAAAGGAACAGGGTATTTGATTAAAGATTAACAATGACTTTAAGGAATAGATTTACATTAATTTCCAGCCTTTCGTTTGGTATTGTTTCTATTATCACTTTTGTGGTAATATTTTTTGCTTATTATGACAGTACAAAATTCTTCTATTTCGAAAAACTAAGGAATACAGCCCTTATTTCTGCAATCTATTATCTTGAAAAAGATGAACTACCGAAAAATAGACACGCTCAGATAAAAAAAGAATACAATCATCTTATTGAAAACAAACAGGTAGCCATTTATGACCAAAGGAATCAGGTAACTTTTGGACAGAATTTAGGCGACAAAAATATTAAACTGCATCACTTAAACGTAGCCAGGAATAATAAAAGTGTGCAGTTTATGTCTGGGAATAATTTTTATTCCGGGATTTTTTATCCGGATAATCAGGGAGATTTTGTGGTTTTTGCTAAGTCTTCTAGTGATTCTTTTAATTCGCAGATGATCAGGCTTTCCGTTATTATGTTAGCCGTTTTGATAATGGGTTTATTAGCTATTTATTTTCTAAGCAGGTATCTTTCTAAAATAATTTATAAACCTATTTCTAATATTGTTGAACGAATTAATAATGTAGAATATAACGACATCTCTCAGGCAATTACCTCTACCAATACACATGATGAACTTGAAGAATTGATTAAGTCATACAATAAATTATTTGGCAGAATTTCTGAAAGTATCTTGTTGCAGCAGAATTTCATCAACTATGTTTCTCATGAGTTCAAAACTCCTTTGGCTGCAATTTCCGGAAACTTAGAAGTGTTTGCTCAGAAAGACAGAACTCCGGAAGAATATCAGGAGGTAGTTCAAGAGTCGTTGGAAAATGTATATGAGATTGAAAATATCCTTAATAATCTCTTGCTCATGTCTGGGCTCACTAAGCTTGAAAAATCTCATAAACAAATACGCATTGATGAACTTATCTGGAAGATACACGAAAAATTAAATTCTAAAGCTCAGGAAAATAATATTTCTATTACCATTAATCTAAAAGTTGCAAATCCAGCTTTATTAGAATTTCCTGGAAATGAAACTTTGCTGTATCTGGCATTATATAATATTGTAGAAAATGCGATAAAATATTCTGGACCTAATCATTCTATTTCGGTTACGATGCTGGAAGAAAATAAGCATTTACAGATTGAAATTACAGATCAAGGAAAAGGTATTCATACAGATGATCTGGATAAGATTACAGAAACTTTTTACAGAGGTAAAAACGTGGATCATGTAAAAGGAAGCGGGATCGGACTGTCCTTATCTAAAAGCATTTTTGATCATCATTATATTGTGATGAAAATAAGTTCGGAGGTTGGTAAAGGAACTACAGTTTTACTTATATTTCCCGACGTATCCGAAAAGTTCTAATCAAACTCTAATGTTGGTTTAACTGAATCTTAATTCTATTTGAAATTAGCTTTAATGTACGGAAAATAGCTTTGTAGTCTTAAATATGAGACTTTGAAGAAGATTATTTTAACATTATTGTACGTTCATCTTTTTGGTTTCTTTTCTGCGCAAACTTCAGATACTCTGAAAATTGGAAGACAAGAAGCTGAATCGATTTTTCTTACCCGCAATCTAGATCTAATTACCCAGAAGCTAGAGATTTCCCAGGCGGAAGCTCGTGTTGTTCAGGCTAAGTTTTGGCCTAATCCTAAACTTACCGTTAATGAAATTAACTTATGGAGGACTTATGATATTGAGGAGCAGCCAGCCTTAATAGGTAATTGGGGAAAGAATACTCAGGTTTCTGCTGAAATTGAACAGGTAATACAGACCGCAGGAAAAAGGAGAAAGAATATTGAACTTCAGAAAATTGAAGTAGATGGAGAAAAGTATGAGCTGCAGGAAGTATTGCGTGAACTTAAAAAACTTCTGAGAAATACCATTACTGAAATTTTATACAATCAGGAACAGCAGAAATTGTATAAAAATCAGATTTCTTCTATTGTGAAATTAACGAAATCTTATCAAAATCAATTACAGCAGGGAAATATCAGTAAGTCGGAATATATTCGATTGAAAGCCCAGGAAATTGAATTTAAGAAAAAACTGATTTCATTACAGCAAGACATTGTAGAGCAACAGACAGAGCTAAAAGCATTATTGATTATTCCTGCCAAATCCTATATTGTTATTTCTGATGAACTGCATGCTCCTGAAAAAGAACTTTCAGAATTGGAGCTACCAAAGTGGCTGGAAGCGGCTAAAGAAAACCGTCCGGATATTTTAATTGCAAAAAATAAAGAAAAGTCGGCCCAGAAAAATCTGGAATTACAAAATGCATTGAGGACCCCAGATATTGCAGTGTCTATAGGATACGACCGTGGTGGAAATATCATGAAAGATTTCGTTGGGCTAGGGGTTTCCTTTGATCTTCCCATTTTTGACAGAAATAAAGGAAACATTCAAGAAGCTAAATTAGAAATTACCAAATCCGGATATGAAACCCGTAAGAATGTTCTGAAATCAGAAAATGAAATTGTTGCGGTTTTTCAAAATTATACCAAAACCGAAGAAATTTTTCATGAAATCGATGATTCGTATGAAACTGCTTTAGATGGAATGCTCACGAGTCATGAAAAAAACTTTAGACTTCGAAACATCAGTATGTTAGAATACATGGATTTTCTGGATACTTATATAGGCAATAAAATGATCATCCTTGATACCAAAAAAGAACTTAATCAATATTACGAAAACCTGCAATATGTTGTGGGACAAGATTTATAAATATGGAAAATAATACAACTAAATATATTGTAGCAGCTGGCTTTTTGGTAATGTTGGCTTTTACAGGATGTACTGATAAAAAGAAGAATGAAGAACCTAGTAACCAAAATTACTGTATCAGTAAAGAACTTAAAAAAGATCTGAAATTGGTTCTGGTAGAAAGGCTTCCTGTAGAAGAAAGCATTACCCTTACCGGAGAAGTGGAAAGTAATTCTGATAAGACCGTTCCTTTTGTAAGCCTTGTGGACGGAGTGGTTACAGAAACCTATTTCTCTTTAGGTAATTATGTGAAAAAAGGGCAGGTTTTGGCTACTGTAAAAAGTGTTTCTGTGAATGAGATGCAGGATAATACTAAAACATTACAGGCGCAATTGGCAGTTGCAAAAAGAAAGCTGTCTTCTGTAGAATCTATGTATAAGGATGATATTGCTTCTCAGAAAGATTTGCAGGAAGCAAAATCTGAAGTTGAAATTTTGCAATCCAATATTTCCAAAACGAGTAAAAACATGCAGCTGTATTCAGCGGGGAGCAGTTTTATTCAAATTAAATCTCCGGCTGATGGATATGTTATCTCAAAAAACATTTCTAATGGAATGCCTGTAACAGCAGGTAGTGGAGAACTTTTTACAATTTCGAATTTGGATAAAGTTTGGGTAATGGCAAATGTTTATGCAACCAATATGAGACAGGTTTATGTTAATCAGCCTGCGGTGGTAAAAACGCTGGCTTATCCTGATGAGAATTTTTCAGGAAAAATTAATACAATTTCACAGGTGTTTAATGAAAATGAAAGAGTACTGAAAGCTAAAATTATTATGGATAATAATATGAAGTTGAGACCTGGTATGTCTGCAGATATTGTATTGCCTATCAATTCCCAAAATAGAACGGCCTTAGCGATTCCTGCTAAAGCACTGGTTTTTGACAATAATCAAAGTTATGTAATTGTTTATAAAAAAGATTGTGCGTTGGAGGTAAGAGCAGTTACCGAAATTGCGGCAAACAGCCAGCATATCTATGTAGAAGGAGAACTAAAGGCAGGAGAAAAGATCATTGCTTCAAACGGGTTACTGATTTATGAGAACTTGAAAAACCAATCCAATAATTCTAAGAAATAATGAGAAAATTTGTTCAGAGTATAGTTTCTTTCTCTTTAAAAAACTCCCTGATTGTATTATTAGGTACATTTCTTTTATTGGCTGGAGGAATCTATTCATACATTCATACTCCTATTGAAGCCTTTCCTGATGTTACCAATACGAGAGTAAGAGTTATTACTCAGTGGCCGGGAAGAAGTGCCGAAGAAATAGAAAAATTCGTAACCTTGCCCATTTCAAAAGAAATGAATACGATACCGAATAAAACTTCGGTACGTTCTATCTCTTTATTTGGATTATCTGTGGTGACGGTTATTTTTGATGATCACGTTAATGATTTTTATGCCCAGCAATATGCATCCAATCGGCTCGGGAATGTGAAGCTTCCTGAAGGGGCAGATTATAGTATAGAGCCTCCATCGGGGGCAACTGGAGAAATTTACCGATATATTATTAAAAGTAAATTACCAATAAAAGAAGTGACTTCTATTCAGGATTGGGTGGTAGAAAGAGAATTGTTGGCTGTTCCCGGAGTGGCCGATGTGGTAAGTTTTGGTGGAGAAGAAAAGACGTATGAAATTAAAATTAATCCTACAGAATTACACAATTATGACCTTTCACCGCTGGATGTGTATGAAGCCGTCTCGAAAAGCAATGTGAATGTTGGTGGAGATGTAGTTTCAAAAGGAGACCAGGCATATGTTGTCCGAGGGATTGGATTGTTGGAAAGCAAAGAAGATATTGAAAATATTCAGATTGAAGTAAAAGGATCTACACCTATTTTAGTAAAACATGTTGCTGAAGTTAAAGTCTCTGCAAAACCCAGACTGGGACATGTAGGCTATAATAAACAAGATGATGTTGTAGAAGGAATTGTTATCATGTTGCGTGGTGAAAACCCAAGTGAAGTTATCGGAAGAATAAAAGATAGAATTGCTGAACTTAATGCAGGTGAGCTTCCCGGGGATGTTAAAATTGAACCCATTATTGACCGTACGGAACTGGTAAATACAACAGTTCATACAGTATCTAAAAATTTAGTAGAAGGTATTATTCTTGTTTCTATTATTGTTTTTGTGTTCTTGTATAACTGGAGAACGACATTTATTGTAGCCTCTGTTATTCCATTAGCATTCTTGTTTGCGATCATTATGTTGAAAATTCAAGGCTTGCCTGCAAACTTGATTTCAATGGGAGCGCTTGATTTTGGATTGCTCTTGGAAGGAACTCTCGTCATCGTGGAACATGTATTTGTTGCCCTCGAGCTCAAAGCGAAAAAGATTGGGTTGGAACGTTTCAATAAAATGTCCAAACTGGGAATTATCAAAAAGAGTGCAGGGAGTGTAGCCAGCTATATTTTCTTTGCATTACTAATTTTGATCGTTGCCTTGATGCCTATTTTCTCTTTCCAGAAAGTAGAAGGGAAAATGTTCTCTCCATTAGCCTTTACATTAGGATATGCATTGTTAGGTTCTTTAATTTTAAGCTTAACGTATGTTCCTGCGATGTGTAAATTGTTATTAACTAAAAATATAGAGGAAAAAGAAAACTTTATTTCTCGATTTTTTAGAGTGAATATATATAAGTTTTACGCGTTAAGTGACCGTTTCCGTAAAGGATTCATAGTTGGATTTCTAGTGTTGTTGGCTATTTGTGGATGGAGATTCTCAAACTATGGATCAGAATTTTTACCGAAGCTTAATGAAGGCGCCATTTATGTACGTGCAACATTACCAAACAGTGTAAACCTAGAGGAATCGGTAAGGTTGACCAAAGAGATGAAGGAGATTTTAATGAAATATGATGAAGTGAAGTTTGTCATGACGCAAACCGGGCGTCCTAATGACGGAACAGATCCTACCGGATTTTTTAATATAGAATTTAATATTCAGCTAAAACCTGAAGACGAGTGGAAGAAAAAGATCTCTAAAAATGACCTTCTTGAAGAAATGAGGATGTCATTAGAGAAATATCCGGGAATTAATTTTGGGTTTAGTCAGCCAATTCAAGATAATGTAGAAGAATATGTGGCGGGAGTGAAAGCTCCGTTGGTTATTAAGATTTTTGGAAATGACCTTTTTCAGCTTGAAAATTATGCCAATCAGGTTGCCAATTCTATCAGGAAAGTCCCTGGGATTTCTGATGTGAATGTTTTTAAAAATATCGGTTTGCCTGAATTAAGAATACAGCTTCATGATTCTAAGATGGCTAAATATGGTATTTCCACAGCAGACGCGCAAGCAGTAATTGAAATGACGATTGGTGGCCAGGCTGCTACAAAATTTTATGAGCAAGAAAGGATGTTTGATGTGATGCTAAGATTTGAAAAACAATATCGTGATACTCCTGAAAAGATTGGAAACATCCTGATTCCAACAAAAGATAATAAGAAAGTACCCTTAAAAGAAATCGCAACAATTGATTATCATACAGGACCTTCATTTATTTATAGAGAAGGAAATAGTAGATATATTGGAGTAGGATTTAATATTGAAGGGCGTGATCTTGGAAGTACAATTGCTGAGGCTAAAGAAAAAGTAGCAAAGGATGTGAATATCCCTAAGAATAATAAAATGACATGGGCTGGTGAATTTGAAAGTAAGGAAAGAGCTGCAAAACAGTTGGCAATGGTAGTTCCTATTTCCTTAGTTCTTATTCTGATGTTATTGTATTTCAATTTTGGGAACATAAAAGACACATTGATTTCTTCTGTAACATTGGCATTTGCATTTATTGGAGGGTTTTTATCTCTATGGTTTACAGGAACGATATTTGGAATCTCTGCAGGAATTGGTTTTATCATCCTTTTTGGAGTTGCAACGATTGATGGGATTGTATTAATAGGTGTGATGAAGGAAAACCTACAAAATAAAATGCCACTTAAAATGGCGATTGCTGAAGGAGTGAAAAGTAGAATTCGTCCGGTTGTTATGATTGCATTAATGGGATCAATGGGACTTTTCCCGGCGGCAATATCCAACGGAATGGGTTCTGAAATTCAAAAACCTTTAGCAATTATGATCGTTGGTGGATTAATCATTTGTATGTTATTATCATTTACCATACTACCGATTATTTTCTATTATGCTTATCGTAAAAAATATAATGCAACGCTATAATTCTTTCAATTTTTATAAGCTAGTTGTGGTTGCCGGAATGTGAGGATTTCGGCAACTTTTTTTGAGGTATTGCGTTGTATGAAACTATTTTTAGAGGAGTTTTTAAGAGTGATGTGATGCATCATAAATTATTTCAATATGGTGTAAAAAAAAATGAACCAACTCGGTTCATTTTTTTTGATAATTATGTGATTAAGGATTAACTCTTGGTCCTGGGTCAATATCGATCGGTCCGAGAACTAATGGTCCGCAGAATCCAGTAGCCATCATGCAGGTTCCACCCATGCAGATATAGCCTGTCATAGAGCTTGTTCCGTCTGGACATAAGATCATGCCTTCGCCACGGCCACTACATTCTCTATCTGAATAACATTCTAGGGCATGAACCAGAGTTCCTCCAAATACATCTTTCAATGCTGTTCTTGAAAGTTTTGATAAGTTCGTTTTTTTCATAGTTTTAATTTTTTGTTGGTTTTAATTTGTATTGATTTGAAAATGAGAATCTAATATACTTAAAAAAACAAATCACTATAATGTTATATAGTGATTTGTTTATATCTAGCTTAAGATTGTTTCTTTAATTGTGAGTATCGCAATGTTACAAAGAATAAAAAAGTAAGTACAATTAAGTAATGTTGTTATAAAGGAAGCAATAAATAAGGTGAAATTATCTTTTATTTTTCCAATAATTAATCTTTTATTCTTAAAAACTCTTTAGCCAATTCAATCATCTTAGGATCTCCTGTATACTTCCCATGTTCGTCAGAAAGCTTCACGGTAGGGATCCATTCTTTATTGGGTGCTTGAACTCCAATTAATTTCATCACAATATTCATCGGTTTTAAACCTACATCATTGGTAAGGTTGGTTCCAATTCCAAAAGAAACTCCAATTTTACCTTTGCAGTATTTCGTTATTTCTTCAACTTTTTCAAGATTTAAGGCATCAGAGAAAATGATATATTTAAATAAAGGATTGATTCCATTTTTTTGATAATGAGCAATTGTTTTATCTGCAAATTCTAAAGCATCACCACTGTCATGACGTACGCCGTCGAAAAGTTTTGCGAATTTTTTGTCGAACTGACGGAAGAAAACATCTGTTGTATAGGTGTCAGAAAGTGCAACTCCTAGATCACCTCTGAAAACATCAACCCAATGTTCCAATGCTAGTTCGTTGGCCATCTTGAAACCATATTCTGCTCCGTGAAACATAAACCATTCGTGAGCATGAGTTCCAATTGGTTTCACATTGTATTTCATTGCAAAATGAACATTTGAGCTACCAATAAAAGTAGAATCTTTCTTCTGATTTAAAGCTTCCATTACCAAATTCTGAACTTTATAAGAATGTCTTCTTCTTGTACCGAATTCTGCGAAGTTAACACCAAGTTTATTAAGGGACTCAGCTTTTTCAACAGTTTTACGCATCACCACTTCATTAGAATCTCTTTCCATGTGATTCATTTCATAATGCAATTCACTAATCAAAGCTAATAAAGGAACTTCCCATAAAATAGTTCTGTACCAAAGCCCTTCAACACTAACCGTAAGATCATTTCCGTCCTGATGAATTTTTACTTCAGAAGGGTCATAATGATATCCTTCAAGGAAATCCAAATAGGGGAGGTTTAGATAAGGGCAGGTTCTTGCTAAAAACTTTTTCTCATCTTTGGTAAGCTTCAGTTCTGCCATTTTTGTTACGGCTTCTCTTAGAGCGACATCGAAACCTTCAGGGAAATGATGCTTTCCTCTGTTGATGAATTCATATTTTACAATAGAGCTTGGGAACAATTTTACCACAGCATTTTGCATGGTTATTTTATAGAAATCATTATCTAGAATGGAGTTTAATCGAACGTCGTGCATATATGTGTAATTTTAACGCAAATTTAATAATTAAAAATAAAAATCGTCTAAATGTAAGACGATTTTTTTAAATATTTTGCTGATTTTATCTGTTTATCTTCCTAGATAAGAGTTGTACATCCAAACTTCTTTTTCTTGTTCTGTGATGTAATCGCTCATTTGAGAGTTTGTACCTTCATCTCCTGCTTTGTCAGTAATATCTAGAAGTTCTCTTTGAAGATCAATAACAATTTTAAATGAACTTAAAATGTACTCTACACTTTTATTGCCGTCGGTAACTTCTTTGGTTTCTTTGATACTGGATACTTTTAAATAATCTGAATAATTATGCGCAGGGGTTGCTCCTAAAGTCAAAATTCTTTCTGCTATTTCATCAATTTTTAAGACCAAGCTATTATAAAGCTCTTCAAATTTTGGATGTAATGTAAAAAACTGATCTCCTTTAATATTCCAGTGAGAGCCTCTTGTGTTTTGGTAAAATATTGAGTAGTTTGCTAAAAGTACATTTAGTTTTCCTGAAATGTTTTTGCAGTCGGCCGCTTTTAAGCCAATAATACTAGCATTTTTCATAAGTTTATTTTTTGGATATACACAAGGTAAGGAAATATTATGCCGAAATACTTTTTTAATAATAGAAGATTACTATAGTTTGTTAAAAATAATTTTTAATATTGCGCTCACATGAGAAGTTTATTTATAGCCTTAGGTTTATTTTTAGGATTATGCTTTGTTTATATTACTGCAATGCTTTCAAAAACAGAATGTTTTTTTACGTATACATTGGATGACGCTTATATTCATTTAGCGATGGCTAAGAATTTTGCTCTTCATGGAATTTGGGGAATGACACAGTACGCATTTTCATCATCATCATCATCCCCTATATTTACTTTCTTGTTGGGTGCAATTATTTATACATTTGGTGATAATGAGCTTATACCTTTAGTATTCAATATTTTTTGTTCAGTTTTTGTAATTTATTTTCTTAATAAATATTATTCACAATATTTTAATAAGAGCAAGAATATTGTTTTTGCTGTTTTATTTACACTTTTCTTTGCTGTTTTGCATTTGCAAATTATGGAGGGAATGGAACATGTTTTACAGGTTTTAATTATTGTTATCAATATATATTGCTTTCAAAAGTTGATGAATTCAGGTGACAGAAATTTATCAAATACATTTTGGTTTTATTTCACTATTGCTCTAATGGGATTGATAAGATTTGAGAGTATGTTTTACTTTGTTTCGCTTGCTTTTACATTAATGCTAATTCGCAACTTGAAAGAAGCTTTGTTAACCTTAGTATTTGGGTTTGCCCCGATTTTGGTTTTCGGATACTTTAATTATCAAGAAGTAGGATACTTCTTTCCAAACTCTGTAGTTGTAAAAGGGACTCAATTTGATCTTACCGGTAATTATTTTTCACAGATAAAATTTCTTTTATTTGATAAGATATTTTTCAATGTTACCTTTTATAAAGTAGGATTGTTTCCTTTAATAATAACATTTATTTTCATTTTTAGAGATTATCGGAAAAAGCTTTCTTTTCGTGATTTAGTTTCTAATAACTTGTTATTAATTGTTTGGACATCTACTTTAATATTGCATAGTCTATTTGGTAATTTTCGAGGATTTTTTAGATATGAAGCATATGTATTAACAGCCTTCGCTATGGTGTTGATTCCGAGATTAAAAGGTTTTTTTGAAAGTCCTGTGGAGGCATTTAGAAAAGATAAGATAATGGGTGTTCTTATTTTTTGTAATACATTACTTTTTATTTATAAGCTCGGATTTGCTCACTTGATGATCGTTAATGGTAGTACAAATATGTATGAACAGCAGGTACAGTCTGCCAGATTTTTAAAGAAGTACTACAACAATTCAAAAGTTGTGGCTAATGATATTGGAGCGGTCTGTTATTTTACAGACATCCATTTATTTGATATTGCGGGCTTAGGTTCAAAAGAAATGATACCATTTAATGAAAAAGGGAAGTCTTTTGATGATAAATTTGAAACCTTTTTAATTAAATATACACTTGAAAATGATTATGAACTTGCTATTGTTTATGAAGAATGGTTTGCAGGGCATGTTCCGAAAGATTGGGGGAAAGTGGCTGTTTTAAAAATCAATAATAATACAAATGCAGCCATAGACCACGTTACAATCTATTCCATAAATCCTAAAATACATAAGGAATTAAAAGAGAACGTAAAAAAATTCAATTGGAATAAAAACGTTCAGATACATATAATTGATTAAGTATTTTGGTCCTACTGTTTTTTAGGCACTAGGCCACGGAGGTTTTGCAAAACATGGAGATGATTGCTTAGGATGCAGACATATTGAGTTCTTTGCAATGGGGCCGGATTTCAAAAAAAATACAATAATTAATATAGGTAATTACAAGCAAATAGATGTTACGAGTACCATCGCAGAACTTTTAGGAGTGCCTCTGGAGTACGCTAAAAGAAAAGTAATTAAAGATGTTTTCAAACAAAAAAAATAGTTTTTTGTAATAAATAAATTCACACAACTGCTTGTGGATTAAAAAATTATTACTATTTTTGCACCTTAAAATAAAAAGCAATTAAATGCCTACTATTCAACAATTAGTAAGAAAAGGAAGAGTCGCACTCACCAAGAAGAGTAAATCGGCTGCCCTTGATTCTTGTCCACAAAGACGAGGTGTATGTACGAGAGTATATACTACCACTCCTAAGAAACCTAACTCTGCACTTAGAAAAGTTGCAAGGGTAAGACTTTCTAACGGGAAAGAAGTCAACGCCTACATCCCGGGCGAAGGACATAATCTTCAAGAGCACTCGATAGTATTGGTACGCGGCGGAAGGGTGAAAGACCTACCGGGAGTACGTTATCATATCGTAAGAGGAGCATTAGACACTGCAGGTGTTAGCGGAAGAACGCAGAGAAGATCTAAGTACGGAGCTAAGAGACCTAAGCCAGGTCAGGCAGCAGCTGCGCCAGCTAAAGGAAAGAAAAAATAATCATTAAATAAGGTACAGAAACAATGAGAAAGACAAAAGCGAAAAAAAGACCGTTGTTACCAGATCCGAAATTTAATGATCAGTTGGTAACAAGATTTGTAAACAATTTAATGCTAGACGGTAAGAAGTCTATTGCATTCAAAATATTCTACGACGCTTTAGAGCTTGTAGAAGCTAAAAAAGGAGAAACTGAAAAGACTGCCCTTGAAATCTGGAAAGATGCATTAACTAACGTTATGCCTCACGTAGAAGTACGTTCTAGAAGAGTAGGTGGAGCTAACTTCCAGATTCCTATGCCAATCAGAGCTGATAGAAAAATTTCTATGGCAATGAAATGGTTAATCAAATATTCTACAGCTAGAAATGATAAGTCTATGGCTTTGAAATTAGCTAACGAAGTTGTAGCGGCTTCTAGAGAAGAAGGTGCTGCTTACAAAAAGAAATCTGATACTCACAAAATGGCGGAAGCTAACAAAGCTTTCTCTCACTTTAAATTCTAATTAGAAATGAGTAGAGATCTTAAATTTACAAGAAATATTGGTATTGCTGCCCACATTGATGCGGGAAAAACTACCACTACAGAAAGAATCTTATTCTATACAGGTGTAAACCACAAAATTGGTGAAGTTCACGATGGTGCTTCTACAATGGACTGGATGGAGCAGGAAGCAGAAAGAGGTATTACAATTACTTCTGCTGCAACTACTTGTTCTTGGAATTTCCCAACAGATCAAGGGAAAATCTTACCTGAAAGTAAGCCTTACCACTTCAACATCATTGATACACCGGGACACGTTGACTTCACAGTAGAAGTAAACAGATCTTTAAGAGTATTAGATGGTTTGGTATTCTTATTCTCTGCAGTAGATGGAGTAGAGCCTCAGTCTGAAACAAACTGGAGACTTGCTGACAACTATAAAGTTGCAAGAATGGGATTCGTAAACAAAATGGACAGACAAGGTGCTGACTTCCTTAACGTGGTAAACCAGGTTAAGACTATGTTAGGATCTAATGCAGTTCCAATCGTTTTACCAATCGGTGCTGAAGAAGATTTCAAAGGTGTTGTTGACTTAATTAAAAACAGAGCGATCATCTGGGATGAAGCAGGACAAGGAGCTACTTTCGAAGTAGTGCCAATTCCTGAAGACATGAAGGCTGAAGTTCTTGAATACAGAGAGAAACTAGTAGAAGCTGTTGCTGACTACGATGATACTTTGATGGAGAAATTCTTCGAAGATCCAGATTCAATCTCTGAAGAGGAAATCAACGAAGCTCTAAGAAAAGCTACTATTGATTTATCTATTATCCCAATGACTTGTGGTTCTTCATTTAAGAATAAAGGAGTACAGTTCATGTTGGATGCAGTATGTAAATACTTGCCTTCTCCATTGGATAAAGATGATATCAAAGGTACTGACCCTAGAACTGATCTTGATATTACAAGAAAACCATCTGTAGATGAGCCTTTCGCAGCTTTAGCATTTAAGATTGCTACTGACCCATTCGTGGGAAGATTAGCATTCTTCAGAGCATACTCTGGAAGACTAGATGCAGGTTCTTATATCTTGAACACTCGTTCAGGAGATAAAGAAAGAATCTCTAGAATCTATCAGATGCACGCTAACAAGCAAAATCCTGTAGAATATATTGAAGCAGGAGATATTGGTGCAGCTGTAGGTTTTAAATCTATCAAAACTGGTGATACAATGTGTGACGAGAAAAACCCAATCGTTCTTGAATCGATGGTTTTCCCTGATCCGGTAATTGGTATCGCTGTTGAGCCTAAAACTAAGGCTGACCAGGATAAAATGGGTAACGCTCTAGCTAAATTAGCTGAAGAAGATCCTACTTTCCAGGTTAAAACTGACGAAGCTTCTGGACAAACGATTATCTCAGGAATGGGTGAACTTCACCTTGATATTCTTGTAGATCGTATGAGAAGAGAATTCAAAGTAGAAGTTAACCAAGGTCAACCTCAGGTTGAATACAAAGAAAATCTTACAAGAGTTGCTCAACACAGAGAAGTTTACAAAAAACAATCTGGTGGTAAAGGTAAATTTGCTGATATTGTATTTGAACTAGGACCTGCTGACGAAGGTAAAGTTGGTTTAGAATTCATCAATGAGATCAAAGGTGGTAACGTTCCTAGAGAATTTGTTCCTGCAATTGAAAAAGGCTTTAAAGCTGCAATGAAAAACGGTCCTTTGGCTGGTTTCGAAGTTGAAGGTATTAAAGTTACTCTTAAAGACGGATCTTTCCACGCAGTGGATTCTGATGCACTTTCTTTTGAATTAGCTGCTAAATTAGGATTTAAAGAAGCGGGACGTGCTGCTAAGCCAGTAATCATGGAGCCTATTATGAAATTGGAGGTTGTAACTCCAGAAGAATATATGGGTAACATCATTGGTGACCTTAACAAGAGAAGAGGTACAATCAGTGGTCAGGAAGAGAAAAACGGAGCCGTAGTTATCAAAGGTTCAGTTCCACTTTCTGAAATGTTTGGATATGTAACAACTCTAAGAACACTTTCATCAGGAAGAGCTACTTCTTCTATGGAATTAGAGAAGTACCAAGCAACTCCACAGAACGTTGCGGAAGATATCATTGCTAAAGCAAAAGGTTAATTTTTTAAAGTAAAGAAATGTCACAAAGAATCAGAATAAAACTAAAATCTTACGATTATAACTTGGTAGACAAGTCTGCTGAGAAAATCGTAAAAACGGTAAAGGCTACTGGTGCTGTTGTAAACGGACCAATTCCATTGCCAACGAATAAGAGAATCTTCACTGTGTTGAGATCTCCGCACGTAAACAAGAAGGCAAGAGAGCAGTTCCAATTATCAGCTCACAAGAGATTGATGGATATCTACTCTTCTTCTTCTAAAACTGTTGATGCTCTAATGAAATTAGAACTTCCTTCAGGTGTAGACGTAGAAATTAAAGTGTGATAAATTAGCCACTGGCTAAACATCTTAATATAGATCCCTTTTCGAAAGAAAAGGGATTTTTTTGTTTAATAATTTGATATTTAGTTTTACTGTTTATCAACTGAAATATTATTAATATTTTTGATTAAAATTGATATATGAAAAAACTTATTTTACTCCTATTTCCTCTATTTTTTTCAGCACAAACACACCGTTTTATTTATCAGTTTCAATATAAATTAGATTCATTGGCAAAAGACTTTGCTATGGAGAATATGATTTTGGATGTTAATCCGGATGATGTCAAATTTTATCCCTATTCTTATGTAGAAACAGATTCCTTAAATATTGTTCGGGGTCAAAGTAGATCAAGATGGGATGATCATCTTCCCGCTGTTATCAGAAAAAAGAACTCTTTTGAAAATATTTCATTGATTTTACTGAATGATTTTTTCTCCCTAAAATCAACGGATAAATTGAATTGGAAACTTTTAAATGACACAAAAGTGGATGGTCAATATAAATTGCAGAAAGCAACAACAACTTTTGGTGGAAGAAACTGGATTGCATGGTTTTCCAAAGACGTTAATTTAAGTGAAGGACCATATAAATTTCGCGGTCTTCCCGGTTTGATTTTCGAAATTGAAGACGATAAGAAAAACTTCATTTTTAAACTTTCAAAAAGCATGAAGTTTTCAAAAACATATGAAGCCAAATTTCTTGAAAGTTTTCTCGGGCAAAAACCAATTCCTGTGAGTGAAAAAATTATTGCAAAAAAACAATTAGAACTTTATAGTAATCCTTTACAGGATATTGCAAAATCATTTAAGGCGAATGTCAATCCTGAAAATACATTTTATGTTTCTGGAGTGCAGATAAAAAGTCTAGACCAAATCAAAGGAATGTCTGATGAAAGAAGAAAAACAATGCTTAGGGAAAACAATCCAATCGAGATTGATAAAGTCGTAAAATATCCTTTACATTAAAATCAAACATAAATTTTCATCCCTTTTTCCTAAAAGGGATTTTCTATATCAAACCTGAACGTGAAAAGTTAAGAATAAATAAAAATTCTAACAGCAAGTAAATTGTTACTAAGCCTTTAAAACATCAAAATACCTCAATATAACTTGATTGTAAAACCAATAATTGATCCCTTGCTTTTCTTTCTATTTTTTAATGATACTTGGTTATAATAAAAGAGTATTTCCATAAACCTGTTAAATTATTAAGACTTTACATATAGTAATTCTTTTCGCTGAGATATATCATTTTAGATTCTTTATTTAGAATTAATAAAAATAATATATTTGAAAAAAATTATTGAATGAATAAAATAGTATCCGTTTCTCTGCTTGTATTAGGTGGGGTTTTTGCCAACGCACAGCAAGTGAATGATTCTATTAAAAGAGAAAGTAAGATAGAAGAAGTAGAATTATTTGGAGAAAGAAAGAAGCAACCCGAAGGTCTGGAAGCGATTACCAGATTGCCTTTAAAGCCAAGAGATCAGATCCAAAGTATTTCTGTAATATCTTATAAAGCTATTGAAGCTCTTGGAGCATTAACGGTAACAGATGTTGCTAAAAACGTTCCAGGCGTAACCCAATTCGGAAGCTATGGTGGAATAAGAGAAAGTATGTCTATCAGAGGATACAGAGGGGTTCCTGTTTTAAAGAATGGAGTTCAGATGGATTCTGACTTCCGTACAGGAGCAATGTTGACAGACATGCAGGGAGTGGAAAGTATTCAGGTAATAAAAGGTTCAGCTGCCGTTACGCAAGGTATTGGAGATGGGCTGGGAGCTGCAGGAGGAGTAATTAACGTGGTGACTAAAGTTCCAAAATTTATTAATCAAACCAATGTGGGATTCCGATACGGGAGTTGGGATTTCTACAGACCTACAATAGATTTCCAAAGAGTATTAGATTCTCAAGGGAAAGTAGCAGTACGATTAAATGCCGCTTATCAAGATAACAACAGTTTCAGAAGGTTTATTCATACAGATCGTATCTATGTAAACCCATCTATTGCAATCCGTCCGGATGATAAAACGGAAATTGTTGTGGAAATGGATTATATGCACAATAATACAACGCCCGACAGAGGAACGGTGAATCTTGCAAAAGGAGATACTGAAGCTATCTATAGAATGCCGGGAAGAAAGTTTCTGGGATTTGCATCAGACAATGCGAAAATTGAGACCTTTAATTTCTCTACAACTGCAACAAGAAAACTGACAGATAAATTAAAATTAAGAGCGGCTTTTATGAGCTCTTCTTACCAGTCTGAAATCATAGGGGCAGCACTTGCTCCGATTAATAATAAAAATCCAAATGAATTCCGTAACAGAACATTGACCAGATCAGACAGAGAAGATTTGAACAAAGTATTCCAGTTCGATTTTATTGGAGCAGATGTGATGACCGGTTTCATGAAACATACATTCCAGGTAGGTTTCGATTGGAAAGAATCTAATGTTACAACTACTTCGTATAAAGCTAAAGCAGTTGATCAAATTAATGTTTTGAATGATATTAATAATTTTCTGCCGTCAAATATTGATGCTAATAATTTTAGCCTAGTAGATAAAGATCCGATAGTTAACGCAATAACGCCTACTATGGGATTAATGGCGCAAGACGTGATTACCTTTAATAAATATATCAAGGCTCATTTGGGAGTTCGTTACAGTCGACTTATTGGTTCTGAAAAAGAAAAAGATTATGCATGGAATCCTTCACTAGGGATTATGATCTCTCCGGTTGAGAACATGAATGTTTTTGGATCTTATACCAGTACAACTTCTCTAAGAAGTTCTAATAATCCATTAGCAGCAGGAGGTACCGTTGGAGCTTCTACGACTAAGCAATGGGAAGCAGGAATAAAGTCAGATTGGCTTAACGAAAGATTGAGATTTAATGTTACCTTCTTTGATATTAATACCGATAATTTATCATATGAAATTATTGGGAATGGAGGAAATGGTACTGGAAAATATGCTTTAGCCGGTGAGTTAAAAAGAAAAGGAATGGAGGTAGAATTAATCGGAAAGATTCTTCCAAACCTTCAGGTAATGACGGGGTGGGCGTATGTAGATGCTCAGTATAAAGACAGTCCTTCATTCGTTAGTGGGTCGGCTCCTATCAATACCCCTAAACATTCTGCCAATGCTTGGTTAAATTATAAATTTAATACAGGAGCTTTGGAAGGACTTGATGTGGGAGCAGGAATTTATTATGTAGGAAACAGACCGGTTGATGATTATAAATTAAAGGCAGTATTGGATAATGGCCATGTAAATGGAACGCAGCCAGATGAGAAGCCTTTCAATATGCCGGATTATACTACCGTAGATGCTCAGATTGGATATACTTTCAAAAACGGATTGGGATTAAGAGGTTTCTTCAATAACATCTTCGATTCAGTAGGATACAATTCTTATTTCAGAGGAGGATATATCGATCAGATTCAGCCTAGAAACTTTGCAGTTCAGGTAAATTACAAATTTTAATAACCATTAAATTTATGAAAAATATAAAAGTACTAGTTCTAGCATTCGTTTTAAACTTACTCTTTGTAGCATGTTCAGGAGATAAGAAAAAAGGGATTGATTATAATCAGTTTAAGACAAAAGTTACCTTGAGTCCTGAGCAAGTGAAAAGTTTTGATGAGATTACGGTGAAATATCAAAAACTACAGGAGCAGAACTTTCAGGCTGCAAAAGGACAGGGAGGAACTATGGATCGTGTAGGGCTAAGCATTAAAAATGAAGAACTGAGAAATCAGCAGTCTTTAGATATGGCTAAAGTTTTAGATGCAGATCAACTGCAGAAGTTTAATGCTTTTGTAGATGAAAACTCTCGCAAGAGACCAAGATATGATAATGCCTTATTAGAAAGAATTAAAACTGAAGCAGGATTATCAGAAGAAGAATTCACGATGGTAAACGCTGCCAATGATGCTTTTGAAAAAGCATTCAATGATGCTCACGATGTATATCACGGAAACAACGATTTAGCTAAAGAATACTGGGAGAAGTTTGACGCACAGAGAAAACTGGCGATTCAAAAAGCATTGAGTCCTGAACATTATGCAAAGTTTGAAAACATTGTAAAAGAAGTTCAGTTCAAAGGAAGAAAATAATACAATAAACGTTCATATTCAATTTTAAATAGAAAACATTAAGGCGGGCAACTGTCTTAATGTTTTTGTTATTACAGATCATGAATTCATTAGTAAAAAGCCTTTATAGAAAAAAAAGGAAAAACGAATCTGCCCTTAAATATATTATGTGGCTCGCTCATTTGTGGATGGGACTCCTATCGTGTACTGTTGTTTTTATCATGTGTGTTACAGGATGTTTATACGCTTTTAAAAATCAGATCACAGACTTTTCCAACAGAGATAAAGTTTATATTTCTTCAACCAGAAAAATCCCCCGCAAGCCGGATCAGATAAAAGAGGAATTATTAAGAAGCAATAAAGAACTCACCTCTTTGTTGATTCCGCAGCAGAAGAATAGGAGCTATGTTATTTCTTATCGGGAGAATCAATTGGATTGGACGGGTTTTTATAATCAATATACAGGTGAATTACTTGGTGATGCTGATGTTGGAGCGAATCGATTTTTTGATGTTGTCTTGGATATTCACCGAAACTTGATGATGGGGAATGTGGGAAGACAAATTGTCGGAGTATCTGTGTTAATATTTTGTCTTTTACTAATTTCAGGACTAATTCTTTGGTTACCTAAAAAAATGAAATTTTTGAAGCAAGGTTTAACAGTAAAACTGAATGCAAAATTTCAACGGCTTAATTACGATTTACATAATACGCTAGGCTTTTATATATTTTTATTGCTTTTCTTTATTTCGGTGACAGGACTTTATGTAACCTATCCTTGGATAAAAAACGGATTGATTATTTCCTTAGGCGGATCACCTATTAACGCAGTTTCAAATGAAAAGAACAAGGAGAATGATGCATTTGGAAATCTTCTAGAAGACATGCTGCAAAAGCAAGATGAAAAAAAGAATTTAAAAAATGTAAAGGCAGCATCAATCAATAAAATTTTAGAATTATCCAATCAATATCTTCCGTATGATGCTGTTACAAGTATCGAAATGCCTAATAAAGACAATCCCAGATATGTTGTTATTAAAACCAATACTCAGAATGTATTAGGCATGATGCTTCCGGATGAAATCACTTTTGACAAAACGGGTGAATTTAAGACCAAGGAATTGTTTTCAGACAAACCATTAAATAAACAATTTACTGCTCTGGCGAAACCTTTGCATACAGGCGAAATTATGGGACTACCCAGTATTATTTTATATTTTATCATTTGTCTCATCGGATGCTCATTGCCTGTAACAGGGTTATTGATCTGGTGGCATCGGGTAAAGAAATTGAAGTAATGCTCTATTGTATAGTTTATCATTTTATTTATCTAAAGACTGATATTATTTAATACATTTATTCTTTAAAATAATGTACAATGAGTGATAAGAATAATTTTTTTGAAAAATTTTCAAACTGGGCTACCAAATTTACGGGAAGCTCTAAGGCTTTTATTGGCGCAACACTTATTGTTGTCATTTGGGCAATTTCAGGGCCTGTATTCAATTATTCTGAAACGTGGCAATTAGTTATTAATACCGGAACAACCATTATTACATTTTTGATGGTTTTTCTTATCCAGAAAGCTCAAAATAAAGACTCGAAAGCCATCCAGATAAAGTTAAATGAACTACTAGCTGCCAATGAAAAAGCCAGCAACCGAATTGTAGATATTGAAGATCTTACTGAAAAAGAATTGGATGAACTTCATTGCTACTATGAAAAATTAGCAGATTTTGCAGAAGAAGATGCAGATATTCATACTTCCCATTCCATAGATGCAGCCAAAAGAAATCAGGATTATAAACATGACTTATTTAGAAAAAGGCATGATGAGTGGTTGCAGAAGCAAAAAAAGGGATCAATTTGATCCCTTTTTTTATGGTTTGCAGTTCTTTCTTTCCTTAGGCTAAACACGATTATCTATATAAACACGTTTTTACGAATCAAATTGAATGTGGCTTTTAATACGACAAGTTTTGTCGCATTGAGAGATTAGCTTTGCATTAATAAAGAAAAAAGATAATACCTTTTCAAGTTAATTATTTTTAACAAGCCTCAATTAGGTGAATTAAAATTATTATTTTTGCATCGCTTAAAACTAACAATCAAAGAAAAACAATATATGAGGAAATTCTATATAAGTGCACTTTTCTTGTGCGCGATTGGGCAGATTTCAGCTCAAGAAGTAGTTTGGCAAAAAGACATTAAATCCAATACTCAGGATTTTCTAAGTCAGGTCACCACAACAATCGATGGACAGTATTTAATTACTGGTAGTTCCATCCAATCTAAAAAACTTTCTACGGATAATAAACAAAACAACGGCTACGATTTTCACTTGGTCAAGCTTAACCAGCAAGGCGAAAAAGCTTGGGAAAAATATTTCGCTGGAAACAATCACGACTTTCTTTCATCAACGGTAGCAACTCAAGAAGGAGGATTTCTTTTAGCAGGAACTTCTTATTCGGGAAAAGGTCTGGATAAAAAAGATGATTCTAAAGGAGGTTCAGATTTATGGCTGATTAGGCTTAATGAATTTGGAGACGAATTGTGGCAAAAAACACTTGGATCAAATGCAGATGAAGAAGCACGAGCTGTCATTCAAACGACGGATTTAGGATTTTTTGTAGCTGGAAATGTTCAAAATTCCGCAAAAGGGTATGGATCTAAAGATGTTTTAATTATAAAGCTCGACAAAAATGGAAAAGAGCTATCACAATCTATTTTAGGTGGAAAAGGATTAGATGAAGTAGAAAAAATGATCCCAACACGCGACGGAGGATCTTTGCTTGGGATTTATTCTAGAAGCACTATCGGAGGTTCAAAGAAAACTGAAAACTTTGGAGAAGGAGATTATTGGATCATCAAACTTTCAAAGGAAGGCAAAGTTGAATGGGAAAAGAACTTTGGAGGAAAAGGTGATGATCATTTGAGAACATTGGCATTGACTTCAACAGGATTTTTAATTGGAGGAGAATCGAGATCTGAAAGATCCGGAAATAAAACCGTTGGCATTGAAGAGGGTACGGATCTATGGTTGATCTCGCTCAATGACAAAGGAGAAGAAATCTGGCAGAAGTCTTACAACTTCAAGAACAGAGATGTTTTAATGGGAATGAGTGTTTTACATGGTTCAGATGATAAAACCTCAAAAGGTATCTTACTCGGTGGTTATACTCAGGCCGAGGGTAGAATACAAACTGATGATGAAACTTTTTGGATGCTGTATTTAGATCAAAATGGAAATGAAGAGTGGAGAAAACATGTGAAAGGAGAATCTTCTAAAAAAGAAGAAAGATTAGCTGATATCAAACTCAACAGAGACGGTTCTATCATTTTAGCAGGCACGAGTGCTGAAGAACTAGGCAAAGAAAATTGGAAAATTGTTAAGCTTGGAGACAAACAGATTGACCAATTAATCGTAAAACAAGATATCAAAATCTATCCAAATCCTGTTTCAGATTATGCATATGTGGAAATTGGTTTTGACTTTAAAGAAGCTGATATCCTTTTGTATGATATGTCTGGAAGGCAATTACAAAGCGTAAAGACGAAGAATAAAGTGACAAAGATCAATACTCAGAATTTGATTCAGGGAGCTTATTTGGTGACTGTGAAAACGGATACCAATAAAACTGCTAATGCTAAAATTATGTCTGGTCCTAAAAATTCGATACAGATTATAGGATAAAAATAATTAATTAAACCAAAGCAAAAATGTTTTTGCTTTGGTTTTTTGTTTTGTATG
>NZ_FRAV01000058.1 GCF_900142445.1 Chryseobacterium polytrichastri | reverse complement strand
ATACCATATTTCTTACGACATTCTGTAATTCCTAATTTACCGAATTCAATTTCTTTTACAATCTGAAGTTTCAAACTTAAACTGTAATCTTTCTGTGTACGCTTGACATAAAGCGTTTCTAAGTATTCTTTCATAACGATCATTTTTTTGTGTATCGCTATTTCAGGACTAGACAAATATTTAAATAAAAATCCTTTCTCAGATATTTGAGAAAGGATTTTTTATATTTTTGCAGCTGTTTAAACCTACCACTTAAAAGGTTACAAACAAAAAGGATGAAAAAAATAACACTAACGCTCTGCTTACTGCTTCAGCTAGGCCTCTATAAAGCCCAAGACAGTATTCAGACAGAAACCAATCCAAAATATACGGCCTCAACAGGAGATATTTCTGTAAAAACACCTTTCTTAAAAAAAGAATGGGTAAAAAAATCTATTGCTCCTACCCTGCTTTTTGCTGCTGCAGCGGCAACTTGGGGAGAAAGAGAGAACATTCGGGAGACCAGAAACCGTTATCTACCTACTTTTAAGATGAGATATGATGATTATCTGCAATATGCCCCAGCAGCTACCGTTTATGGATTAAACCTTGCAGGAGTAAAAGGACGAAACAATATCGGACGTGCAACGCTTTCTTACGCCGCCAGTATTGTAATAATGGGAATTATTGTTAATGGAGTAAAGTATACAGCCAAAGTAGAACGTCCTGATGAATCCAATAATAAATCCTTTCCGTCAGGTCATACCGCTATGGCGTTTACTAATGCCTCCTTTTTACACAAAGAATATGGTGTTGTAAACCAAGCTTATAGTATTGGAGGATATAGTGCTGCAGCTATTACCGGTCTGGGAAGAAACCTTAATAATAAACATTGGATATCCGACGTTTTGGCAGGAGCCGGAATAGGTATTATTTCAACTGAATTAGGTTATTTTTTTATTGATAAAATTTACAAAAACAAAGGAGATAATTTAGGAATGCTCTCCAAAATTGAAGGCAATGGTAATCCTTCTTTTCTTTCTATAAAAATAGGTTCAGCATTGGCTACCACAAATTTCCTTAAAGAATCAGAACTGGATACCAGAAAGCAAAGAGGTTTTGAAGGAGGATTAGAAGGTGCTTATTTTTTCTCAAAAAAATGGGGAGTGGGAAGCGAAATGACTTTCAGCAGTTTTCCTATAAAGCCCCAACAATTCAGTGACGATTATGGGAATTTTGATATCACCACGCAATCGTTAGGTTTCTTAAATTTCGGTATAGGCCCTTATTTTGCTCATGATCTTTCGGACAAATGGCAATTGATGTTAAAAGCTACCGGTGGATATTTTGTATCAGCCAGTGGAAAGGTATTTATAAAAGATCCAAGTATTGATCTTCCCAATAATCAACTCGAAATTGCCAATTATAAACCTACTAAAAACTTTCGATGGAGCAGCGGAGCCTCTATCACTTATAAACTCAATCCTGAATTGGGTATTACTGCCTACGCCGATTATAATCAGGCCAGAACTGATATAAGATATCGTTTTAAAGAATTATCAGACGAAAACACTAAGGAGGTAGTTAATGAAAACGTACACTTAGAAAATTTTAACGAAAGAATAAAATATTTTTCATTAGGCTTAAAGTTAACCGCTTATTTTTAATGATAAAAAATCAAAAAGCCTTCAGAATTTGAAGGCTTTCATTTTATAAATTTTTGAAATTATCTCCTGGTGTATAATCCATGAAAAGATCTCCATCTAAGTTCACAGACTTCACTTTCTTTTTAATTGGGATTGTTAAGACCGCCTGCTTTTGGTCTTTCTCCCATAATGCAGGGGAAAAATGAAGTTTCTCAACCGTTCCGTCTTCATAGGATAATATGGCATCGAAAGGAATAGCAAACCCTCCCACATTATCTACATTTACCGTTAAAAGATCATTCAATTGAGAAACGTCAGCAATTTTTAAATCAATATAATTATTGGTGTAAAACCAATTATTCCAAAACCAATTTAAATTTTTTCCAGAACCTGCATTCATCGAATAAAAATAATCCCACGGAATCGGGTGTTTCCCATTCCAGTTATCCATGTAATGATGTAATGCTTTCTTAAATATTTCATCCCCCAAATAATCTTTCAAAGCAAGATAAGACAAAGATGCTTTTACGTAAGAATTGTTTCCGTATCCGGCTCCACTTACCTGTGTACTCATTGAAATAATGGGTTGATCTTCTTCCGTAGAGGGATCTTTGATCCATTTTTTCACTCTGAAATTTTTATAGAAATCTTTCGCAGCAGCTTCACCGTTTTCATCAATTCCAATTAAATACTCCAAAGTTGTTGCCCAACCTTCATCCATAAAAGCATAACGCGTTTCGTTGATTCCCATATAGAAAGGGAAATAGGTATGTGCAATTTCATGATCAGCTGTTAATCTCGCATCCTGAAAATTATCCGGAATTGTAGAATCATTAATCATCATTGGATATTCCATATCTGCATATCCTTGAATCGCCGTCATTACATTGTACGGATATTCTACACCCGGCCATTTTTTTGAGAACCAATCCAGATTATAACGCATCCAGTCTACATAATGCTCAAAATCTTTTGCTCCTGCTTTGTATCCTGCCTGAACGCTGGCTCTTTTTGTTTTTAACTGAACGCTGGCCGCATCCCAAACATAATGATTGCTTAATGCAAAACAAAAATCGGTAATATGGTTGGCTTTAAATTTCCAGACATTCCATTTATTTTGCCTGGTTACTTTTCCCGATTTCATCTCCTGTTCGGTAGCAACATGCATTAGTTTATCACTTTTTAAAGAAGCTTTATATCTTTTTAAATATTCTGCCTGAAGAACCTCATCTGGGTTTAAGAAATCTCCCGTTGACCAAACTACATAATTTTTAGGCGCTGAGATAGCAAATGTATAATCATTAAAATCGTTATAAAACTCCTGTCTGTCAGAATGCTGAATCATATCCCAACCATTGTAATCGTCATACACAGAAATTCTTGGGAAAGAATAGGCTACGTAAAAAGTTTCGGGATCTATTTGCCCTTCTCTTCCACTTTGTACGGATAAAGGATATTCCCATTCAATCTTAACCTCAGCTTTCGCCTTAGATTTTAAAGCAGAATTCAATTTTACTTTCTCAACGGTACTCCAATCTTCACTGTTGATGGCATACTTTTCACCATTCACGATGAAAGATTTAATATGTAAACCAGAAGACAGAAAATCCTTAGAAACAAACCCAGATCTTGGTGATTGAGGCTTGTGAAGGTTATTCACAAATCTTATGGCTAATTCATCCAAATCATTCGGGCTGCTATTGGTGTAAACAATTGTTTCCTTTCCTGAAACAATTTTGGTATTGGCGTCTACTTTTACCTCAACATTATAAATTCCTTTGTTTTGCCAATAGTTTTTTCCGGGAGCCCCTGAAATATCTCTTGTTCCATTTTCATACGCTTTTTTAATATTTCTCGGCATGTACAATTCCTGCGCAGAAGATATCTGCCATGAAGTGACCATTATTAATCCGAAAAGGAATTTCTTCATTTCTCTACATTTTAAAAGATAGGTCTCAAAATTAAGGAAATTGTAACAGACAGCCACCGATTCTTTCTCCTAGAAATTATAAATTTTAGTTAAAAACATTCTACATTCTATCTTGTTCATCTGCTTTTTTAATTGCCTTTACGTTTTTCACGGCTTGGTTTCCAAAATTAAATTTTAAGGAAATAATAAAATTTTGGGTATCTCGGTAATCTAGAAAATAGTTATCCTGATTTCCGTATTTTGTACTGATCTTTTCTTTGGAAGTTTTAAAAATATCATTAACCATCAAACTTCCTTCTAGTTTTTTATTGAAGAACTTTTTATTCATCACCAGATACGTAGCCGAAGAACTCGATATTCTGAAAGTTCCCTGTATAGCAGGCGAATTATAACGATGCCCTACTTCCAATTTCCAATCACTACTTTTCTGCAAAGTGAAACTTGTAGAAACATCCGAACCCCAATTCCAAACTTTATTCTTATATAAAAGATCATCTATCCCAATAAAATAATTTTCATTATGCTCAATATTTTCAGAAACACTTAAGCTCCACCAAGGCTTGATTTGGAAATTTTTATAGACGCTTAATCCATACGCCTGTCCTTTTTCAATATTAGTATAATGATAAATCAGATTATTATTACTCGGGTCCTGATAAGAGATTTCCATCGAGGGAGAAATTTCTTTTCGGTAATAAAAATCGAGATTCCATTCTTTCCAGGTATATGTGAAATTAAGATTATGAATAATCGTTGCTTTCAATTTCGGATCTCCCTGAAAATAAGAAAATAGATTATAATATGATTTTGCAGGATTCAACCAAGAATAGGAAGGTCTGCTGATTCTTTTCCCATAAGACAAACCAAATTGATGATTGCCTTCTGTAGTATATTGGGCGTATAAGGTGGGGAATAATTTCCAGTAGTTATTTTTATTTACCTCATAAGGTTCTGAAACGACACCTTCCAAATCAGTTTTTTCTGCACGAAGTCCGGCTTTGAAATTCCATTTTCCGGGATTGTAAGAAAGCGATGAATAAAGCGCAAAATTGTGTTCTTTATAATCAAAAACATTGCTTTTATCTGCTCTGTATTGTAATTGACCGTTTTCATTATCCGAAAAATCTAATTGGCTACTGGTCTTTACAAAACTATATTTGGAACCTGATTCTAATTCCCATTTATCGTTTTTCCATTGATAATCAAATTGAGTAGAATACAACTGAACATCACTTTTGTTATTGGTGACAAAGTTATTTTCTTTTGGCGATTGATTCACAAAATCAAGATATGTTAATACATTTTGATATTTCTGATTGTTGTTTCCTGCGAAATAATTCGTCCATGTTAACTTACTTTTCTTATTTAGTTTTCTATCCGCCTGAAAACTCACCGTATTGTTGATGGAGCGAGAATTATGATCATTAATTGTTGTATAATTAGATTCTACAACATCCTGACTATTATAAATTAAAGTGGGCACATTATACGTCCCGAAAGATTTCGGATTAAAAGAACCTGAATAATTAAGACTTACATTCGTAAGGCTGTCTATTTCATATTCTACATTAAAATTCAAGGTATTCTGGCTTTTATTTTGGTCTTTACGGTTCATTGTGCTGACCCATCTTTGCTGATCTTCTATATAATTTACATAATCCGTTCCTTCTCTGTAATACGTTCCGGTTCCTCGGTAATAGCTTCCCATTACAGAAAGTTTATCTTTCTTATAGTATTGAGAAATCCCTGCTACGCCTTTTGCATACTGACTTTGTACATATTTAGAAGAAAGAACTCCACGATACCCTTCTATCTTATTTTTCTTTAACACAATGTTCAACACAGCACTTCCTGATGCTTCATATTTTGCAGGCGGATTCGTAATTACTTCCACCGATTTCATATCGCTTCCTTGGGTATTTTCTAATAGATTTTTCAGCTCATCACCTGTCAACATTACTTTTTTATCGTTAATGGTTACAAGAATACTTTGGCTTCCTTTGATCGCCAATACATCATTACTTGAGGTTACGCCCGGTGTCTTTTTAAGAATTTCCCATGCGTTGAGCGAAGAAATATTACTATTTTCTACATTAAATTCTAAACGGTCAATTTTCCTTTTTACTAAAGGCTTTTGCTTGGTCATCACCACTTCTTGGATATCCTGAATGTCTTTCTTCAAAACAATCAGTAAAGGCTGATTCTGTTTTTCCAGATCCAGGTCTTTTTCAAATTTGGAATATTCTAAATCTTTAATAACCAGCTTCACAGAATTTTCGGGAATACCTTCCAGCGTAAAAATTCCATTCTCATTGGTCGTTAATGTTTTTAACAATATATTTTGAGAATTATATACTTCAATAGAAACTAAAGAAAGCTTTTCATTCTGAGCATTCAAAACGGTTCCCTCAATCTTTTGCTTTTGTGAAAACATAAAAATCGGAAAACATAAAAAAAGAAAAAATTTATACATGATTAATTTTTTAATGAGGGCCAATGTTTATAAACAGAAAATATCAGCCGACAAATATTCTGATACAAAAGTCTAATTTACCTTAGAGAATTTCGGTTAACAGAAGGTTAATGATAGGTTAAAGCCCGTTTTACTATTTTTGATCTTTCCGTATTAATTGGAGCCAAAATAAAAAAAGCTTGAACAACAATGTATTCAAGCCTAAAACAATAATTAGTTAAACGTTTTTTTAAGGATAAGGAATCACTTTATCCAATTCTATGGGGTTATAATATTTTTTTATTTCTGCCTGCGTTTGTTTAGATAATTCTCCAAACTCTTCTTTACTTTTTATTTTTCTTCCGTTAATCTGAACATTCCAATCTGGCTGAAAATCAGTTCTCATTCTTGCATAAGGATCATTATAAAATTCTAAATTTAATTTTATCCAATTCTTAAAGTTAATCGCAATAGGCATTAATGAATAATGTCTTTCCACAAAGGCGTTCGTATTATAGGTCTTTGGTAAGTTCTTATTTCTTGAGAAAGAGTATATAAAGTTTTTCTTGCTATCTTCTACATACATAATCAAACCCGGCAGCCCTCTAAATTTATAAGGTCCTTCTGAAATAGCAATATCTGGAGTAAACCATGCAACCCAGTTTCTACCTCCAAATTGAGTAGTCGCTTTTTGAAGATTATAACCTTCCATTTTCTTTGTTTCGGGTTCTATTCTCCACTGAATATGATCTTCCGTCTCAAAAACATAATAATAAGGCATCATCATAATCTGTACGTAGTTTTTATTCTTATCAGAATCTTTTTTTCTAATAAGCGTTTGCCCGCTCTGGCTTGTATGTTGAGCTGAGCTGTCACCATGCAGAATATTAATCGAGTCACTCACTAGAAAATTATATTCATAAAATTTTACATCATCAGGATTCACATCTAATACCATTTCCTGTTTGTCATACTCCGCGACGGTAGAATCTGGTTTATATTGAAGTTCATAGATAAACCGATGAGTTTGTGCATTTATAACAATGCAGCAGGATACTAAAATAAAAAGAAGAATTATTTTTTTCATTAAGGGATTAATTATATAGGATTAAACATTAGCAACACCGAATAATTAATCCCTATTTGTGTATGATATCATGGTTTGTTTTATATTAGTCTTTATCCTTTCAAATTCTTTTTATACACAAAATCTTTATCATTATCTTCTAAATACAGAACAAATCCCGGAAGCCCTTTGAATGTGGACAATCCTTCAGAAACCGCAATATCTGTAGTAAACCAAGCCGTCCAGCTTTTCCCTTCGAATACAGCGGTTGCTTTTTGAAGATTGTGCCTGTTATTTTCTTTTGAAATTTTTTCAATTTTCCATTGAACATTATGTTTTGTTTCAACACTCACCGTTACTTCCCGCTGCTCGTAAACAGTCTTAGACGAATCATTTTTATATTGCGCCTTTATAAGAGCGCCAACTGATAACATCAAAAGAATACTTATTTTTTCCATGGAGTTATTTTATTATAGTAAACAATCAAAAATTTCATAGAGCTGCCAATTTCTATTTCTTTATTTTTAAACAATAGAAAAACAGACTTTTATTGACACTACAAAAATCAATATTTAATCTAATAATCTCGGTTAATGAAAGGTTAATGATGAGTTAACGGCTATTGAAGAAGTGCTAAAGTTTTTATATTTGTTATCATGATTTTGAAAAGTAAAAATCTCATTGCGCTCTTTGCCGCCCTGTTCCTTCTTCTTTTAGGGATACAGGCTTATTTTATGTATAAGACCTATCAGGTAAAAGAGCGGGAAATTTACAGAAGTGTTCATAATAAGCTTACTCAATATACCGATAATCTTGAAGATAGAAGAGGTTTAAAAAAAGCATCAGATGAATCTCTACAGCATATTTTCATTGAGTATACCGATAAAAAAATCAACAAAAAAGACTTTTTAGATCTGTTTGAACAAAATAGGAAAGATAACATAGATCAGCTCAGTAATTATGTAGATAAACAATTTGAAAAAGAAGGCTATAAAGTTGCCGTGAGAGTAGAATATTTATCAATTATCTTTCTCCCAAGTAATACTAATCTGCTTGAAAAACCCATTATCCTTTTTGAAACGAGAAATAAAATTGTAAAACCAGGAATTTCAAATACGGGAAATTGGCAAACCTCTTCTAAATCAACATCAGACGATGATAAGAAAATAATTAAGAATAATAGTTTCCGTGTAAAAAGCCAGACAGACTTCGAAATATTAAATATTAAAAGTATCGTTTTTAAGGAATTAACCCTGCTTTTTCTATGTTGTATTGCGCTCCTGATAAGCGTATTAGTACTTTATATTTTTACAGTTAAAAATTTAATTAAACAGCAGAAACAAGTTGAAATTTTACATACTGTTGTAGATAATATCTCTCATGAATTTAAAACTCCTATTGCCACTTTAAAAATAGCATCCAAAGCTTTGAAAAAAGATTGGAATCCGGAAATGCTTCCCTTAATAGAGCGACAGATCTCACGTCTTGAAAGCCTTATGCAGCAGCTTCATAAAGATGAAACAGAAAACGAAATTTCAGAAATACAACCTGAAGATTGGAATTTCTTTATTAAAGATCTTGCGTTTACCTATCCTCAGATTCAATTTGTTTTAAAAAATGGAATTTCTCAGCAGCTTCCTTTTGATAAAAACCTGATGGAAACCATTATTAAAAACCTCTGCGAAAACAGTGTAAAATATGGCTCATCCATTGTTGAGGTTCACATTTCTAGTCCACAAAAAAAACTAGAAATCAAGGTTTCAGATAACGGACAAGGCATCGAAAAAAAGGAACTTAAAAATATTTTTGAAAAGTTTTACAGAATACAGTCTAACAACATTCATAATACAAAAGGATTAGGATTAGGTCTTTATTTTGTTAAAAAGATCATCGAAAAATACAACGGAAAAATAGAAGCAGAAAGCACGATTAAAGAAGGAACAACTTTTAAAATAACCATTCCTTATGAAAACTAAAATTCTATTGGTGGAAGACGATGCTGATTTTGGAATGATCCTTAAGCAGTATCTCGAACTGGAAGACTTCGACGTAACCTGGTTTCAAAATCCTGAAGATGTTGTACCCATTTTAACCTCTGATTTCAATTTTCAAATCGGCATCTTAGATATTATGATGCCTAATATTGATGGTTTCTCTCTTTCTAAAATAATTTTAAAAGAAAAACCACAATTCCCTATTCTTTTCCTGACTGCTAAAAACCAAAAAATAGACCGTCTGACAGGCCTTAAAATTGGAGCTGATGATTACATTGCAAAGCCCTGCGATCCCGAAGAATTAGTTCTTAGAATTAAGAACATCCTAAAAAGAACATCCTACTCTACACTACAAGTGCAAGTGAAAATCGGAGCCTATAGCTTGGATTCTGAAAAGCTATTGCTATCTCACCCAAAAGGAGATATCCGTTTAACCATCCGTGAAAAAGATCTTCTATTGTATCTTTTAAAGCACAATCATCAAATGATAAAACGCGATGATATTTTGGATACGCTTTGGGAAACCAACGATTATTTTACCGGAAGAAGCCTTGATGTATTTATCAGCCGATTGAGAAAATATTTGATTGAAGATCCAAAAATAAAAATTCAGTCGCTGAGAGGAATTGGATTTGAAATTGATTTCCCTTAAAAATAAGTTTTGTTAAAAAGAAATGCTAATTTTATATCATGAATTTCAGTTTTCATTGTTATGACCTTTAATTGATTAACTAAAAAATAAAGTGATGATCGATTTTAAAAAAGCAATTCATTTAGTGTACAGCAATCCCGGAAGAGGAACTTTAGAATCTTATTTCAGAACTCATTTTCCGGATGATAAAATACAAATACACTGTATTTACAATGACCTTACCACGGGACCATTGAATGACCTTACTTCACCTCTCGATTACGAAAAATTCACTTCATACTGGAAAAAAATTGATACTATTTGTTCGCCCAACACTACAGAAAATGATCATGAAAGTGACTTCCAGTTTTCTGACCTTTCCAGCGAGTTCAGTATTGATTTTCCAAAAGAAAAACCATTAATTATCTGGTACGGAAGCGAGGCAGGTGAAAAATTAATGCTATACCGCTACTGCAGTCTTTTAAAAGACCGAGAATTACACGAGATAAACCTAGATGATTGGCCTGTGAATTCAGAACACGATTATACAACCAATTGTTTAGCCATACAGGATCCTGAAGATTTAGATGGAATTTTCAATATCGGAAAAAAAATAGAAGAGCATCATAAATTATTATATGGCGACGAATGGGAAAGACTAAAAGGAGATCAAAAAACAAACAGAATATTGCAGGATGATGACATCATCTCAGTAAACGAAGAATATTATGATCAGAGCATTTTAGATAACTGTACTTCAGATTATCAAAAAGCTGCAAGAATAATTGGGGAAACAATGGGGAAACAAAAATCTACCATCGGAGATTATTATCTTTTATACAGAATCCATATGCTCATTAATGAAAAATTATTGGAATGGAAAGGAAATCGGTCCATCATGCGTCACTTAGAAATCAGAAAAAAATAAGTTTCATCTCCGTAAACAAAGCTTATAATCTATTCTAAATCAACAAAAAAACTTCTCTGCGAGAGAGAAGTTTTAGAGATATAATGATACTGTTATATTACACTTTTTTCAAGAATATTATTCTTTAGTGAATTTGAATTCTTTTCCACCATCTTTAAGAGTAATTTCTTTTTTGTCTTTACTAAAAACAATAGTAAGATTTTCCTGATCAAAAATGAATTTATTATCTCCTGAATATTCCAGAGGGAATTCCTCTTGTCTTCCTGCTTTTCCATAAAGCACACCATTCTTTTCAATAAATGTTATTTTTAATTGAGTTTCTTTGCTTCCGTAAGTTCCTGAAAAATCTTTTGTATCGATCTTATCAACAGGTTTTATATCTGAAAGTGCCAAAGAATTATTTTTCATGTTAATATCAGGAATTTTAGAATCCGGATCCAGCTTTACAATCTCTACTTCTTTATCAGAATCTACTTTGAATATCCATTGTTTATTTCTCTTCCAGACTTCAACGGGGATCTTTATATTTTTTGTTGTTCCATCTTTGAATTTCAATTGAACCGTTGTAGGCATTGGTAACTGGCCAAGGTTTTCAACAGTAATCTGAACTCCGTTTTTAAAATCACCATTAATATATTTTACATTTTTAACGGCCTGGTCAATTTTCCATTTATTAAAAAACCAACCTCTCCAGAACCAATTTAATTCTTCGCCTGAAACATTTTCCATCGTATGGAAGAAGTCCCAAGGGGTTGGATGTTTGAAAGCCCAACGATCAATATATGTTCTGAATGCTTTATCAAATTTCTCCGGCCCAAGAATAGTTTCTCTTAGAATAGACATTCCAGCACCAGGTTTATAATAAGCCAATGCACCAATACTTGCCTCTCTCATATTATCCGGGCCTACCATAATCGGCTCCAGATTATCACTCATCATAAAGCTCCCGGCTTTAGCCATATCCTGTTTCTTGTAATATTCCCCTTTGTTGAAAGCCTCTGTTGAAATACCATTGATAAAAGTATTAAAACCTTCATCCATCCAGGCAAATAACCTCTCGTTAGATCCTACAATCATTGGAAACCAGTTGTGACCAAATTCATGATCTGTAACCCCCCAAAGACCTTGGCCTTTAGAATCCATATGGCAGAAAACAATTCCCGGATATTCCATTCCGCCTTCATTTCCTGCTACATTGGTAGCTGCCGGATAAGTATATTCATACCATTTTTGTGAATAATGTTCTATCGCTGCTTTGGTATATTCTGTAGATCTTCCCCATGCTTTTTCACCTTCACTTTCCACAGGATAAGCAGAAATAGCTAAAGATTTTTTCCCACTTGGCAGATTAATTCTTGCTGCATCTAAAACAAATGCCGAAGAAGAAGCCCAAGCAAAATCTCTGGCCTGATCTATTTTAAATTTCCATGTTTTAGTTCCTGAAGCATTATTTTTTCCAATTTCAGATTCTGAATGAATCGTAACTGTTTTATCACTATTCCTAGCCTGGCTCCATCGGTTGTTTTCTTCTTTACTATAGACTTCTTTTTCATTAAGAAGCTCTCCTGAAGCCACCACATAATGATTAGCCGGTACAGTGATATTGGCAATGATATTACCATATTCTAAGTAAAATTCTGATGCTCCCAAATAAGGCATTGTATTCCATCCCAACACATCATCATACACACACATCCTAGGATACCATTGTGCGATGGTGAAAACTTTACCGTTTTTGGTTTGCTGCACGCCCATTCTGTCAGATCCGTATTCTGGAGAAACAAATGAGTAGTCAATTTTAATTTTGGCAATACCTCCTTTTGCTTTAAGCTCTTTCGGAAGATCGATCTGCATTCTTGTATCAGTGATGGTGTATTTCACATCTTTGCCGTCAAGTTGTACAGATTTAATTCTATATCCACCATCAAACTCTTCTCCATGAGCACCGTTTCTGCTTCCTGCAATAGGAACAACAGAATTCCCACGGGAATCTTTTGAAAATAAATTCTGATCTAGCTGTAACCAAAGAAAGCCCAGTTTATCCGGACTGTTGTTGGTGTAAGTAATTTCTGCAGTTCCTGTGATTTCGTTTTTAGTATCATTCAGGCTCACATTCAGATTATAGTCTGCTGAGTTCTGCCAATAAGCATGTCCGGGTTGGCCACTTGCAGAACGTGTTTCTGTGCCTGTTTGAGGATAAAAGAAAGGCTTGAATACCTCTGCATAATCATATTTTGGAGCTTCCTGTGCAAGAGCAGATCCTGAAAACAGGAATACAGCCATTGCAGAAGCAAGGATTGGAAGTTTAAAATTCATTCGGTGAAGTTTTATAATCTTACTAGGATAGGTAAAAAAAATCCCGGAATTGTTACAAATCCGGGATCTTTATAGGTATTAATTTGATTTTTTTGCTTTGATCATCGCTTCCAGCGCGTCCCACATTTCTTGCGGAATATCTTCGAGCATATTAAATTCTCCTGCGCCTTGCAGCCATTCACCACCGTCGATGGTTACGACTTCTCCATTCACAAAAGATGAAAAGTCAGAAACTAAATAAGCAGCAAGATTTGCCAATTCCTGATGTTCACCTACCCTTTTAAGCGGGTTTTTCTTGGCTAAATCAAATTGATCTTTCATATCTCCCGGAAGTAGTCTGTCCCATGCTCCTTTTGTAGGAAATGGTCCCGGTGCAATTGCATTGAATCGAATATTATATTTCCCCCACTCAACGGCAAGAGATCTTGTCATTGCCAATACTCCTGCTTTTGCACAGGCTGATGGAACGACATAAGCAGAACCTGTCCATGCATACGTTGTTACGATATTTAAAACGGTTCCCGGAGTTTTTGAATCAATCCAATGTTTTCCAACGGAAAGCGTACAGTTTTTTGTTCCTTTTAATACAATATCTAAAATAGAATCAAAAGCAGAATGGGTCAATCTTTCTGTTGGAGAGATAAAGTTTCCGGCTGCATTATTTAATAGAATATCAATTCTGCCAAATTCTTTCAAAGCAGCTTCTTTCATTGCTTCTACCTCATCCCAATTTCTTACATCACACGCAACGCAAAGAACTTTACCTCCCGTTTCTTCTTCCAGTTCTTTTGCTGTTCCCTGTAGTTTCTCTAAATTTCTGGAAGTAATCACCACTTTTGCGCCCAATTGAAGAAAATATTTGGTCATTGCTTTTCCAAGACCACTTCCACCACCTGTAACGATGGCTACTTTATCTTTTAGTGCATCTTCACGCAACATGGGTTGTGTATATAGATTCATATGTTTTAATTTTTCCTAAAAATAATGAATATTAAAATGTAATGCTTTAAAATAAATCAAGAAATAATGCTATAAATAATTGTTTTACATTTTATTGTCTTAACCATTGAAGAATCTAAAGAAATGGCTGAAAATCCTAACCTTGATATTCTATGTGTTAAAACAAACCTCACAGGTTTTAAAAACCTGTGAGGTTTAGAGAAAGATTGCGTTCTAGCTTCCTATGGAATAACAAACTGAAGGTTGATTTTGTGATAAAAAAATATAATGTAGACAAACACCCTAGCCCTGATTGAAGCGACATCCTTTTTTGTTGCGGCCGGAGCAAAGCGGAGGCCGTAACAAAAAAGATACAGCAGAAAGCAGGAAATAGCTTCAAATAAAAAACAAAAAAAGCAACCTGACAATAAATGGTCAGGCTGCTTTTTATTGAACAAGATTAAATTAATTATGCAGTAACAGTTCCTTTAAACGAAAGTGTTTTAGGTGTCTTACTTTCACTTGTTGTAACGTTAACCGTTTTCATGAATGGGCCTGCAGCTGCAGCATTAAAACTTGCTTCTACAAATCCTTTTTTTCCAGGAAGAATTGGCGTTTTAGTATAATCTGCCGTAGTACATCCACAAGATGGTGCTACATTTTCTATAACGATTGGCTTTTTAGATGTATTCGTAAATTCGAATCTGATCAATTTTGGCTTTCCTTGAGGAATATTTCCAACATCAATAGATTCTGATTTCCATGTGATATCAGCTGCAATTGTTCTTACAACAGGAGTTCCTTCAGCAGGAAATACATTTGCGTAAAACGGAGAACATGCTAACACAGCTAAAAGAGCAGTAATTTTTAAATTTTTCATGAGTATAAATTTTATTAATAGTTAAATATATAAAAAAACGATTATTATTTTTTGATATAGCAAATGTAAAGCTGATTATTAACCCAACATGTTAACCGCTATCAAACATTTGTTAATAAGTTGTTAATGATAAAAGATTAATAGATATTTTTGGATAATATTGCTTCGGTAAATGGAAATAAAGAAACTCAATATTATTATAACACTCGGATTTGTTGCTATTATCGGAATTTTGATAGCCCAGCTTTTATGGACCAGACAAGCCTATAATATTGAGGATAAAAAATTTAACCAAACCGTAAATATCGCTTTACTGGAAGTGGTGGAGAAACTATCCGGAGGAAAAACTTCTTTTAACGAAAGTCCGGTGCAGAATATTTCCAACGACTATTATGTGGTTAATATTAATAATGAATTTCATCCTGCCGTACTGGAACATTATCTGAGAACAGAATTTACCCGTTTACAAATAAATACCGATTACGTTTACGCATTATACAATTGCCATAGTGACCAAATGATGTATGGGAAATATATTTCAACCCATCAGGAAAGTCCTAATACGAAGATGATTAAATTTCCGAAACATGCCAATTTAGTCTATTATTTTTCCATCCGTTTTCCCGATAAAGCTACGTATCTTATCAGTTCACTACGTTTTTGGTATATACTCACCTTTGCTCTTATTATTATTCTTTTGGTATATGTTTATTCTATATACACTATCATTCAACAGAAAAAATTCTCAGAACTCCAGCGTGATTTTATCAACAATATGACCCATGAGTTTAAGACTCCTCTGTCATCCATATTGTTGGCTTCAGAAGCACTCACGAAGCAAGAGCTCATAAAGGAAAACCCTAAGCTCCAGACCTACACTTCTATCATCACAGATCAAGGCTATAAGCTTAATAATCATATTGAAAAAATACTAAACATTGCCAAAAATGATGCTTCCGGTTTATCATTAAAGCCTCAGAAAATAGTTTTATTACCTTTCATTCTAGAAATTGTAGACACGATAAAACAAAAGAATGAAAACCTTTCTATCCAAATAGAAATTGAAAACAATACATCAATAATTGCCGATGAATTTCACTTTACCAATATCGTCTATAATATTTTAGACAACTCCATCAAGTATTGTGAAACAACACCCAATATTATCATTTCTTCTTTTAAAGATTCAAAAGGTTTATATTTAAAATTTAAAGATAACGGGATGGGAATTCCCCCTAAAAACATTCCTCATATTTTTGATAAATTTTACAGAGTAAATACAAAAAAGAGTGATGAGGTTAACGGTTTTGGATTAGGTTTATTTTACGTAAAAAAAATCGTTCAGCAACATAACTGGAAAATTTCAGTGGAAAACAATACGGATGGAGGAATTACGATCACCTTGTTTTTACCATCTTAAAAATATCAGTGCAAATCATGGAAAAATCTAAAATTTTATATGCCGAAGATGATAATACAATAGCCTTCCTTATTCAGGATAGCTTAGAAAGTTATTATGATATAGATTGTTATCCTGATGGAAAATCTGCATTGGAAGCATTCAACAGCAAAAGTTTTGACATTTGCCTTTTAGATATTATGATGCCCGAACTCAACGGATTTGAATTAGCGCAATACATTCGTGATAAAAACACTGAGATCCCTATTATTTTTATTTCAGCGAAAGCTTTGAAAGAAGACAGAATTAAAGGACTGAAAATTGGCGCAGATGATTATTTGGTAAAACCTTTCAGTATTGAAGAACTCATTCTAAAAATTGAAGTTTTCCTAAAGCGTTCAAAGAAAACAAGCACCACTCCATCAAAATACAAAATCGGAAAATATGATTTTGATCCCAAAAACTATACGTTACAAGATACATTAAGCACCATTAGTCTTACCCAGAGGGAATCTGAATTGTTATTATATTTTATTCGCCATAAAAATAGCGTTGTAAAAAGACAAGATATTCTTAAAGCCATTTGGGGAGATGACGATTACTTTATGGGACGAAGCTTGGATGTATTTATTTCGAGATTGCGAAAACTATTGGTTGATGAACAAAATATAATTATTGAAAATCTTCATGGAATAGGTTTCCGGTTTTCTGAAAAATGATAAACAAATCTGTTGGAATATCGCAAAGACGCAAATTTTAATTGAAAATACCGTTTATAAGGCGCAAGGATTTTATCTTCGATAAAATTTAGGATTGGAAAATTATTGCAGAGTTAATATAACATAACGCTTGCTGAAAATCTTTGATTTTATTGCGTCTTAAAACGCATAAATATAATAAACCTTTGCGCCTTTGAGATTTTCCAACAAAAATATTTTGCCATGATTTTAGTCTGACTTTAAAACGATAAATAATTATTCTTTGATTTTATCTAAATTTACTCTTCAAAAAAATATTCATCCATGAAAAATTCGGGAATTTCTATTTTTCTATTATTTTTATCATTTAGTTTACATCTTAAAGCTCAACAATTCGAAAAGCTCTATCAATATGTTAATCCATTAATAGGAACGGAAAAAATGGGACATACGTATCCCGGAGCAACGGCGCCTTTTGGAGCTGTTCAGTTAAGTCCTGAAACAGATACTATTTCTTACGAACTCAATGGGAAATACAACGGTGACGTCTATAAATATTGTGCCGGATATCGTTATGAAGACAAAACAATTGTAGGTTTCAGTTCTACCCATTTTAGTGGAACAGGACATTCCGATTTAGGAGATTTCCTTGTTATGCCAACCGTGGGAAAATTACAGTTGAATCCCGGAACTGCTTCAAATCCTGAAAGTGGCTACAGAAGTAGATTCTCCCATCAAAACGAGAAAGCAGAAGCCGGATATTATAAAGTAAAGCTTGACGATCATCATATTTTAGCAGAATTAACGGCTACAACCAGAGTCGGAGTCCATCGCTACACATTCCCAAAGTCTGACCAAGCTCATATTATTTTGGATTTAATGGCCGGAATTTACAATTATGAGGGTAAAAATGTTTGGACATATGTTCGTGTAGAAAACGGAAATACCATTACTGGTTACCGACAAACCAATGGTTGGGCAAGAACGAGAACGGTTTATTTCGCTATGAAATTTTCAAAACCATTTAAATCTTATGGACAGAAAAATTATGACGGAAAACAAGTTTACAATGGTTTTTGGAGAAAATTTGACCAAACCAAAAACTTTCCTGAAATCGCGGGAAAGAACCTGAAAATGTATTTTGATTTCGATACCAATGAAAATGAAGCCATTGAAGTTAAATTGGCCATTTCCCCCGTAAGTCAGGTGAATGCTCTAGAAAACTTAGAGAAAGAAGTGGGTAATTTATCTTTTGATGAGGTGAAAGCAAAAACGCAGGAAACCTGGAATAAGGAATTAAATAAAATTGTCATTAAAGGTTCTGAAACTGAAAAGACAAATTTTTATACAGCCATGTACCATACGTTTATCAACCCGACAACCTATACAGATGTTAACGGGGAGTATAAAGGTTTAGATCAAAACATTCACAAAGCAGAAGGTTTTACGAATTATACAACCTTCTCTATTTGGGATACCTATCGAGCACTTCATCCTTTCTTTAATATTATTCAACCTAAAAGAAATGGAGATATGGTGAAATCGATGATGGCTCATTACAATCAATTCTCGATGAAGATGTTGCCTATTTGGTCTCATTATGCGAATGATAATTGGTGTATGAGTGGTTATCACAGTGTGAGCGTAGTTGCCGATGCCATTATTAAAGGAAATTATAATGGTGATGCAAAAGCTGCGCTAATGGCTTGCGTTGAAACAGCCAACAAAAGGGATTACGAAGGCATCGGGCAATATATTGATTTAGGATATATTCCTGCAGAAAAAAGTGGAACTTCTGTTTCCAACACCTTAGAATATGCATATGATGATTGGGCAATTGCTCAGTTGGCGAAACATTTGGGTGAAACAGAAATTTACAACCAATTCATCAAACGTTCTGAAAACTGGAAAAACAATTTTGATAAAACCATCGGATTTATGCGTCCCCGCTTAGTAGATGGAAGTTTCAAAAAAGATTTTAATGCACTGAGTACGCATGGACAAGGTTTCATTGAAGGAAATTCTTGGAATTACAGCTTCTTCGTTCCGCAAAATCCGGATGAATTAATTAAAATGATGGGTGGAAAGAAAAAATTCGCTTCAAAATTAGATGAGTTATTCACCATGCATTTACCCGACGAGTTTTTTGCAGATACAGAAGATATTACAAGAGAAGGAATTATTGGCGGATATGTTCACGGGAACGAACCGGCACATCATGTTGCTTATTTCTACAATTGGGCTGGGCAACCTTGGAAAACTCAAGCGCAGATCAGACGAATTTTAGAAATGCAATACAAAGCAACTCCTGATGGATTAGGCGGAAATGACGATACTGGACAAATGAGTGCTTGGTATATTTTGAGTTCACTTGGTTTTTATCCTGTAGCTCCGGGTTCAGAAGATTACGCGATTGGAAGCCCGGCGGTAAATCATGCTGTTTTGAATTTAGAAAACGGAAAAAATTTTGAAATTGAAGCCATCAATCAAAGTTCTAAAAATGTATATGTTGAAAAAATTCTTCTCAATGGAAAAGAAATTAAAAACTTTACATTGAAGCATTCTGATATTATGAATGGTGGAAAACTGAGTTTTTATATGAGTGCTAAGGCTAGAAAATAATTCTTGTTTAAACACAAATCACACTGATGTTTTACACGAATTTTCACAAATAAAATCCGCAAAGCTGTCATTCAGAGCGGAACGCAGTGGAGCGTGGAATCTAAACATAACTTTATTTACGTTCTTTAAATTCCTTCAAAATGACAAATATTGGATAAATTTTCCCGCAGATTACGCAGATTTTCAAACATAATCATCTGCTAAATTTGCTCAATCTGCGAGAAACAAAATTACCATCATTCATTTATCTGTAATTCGCATACAACATCCATCGTTTTGCATACACCCGATTTCTAATTTCTGCTGACTTTTGTATTGTTAAATCAACACTACGAATATGAACAAAGTAAAATTAGGAAATCAAGGATTAATAATTCCCAGCATAGGTTTGGGATGCATGGGAATGACAGGTTTCGGTGATGCAGATATGTATGGTAAAACTGACGAAAAAGAAGCCATTGCAACCATTCACCGTTCTTTGGAATTGGGAGGGAATTTTTTGGACACTGCCGATTTGTATGGTCCTTTCAAAAACGAACAATTGATCGCAAAAGCGATTGATGGGAATCGAGATCAATATATTATTGCTACAAAATTCGGTTGGGAAATTGATGACAACGATAAAGTAACATGGGCAATCAATGGAAGCAAAGATTATATAAAAAAAGCTGTTGAACGTTCTCTTAAAAATCTAAAAACAGATTATATCGATTTGTATTACATGCATCGTTTGGATAAAAATACGCCCATTGAAGAAACGGTGGAAGCAATGGCAGAATTGGTAAAAGAAGGAAAAGTAGGATACATTGGTTTATCAGAAGTGTCTTCTGAAACAGTGAAAAGAGCGCATGTCGTTCATCCTATTACGGCAGTTCAAAGTGAATTCTCTCTTTTTGAAAGAACAGTAGAAGAAAAAGGAGTCATAAAAACATTAAACGAATTAGAAATCGGTTTCGTTGCGTATTCTCCTTTGGGAAGAGGATTTTTATCCGGACAGATTCGTTCTATTGATGATTTGCCTGAAAATGATTTCCGTAGAGGAATTCCTCGTTTTCAAGAACAATATTTCCATAAAAATATTGAACTCGTAGAGGCCATTGAAAGTCTTGCCAAAGAGAAAAATATTAGTTCATCACAACTGGCATTAGCCTGGATCATTAGCAAAGGAATCATTCCAATTCCGGGAACCAAACGCAGAAAATATCTAGAACAAAATATTGAAGCAAGTAAAATTGTGCTAAGTGAAGCCGATCTTCAAAAGCTGGAAAGTATTGTACCTTTGGGTACAGACACCGGAGCAACCTATGATGAATTCGGAATGGGACTTTTGGATTATTAATGAGTAGCTTTGATAGGTTAGAAATTCAAACCTCATAGGTTTTTGAAACCTATGAGGTTTATATTAAAGCGCAATACGATCGCAGCCCGACTTGAGCGGAAATCCTTTTGTGAGGAACGAACAAAAGATTGGGAGCGGAAGGCGGATAAAGCTGCCCAAGAAAAAAACATTTAAAAACTTCAATTATGAACACCATAAAATCTGTTTCTGCATTCCACAAATTACTTTCTTTGCCTGAACCCAAGCATCCTTTGGTAAGTGTTATCAATCTATCTGAAAGTAATTTTATTGAAGATAAAGTTTGGGAAGGTTTCACAAATAGATTTTATTGTGTCGCTCTAAAAAGAAATGCCACAGGAAAAATAAAATACGGCCAGCAACATTATGATTACGATAAAGGAGTTCTAAGTTTTACTGCTCCCAATCAGGTTCAGTATCTGGATTTACAAACGATGGATTGTGAAAGCAAAGGATATTTGTTGATCTTTCACGAAGATTTTTTATTAAAACATCCGCTAGCCAATACAATTTCAAGCTTTGGATTTTTCTCTTATGCTGTAAATGAAGCCTTGCATTTATCTGAAGATGAAGAAAATAATCTGATTGAAATTCTGAATAAAATAGACAAAGAATGTCAGCATATCGACAGACATACTCAGGAAATCATTCTATCACAAATCGAATTGCTTCTACAATATTCCAACCGTTTTTATGAACGACAATTTATTACCCGAAAAAATAATAACCATCAACTATTGGTAAGATTTGAGCGTTTTATGAATGATTATTTTGACAATAAATCTTCAGAGAAAGGTCTCTTAACCGTTCACCAAATTGCTGAAGCTATGAATCTCTCTCCAAATTATTTAAGTGATCTTTTGAGAATTCATACCGGACAAAATACCCAACAGCATATTCATGAAAAATTGATTAGTAAAGCTAAAGAGAAACTTTCTACCACAACACTTTCTGTAAGTGAGATCGCTTATGAATTGGGATTTGAGCATTCGCAATCTTTTTCTACACTTTTTAAAAAGAAAACGAATATGTCCCCGTTGGAATTCAGGCAGTCATTTAATTAAATCTCCCACAGATTTCTCAGATTTTCACAGATGATTGCATTTAAATATCTGCGTTATCTGCAAAATCTGCGAGAGAAAAATTATGTTTTGGCTAAAGCCAATTTTGTACATTAATAAAAAAGCGGGCTAAAGCCCAATGTCATTAAGTTAAGGCTTTAATATATTGATTTTCAGTTAATTTAGTTTGTTTTACTGGTTGTTTTTTTGTATATTTAAC
>NZ_FRAV01000024.1 GCF_900142445.1 Chryseobacterium polytrichastri | reverse complement strand
TTTATTGCAGTGAAATTTCTGGAAGAAAAAGATCTTCGGGATTTTTATGGAGAAGAATATAAAGATTATCAAAAAAAAGTACCTATGTTGGTTCCATTTATTGGGAAGAAAAGCGCATAGATTATTGATAAAAGTAAAAAATAAAAGCGAGTGTCAATTTAATTGGCACTCGCTTTTTATTAATCGTTTCTAAGTTTTGCTTTTACGTTATTATTTTTAATAATAGTTCGGAGCGTTGCAATTTCTTTTTTTGTGAAACCTTTTTTAGGAATCATATTCATTGTTTGCAAACTATGATAAATAAGAAACCAATCTTTTAATTCTTTTACTCTGGAAACAGTATTCCAGTGAAAATCGTTTTCAAATGTCTCTCCTTCGGTTTTAATCTTATCCTCAACAAAAGTATAAGAAATGTTTTCCTGAATTTTTTTGTCTGAATAATAAGCTTTTTTAATACTAAAATAACCTCTGACAGTCATGAAAATCCATAAAACAAGTAACCAGATGGAAGCATTTTGAAAAATATCCCGCTCATCGCCATCCAGAAAACCTTTAAATATAAAAAGTAAAACAGCTATAATTGGAAAACCAAAAAACCTTATTAAAGAACCTTTTAAATAAAAACCCCAAAAATCTTTAAAAGTAATTTGTGTCTTTACAGTCATACATTAATCATTAAATCCTCTCCAATTCCTCAGCGCTAATCGTTGTTTTAAACGTTCCGTAATTCACAATTACTTTGTTTCTGGAGATCTTTTCAATCGTCCCGACACTTGTACTTCCTGTGATACGAACACGCTGACCAATTTTCATCCAAACAGCACGGTCAATTTGACGTTTCTCTTCTATTTTCTCGTTGGTTTCCGTTATTTTTTCAATAACTTCTTCTTTTTTCAGTTGTTGCGTTATTTTTCTTTTTACAACCTGAAGTTTTTTCGTTTCATCTTTATCGGCACCGATTTTCCTGAATTTTTCCTGTTCCAGAATTTTCACAAAATCTTTTACCACATCTTTTCGGGATCTTCCTTTTATGTAGCCATCAATAAAGGTTTCAATCTTATTTCCAAACTGAAGTTTACGATGTTCATCTTCATACAGCTTTTGGAAATTGAATAATTTTTGTTGAAGCTGCTCATTCAGTTTTTGTAGATTATCGCGCTTGTCTTCAACAGATTCTTTTCTTTCGGCAAGATCGGTTTTCAGTTTTTCAACTTCGAATTTTTCCTGTTGAAGTTTTACAATCGTTTTATCAAGATTCACAATATCATGTTCCACTTTTTTCTTCGCAGAATGGATGATAAACCTAGGAATTTTATTTTTTTCAGCAACTTCAAACGTAAATGAACTTCCAGCTTGTCCAACTTCCAATTTATACATCGGTTCCAATGTTTCTTCATCAAAAAGCATCGCTGCATTTTCTGCATGTGGAAGCTCTTCGATAACGAGTTTAATGTTCGTATAGTGCGTTGTAATGATGGCGAAACTCTTCTTGTCATAGAAAAACTCTAAGAAACTTTCTGCCAAAGCACCGCCCAATTCAGGATCTGAACCTGTTCCGAATTCATCAATCAATAAAAGAGTATTGGCGTCAGCTTCACGGATGATTCCGCCCATTTTCTTCAATCTTGATGAATAGGTGGAAAGATGATTTTCAATAGATTGGTTATCACCAATATCGGTCATAATCTTATCAAAGAAAAACATTTCAGACCTTGGGTGAACAGGAACTAGAATTCCGCTCTGAATCATCAATTGAAGTAATCCTACAGTTTTTAAAGTGATGGATTTTCCTCCTGCATTCGGTCCGGAAATACAGATGATTCTGTTCTGATCAGTTAAAGATAATGTTTGAGAGAAAATAATTTTGTTCTCCGCTTTATTTCTTAACCAAAGCAATGGATGAAAAGCTTCTCTTAGTTTTAACGTTTTATGACGGTTGATTTTTGGTAAAACTCCGTTAATTAATTCTGCAAACTTAGATTTTGCCCTCGTAAGATCAAGATCAAAAATATAAGCCTGATATCTCCAGAGCTGAGGTTGAAATACTGCTAATTCTGCGGTGAGCTGTCTTAGGATTTTATCTATTTCCTTTTTTTCCTCTTCCTGGTTTTCGCGAAGTTTGAAGTAATGTTTTACGACACTATCTGGCTGAATATAAGTTATAGAACCTGTTTTTGAAAGTCCTAGTACTCTTCCCGGAACTCTTTTTTTGTAAGCAGATTTTACCGCTAAAACCCTGATGTCTTCAATATTACTCTCGCGAATATCATCCAGAAAATCACTTTGAGCGTAATTGAACAATACACGGTTGAAATTTTCCTGAATTGCTTTTTTAGCATGCTGAATTTCAGCTCTCAATGTTTTTAAGATTGGGGAAGCTTCACTTTTTACTTCATCAAAACGGTTGAAAACTTTATCAACCTTATCAATGATTTCCTTCTTAAACTCCAATACAGAAGCATCTGCCATTAAAGTAGGAAAAGTCTCAGGCATGGTTGGGAAAAATTTTTGAAGTCTTCCTATTTGTTCGGTAATTGTTTTTATTTTGATGAAAGCTTTATTTTCAAGACGGTAATTCTCGATCAGCATAAGTTGTAATTCGCTTTCAATATCTTCATATTCATCAAACGGAATCGCATTTGAACTTTCAAAACTCGATAAATATTCGGAAGTTTTTTTCAGCGAAAGTCCTGCCTCGTCAATTTCCATGGGATGAAGTTGAAGAATTTTGTCTCTCGTTTTCGGAGAGTACGCAAATGGAGAAATTTCCGCGAGCAATTGCGGAAACTCTAATTCGTTTAAATCTTCTTTATTTATATACACATTGCAAATTTAGTGAGAAAATGTGAATGTTAATTTGAAAATGAACTAATTTAAAGAATACACTTATTCTTATTTAACGACAAAAGTTGCAAAAGATTAACACATTAGTTATCTTAAGTTTATCATTTAACAAGAAATAAGAACACATAAGTTTTAAAAAAATCTTTGATTTTTTACTTTTACGAACTTTTGATTAGCTTATTTTCAATATAATCTTTTGAAACTTTTGTGGTTAAAATTTATTAGTTTAATTCGTAAATTTGAGATATGAAACTGGAAACCGAAAGACTGCAATTAAAAGAAATCAACGAAAGTAATGTTGAAGATATTCTAAAAATTCGAGGTAATCCGATTACGAATAAATTTGTTGAAAGAGTATCTCCAAAAACGAATTATGATGCCCTGGAATTTATCTTAACAATCAAAAGAAAAACCGAAAATAAGGAGACGGTTTATTGGGGAATTTCTTATAAAGATGAACCCAACCTGATAGGAACCATTTGTCTTTGGAAATTTACTGAAGATAGAAAACAAGCAGAAGTAGGCTATGAGTTATTACCCGATTATCACAGGAAAGGAATTATGTCTGAAGCTCTTGCTGCTGTTTTAGATTGTGGATTTAATACTTTAAATTTGCAGGAAATTCTAGCATTCACAAAAAAAAGTAATGAAAACTCAAAAGGTCTTCTTTTAAAGCATCATTTTGTGTTGCAAGAAGGGAGAATAGATGAAGGTTTTCCTGAGAATATTGTTTTTAGTTTGAAGAAATATAATTAAGTTTTAGATGAATCTGATTGAGATTATTTTATTTAGTGAGAAATATATTTTTGCATTTATTAAAATAAAACTAATGACCGAAAAACAAAAAACATGTTTCGTTATTATGCCAATATCAGATCAAGATGGATATGATAAAGGACACTTTTCAAGAGTTTATCAACATATAATAAAACCAGCTTGTGAATTAGCAGGTTTTCACTCAATAAGAGCAGATGATGAAGTAAAAACAAACTATATCGTTATAGACATAATTAAAAAAGTATTGGATTCTGATATTGTAATTTGTGATTTAAGTGCAAAAAATCCAAATGTAATGTATGAATTAGGAATTAGGCAGTCATTTAACAAAAAATCTGTATTAATAAAAGATAAGAAAACAAATAGAATATTTGATATTCAAGGATTAAGAACTATTGATTATGATGAAAATTTAAGGATAGATGAAGTACAAAAAGCAATTTCATCTATTGCTAAAACTTTAAAGGAAACGTATGAGGAAAAAGAAAACGAAGTAAATTCATTAATACAATTACTTTCAATAAAACCTGCTGAAATTAAAAGTTTTGAAATTTCACAGGAGTCAAGCCTGATAATGGATGCTTTAAATGATATTTCTAATAGATTATATGGCTTGGAGAATAAAAAAACAAATCCACGAAATTTAGGGTTTAGATTAATTAATGGGGATAAAGTTTTTTTAGGGGATACACTGTATGATAATGAAATGAATAATATTGGTAAGCTTATAGATTATCATAGTGACGCTATCTATGTAGAAGATAATATGACTGTTGATGAAATAAAAAGAGATTCCGAGATTTATAGAGGACTTTCAACATTACCATTTTAATATAATTAATTATGACCTGGACTGAAATTTTAGCCCCAATAAAAAGCACAGAATATTTTACTACCCTTTGGGAGAAAGTAAAAGAAGAATACGCAACAACAAAAGTTTTTCCACCAAAAAATCAGATTTTCAGAGCATTGGAAATTACACCTTTTGAAGATATTGAAGTGGTAATTATCGGGCAAGATCCTTATCATAATGACTTTCAGGCGAACGGTTTGTGTTTTTCTGTTTCTGAACAGGTAACTGCGCCGCCTTCATTGAAAAATATTTTTATTGAATTAAAAGATGACTTGGGAGTGGTAAGAACTTCAAAAGAGTTGGATGATTGGGGGAAACAAGGCGTCTTGATGCTGAATGCTACCTTAACTGTTCGTGCTCATACTCCGAATTCTCATAAAGATTTAGGTTGGGGAAAATTCACAGATTACATTATTAAAGAAATTTCAGATAAAAAAGAAAATGTAGTTTTCGTATTGTGGGGCGCTTTTGCACAAAAAAAAGCCGAACTCATTGATCCGGCTAAGCATTGTATTATCAAATCGGCGCACCCGTCGCCATTTTCTGTATATAGAGGGTTTTTCGGGAGCAAACCTTTCTCAAAAATTAATGAATATTTAATTTCAAAAGCAAGGAAGCCTATTTCGTGGTAGAATTTTCTCCTGCTTTTTTAATAACGATTCCGATCTTATATTTTCCGGCAAGGGCTTTGGTCCCGCCTTGTGAGGTCGGATAAGGAGTTACTTCTTGTAATGAAATAGTAGCTCCATTAAATTCTGTTGATTGATGATAATTTCGCCCTGCATTTTCTGTAGTGGCAATATTTACGGTCATTGGTCTGGTTGCTAATCCCATCACTTCAATTTGTGCCACGGCAACTCCGGCCCACATACAGTTTACACCTTCGGGGCATCTACTGTCTTCTGAAATACCTTTGAAGGTGACATTCATTTCGTATTCTTTAAGGAATTTATTTTCCCCTTCATTGAAATAAATGATGTTTTCATCTTTACTCATTGGTGTTTTTTCTTTGGTGTTGGTAGCAACGGACGTTTTTGTTGAGGTTTTCGTTTCTTTTTGAGCATTACAATTCACTAATGCCAATAGTCCTAAACTCAATATGATGGTTTTATGTAACATGATTTTTATTTTTTAAATGATATTAAGCATATTCAAAACAACGACCAAAAACATGGCCACTCCTACAACCAAACTAAATCCGGTTCCATAAATGAACCCAACGAAAGCTCCTTTGGTAGATTGTAATGCTTTCTTCATGTCTTTGCTGTCGTGAAGTAATTCACCAATAAATACTCCGGCAAACATTCCAATTAAAAATCCTAATGGGATAGGAAGGAACATTCCGACAATGGTTCCAATAATTGAGCCAATACTTCCCCAACGGGTTCCTCCATATTTTTGATTGGTTTTAGCAGGAATTACATAGCTTAAGACAACGGAAGCTGCCGTAAGAACTACGAAAGCCCAAACATAAATCATCGACAGATCTGCGTCCGTTCCGAATTTGTAAATTAATAATCCACAAAGACTTAATAATAATCCGGGTAAAATAGGAAGGAAGGTTCCCAAGAGTCCGAGGAATAATAAAACAAGACAGAGAATATTAATTAATGCGGTATCCATTCTTTAAATTATACATGCAAGATATAAAAAAAGGTGGCCTTACAAAAGCCACCTATCAATCTAAATTAAAAATTTATTATAAGTTTAAGATTACATATTGTAGAATTACACCAGCGTTTCCAATGTTTCCTGAAGCATGATTATGAAAAGAAGTGTAATAAATATATCCGCTGTTTGAAGCTCCTGTACAAGGTCCTACTGTTGCTCCCAATGCAACCAGAAAAGGAACCAATACCTGAGGAACTGAAATACTGATTTGAGTATTTCCCGGAAGTGTTATGCAAACCGTTACAAATGTTGACGTAGGAGCGTTTCCTATCGGAGTAGACGGAACACCTGTTGCTGTAAAATGATTGGTTCTGATCATCAAAGCATTGTTTGAAGTATCTTTAACTAAAACTTCCCAATAATTTGGATCGTAATTCGTTATTTTCTGCCAAGCTCCCAGATCAAAATCGATGTTGAAGGAGTTAAATCCTAATGCAGCAGAAAGTCCTGCATTGCTTACTACTGCAGGAACATTGCCTGGAGTTCCTTGGTTTACAGAGCATAGTTTGGTGTCTGGAACAAATCCGCCTGCAGGTGAGCAACTGGGAGTGTAGTCTGTGCCACCTACTAAATAGGCAACATCCCAATCTGAAGCATAAATACTTCCGCCATTAGAAACAAAAGTGGCTAAGTTGGCATCAATTGCTGGAAAAAGTGATTGATTTAGGGCATAATTTCTTGAGCCGCAATTAAGAAAAATAATATCATACTGCGAAATAGTCGTTAAATTGGCAAGATCATTATTGGTAATTTGAGTTGCAGTATACCCTAAAGTCTGAATGATATCTTCAATTTTATCATACGATCCTTTTACGTATGCAATTTTAGCAACCTGATTCAGTTTGGTTTGATTGGCTTCTAAACTTACCGTTTCCTTATCTTTTACAGTCGCGGAAATTTCTGTACGGAAATTACTACCATTCCCTGTTTGAATATGGATGGTCTGATTTCCTGCCGGAGCTTCCAATGTGAAGTTGCCATCTGCGTCTGAAGTAGTGTAATAAATTTTATACTTGTCATCAAAAGTAAAAACTGAAGCACCTCCAATGGGTTTGGTTCCGTTTTGTGACATTACTTTTCCGGTAAGTTTTCCGGTTTTTACAACTGCAGGAACTGTGTTTTGGGAAACGATCACAGGATCTTCTCCTCCTGTACAATTTGTTAAAAGTGTGAACACACATAACAAAATAAATAAGTAGTGTTTTCTCATATCTAATTGATTTTTATTTGGTTAGTTTTTATCAAAATTAATAAATAATTAAATATAAAATCATAAAATATGATATATTTTTAATATTATTTATTTTTAATTGGATTATTTGGTGGATTTTGTATTTATTAATCGATGTTTGAAAGGATTTGATAATTTAAAGGATGATGGTTGGTGATTTTTATTAAATTTAAAAAAAGAAAGCATTTTGGGATGAAAATTGATGAGAAAGTTTTAATTTAAATCAACCTTAATTTTCCTAAATTTGCTGTAAATGAAAGACGAACTACAAGATACCAAAGATTTTTTGCAGGATATAAGTGATACAATTCATTATTTCGTTAGAGATAATGTTCCTAGCGATTTGGTGCTTACTTGCCAGATTATTCTTAAATTTATTTTTCTGGCAGGTCTTGTTTGTTTGTTAGACTTTATATTTAAAATTCTGGTTAACACCATTTTTAAAAACTTTTTTGATAAAGAAAAGTATCCGGTTTTAAAATCAATTTATCAATCCAGAATAACAAATTCTATCGTTCATTTAGGTACATTAAGCTTTGCTGAATCTGCCTTGAAATCTGTTTTTTGGAGACATCCTAAAAGTTTTGAATTCTTAGGAGTTATTGTGAGTTTAGGTATCATTTTTGTGATTGCGGGAATGTTATTCAGAGTATTAACGGCGTTTAGAAACTACTTTGTCATCAAACAGGATTTTTATAAAATAATGGCACTGAATGCGATCTCAGAATCAGTGAAAATTTTTGGAATCTTTATTCTTACGGTGATTGGTATCTGTACTATTTTCGGGATTAAAGGCGGAACAATTTTAGGGAGTTTAGGAGCAATAACAGCAGTGTTAGTGCTTGTTTTCAGAGATACGATTTTAGGTTTTGTAACCGGACTTCATGTGGCAACATCTAAAAGTATGAAAGTGGGCGACTGGATCGGAATTCCTAAATACAATATTGAAGGAAATATTGCAGATATAAGCCTTCTGACGACAAAAATTACCAATTTTGATAAAACAATTTCAACGATTCCTACTTACGATTTATTGACGACTGAGATTAAAAACCTTCAGGTGATGTCAGAATCAAATACAAGAAGAATTAAGAAATCAATCTATTTTAATATCAATTCTTTTAAATTTTTGACACCGGAGGATATTGAGAGACTCAAAGAAATTAATTTGATTTCAGATTATCTTGAAGAGAAAAGTAATGAGTTAGCGAAGGAAAAAGAAAATATCGAGCATAAAAATAAAATCATCAATGGGAAACAACTTACTAATATTGGTGTTTTCAGGCATTATGCGCAAAAGTATATTGAAAATGATCCTGCTGTAGATGAAAAGGGAGTAAGAATGGTTCGTCAGCTGGAGATCACTCCACAAGGGTTGCCTTTGGAAATTTATTGTTTTGCAAATGACTCTAAATGGGAACGTTTTGAGCAGATTCAAGCTGATATTTTTGACCATTTATTGGTTGCTTCAAAAGAATTTGATCTTCAGGTAATGCAGGTGAATGTAAAAGTGTAAAAAGTTTAGAAGCTTGAAGGCAGAAGTTATAAGTTTTTCTTCTACGCTGATTTTCAGGCTTCCCATTATAAAATATTTAAAATAAAAATAAGAACGAAGTTGGAAGACTGTGATTAAACTTCCTATTTCAATCTTAATCAATAATATCTTAAAAAAAACATGACAAAATTAAGTGTAAACATTAATAAAATTGCAACGATAAGAAATGCAAGAGGAGGCGAAACGCCAAGTGTAACGGAAGCTGCAATTAAAATTCAGGAGTTTGGCGGACAGGGAATTACCATTCACCCAAGACCCGATGAAAGACATATCACAAGAAAAGATGTTTATGATCTGAAGCCTTTGGTGACTACAGAATTTAATATTGAAGGAAATCCGCACAGAGATTTTATTGATATGGTGTTGGAAGTAAAACCTGAACAGGTAACCTTGGTTCCTGACGCAGATGATGCTATTACTTCAAATGCTGGATGGGACACAAAAAAGCACTTAGATTTTCTTACAGAAATTATTGCTGAGTTTAAAAATGCGGGAATTCGTACTTCTGTTTTCTTAGATCCAACACCGGAATTGGTGGAATATGCTGCAAAAACCGGAACAGACAGAATAGAGTTATACACAGAAGCTTACGCAAAAAACTATTTACTGAATAAAGAACAGGCTATAAAGCCCTACTATGATACTGCAGTGGTTGCAAATGAATTTGGTTTAGGAATCAATGCCGGGCACGATCTTAGCTTAGAAAATTTAAAATATTTTGCAGATAATATTCCGAATTTACTGGAAGTTTCTATTGGCCATGCTTTGGTTTCTGAAGCGTTGTACATGGGGATGGAAAATACAATTCAGGCATACTTGAAGAGATTGGCAAAATGGGCATAAAGCAGGAAGTCTGAAGTTTGAAGCTGGAAGTTTGATAAGATTCTTTTAATAGCTTCCAGCATCCATCTTCTAGCTTTCACTCTTAAAAATATAATTATGGAAATTCTACATTCAAAAATATTTGGCGAAAATCTTTCGTCTACACCACTTTTGGTTTTTCACGGGTTGTTTGGAATGCTTGACAACTGGGGAAGCTTTGGAAAAGATCTGGGCGATCAGTTGCCTGTACATTTAATTGACCTTAGAAATCATGGAAGGAGTTTTCATTCTGAAGGGATGTCACATGATGATTTAGCAGATGATATTGCTCATTATATGAGCCATTACGGAATTGAAAAAGCGCATATTTTAGGACATTCTTTAGGCGGAAAAGCAGTAATGCAATTCGCGATAAGATATCCTGAGAAAGTGGATAAATTAATTGTCGTTGATATTTCTCCAAAAGCATATCCGCCACATCATCAAGGAATTATTAAAGCATTGGAAATGGTTGATTTTAATACTGTAAACTCTCGAAATGAAGTTGAAGCTGTTTTAACACAATATATTCCTGAAAAATCTACCATTCAGTTTTTAGCTAAAAATTTATATTGGGATGATGATAAAAAGCTCAACTGGAGATTCAACCTTAAAACTTTAGCAGAAAAATATACAGAGTTTGTTTCTAATGCCATCAAATTTGGTGTTTTTGAAGGTGAAACTTTATTTATTTCTGGTGAAAAATCAAATTACATTCTTCCTCAGGATGAGTTTGGAATTAAACAGCAATTTCCAAAAGCTAAGATTGTAACGGTGAAAAATGCAGGGCATTGGGTTCAGGCAGAGAATCCTGTTGATTTTGCGATTGTGGTTAGGCAGTTTTTAAATTTAAATTAATTTTATTCTTTGATTTTTGAGTTTGTGTTAAAATTTTAATAAATAAGTTATTTATTTCTCCTTGTATTGAATTTTTTGTAATTTAGTTTTACCAAATAACTAATAATATCAACTTATGAGACAGGAAAATTCAAAAAAACCGTTTTTTGCTTCATTTTTAGAGAAACAAATTAAGAATCCAGAGAAAGTGAACGGAGGCTTAGAAATCACCACAGCCCTTGAAGAGTCTATCACAATTCCTACAAAAGATACTATCACTTCTGCTATTTTGGATAATGTTACAAAGCCGGGATTCGATCATGTAACAATGAAATATCCTTCAGATGGTGATGATTCTGTAGTGTAATTATTAAAAACTAAACCCCAATTCAAATATCATGAAAAACAAAAAATTAAAGAAACCGTTTTTTGCTTCATTTCTAGAGAAGCAAATTAATGATCCTGAAAAAGTGAAAGGAGGTTCTATGACTTCAGAACTTCTGGATAATGTAACAACAGCACTTCAAGACACTGTTACAAAGCCGGGCTATGATAACGTAACAATGAAATATCCTTCTGACGGCGACGAGGCAGGAGAAACGTCTTAGCTGAGGTTCAATCATTATCTTAAACCAAAATAAAGGATTATGAAAAACGAAAATTCAAAAAAGAAGCCATTTTTTGCCTCTTTTCTAGAGAAGCAAATTAAAGACCCGGAAACTATTCAGGGTGGGGCAGTGACAACACCTCTTACTGATATTGTGAGTGATACTACAAGAGATGTTGCGACTTCTCCAACTTTTGACAATGCTACTTTGCCGACAAGAGATCACTTGGTAACGCTAAAGTATCCATCTGATAATGATGAAGCTGGTATTTAATACCTTACAATAATAGCAAGCCCACCAAACAATAATATTACCATGAAAAACAAGAATTCAAAAAAGCAACCTTTTTTTGCTTCATTTTTAGAGAAGCAAATTCAGGATCCTCAAACAGTAAAAGGAGGAGCAATAACTACTGCACTTCAAGATACTCCTACAACATCCATTTTAAAAGATACAGTTACGGATAGACAAAATGATCAGGTAACCTTAAAGTATCCTTCTGATAGTGATGAAACGGGAGAATTAGAATAAGATTTTCTCAATTTATACAAAATTATATTAAATCAAACCAAACCAAAGATTATGAAAAACAAGGATTCAAAAAAGAAACCATTCTTTGCATCATTTCTTGAAAAGCAATTAAAAGAACCTCAGAAAGTAAAAGGTGGAACTGATATTACGATTCCCGAAAGAGATAGTGTTTATAGCCCAGGGCCAGTAACAATGAAACCTACTGATATGGCATACACTCAGAAGTATCCTTCTGATGGAGATGATGATGCTCCGGTTGTATAAAATGAACTGTTTATATAATTAAATATACTAATAAAATCATATTTGAAAGGGAACTTAAACTTTAAGTTTCCTTTTTTAATAAAACGCGGCAAATGATTCTTTGTATTACTCACTCCAACGATTTTTATAATATCGATCTATTTTTTGATTATCTGAAATCTAAAAATATTCCTTATTTCAGGCTTAATTCTGATCATCTTAATGATTTTCAGAAAATTAGTATCAATGAAGATTCATTTGAACTGATTGATGAATTTGGAAATATCCTTCATTCTAAAGATATTAAAGCGGTATGGCACAGAAAATCCTGGCGAATTACTGTTCCTGAAGATCTTGATGAAGATTATGAGAAGATCTTTCTAAAAGAATATGGAAGTCTTCGGTATAATCTTTTTACGGTGTTGGAAGATCTTTCGTGGATCAATCCTTATGAACAAGAAACAAAGGTTGATGGAAATAAAATGTATCAGCTGAAGATTGCTCAAAAGTTTAATTTAACCATTCCAAAGACACTTTTTTCGAATGACGAAGAAAAAATACTCACTTTTTTCAAAGAACATTGCAAAGGAAAAGCGGTGGCAAAACTTCATGGAGTCATTACAAAATCGATGAACGGGGAAAATTTTCTTTCAACGACTATTATTGATGAAAATAATTTAGAGCATATTGCTGATATAGCCTATTGTCCGATGATTTTTCAACCCTATATCGAAAAAGAATATGAACTGAGAATTGTCTATGTGGCTGGCGAATTTTTCACAGGCAAAATTAATAACAGTGAAAATGCCGATTGGCGGGTTGTTCAAGGTAATTTCATGTGGTCAGAATATGATCTTCCGAAAGAAATTAAAGCGAATTTAACTTCTATGATGAAGGAAATGATGCTGTATCTTGGAGCAATTGATATGATTAAAGCAAAAGATGGAAAATATTATTTTCTCGAAGTAAATCCACAAGGAGAGTGGGGAATGTTACAAAAAGAGCTGCATTTTCCGATCGCACAAAGAATAGCTGACAACCTTATAAAAAGAATAAAATAACCAATGAATAAAATTTTAATAATTACCCACACAGGAGATAATTTTTCTATTGAAAAAGTAACAGAATATATTGAGAAAAATAACTGTGAAGTGATTCGTTTCGATGTAGATTTATATCCTTTACAAAATAAATTATCTACTATTTTCCAAGATGGAGAATGGGTGAGTTATCTTGAAACTGCTGATGCTAAAATTCGCCTGGATGATGTTGCGGCAGTTTGGTACCGAAGAGCTTATAATATTGGAAATGGTTTGAAAGAAGAAATTGACTCTAAATTTTACGGAGCTGCGATGGGAGAAATTCGCAACACGATTTTTGGTTTTCTGGAATCTTTTGACTGTTATTCTTTAGGAAAACCAAGTGTTTACAGAAGATTAGACAGCAAAGAAGAACAACTTAAAATAGCGGATAAAATAGGATTTAGAGTTCCTGAAACCTGCCTGACAAATAATCCTGAAGATGCAAAACAGTTTATTCTGAAACATAAGAACGTGGTTGCAAAAATGCAGACCGGCTTTGCCATTTATGAAGATGGAGTGGAAAGTGTAGTTTTCACCAACGTTGTTAAAGAAGATAAATTTGAAGAATTAGAGACCCTTTTATACTGCCCAATGCAGTTTCAGAGAATGATTCAAAAGAAAAAAGAACTTCGTGTGACTGTTGTTGGTCGGGATGTGTATGCTTTTGAAATCGATTCTCAACAGTTCGAAGACGCTAAAGTTGACTGGAGAAAAGATGGCGTTAATTTAATTGATAAATGGCTTCCAACCGAACTTCCGAAAGATATTGAAGAAAAAGTTCTGGAACTTTTAGATGTTTACAACGTAGATTATGGTGCATTAGACATCATCGTTTCTCCTGAGGATGAATACTATTTTATCGAGATCAATGCAGCGGGAGAGTTTTTCTGGCTGGATAATCTAACGGAAGGAAATCTTATTTCTAAAAGTATTGCAGATGTCTTGTGTGACAGGGCTCCGAGAAGAAATAATATGATTTTAGCTTAAGTTTCTTGAAGGCAAAAATCATAAATTAACTCCACTAATTACACAATAATTTCATATCAATAGAAACGGGCTTTAGCCCGTTTTCTTATTTTAATCCCAATAAAGGCATTATCCAAAATTTTAAAATAGGATTCATAAAAATGTATTTGATTATTTTTAACGTGAAAATTCTATCGTATTTGTTGGTTTTACGCAAGGACGTAAATTATATAAAAAAGCTGTTGATAAGGCGCAAGGATTTTATCGTAGATACAATTTAAGAAAGTAAAATTACTGCGGAGTTACTATAAAGTTTGTTTAAACTAATTTTAAATTTAACCGCAAAAGATATTTTGACATTTGTTAATGATGAATAAAAGTTCTCAAAAGAATAATATTTCGACTCTGCTCAATATGCAAAGATTTTTAAAACTTATGTGCTCTTATTAATGGTTTAACAATTAACTTAAAATACTAAAGTGTTAATCTTTTGTTCCTTTTGACTCCGTCGAATCTTGGATTTGTGGTTAAAAAAATTTTAAACAAATTTATAATATAACGTTTACTGAAAATCTCTGATTTTCTTGCGCCTTAATAACAGAATGAAGATTTAAAACTTTACGCCTTTGCGATTCTCCAACAAAATATTTTCCATTAAACTTTTCATGAAAATTTAAACAAATTCACTAATTAAATAGTAAACTAGACCGAAATTGTCCTTTAAAAATCGCAAATTTGCAGATACAATTTTTAGGTAATTGTTTAAAAAAAAACGAAGAATTGCCGAATAAAAAATATTGTCATAATTTAGTCAACAATCAAGTAGAAATATAATTGATGGTTTTTGTAACGGGTGCCACCGGGATTTTAGGCAGAGTAATTGTTTTAGAGCTTCTTAAAAAGGGCAAAAACGTTCGTGCTGCAAAAAGACCTACAAGCAATATAAAAGAAGTAAAACATTCGTATTCATTTTATACGGAAAGCGCTGACGATTTTTTTAATAAAATTGAATGGATTGATGTAGATTTTGATGATATCAATTCTCTGCAAGATGCTTTAAAAGGAGTAGATGAGGTATATCATTGCGCTGCAAAAGTAAGCTTTAATCCAAAAGATGAGAAAGAGATGTACCATGTAAATATTAAGGGTACAGAAAATCTTTTATTTGCCTGTGATGGTTCCGATGTTAAGAAATTTTTACATGTAAGTTCTATTGCCGTTTTAGACGGTTTTAATGAAAAAGGAGAATTGGATGAAGAGTCTGATTTTAATCCCAAAATAGAACATTCTGCGTATGCAATTTCCAAGCATTTATCTGAAATGGAAGTTTGGAGAGCGTCTGCTGAAGGTTTAAATACAATTATTATCAACCCCGGAATCATTATCGGAAGTGGAAACTGGAAACAAAGCAGTGGCGAACTTTTTTCTACTTTTGAAAAAAATAGCTTTACTTTTTCGGGAGGAACATCTTATGTAGATGTTTTTGATGTGGCAAAAATTGCCATTGAATTAATGGAAAAGAATATTTTCGGAGAACGGTTTATTCTTATTTCTGAAAATAAGAAATATGCAGATTTGGGCAATTATATCAGAAAGAAATTAGGGTTGAAAGATGCTAAAATCCTTTCTAATACCCAACTGAATCTGGGAAGATGGCTGAATGTTTTTTTCGGATGGTTAATTCCACCACTAAAAATGGCTACCCGATCTAATATTGAAGCGGTAACTTCTTTGAATACCATTTCCAACCAAAAAATTAAAGAAAAGCTGAATTATCAATTCATTCCTGTACAGGAAAGTGTTGATTTTCATCTTAATAATTATAGTAACGACAAAAAGCTGAATAAATAAATGAATCTTGCAGAGGCAATTATCAATAAAAATGTAGCAAAGCATCCTGTAAAATCAGCCATTGGTTTTAAGAAAAAAGAAGGCTGGAAAGAATTGAGCTGGAAGAAATTTGGTGAAATGATTTTCAAAACAGCCAATGCACTGAAAAATGCAGGAATTCAGGAAAATGATAAAGTCGCCATCTATTCAGACAATTCTTCTGAGTGGATGATTTTTGACTTGGCTGCCATGTCTATCGGAGCGGTTACGGTTCCTATTTATTCAACAAACAATGCTGAGCAGGCAGAATATATCATCAATGATTCTCAGTCTAAAATTATTTTAGTGGGAGATCAGGCACAATATGATGCGTGTTTGGATATTTTACATAAAGAAGAAAATAATCTTCAAACCATTATTGTTTCTAAAAAAGCAGTGTGGATTAAAAAAGAATTCAGTAGTTTTTATCTGGAAGATTTTATTGCAAAAGCTTCCTCAAAACTAGAGATCATCAAAAAAGAATATGATGATGTAGCAACGCTGATCTATACATCAGGAACTACCGGAACACCGAAAGGAGTAATGTTGACGCACGGAAATTTTATCAAAGCTTTCGATGCTCATTTTGAATTTTTTAAGTTTAAAAACTTCGAAGAAGAACTTTCATTGGCGTTTCTACCATTGAGTCATGTTTTCGAAAGATGCTGGAGTCTGCTTTGCTTATACGGTGGGGCGAGAGTCTATTTCCTGGAAGATCCCAAGAGCATTGCAAAAGCATTGGAAGAGGTAAAGCCTACGATGATGTGCGCGGTACCAAGATTTTTCCAGAAAGTATATGCCGGAGTATTAGAAAAAGCGAATGAAGGTTCCCCTTTAAAAAAGAAAATCTTCAATTGGGCTTTAGAAATAGGAACGGAAACTGGGAAATTAAGACAAAATGCAAACCCGATTCCTTTTGGTTTAAAACTAAAAGAATCTGTTGCCAATATGCTTGTTTTCAGTAAAATAAAAGAAAAGATGGGAGGTAGACTATGGTTCTTGCCTTGTGGTGGAGCTTCTGTATCTCCTGAAGTTACCAAATTCTTTGAATCAGTGGGAATTCACGTTACGGTTGGGTATGGTTTAACAGAAACTACGGCTACGTTGACGCTTTTCCCTTTGACCCATTTTGAGCATGCAACAAGCGGAAAAGCTTTGCCGGGGGTGGAGTTAAGAATTGGCGAGAATGATGAAATTCAGGCCAAAGGAAATGGCATCATGAAAGGATATTATAACAGACCAGAAGAAACACAAAAAGTGTTCACAGAAGATGGTTGGTTTAAAACCGGTGATGCAGGAAAGATTGATGATAAAGGAAATTTGATCATTACAGACAGGATCAAAGATCTGATGAAAACTTCCAACGGAAAATACATTGCGCCACAGCAGATTGAAAATTTGTTGACCAACAATAATTATATAGGTCAAATTGTTTTGATTGCAGAAGGAAGACAATTTGTTTCGGCTCTTATTGTTCCTAACTTTGAGTTTCTGGAAGATTACATTAAGAAAAATAATATTCCATTCACCAACTGGGAAGAATTGGTAAAAAAAGACGAGATTATTCGTTTATATAAAGATAAGATCAATGAGCTGCAACATGATTTGTCTGATTTTGAAAAGGTAAAGAAGTTCACTTTGATGCCTGCTGAATTTGAAATCAATACAGGGGAAATTACCCCAACATTGAAGATCAAGAGAAATGTAGTTCTTAAAAAATATGCAGATATTATTGAGAAAATGTATTAAGTAAAACGATGAAAGGTCACAGGATGTAGTGAAATTTGTGAAAAACATTTGTGCTATTTGTGGTTAAAAAAACAAGTTTTATCATTTTAAATTAAATTATGACAACACAAGAATTTTTAGGAAAACAAGAATTTACGATAAGCTCACAAACGGTTTCAGAAAGCTGTCCGTCTAATATTGCCTTAATTAAATATTGGGGAAAATATGACAATCAGATTCCTGCAAATCCGAGCATCAGTTATACTTTAAATCATTGTAAAACCAATACAACTCTTGAGTTTTTAGCTGGAGAACCATTTTCTGTACAAACATTTTTAGCAGGAAATGAAGAAGTGAAATTTGCTGAAAAGATAGAAAAGTATTTTAAAAATATCGAGCAATATTTACCTTGGATCTTAGAAGGTAAGTATGTCATCAGAACAGAAAATACATTCCCTCACAGTTCAGGAATAGCAAGTTCTGCTTCAGGATTTGGAGCAATTGCTAAATGTCTGATGAAAATAGATGACGTTTTTTCTGATAAAATATCGGATGAAGAATCATTAAAAAAAGCATCTTTCCTAGCTAGATTAGGAAGTGGAAGTGCGTGCAGAAGCTTATATGATGGATTGGTTGTTTGGGGACAATCTCAGGTAAAGGGAAGTTCTGATTTATATGCTGTAAAATATCCGGATGATGAAATTCATGAAATTTTCAAGGATTTTAATGATTGGGTTTTATTGATTCACGAAGGTCAGAAAACGGTTTCTTCAACGGTTGGACATGGTTTAATGAATACCAATCCGTATGCAGAAAGAAGGTTCTTGGAAGCTAGAGAGAACTTCGGACCAATGAAAGAAATTCTGGAAAATGGAGATTTACAAAGTTTTATAAAATTAGTGGAACATGAAGCGCTGACGCTTCACGCCATGATGATGATGAGCGATCCTGCTTTTATTTTAATGAAGACAGGAACATTAGAAGTCATCAATAAAGTTTGGGATTTTAGAAGAGAAACAGGGCTGCCTTTATTCTTTACATTGGATGCCGGAGCAAATGTTCATCTTTTATTTCCAAATGCCGGATCTGAAGAACAAATTAAATCTTTTATTGAAACTGAATTATTACAACACACTCAAAACAATGGAGTAGTGAAGGATGTCATGAAGTTTTAATCAAAGTAAAAACATATTTTGTATCAATAGAAACGGGCTTTAGCCCGTTTTCGTTTTATAGTAACGGAATTGACTTTAGTCAAAATATAGTTGAATCCATCAATCCTCACTCACAACCGCATCCCGCTCTCCATCTTCCTTTTTTCCTTCCTGAATCATTTGCTCAGCTTGGATTTTCTCTTCAGGAGTCGCTTTTTCTATTCTTTCTTCCTGCTGGTCATTATAATGGTCTATAAAGAACTCACAATAGACCGGAAGATGATCTGAACCGAAATTTTCTAATGTACTAAGCTTTTCAATGAAAATATCTTCACTATGAAACATTAAATCAATTGGAAATCTCAACAGATGGTATTTTGCATGAAAGGTAGAAACAAAGGCGCGACCAATTCTTGGATCAATCAAATGACTTGTTTTTCTGAATAGTATAGATGATTTTGACCAGGCCACGTTATTGAAATCTCCAACAACAATTAAGGGTTTATGAATCTCAGTCACCCGTTTTGCGGTACTTAGCAAATCGCCGTCCCTTTCTTTTGAAGTTTCCTCTTCGGTAGGACTTGGTGGCGGTGGATGAACACCAAAAAAGACAAATGAAAACCCATCTTCGGTGATTAAGTGAATTTCAATACTCGGAATATCATCAGCAACAAAATAATGTGTTTTTGCTTCCTGTATTTTTAGTTTGGAATAAAAGTGCATTCCATACGTATTTTCCAACGTTACTTTATGGTGATATGGGTAATCTTTTTCCAAAGGTTGCATGGCCTTTTCCCAATCTCCATTGCTTTCCATCGTTAGAAAAACTTGAGGATTATATTTTTCGATTAATCTGATAAACCTGCCGTATTCTGTATTGAACTGATAAACATTCGCTGAAATGAAATGTAATTTTTGAGAAGATTTCTGCTGTCTTGAATGTTTCTTTATCGGATAAAGCGGAGTATACTTGATAAGAATAACACCGTGATGAATAAATAATAGAATCAATAAACCTTGGCAATACCAAAAATAGTCTGACGAAGAATCTACCAGAAAACCTAGAATGAAGGTAATGATAATGAAATAAGTGATCTGGATTTTACCAAATTCAGGAACCCTAAATATCCAATGTGAATTTTGAATTTTTGGCAATAGCGTTAAAACGAGCAACAATACAACTAAGATGAGATAAGCAGTCCACATATTTCTTATAATAAAGGGTTAAAAGTATGATTTTACTTTTTAAATTGATGTAAGGTTTATATTTTATTTCCCTATTTTTATTCGATCAGATTGAATTGAAAATAAGATGAATAAAATCGTAGTTCTTAGTGTATTGCTCTCTGCATTTTGTTTTGGGCAGAAGGCTGCCAATCAGGATGTTCAAAAGCCTATCCAAAATTTATTTCTTGCGATGAAAAACGCAGATGCTGAGTTGTTGAAATCTGTATTTTCAGAAACGGCAATTCTTCAAACGGTTACAAAGGACGGAACCGTAAAAACAGATGCTATTCCGGAATTTATTTCTTCCATTGGTAAGGCTGCGAAAGATGATTTAGATGAAAGGATAACCATTGAAGCCATTCATATTGATGGGGATTTAGCGAGTGTTTTTACGCCGTATCAGTTCTATTATAAAGGGAAATTACTACATTGTGGCGCGAATAGTTTTCAATTGGTAAAACAGAATAATAGCTGGAAAATTCAATATATAATTGATACAAGAAGGAAAGAAAACTGTGAAAATGGAAAGTAATATGAGAAATAAGAATTTGATTCTGAACTATGTTTTTTTAGGTTGTCTGGCTATCTTATTTTTAAATGATCATTTTTTCAAATTTGAATATACGAGTTGGTTAACAGGGAAATTATCTGATATTGTAGGAATTATATTACTTCCAATGCTTTTAACTTATTTGTTTCCAAAATTAAAACAGAATTCAGTATTTCTGGCGGGGCTTCTTTTTGCCTTTTGGAAATCACCTTTTTCGGAAAGTTGTATTCAGTTTTATAATCTGATTTCTCCTATTTCAATTCATAGAGTGGTTGATTATTCAGACATATTGGTTGTATTGTTACTACCCATTCCTTATTATTTGATTCTAAATGCAGATATTATTAATACTTTTAGCCTTAAAAAAGTAAATGCTTTTGCTGTTTTAGCACCCACTTTATTTATTCTAATGTCAACATCACCAGGGTATAGACATTATGATTATGTTCCTTACACCGGAAATTTAATATTTGGAAATAGTACTTTTACCCTTTCTAAATCTAAAGAGCAGGTATTGGTAGAATTGAAAAAGAGAGACATCAATATTCATAAAGACTCTGTGAGAATTGTAGGCATAAATAAAAGTAAATATTTAGGATTGGGAAGGATTGATTATAAAAATATTGATAGTAAAAAAGATATTTTTCAGATCTCTAATGATAGTTTAAAGCAAGATATTTTGAAAAGTATAGATCAAAGTAATGAATACAAGATTGATAAAATTAAAATTGGAGATCAAACCATAGAAAATATTCAGCTTCAGGTATCAAAATCAATTGATGGAAGAGGTACATCGATTACTTTAAAATCGATGAATATAGAAAGATATTTAAGAGAAGATAAAGTGGAACGAAAACTTAGAAAGATTTACGAAAAATTATTAGAAGAACAATTCAAAAGTTATTAAATGAAAATACATCATATTGCAATTATTTGCTCAGACTACGAAATTTCCAAAAAGTTCTATATAGAAGTTATGGGATTGAATATTATTCGAGAGGTATACCGTGAAGAAAGACAATCGTATAAACTAGATTTGGCTATTGGTGATCATTATGTTATCGAATTATTTTCATTTCCCAATCCGCCGGAAAGACACTCTCGTCCTGAATCATGCGGATTAAGACATTTGGCTTTTTCTGTTGAAAGTGTGAGTGAAAAACGACAAGAGCTTATGGATAAAGGATTGAGCTGTGAAGAAATAAGAATCGATGAATTCACCGGAAAAGAATTTTTCTTTACCCAAGATCCGGATCAGCTTCCTTTGGAGTTTTATGAGATGTAAAATAGAATGCTAGATTTCAGATGTTAGACTGAAATTTGATGTTTAATATCTGAAATCTAAATAGTTAATTAGTGAGCGTATCCCGTAAAGAAGCTGATGGCCATAATTGCTAAAACAATCGAAGAAATGACTACATAAACGTAGTCTTTTTCTTTAAGATAGCCTACCAATGCAAACACAATTCTCATTAAAGGAGTAATGATCAGGATAAGAATTCCCAATTGAATAATGGCCATTCCTTCCCCTGCACCCAATGAATGCCAAAAGTGGCTCCAAACCTTTTCGGATGAAGATCCTACATCCAGGCTGGTATATTTTTTAGGCATTTCAAAACCTTCGAAGAAAAGTTTAACAAAACCAATGATAGAGGTTGCTACCGATAAAAGAACACCCAGTCTCAAAAGATTTCCAACGGAACGGTTTAGATCTACATCTGTGAAATTCTTTTTCATTATCTGAAGCTTTGTTTGATACCGTTATACATCATGTAAATAGACAAAATTGTGATCACAATAGCGAAGAATGCTTTCAGTTTTTTTGTCTTAGAAACCATTAACGTTTTTGAACCAATGAAACTTCCAACAACTACACCTACCAAAACAGGAGCTGCAATTACAGGAATAATTTCACCTCTCTGGAAATAGATCATGGCACTCGCAACTGCCGTTACCCCGATCATAAAATTACTGGTTGTGGTAGAAACTTTAAATGGCAGTCTCATCATGTTATCCATTGCCAAAACTTTCAAGGCACCAGAACCAATTCCTAACAATCCGGACATTGCTCCTGCAAACATCATCATGAAAAATCCTGGAATTGTATTTCTTGCAGAATAGCTTTTTAACACGCCTTTATCAGGAAATGTTCCGTATAATTTTAGTTTTTCTTCCAAGCTGCCTTTTATCAGAGGTTCCTGATGATCAGGTTTTCCTTTAAGATTTAAAACAACTGTTAAAAGAAGAATACTTGCAAATATAATTCCCAGTGTATTAGGATTCAGCATCCCGGAAACCAAAGCTCCAATGATAGCTCCGGCGGTGGTTCCGATCTCTAAAAACATTCCGATCCTCATATTGGTAAAGCCTTCTTTAACGAAAGCAACCGCTGCACCGGAAGAGGTACCGATCACAGAAATTAATGAAGCGCCAATTGCATAATGCATAGGAACGCCGAAACCCAGCGTTAATAAAGGGATGATGATGACTCCTCCTCCTAGCCCTGTAAGCGAACCCAAAAGGCCTGCTGAGATGGCTCCAAGAAAGAGAATGATGATTTCTGACATGGTACAAATATAAAACTATTGGCGTTGTCTGACAAACTTTTAAAAAAGATTATTTTAATGTAATTTTGCAAAAACAAGAAAGAAAAATGAATTTATTTTATGTTATTCTGGGAGCAACGCCTAAAGGCAGAAATATTGAACAGCATGATGTGTTTTTCGGGATTGCTGAAAGCCTGAAAGATCTTGTGCCGGATATGAAAGATTTTTGGAAAGAAGCAGACGGTAAAATTCACCTAGATTGTCATCAAAAAGTACAGTTTGCAGACGGATATGAAGTGAATATTGTTGAAAAAACAGAGGCAACTTCTGAAGATCAATTGTATTTCCTGAATTTAGGAGGATATAAGAGAGGACACTTTGAAGAGTTTCACGAACAACACCTTATGGTTGGGAAATCAATGGGAGAGATCATCAAAAGAGCAAAAGATACAGAGTTTTATAAAACAATGGGTTTTGAGGGCGCAGTAAGTCATGTAGATGATAAACATGGAGTAGACATTGATGACATTTTTAATGTAAATGATATTCTTCCTGAAAAAATGAAAGAAAAATACTCGATTGTTTTAACTAAATCTAATGCTGAAAATCAGGAAAATGAAATAGGATTAGGATACCTGAAAATCGATAAAGTTTAATAATAGCTTTACAATAAATCTAATAGAAAAATAAAAAGAAAGAATGAAAATAGGAATTTTAGGAGGAGGACAGCTTGGAAGAATGTTGATACAAAGCGCATTGAAATATGATGATCAGTTTTATACATTAGATCCTGCTTCTGATGCTCCTTGTCACAATATCTCATACTTTACGCAAGGGAATTTCAATGACTATGAAACAGTTTTGAATTTTGGTAAAGATAAAGATGTTGTAACGATTGAAATTGAGCATGTAAATGCTGATGCTTTGGCTGAACTTGAAAATCAGGGCGTAAAAGTAGTTCCGAATTCTAAAATTATTAAAACCATTCAACAAAAAATCCTTCAAAAGGAGTTTTATAAAACACATAATATTCCAAGTCCTGAATTTCAGGTGGTTTGGAATAGAGATGAAGAAATTACAATGCCCTTACCTTTTGTTCAAAAAATGAATACGGGTGGATACGACGGAAAAGGAGTTCAGCTCATTAAAAATGAAATTGATCTTCAAAATCTTTGGCAGGAAGCTTCTGTGATTGAAAGTTTGGTTGATATTGATAAAGAACTTTCTGTAATTGTTGCAAGAAATGAAAACGGAGAAACTAAGACTTTTCCTGTAACAGAAATGGTAGCTGATCCAAAACTAAATTTATTAGATTTCAACATTTGTCCGGTTTTTTTAAGTGAAGATATTCAGAAGCAAATAGATTCTATTACCGAGAAATTTTTAGAGGTAGTCAATTCTCCGGGACTTTTTGCGATCGAATTATTTTTAGATCAGGAAGGAAAAATTTGGGTCAACGAAACAGCTCCAAGATTACATAACTCAGGACACCAAAGTCAGGAAGGAAATGCCAATTCACAGTTTGAACAAATGTATCGTGTGGTGAAGAATTTACCTCTGGCTGATACAGATTTTCTAACTTTCAGTGGAATGTTAAATTTAGTTGGTGCAGAAGGATTCGAAGGAAATGTGATTTATGAAGGAATGGATGATGTGCTGAAAATGCCCAAAACCTACGTTCACCTTTACGGAAAAACTGAAACCAAACCCGGAAGAAAAATGGGTCACATCAATGTATTGGCAGATTCAAAAGAAGAGTTGATGGAGAAATTGGTGAAGGTGAAAGAAATGGTGAGAGTGATTGCTTAACTCACTTAATGATAAATGAAAAAGACTGCTTCGGCAGTCTTTTTTTATTCATGAATTTTCGGATAATCTATCGTCCATTTTTTTCTTGGGAATTCCACAGTAAATATGGACCTTCAAATTCATCCTTGTATATTAATTCATAAGAGTCTTGATGATTTGTTGAATAATAAGGCTTTGTTTCTAGTCCTTCTTTTTGGAAACCTAGTTTTTCAAGTGTTTTCCAATCTTGATTTTCAGGAAATTTTTTGTTGATGGTTTGGTAGGTTTCAATATTTTTTATCAGTTGATTTCCAAACTGTATATCAGATTTTCGTGTGATCTCAATCGGTAAATTCCAATACATTGTAAAGGCAATTACGATAACAAGAAGTATGGAAGTTATGATTAATATGGTCTTTTTCATTGCTATATTGAGTTTAAAATATATTTAAGTTTTTCATAATCATTATTTGTCCCAAAGTTTTCTGTATCTGCATCAGTTCCAATAATTCTGTATTGATGGCAGCCAAAACATATTTTTGCAATTCCAATGACTTTTCCTAGCTTCTTAAATATCAAAATATCTCTGAAAACAGGTACACAAGCTGCAGCGTAGCCATCACTTGCTGTTTTCTCAATAAATATTTTGTTTATTTCAGGAAATTTAGATGAGTCTATTTTCTTTTTTACAAAACCTATTTTTTCCATATACTTTAAGAAAGCAAGGTCTGTAATCGTTTCAGGAGTTTCATCAATCGTAACAGTGTATTTGTATTTATCTACTTTTGATTTATTCTGATTTTTATCTAACTCTTCAATTTTACCTTCCTCTAAATTAGTGGAGTAATAATCTATTTGGTCATAATCAAAGAAGACTTTACCATATTTTATTTCTAGTGGAATGGCTTCTTTCGAAGGTGATTCAGAAATATTTTCTTTTTTACAACTACAGAATAGGAAAAATAATACAAACAGGGTTATAAATTTAAGATACATATAATAGTATAATTTCTTACTTAAAAATCTTCTGAATAATATTTCCAATTTCTATAAAATCTCCATGATTTCCAACAGATCTTATTTCGGGATTATTTTTATCAAATTCTGAAAACGGAAAAATAAGAAGATAATTGTTATTGTGCAGATATTTATTCAGAAGTTCAGGAATCATCCTCATTCGTGGAAGGTAAGATTGCATTCCTCTTTTGGCCATAAAAACAATCAGGGCTTCATCTTCTTTTAACTGAGCGGCGGTTTTTTCTCCATCTCTCCAGCTGTTCATAATGATGAATTCGGCTTCTATATTGGCTTTTTTAATTATTTTCTGTAGGATGCCTAAAATCTCCTCTGAAGCATAGAAAACTACAGTTGCACCAGAATTTCTGGCAATATTCCAAACTCTTAGAAGAGCATGGAAAAATCCAGCTTCCTTATGCGCTTTTTCAGGAATCATTACCGCATATTTTTTAATGGTTGAAAGAGGTTGTGCAGCATGATATACCAACACATTCACATCATCATTTTGTAGATAGCCGTTGTAAAGATTATAGACAAAAGAAGGAGAGAAGCCTTTTTCATCTTCCAACCCAATGATAAGATCTGTGATGTTCTGCTCTTTCATTACGTGATGTACACCGTTGATAACGTCATTGTCATATCTTTTCAACGGCTGTAATTTTACATCTGCGGAAGCAGCAATATCAGTGGCTTGGTGTAATAATTTTTCGGCATTTTTTACAGAAGATTCATTTTTATCTTCATTAATAACATTTAGAGCATATAGATCTTCCGTATTGGAATGTGCTTTTATCAGAATCCCAAGATTAACCATTCTTTCTACTGTATTTTCATGATTAATGGCCAACAGAATATTTTCTTCCTCATGATTGGTTCCTGAAACGGTATCTTCATTATCGCTTTCGGCAATTTTTTGAGCACTCGCCATAGAAATAAATGAGGAAATAGTACATGAAATCAAGATCAGTAAAATACTTCCATTCAATACATGTTCGTTTAGTAATCTTATAGGTTCTCCGGTTTCAGTTTCAGAAATAATGATGTTATATCCCACCATTACGGAAGCTAACGTTGCCGCTGCAGAAGCGGAACTCAATCCGAAAATAAGTTTTCCTTCGTCTTTGGAAAGGCGAAATGTTTTTTTAGTGGCAATAGCCGCAAGGTACTTACCTCCAATAGATGCAATAAGCATAATGGCAGCTACCTGAAGGGTCTCTGAACTTTTAAAGAAAACTTTAAAATCAATCAACATTCCTACACTAATCAAAAAGAAAGGAATAAAGATTGCATTCCCGACAAATTCAACTCTGTTCATTAAGGATGAAGTGTGCGGAATAAGTCTGTTCAATGCCAATCCTGCAAAGAATGCTCCGATAATAGCTTCTACACCTGCTAATTCTGCCAACATTGCTGCAAGATAAATCATGACCAATACAAAGATATATTGTGAGATTTTATCATCTACTTTTTTGAAAAACCAACGTCCGATAATCGGAAATATCAACAAAACAATAAGAGCAAAAACAATAAATGAAACCGATAGTTTCACCCAAAATGCGGTACCCACATCTCCTTGAGACATTCCTACGACAACAGCAAGAACCAAAAGGGCCAGTACATCGGTAATCATTGTTCCACCAACGGTAATGTTGACGGCCAGATTTTTTGCAATTCCCAATTTGCTGACCAAAGGATAGGCAATCAGGGTATGGGAAGAAAACAAACTGGCAAATAATACAGAGGTAAGAATATTAAAGTGTAAAATATAATATCCCCCCAAAAAACCTAAAATAAAAGGAACTACAAACGTATAGATTCCGAAGGTGAGGCTTTTCCACTTGTTTTTCTTAAAATCTCCCATGTCAATTTCAAGTCCGGCAAGAAACATAATGTATAGTAAACCAGTAGTTCCGGTTACCACAATACTGCTGTCTCTTGATAAAACATTGAAACCGTTTGGCCCAATCACTGCACCCGCTATAATAAGCCCTAATAAGTGAGGAACTTTTATTTTATTCAGCAAAAGAGGAGCTGCAAGAATAATGATAAGGACGAGCAGGAACTTTAATACTGGATCTTCTATGGGAAGGCTCAGGTTATGTATATTCAGTAAAATCATAGGTGTTTATTTTGTGGAACGTAGTAACTCGACAGAAAACTTAGCCATACAGTTATCTACCATAACGGTTCTTGTACCTCTGATTTTATTATCAGAAATATCATTAAGTAAAACATTCATTTCTACTTTCTTTTTGGAGGTAGAATCTGTTTTGAAATTAAGCTTGATTTCGTTATGATCAAATTTACCTGCGTACAATCTTACGAGATTATTATTGTTGATGATCTTTGTGACCAATTGTGTAGAATCATTATCAAACTCCCAAGTATCTATTCGCTGATCTCCCACCACATAATCGCTGCAGTTGGATTCTGTGCAAATTACTTTTCCGGTCCAGTCACCGGAAATTTCTGCTGGCCACCTTACAATTTTCACAGAATCTTTTTTTGAAAAAAGACTGTCTCTCATTTTTAATAATGCCTGATATTCTGATTCTTTTTGAGCAAAGAGTTTTTCTTTTTGAAGCAATTGTTCTTCTCTTGAAATGAGATTTTTTTCTTTTTCTTTATCATTACAACTTACCAAAAAGAAAGAAATGGCAAGAAGTATAAATAATGTGTTTTTTAACATGTGGGATATATTGGTGTAAACAATATAGGAAAAAAAAGAGGAATGGAAAAATTAGAAAAATGATTAGAGAGAAGGGGATAATAGGTAAAAGTTATTCAACTCTCTGCTTTTTAAACATCTCTGGTTTATAATTAATAATAAATACTCCGAGAATAATTAAAACAGCTGCCAGGATAAATTTTACAGTAATATTTTCATTCATGATCAACCAACCTAAAAATATGGCAATAATGGTATTAATGTAAGCCAATATGGAAACTTGTACGGGTGATATTTTAGTTAATGCATAATGAAAAGCAAAAAATGCTGCCACAGAGCCAAAAACAGATAGGTATAACATTGCCGAAATACTTTTTAAAGTCCAGTTTTCGAAATTATAATGTTCTGAAAAAATAAAGGCAAAGATGATCTGAACAATTCCTGCAAACAGAAACTGGTAGAATAAGTTTAAGGAAATATTACCGCTTTGAATATTTAATTTTTTAGTGAAGATTGTGCCTGAAGCCCATCCGGAAATAGCACAGAAAAGGAAAAGAATACCCATTCTATATTCAGGATTGGCAAGGTCTTGAATTCCGTCCCAGAAGATGAAAAGAATTCCGCTGAAGCACATCAAAACGCCCAGAAAAGCTCTGAAGCTGAATTTTTGTAATCCAATTGCTACGCTTCCTAAAAAAACAAGAATAGGAGAGGATGCGCTGATGAGTGAAGCTAAACTGCTTGATACTGTTTCTTCAGCAACGGTTGTCATTCCGTTAGCCACGATCAACATTAGTGTAGAGAAGACAAGTTGATATCCCAGGTTTTTCCAGCCAATCCATTTAAATTCTTTTCTTGAAAGCAACACTATTAACATAATCATTGATGCTAAAAACTGACGAATTCCTGCTACAAACCATGCCGGAATAGTTTCTACTGCAACACGAATTGCCAAAAAGGTCGTGCCCCACACGAGAGCTACGGTAATGACAGCAAAAATGAGTTTGTAATCTTTCAAAATAGAATAAAAGTGGTAAGCAAATATATCTTTTTTGAAATGAAGAAAATGGGTACAGTTTGACCAATTTTAAAGGGAACAGAATGTTAAGATTGATTTTTACATAATGGATTTGTTTTAAGCTTTTAAAATTGGATGTTGACTCTTTGAATCTTGTTTTTTACCTCTCGCAGATTTTGCGGATTGCGCAGATTTTTTAGGTATCATTATTAGCAAGATTTGCGAAATCTGTGAGAATAAAAGTTTAAATCGTTTGTGATTCATTTAACACAGAATTAATTAATCTATATCAATCACCATTTTTCCTGTTGATTTTTTATTTTCCAAAACTTCATAAGCTTCGTTTGCCTGCATTAGGTTGTAATGTTCATCATGAAGTTCTATTTTAAGTTTTCCTTCCTCAAAAAGTTGTGCGGCTTGAGACAATATTTCTCCGAAATGTTTTCTGCTTTTACCTGACAATAATGGATATAAAGCAAAGACTCCCGAATACGTAGCATTCCGAAAAGACAATGGAGCGAGGCTATGCATACCCCAACCTAAAATGCTGGCAACATGCCCTGAATATCTTTTTACAGCTTTAAAAGAATTTTCTAAAACAGTTCCGCCCACGGTATCAAGAACTGCATCAAATCCTTCTCCGTCTGTATATTTTGTTACATATTCTTCTACAGATGACTTGTTATAATCAATTGCTATAACATTGTGTTTTTTAATAAATTCTGATGGAGGTGACGAAATCGTTGTATATACTTTTGCTTCTTTTGCGTTGGCAATTTGGATGGCTACATGTCCCACACCACCATTACCACCGTGAATTAAAATAGTTTGGTCCTTTTTTATGTTGATTTGATCTACAACAGCTTCCCATGCAGTAATAAATACCAGAGGTGCTGCAGCAGCTTCTCTAAATGAGATGTTTTTTGGTTTTAAGGCTAGCAAATCGGCATCTACCGCAATGTATTCTGCTAATGTTCCTTGAATATCCGCAACACCTCCTACCAAACCAAATACTTCATCACCTACTTTGAAGTTATGAACTTCTTTTCCTATTTTTTCAATGATTCCTGACATATCTAAGCCTAATATCATCGGAAGAATAGCTTCAGCATGTGCTGCTTGTCCATTTTTTATTTTTATATCTAATGGATTGAGTCCGCTTGCTTTTATTTTAACCAAAACTTCATGATCCTTAGGTTCTGGTTTGTCGATTTCTTTTATCGTTAAGGGGCTTCCAAATTGTTCTAATACTTGTGCTTTCATTTTTTGTGTATTGATTACTGAATTCATTATGATCTTTTTTTGTTCTACAAAGTTGGGGAATGCATGATATTGAAATGTTGTATTTTTACATCATAAAAGGGTATAATATTGTCATGAAACAAGATTATTTACAACAGCCATTTGAACTGGATTTAAAAGAGGCTATGAATGTTTGTCCACGGGGTGAGCATAGCGTCAGTTTTTTCGAACTGGTTTATATAGTATCAGGAAAAGGGACGCAAGATATCAACGGAAACCAATTTTCTTACCGACAAGGAAATCTTTTCTTACTTGCTCCTGAAGATTCTCATTCTTTTACGTTTGAAACGGAGACGCAATTGTTTTTCATTAGATTTAATAAAGTGTTTTTTCATTCTCATCAGATAACAACTACTTTTTTGCAACGTCTTGAACAGACTTTTTCAACCCATACATTTCAAGGAACCATTATAAAAGATGAGCGAGAAGAAAGGATAATTAAAAATCTTATGGAAAGTCTTTTAATGGAGATGAATCATAAAAATTTTTATGCTAATGAAGTGATTCAACTATTGGTGCAGTCTATTCTTACGATTGTAGCCCGAAATCTGATGCAGGAAACTATTATTTCGATTGATGAAAAGACGGATAATAAAGCGGCGGATATCATTCAATATGTTCATGGAAATATTTATGATCCTGAAAAATTAACGGCCGAAAATATCAGTATAATATTTGGAATTTCTAAAACATATGTAGGAAGATATTTTAAAAATCAGACGGATAAAACGTTACATGAATATATTACTCAATATAAAATTGGTCTCATTGAAAATCGTCTGAAATATAGTGATATGCGGATCAATGAAATAGCAAATGAATTCGGATTTACCGATAAAAGTCACCTGAATAGGTTTTTTAAGAAATTAAAAGGAGTTTCACCGTCTGCATTTAGAAATGAATAGCTGAGGTTTTTATATATAGCATTTTAAAAAAGACTTTAATTCTTTATCTTTGAGCTCTAATAAAAATTGAAGATGGTAGGAATTATTATGGGAAGTCAGAGCGACTTACCGATCATGGAACAAGCTGCAAATTTTTTAAAAACGTTAGATATTCCGTATGAGCTTACAGTAGTTTCGGCTCACAGAACACCGGAGAGAATGTTTGATTATGCCAAAACAGCAAAGGAAAGAGGTTTGAAAGTAATTGTTGCCGGAGCAGGAGGCGCTGCCCATCTTCCGGGAATGGTAGCGAGCTGTACAATTTTACCGGTAATTGGCGTTCCGATTTTGTCGAGTAATTCTATTGACGGTTGGGATTCTGTATTGTCAATCCTTCAAATGCCTGGTGGAATTCCTGTAGCAACAGTAGCGTTGAATGGTGCTTTAAATGCTGGAATTTTAGCCGCTAAAATTCTCGGAACGAGTGATGTTCACGTGGCTGAAAAACTTCAGAAATACCAAGATGCTTTAAAAGATAAAGTATTGGGAACTGTGGATGATATCAAAGCACAGCATCCTAATCAATATGATAAATAAGGTGAATTGACCATTCACTAAAAAGCCTCACATTTTGTGAGGCTTTTTCTATTTTTTGATGAATTTAAAAGTGTGAATTTTATCTTTAGCAATAATTTGGAGAATATAATTTCCAGATGTTAAAGCTTGTATATTGATATCATCTTTGGATAAAGAATCTTTCATAATAATTCTTCCGCTTAGATCTGAAATGATATAACTTTTTACATCTTTACTATTTTTCACATAAATAAAATCTGTTGCCGGATTGGGATAAATAAAAGGTTGATTTTTTAGCTTTGTTTCTAGTGAACCCAAAACCCTACATTCTCCCATCAAATCACCACCGATGGTCCATCCTTTTGAGAGAAGAATGTTCCTTTCATTAGCAACGTCGATTGAATAGGTAAAAGGAGCAAGAGGGCCTAGATTAATATTGTCTGCAGTGTTGGTATTATTTGCCCATCCTTTAAGAGTTTGGCTGTAATTGGTACAGTCTATTCCTGATTCTGTTAACATTAACATTGCAGTAGTTAAAGAAGGGAGATTCCATGTTTCTAATGATTGGTTAAAGCTTGTTGCAAGATTGAGCATGATATTCGCATCTGTAAGGTTGCTTGTGTCCCAATGATCAAGAGGTTGATTAAATGCTGTACACCCATGTAACATATGAGACATAGAAGTTACTTTGGAAGTATCCCAATTGTTAATCGGCTGGTTAAAATTTGTAATAAAATGAAACATAGCTGCCATATTGGTCACTTTTGAGGTGTTCCAATTATTTAAAGGTTGGTTGAATACCAGTGCAAAGGCAAACATATCAGACATATTGGTTACATTTGAAGTGTTCCAGCTGTTAATAGAATGATTAAAAACCGAAGCTTGGGAAAACATGGCAGACATATCTGTAACATTACCCGTATCCCATTTATCAAGAGGCTGATTAAAAGCCTGTGCTCCTGAAAAAAGTCCTCTCATATTATTTACTCCTGAAGTGTTCCAGTCTCCTATTGATGCATTTCCGGTAAGATTCCGGGCAAGGCGGAACATATATGACATATCTTGAACATTAGAAAGGTCTGGTAAATCTGTGGCTGTAAGCTGTAGTTTAGAACAACTTGAAAATGCACTGTACATAGATGTCCACTGGATATTACCCCATTGCTCAATGACTTCTAATTTATCAACGCTTCCATGGGTAAACCATGTTACAATAATATTTCCAGCTATTTGATTGGGTGAGTTAAACTTCATTTGTTTGAATTGTCCATTTCCATTGCTTACCTTTACTCGATAAGTCGCTTCAGCCGGATTTGGATTTAAAGGCGTTCCAAAATCAATCAAAACCTGATTTACAGCAGTCACGTTATTCATTGTTTCGGTATGTTGCGGATATCCTACTTCTTCCCAAACAATCTTATAATTATTGCCAATTCCCGGAAACCATATTTGATTATTATTTGTTTGGTATGGGGCGTTTACAGTTACCGGAATAATTGTTATTGTTGGTTTCCAGATGGTGATGAACTCATTTTGAGCTTTAGTAGCTTGGCATATTATTACAAGTAATAGAAAGGTTAATAGTTTTTTTATCATGGTTGAAGTTTTATAATATGTATGGCTATTTCTTAATGAATTTTAAAGTTTGTGTTTTATCTTTAGAAATAATCTGTAAAATATAATTTCCACTCATTAGGTTACTTACATTTATTTTTTCATCATTCAAAATATCTTGTTGTATGATTCTTCCGCTGAGATCAAAAATTTTATATGTGCTGTTTCCTTTTAAGTTCTTAACATAAATAAAATCGTTTGCAGGGTTGGGATAGATAGTGATGTCATTTTTAATTGACGTTTCAGAAGTTGCAAGTACCGAGTTACATCCCTCGTTGTGAATATCGCCTGTAATTGTCCATCCTTTATTACTAATTAAATGATTTCTTGCATTCACAACCAAAGGATGTGAATATTTTAGTGGCGATGCATTACCAAGATTCACATTACTGGATGTTGCTGCATTCATAGACCATGCATAAAGGGTATTATCATAGTTTTGACAGCTCATTCCGGAATCCAAAAACATATCTTTCGCTTCGGTTAAAGAACTTAAATTCCAATATCCCAGGTTTTGGTTAAAAGCAGTGGCACTGTGAAACATTTCTTCCATATTGGTGACATTAGAAGTATTCCAGTTTCTTAGATCCTGATTAAATGAGAAAGCACCATGAAATGTATGTTCCATGGAAGTTACACTAGAGGTATTCCAATTATTGAGGGGTTGATTAAAGCTTGTTGCATAATCAAATAACCCATACATATTCGTAACATTTGAAACATCCCAGTTTCCTACGGGTTGGTTAAAGCTATCTGCATTAGCAAACATATTGGTCATAATGGTTATATGGGAAGTATTCCAAGTATTAAAACTGGGGTTTCCAACCAATGAACTACAAATATAAAACATCTCATTAGTGTTGGTTACCAAGCTAAGGTCAGGAGCATCCAAAGCTGTAATGTCTAGGTTGTTGCATAATACGAATGCTTGTTCAAAGCCTTTCCATTTTATGTTTCCCCATTGTGTAATTTCTAAAAATTTTTGACGATCTGACCAATTATAAAATGGGACAAGAGTAGGATCGAAAGATCGTATTTGATCAAATACTCCTTCTCCATCACTAATTTTTACACGATAAGTTGCATTGGAGGGATTAGGGTTCAATGAAGTCCCGAAATTAATAGTAAACTCTCTGGTTGAGCTTACATTATTCATTGTCGCATTATGTTGAGTATATCCGATTTCCTCCCAATATACTTTGAAGTTGGTTCCTCTTCCCGGAACAGTGGTTTGTTGTGTTACGCCTGGCTTCCAGATCGTAATGAATTCGTCCTGAGCTTTTGTTGAATTAAAAATAAATAGAAATAAAATGAATGGTAAAAGTTTTTTAAACATATCTATAATTTGTGAATTAATTATCGTAAAAATAATAAATTCTCCAAAATATTGAAGAATTTATTATTATAAATGTGTTTTAATTTAAATTTTATCAAAAATTTAATAAGGAATTCTCTAAAACAAGAGCGCTGTATTATTCCTGCAGCATGTTGTCTCTTGTGTTTTTCTGAACGGCAATAGCTCCGAAAAGGGCTAATAAAAAGGCAAAACCATAAAATCCTTTTTCGCTGGGAAGAATGGTCGCATTCCATAATCCGATAGCTAATAAAATAATAGAGGACAACGTTGCAAACCAACAGATGCCGTAATAAATATCTGTAACCTTGATATTTTCTAATCTGTCACGAACTGCTTTCTGCAAAGAAACAACTGCAAACAGACCATAGAGTAGGATCGTGAAATAATATCCTTTTTCGTTGAGTTGCATTTCGGCTCTCACAAGACCTACGATAAATCCTATCATTCCTGCTCCCAATGCCACCCACGATGCTGCGATGAACGCATTTGATACGTTTTGCTTTTTCATATTACTGTTTTTGTTAAAGGTTTAAATGTATTGCTTTTTTTGTTATTGAAATAGGGGGAAAATACGGGAATTTTGTAAACATTAGTATTTGTGAATAAGAATTGATTCATGATAACTAACCTGTTGTATTACAAAAAACTCTCCTGAGTAAGGAGAGTGTAAGTATTTTATTTTTTTATAAATTTAAAAGTATGAATTTTATCTTTAGCAATAATCTGAAGAATATAGCTTCCTTTGATGAGGTTGCTTATATTTATATGATCATTTTGAAAAGTATCTTTAGTAATTATTCTACCACTTAGATCTGTAATGATAAAATTTTTGGCATCAGATAGGTTTTTAACATAAACTATATCCTGCGCTGGATTGGGGTAAATGGATATTTGAGATAATGAATTTTCTGATGTTGATAGATTTTCTCGTATTATTTGGCATGTCCCTAAAGTATCTCCCATAATTAACCAACCTTTACTGATAAGAATATTTCTTTGCGGAATAACATCCGGAGAGTACTTTACAAATGGTAGAGCCATAAACGGGACATTGTTAGGAGTGTTTGGGTTGTTAGCCCAGCCTTCAATAGTATTACTATAATTAATACAGTCAATTCCGGATGCTCCAATAGAGTGTGTTGCATTGGTAAGTGAATTTAAATTCCAAGAGGCCAGATTTTGATTGAAGGAATCTGCTCCTGCAAAAGCATAGCTTGCATTTATAATATTCGCAGTATTCCATGATGCTAGACTTTGATTAAAGAAGTCTGCATCGTGAAACATACTTTGAATCGTGGTAACGTTAGAGATATTCCAGCTGTTGATTGGCTGATTGAATTTACTAACAGAAAACATACTTGACATATCAGTTACACTTGATGTATTCCAATTATTTAATGGTTGATTATAAGCACTATAATAAAACATATGGTTCATATTGGTAACGTTGCTAACATTCCAATTATTTAATGATTGATTAAATGCTGTTGTTCCGTTAAACATATGCTTTAAATTGATAGCACTCATCATATTCCAGTTGCTGATATTCTGATTGAATGCCTGTCTTCCATAGAACATATAGCTGAAGTTTTCTCCAGCTGATGTATCCCAGTAAAGTGGGGCGTCGAAAGTATCATTAATAACTTGTTGATAAGAGTAACCAAACATAGCCTGAAAATTTTTGATCGTAGATGTATTCCAGGTATAAAATGAAGGTGAAACAATAAGATTAGGTGCGTTATAAAACATATAAGACAAATCTGTTGTACCTGAGAAATTAGGAATATCTGTTGCCGTAATTTTTAAAGAATTACATCCTACAAAGGCACAGAACATACTCGTCCATTGAATAGTTCCCCAATGTTCAACTTCCAGAAGTTTATCTGCACTTCCCAAATTATAAAATAGTGGAGTATCTTGGGTAATAGGAGAAACTATGCTTTGCCCGAAACGGATTTGCTGGAAAATACCATTTCCATTACTTACTTTAACACGGTATTTTATTTCACTAGGCACAGGATTTAAAGCAGTTCCGAAATCAATGAGCACTTGCTTGGTGGAAGTAACGTTGGTTAATATAGCATTATGTTGAGGATACCCCACCTCTTCCCATGCAATGGTAAAGTTCTGTCCGATTCCTGGAAACCATATTTGATTGTTTGCTGCCTGAGAAGGTGCCTGTACTGCAGGGTCTCCTAGAGGACCAACTTTCCAGATGGTTGTAAATTCATTTTGAGCTTTAACAAAGTGGAAGCTCACCACTAAGAATAGAAATGGTAAAAGTTTTTTATACATGCTAATATTTTGGGAAATAAATATATAAAAAATAATATTAATGAAAAATGTTTAATGTTTTTACTGAAATGATTGAATTGTATTAAGTTGTTGAAAGATTTAGAAAAGATTGATGAATGATCGTTTTAAAGCGTAGGTGTAGTAGAAATGATTATTTGATAATTTTTTAGTTGAAAGGTTTTTGAAGGGCACAGAATTTTTTACCCTAATTGATTAGCTTATTAATATTGTCATAAAACAAAAACTCTCCAAAAATTGGAGAGTTTCTATTATTTTGAGATCCTTCGACAAGCTCAGGATGATATTTTCTAGTATCTGTAGTACTCAGGCTTGAATGGTCCTTTTACGTCAACACCGATATATTCAGCTTGTTCAGTAGAAAGAACTTCTAATTCAACGCTTAATTTCTTAAGGTGAAGAGCAGCTACTTTTTCATCTAAATGCTTAGGAAGCATGTAAACTTCGTTTCCGTAAGCAGCAGAGTTAGTCCATAATTCGATTTGAGCCAAAGTTTGGTTAGAGAACGAGTTAGACATTACAAAACTTGGGTGTCCTGTTGCACAACCAAGGTTTACCAATCTACCTTCAGCAAGAATAATTATTTCTTTACCTTCAATAGTATAGATATCTACTTGTGGTTTCACTTCAGATTTTGTAGAACCATAGTTTTCGTTTAACCAAGCCATATCGATTTCGTTATCGAAGTGACCGATGTTACAAACAACAGCTTTATCTTTCATTTTAAGGAAATGCTCTCCTCTTACGATGTTAAAGTTACCTGTAGTTGTGATTACGATATCTGCGTTATCAACAACAGTATCTAATCTTTTTACTTCGTAACCGTCCATTGCAGCTTGAAGCGCACAAATTGGATCAATTTCAGTAACAGTTACAATAGAACCAGCTCCTCTGAAAGAAGCAGCAGTACCTTTACCAACATCACCATATCCACAAACTACCACTCTTTTTCCAGCCAACATAAGGTCTGTAGCTCTTCTTACAGCATCTACTGCAGATTCTTTACATCCGTATTTGTTGTCGAATTTAGATTTAGTAACTGAATCATTTACGTTGATTGCAGGCATTACCAAAGTTCCGTTTTTCATTCTTTCGTACAATCTGTGAACTCCAGTTGTAGTTTCTTCAGAAAGTCCTTTGATATCTTTAGTAAATTCTGGGTATTTATCAAAAACCATGTTTGTTAAATCTCCACCGTCATCAAGAATCATGTTCAATGGTTTTCTGTCTTCACCAAAGAATAAAGTTTGCTCGATACACCAGTCAAAATCTACTTCGTTTAGACCTTTCCAAGCATAAACAGGAATTCCTGCAGCAGCAATAGCAGCAGCAGCATGATCTTGAGTTGAGAAAATATTACAAGAAGACCAAGTAACTTCAGCACCTAAAGCTACTAATGTCTCGATAAGCACTGCTGTTTGGATTGTCATGTGAAGACATCCAGCGATTCTTGCTCCTTTTAAAGGTTGAGATGGACCGTATTCTTCACGGATAGACATCAAACCTGGCATTTCTGCTTCTGCAAGGGTAATTTCTTTTCTTCCCCATTCTGCTAGGGAAATGTCCTTAACTTTATAAGGAACGTATTGTGTTGTTGTACTCATATGTTAATGAATAAGTTTAAGTTCAATTGATAATGAATTACAAAATTACAATTAATAATTAAGATACAAAAACAACGGGTTAATTTCAAAAGAATGAAATTGTATATAAATTAAGTTTATTTAGTCTAAATAACTTATTTTTGTAGGAATAAATTTTATACTATGAATCATACTAATACTCAAGACGAAGCTCAGAAGCAAGCAAAACCTTTGACACCAAAAGTAAAAGAACTGATTGCTAACACGAAAAGTGTAATTTTGGCTACTGTTGATGCAGAAGGAACACCTAATTCAAGTTACGCACCTTTTGTAGAGGAAAACAATACATTCTATATTTTGGTTTCTTTCATGGCAAAGCATACGAAGAATCTTTCAGAAGGAAGAAAAACCTCAGTGATGTTTATTGAGGATGAATCTGCTACGAAACAAATCTATGCTCGTGAACGTTTAACCATTGAAGCTACAACTTCACAGGTAGAAAGAGATTCTGAAACTTGGAATTCTGTTGTTGGAAAACTAAAAGAAGCCCACGGAAAAGTAGTAGATGTTATTGCTGAAATGAAGGATTTTATTCTTATCGGTTTACATCCTGTGAAAGGTTCTTATGTAAACGGATTTGGAAGTGCTTATTTCGTAGATGAGAATTTAGAAATTATGGAACACAGAAATGATGTGAATCATCAGTCTAAATAAATTTAGAAAGGCTTAGTCGAAAAGATTAAGCCCTTTTTATGCTTGAAAATTATTGAGAGTTGTAATTATTTAAACGCAAAGACTTATTTAATTAAGCTAAAGTTTAGGGAGCAAAGGAGTAATCAACAAAGTTGATTTGATGAAGCGAATGTTCTATCCGTACGCTTAATCAGTGACTTGTCGCAATTCTTTGCTCCCTTAAAATAATAAGTTCACAATATAAATCTTTGCGTTTAAAATCTTTTGTATAATAATAGAAACTTCCAGCACGCGGCATCCATCTTCAAACACAAATCTTACAGCCCGAATTTTTTCACTAATTTTGTCCAATAAACAAACCCATGCCTCTTTACCGTGATTTTTCCGATGATACTGCTACCATTCTTATTTGGAAGTATGATGAAAGTGAGGAACTCAATATTGATGAGCTTCTGGAGCCAGAAAATGCTGAAAAAGTAAAAGATTATCATCCCAAAAAATTATTGGAAGTCTTGATGGTTCGTAAACTTTTGAAAGGGTTGAAACCCAATTCTAAGATATTATATAAGGAAAGAGAACCTTTTCTTTCTCCAAAAGATGCCGAAATTTCTATCACGCATTCTTTCCCATTTGCCGCCATCGCCATTTCTAAAAATAAGATAGGAATTGATATTGAAAAATTTAATACTAAAATTTTAAGGGTAATTGATAAATTTACCTACGAAAATGAAAGAGGATTTATTCCTGAAGATAGAGCAGATACTTTTTATACGATTATCTGGAGCGTAAAGGAAAGTATGTATAAAATCCATCATTCTAAACATTGGTCTCTGAAAAAACATTATGAAGTAAGACCTTTTGAGTTGAAACATCTTCATCATATTAAATGCAGAGTTTATGACGAGCATTATTCTGATGAGTTAAAAGCCAGAGTAGAATTTTTCGACGATTATTGTTTTACGATTATTGTAGAGGAATAGCTTTAACAGCTTCTGTAGTCTCAGATTCGCTTTTGTATTTTTCTATTACTTTTCTCTGTTCTTTGGCAACGTCATAAATTAATTCCAATACATCATGAATGTTTTTAAGTTCTGTTAAATGAGAAATTTTATCAGGATCTATTGGTTTTACCACATCATTTTCTTCAATCTCGGTTTTTCTTTTTAAGATCAAATCCTCAATGGAAGAATCTTCAGGTTCAATGAGGCTTTCCATTTTCAAAGTTTCATTGATTTTGTCACCGTTAAGCAATGCAGTAACTTTTTGCATTTCGGCTTCTATTTTTCGGCTCCAGCTTTCAGCATCAATTTCAGGATACTCTTCATTATTTTTTGAATATTGAGAAAGGGAAGCGGTATAAGCGGTAATCAAATGGGATGTCGCTACAAACTGATGAACAACCTCCAGTTTTTTCTGCTGATTTTTAGGCTCAGAGATCATTCTTTGAAAGTTGTCGGAAAGGTTGGCTAATGAAATAATAGCGTTTTTACGTTTTACTTTATAATCTTCAAGATCAAAATCTCCTTCCAGAAATTTAGAAATAACACTTTGAAAATAGATGAGGTTACTCTCAGCAGATTTTTTCATTAAATCTAAATTCTGAGTATGCCCCCAAACAGGTAAAACAATATAAGAAACCAAGAAAGCAATAATTCCAGCGACAACGGTATCTAAAATTCTGTCTTTAAAAATAATGTCAATTTTTCCTGGGCTTAAGAAATTAAAACTTAGGAAAACATAAATAGTCATGAATGAAACAGCCCAAAAATATCGACCTTTCAGAAAACTGAAACACATGATCATACTTAAAAGAAGGATGGTAAATAAAACAGCATTAATATGGATAAAGTGTAAAATAGCATACGCTGTTGAAGCCCCTACAATGGTTCCGTAAAGACGAAGTAAGTTCCGTTGTTTGGTGATGGAGTAGGCGGGCTTTAAAATGGCAACGATTGTAATTAAAATCCAATAGGCATGACCAATAACAAAGAACTCGAATATGGAAAAAAGATAACCAATCAATAAAGCGATTGTAATTCTTAATGCGTGGCGGAAATGGGATGAAGAAAGAGAAATGTTATTTCTCAATACTTTAAAATTAAGCTTCTCTTCATTAGGCATGAATTTTTTTAAGTCTAATCCTGTGGAAAGACTTTTTGCCAATTTTACGTTTTGTGAAAATACTTTATAAATTTCACTAATCTCTTTTGTGATCTCACTAATACGGATTAATATTTGGCGCAGGATCATGAAGTTCTCCAAATTATCGGGAGATAGCTGTTTATTTCTAAGTTCGAAATAATGTGTATTTAGATTTTTATATTCAAAATCAAGATTGAATAACGGTTTTGCTCGGGCTCCAATTTGAAGGGAAATTCCAATATTGGTAATTTCTTCAGCTAGTAAATTTAGATAATCATGAATGTTGACCAAGATCATACTATCTTCGAAACTCTGTTGAAGCTTTTGATAATCGCTTTCAGAAGTCATTAGCTTTTCATGTAAATCCATAGAGTTAAGAAACATCAACATCAACAATCGGCTTGTGGTTGTGGATTCATTAACGATGGTTCTTGTTTTAAAAACAGTTTCTCTTGTTTCTTCCTGAAGGTTTTTAATTCCGATCTGTTTGGCGATAACCTGTGTTGTCAGTTTGTCGAAGTCCGGATTTTTTTGATAATAATTTGCTTTGATCTTTAAAAACTCGGCTAATTGAAGATAGTTTTCACCAATCATCTGGCTGGCCAGTTTATAAGGCTGAATGGTTGTAACAATAAGGAATATCAATAAGAACCAAGCACAGCCGGAAGCGAAAATCAAAAGACTTTTAAAAATATTGGCTCCTGTAAGATGTCCATCAATAAAGATTGCCATAACAACCAATGATAATGATCCAACGGCGGCTAATCTTTGTCCGTACACCCCAATCAGCGAGAAAAACATTCCAAATATAATGATCTCAAAGATGACCAAAACTTTAACATGCATCACTAAACTGGCAATAAGCGCTACCAACACGAAACAGAAAATAGCAAATGTTAATGCATTTCTTCTTCTTATAAATGGGCCGGGTTGATCACAAAGTGCTACGAAACTTGTTCCCAACGGAAATAGGAAGTATTCTTTTAATATTCCGAAGTGCGCAAGAACCAAACATGGCAGAACGGTAGCCAGTGTAATTCTGATAGCAGAATATACATATTGACTAGTTACGAATTTTTTGAGCTCTGCGGAATAGTTCATTTTACAAAAATAAATATTGAAAACAAAAAAAGCCTCATAAATATGAGACTTTTATAAACTTATATGTTATATTTTATTAATTGTCAGCATTAGAAGTTTGATCACCAATGTTCCAAGTCAATCCGAAACGTAGCGTATTATCTAAAGCAGTATTAATTTTAGACATATTAATTAGGTAAGAAATATCAAGTCCGAAAGAGTTGTATTTTAAACCAATACCTGCTGTTGCAAATTGTCTAGCACCTTGCTCTTCGCTTTCGTGGAAGTAACCTCCTCTTACTGCAAATGCATTGTTGTAAGAATATTCCAACGCTCCACTATACATGATACTGTTTGGGTTCTTGAAAGATTTTCCGATACCTGCAATTGGGCCCACATTAGGTATTTTATACATAGGCTGTCTATTATTAGGATCAATTCCTACGAATTCAGAACCGGGAACTAGTAGTTTAGATCCTTCAACACTAAGTCCAATTCTGTTGACATCATCTAAAAACATGTCATAACCAATACCTAATCTAGCCATTGTAGGAAGGTAAGATCTAGATTCCTCATTTCCTGTATAGTCTAATTTAGGACCTAAGTTCTGGATCGCTAGACCTGCATTCAACTTACCATCATACCCCCCGAAACTTGAGAATTTAGGAGATGAATAGTAACTTGAAATATCTACTGCGAAAGAGTTTGCAGGCTTAAGCGTTGTATCTGTGTTGAATCCTCCGGCTAAGTCTGAACGAATAAATCTACCCGTTACCGCCATAGAGAAAGAATCTGAAAGTTTTAAACCATACGCCACGTCAATCGAGAATTCGTTTGGCTTAGACGTACCCATTGATTGTACATCATTACCTACTAATTGTGTCAAATCTACTTGTCCCATATTAAAGTAGTAAATACTCGCAGAGATGGTAGATCTTTCTTCCTGCCCTAGAAACTTATGAAATGCAGCATATAGTAAAAATACATCATTGGTAAGTTTTCCCATATAAGGGGTATAGTTGATACCTACGGAAGAACTTGACGTGCTAAAAGGATATTTGGCAGCATTCCAAAATTGAGAAAATGCATCAGGAGAGGTTACCACCCCTTGATCTCCCATACCTCCTGATCTCGCATCTGGTGCGATTCTTAAAAATGGAGCTCCGGTTAATACGGGTCTTACAAGACTTAGATCTTGAGAATACCCTAAAAAACCAGCACCTAACCCAATTCCTAAAAGCAGTTTAGTAGTTAAATTCATATGTTGTCTTTTATATATTATCAGTTTTTTGTTAATATTATTATCTATGTTATTTTAATTTATTTCAAAAGTACCATTTTTTCTACAGCTGTGGCACTTCCTTTGCATTTTTCTTGGTTTTGACTTTTTGCAAATATCTTAAAAATATACGTACCTTTTGCTACTGTTGAGCCAAAATCGTCTCTTCCGTCCCATTCTATTGCCTGACGTGGCGTTCTAAAGCCCTGTAGGAAGGGTTCTGCAACAACTGGTTGTGAAATTGTTTTTACTAATTTTCCTGTTATTGTGTAAATTTGAACGTTAACATCCAAAATATCATCACAATTATGCTCAAACTGAACATACGTTTTGTTGGTAAAAGGGTTCGGCCAGTTTAATGGTCTGTTAATCACCAAGTGCTGATCAGCCTCATCCTTAACTTCAAAGTCTAACGTAGATGTTGTAGAATTATTGTTGATATCCCAAACTTTAAATGTTAATTGATGTTGACCTATTGCTAAATTCCTGAAAGGGTAGGTTACGTTTCCTTTTTGATAATCTGCTAAGCTCGGGCTTAAACATCCGTTTCCTTCTCCAGAAGCGTAAAAATCATTTAGAACAACAGTATTAATAATTTGGCCGTCCAAATACACTGTAATATCGTGACCAATACCAGATCCTGTAGAATTGATTCCGGTATCATCAGTAACACATGCCAACAACATTGGGCTTTGGTTGGTAATACCTCCGTTAGCAAAATTGGTGTTGTTCATATACAGTTTTACTTTTGGAGGTTCGTTGTCATTAATTCCGTTAGGATTAATGTCTCCAACTTGTACGGCTTGGTTGTTGAACACATCCATTGCTTTATTATCAGCATATCCTAAGATTCTTCCTTCCCCGATAGCATAGTTAATATCTTTTGGCACATAAAATTCTACTGTGAAGACTCCATTTACAGCAGTTCCTGATGCTTTTACGATAGCACTTCCTTCTTCTGTATAATTTAGAACAGTAAGGTTACCATCATTATTCAATGTTTTTTTGTTTAATCTTTTATCAAAAATATTAATAACAACTCTTCCGTTAAAGGTAGTATTCACTGTTCCGTTTGTATTATTAATATGTCCTTTTACCTTTACAAAATCCAATCCTCTGATTAATCCCGGAACCGGAGTTTCGATACCGTCTATAACCAATAATCTTTTAGGTCTGCTTAGTTTCATCGCAGGATCACCCAATAGATTTACTTTTAAGTGATTTGAGTCCGGTCCTTTTATTTTCTTGGCATTTAAATGTGCATTTCCTAAAGTTTGAAAATCATCATTTACCATTTTAAAGATTTCTTTAGTATAAATATCGGTAAATGAAATACCATAACCAATACCTACGGCACGGCTTGATGTAATCATTGTTGAAACACCACCTTGTTTTAGTTTAATAAACTGTTCACCTGCAGAAGATATTTCTGGATCGTCCCATAAAGTAAATTCACATGTTATGGTTGATACAAATGGGAATCTACTATAAATGTTAGAGAAGTTATTTGAGTTTTGAATTTCATCTGTTGTTAAAACTCTTTCTTGTGCCCAACCATTGATTCCTCCGTGTCCGAAATAGAAAAGATATAAACTGTTACCAATGTCATTAGATATAGCTTGGTTTACTTGTGGGTATCTCTGCCCTCCGGCTGTACTTTGAGCTTGAAAGGCATCTAAATATAGCTTTCTAACATTGTATTCTTTAAGATTAGTAGCGCCGGGCATTTCAAAAACACTCACCAAAGCATTATTCATTGTAGTATGGAATGGTATAGGATTACTACTATTTTCATCATGATCGTCATCCACTACGAAATCCAGTTTCATACGCCATTCTCCGAAAGGAGTAGACTGGCTCGGTAAATTATTGTAATAAGCTAAGATTTTATCCATCATATTACCTGCTTCAGTTATATTAGCTGCAGGAATTCTTCCAATGGGTATATCCGGAAGGTTACTGTCAATATAACTATAAGTCTGAGGTTGTGTCATTACAATATAATCATCCGTAACGAAAGAGTTTATGAAATCTCCAGAATCCTCACTTTCATAACTTGAAACTACATTTGAGTTGTTAGGAATTCTATTTTTATAGTCATAAGATGCATCTCCTAATATAAATACATATTTTAATTTTCCATTAGGTGTATTCAGCTTTGTTACAAAATCTCTAATAGCGGTAAGGTCTTTACTTCCGCTTCCAAATTCGTTGTAAACTTTATTAACATCTACAACCTGAACATTAAAGTTGTTTTTTGTCTGATGATAGTTTGCTAATCTTTGAGCTTGACCCATTAATTGAGGAACTGTAAGAATTAGGTAGTCTACATTTTGTAATGCTGAAAGATCTTGATTAGCAATTCTCTCTACAAATTGTGGCGCAAAGGCTGCATCAGCTCTAAAAGCTACAAATTCATTGTTGAAATTTTGATTAGAAGTAATGTATCCAAAATTGAAGCTAGCATTACCTGTTGCTTTATTTACTCTCCTATTAGCGTTCGTGATGTCTGTAACATCCCATACTTGCTCCACAGCAGAAGTATTTGCGATACTAAAACCATAACTTGTATTAGTTCCACTCGCCAGAGAAAAATCTCTGAAATTCATTTGTGAGCCATTGAAACTAAGATTTTCTTTATACTGTACTTCTACATAATCAAAGTAAAAAGTGCCGTTAGGATTTGTTGCAATATTTGGAGTGTATTTAAATGTAATCTGATTTCCACTTAAGCCAGGTAGTGTTCCATTATACCTTACAGGATAAAAATCATAATTAGAATTAGGAGTATTGGCAGGCACCGAAAATGGAATAGGATTTTGATTATTGATGCTAAATGTAATACTGTTTTGCTGAGATTTATAGCCAATTACTCTTGTTCTGTATCTTATAAGGTCAGAGCTTTGTATAGGCGAGTTGGTTGTAAACGTAATAGTTTTTTCGGTAGTAAAGGGAATGTCTTCTACCCAAGTTCTTCCAACTTTTAATAAGTTTTTTTGATCATTATTGATAGTCTGATAACCATCATATCTTGTAATTAAGGCAGTAGTAGGTAAATTGGCATCTAAGGATTGTACTCTTTTTCCTGGACCTTTGTCAAAATTTATATAGTAATAAGCAAAATCTTCATAGATGTTTTTAAGATTATCACTTCCATCACCCCTTGTTTCTACTCTTTTGAAACCATTTCCATTCCCGGTGTTATAAAGATTATAGCCATTAGGCCCTTGAGCGTAGAACAAAGCATAATCATTGTCATTCCATACTCCGTCGTCTTCTCCAACAACCTGTATAGAATTTTCCTGCAAAGCACTATACTTTACATCCTGATTGTATTCAGGAAGCATAACTCCTCCATTTCCATAAATCCTGAAATTTTTAGGGTTTACAGAAGAGGGGTTTATTCCATTATCTTGTAAAAATTGTCTTGTAATTTTAAAAATACCGGATTTATCAACTTTTATTTTGTAAAAACCACCCGTTGCTAGAGGATTGACAGTACTTCCTACTTTAGCTACACTCCCAAAGTTATTAGGTAATGATGTTTCGGTAATTTCAAATGATGACAACCTTTGAGCACGACCATTAACATTTTTAAACAATGAAACATTTATACCGGCGTATCTTTCACCTTCAAGATAATAATAAGTGATATCTTTAATTTCGTTGTTTGAAAATAAGTCTTTATTTAAGTCAAATAATTCTTTGTTGGAAATATTTTCCCAAACTTGGTTAGAAATCTTCAGCTGTTTTTCTCCAACTTTCTGCTTGGTCGATATAAAAACGTTGTTTTGACCATAAGAAAATCCTTCATTTTTGAAGCTGGGAAGATTTAATTTTGTTTCGCCAAAATCTTGAATTTTAGCACCATTCCATTCTATGGCTATTCTTTGAGCCCAAACCGTTGATACAAAGGATAATAAGAGTAAAAGCGTTAGTTTTTGTTTCATGTCTGATTTTGAAAATTCGAAATTACAAAATAAATGAAAATTTTAGAATTAAATTGCGATACAATAAAATTAATTTGTTAACGTTTTTCAAAAAAATCAAATCTTTACTTGATTTATTGAATAATTTATTTTTTCTTTGTACTTTGAAAATATTTATAATCGACTATGAAAAAACTAAAGTTGTTTTCATTAATAGCATTGAGTTCTACACTTGCATTAACCAGTTGTGGTGGGTCAGGTACCAGTAAAGGCGGTGGTACTAAAAAATTTGTCAGCAAGACAGGTTGGAAGCCAAACGAAAAACAGGGTTGGTTTTTTGCAGGAAAGCAACAGAAGCAGAAAGGTTGGCCAGGAATGGTATATGTAGAAGGTGGAACTTTTACAATGGGATTAGTGAAAGATGATGTTATGCACGATTGGAATAACTCGCCTCGCAGAATGCAGGTAAGCTCATTCTTTATCGGAGAAACAGAAATTACTAACTATGAATACCGCGAATACCTTACATGGTTGAAGTATGTATTCCCTCCAAGTGATCCAAGCTTTAAGGAAATCTATAACGGTGCTTTACCGGATACCTTATTGTGGGATAACAAACTATCTAGAAACGATTTCAACGAAACGTATTTCCGTTCTCCTGAATTCGATTACTATCCGGTAGTGGGTGTATCTTGGACGCAGGCTAACAGATACTGCGAGTGGTTGTCAGATAGAGCGAACGAAAAAGCTTTAATGCAAGCAGGAGTAATTGCTAAAGATTTATATATAAATGAATCTAATAACCAAGGTGGAACTGCATTTAACATGGATAAATTCAAGTCGAATGATCCGGAAATTCAGGGATATATTAACGAAAAAAGAATGCAGCAAAAAATTGGTATAAAAAGTACCAACCAAAGATTGCTTGCTGCAAACAGAGCTCCAAACGCTGCTATGGTTACGAAATTCAGACTTCCTACAGAAGTTGAATGGGAATACGCAGCTCTTGGTATGGCTAAGAATAGAGAATACAATCAATATAAAGGTAAAAAACCTGAAATTGAATTGCTAAGAGGAACCAAAGGAAAAGAAAGAGGTATGTACCTTGAAAATTTCAAAATGGGAACTGGTGATTATTCAGGTCTTCCAGGATGGAAAAATGACGGTGCTGCAAGAACTGCAGACGTTAGACAATATCCATCAAATGATCTAGGTATCTACGGTATGTACGGAAACGTTTCTGAATGGACTGCCGATGTTTACAGACCAATTATCGATGAAAACTTCAGTGATTTCAACTACTACAGAGGAAATATGCCTCAGGCTGTTGTAAGAAACGGAGACGGAACTTATAAGATGGTTGATGAAAGCAACATTAAGTATGATACTTTAGCTGATGGTAGATTAGTTTACAAAAACTTACCAGGTCAGTTTGAAAGAGAAACAGTTGCTGATTACAGAGACTATAGAGATGGTGACAGACAATCATCTTTAGAATATAGAACAGCAAGTGATTCTGCTGCTGGTTTCGATATGTACAATTCTCCTAAAACAAGGTTTATTGTAAATGCTAACGGTAAAGTTGTATTACAAAAAGATACTAAGGACAGAACTTCTGCTATGAGTAATGAAGTAAGAGTAGTAAAAGGAGGTTCTTGGCAGGATACAGCATATTGGTTAGACCCAGGTCAAAGAAGATATAAAAACCAAGGCAAAGCATACGGATGGATCGGATTCCGTGTAGCACAAGATGCTAGAGCTAATGACAAGGCTAGAACTAGAAGATAATATTTATCAAAAATAATTTCAAAAACCTTCCAAACTATTGGAAGGTTTTTTTATTTTTGAACCATGAATATAGAACAGTTTTACTCTTTATTTTTACAATCTAACAGAGTTACCATAGACAGCAGAAAAATAGGAGAGAAGGACATCTTTTTTGCCTTTTCGGGAGAAAATTTCAATGCTGCTACTTTTGCTGAAAAAGCTATAGAACAAGGAGCTCTGGCGGTAATTGTTGAACAGGAAGATTTTGAAAATAAAGTTAAAAATATTTTCTATGTTCCTTCTACGTTGGAGTTTTTACAAGAGCTAGCCATTCACCATAGAAACCAATTACAGATCCCTATTATTGGCCTTACAGGAAGTAATGGGAAAACAACGACCAAAGAACTTGTTCATGCTGTTCTTTCAGAGAAGTACAACGTACAATATACGTATGGAAATCTAAATAATCATATTGGTGTTCCGCTAACGATTCTTTCTATTAAACCTGAACATGAAATGGCGGTTATAGAAATGGGGGCCAACCATCAAAAGGAAATTGAACTGCTCTGTACCATTGCACAACCTAATTTTGGATATATTACTAATTTCGGAAAAGCGCATTTGGAAGGCTTTGGAGGCTTTGAAGGAGTCATAAAAGGAAAGTCTGAACTGTATGATTATTTGAAAAATCATCACCAGACTATTTTGGTTAATGAAAATGATCCAATTCAATCAGAAAAAACAAAAGATTACGAATCTAAAATTACTTTTGGAAAAGAAAACTCAGATTATAATTTTGAGTCTTTTTCCGAAGAGCATTTTGTAGGATTGTTTTATAAAAACCAGAAAGCATTATCTAAATTGACAGGGGAATATAATTTCACTAATCTTTGTGCTGCGGCTAGTCTAGGATTGCATTTTGGAATTGAGTTTGAAAAAATAAAACTAGCTATTGAGAGTTATACACCAACCAATATGCGTTCTCAAATCGTTAAGAAAGAAGGTCGGACTTTAGTTCTTGATACCTATAATGCCAATCCAAGTTCTATGACAGCTTCTTTGCATAACTTCATCACTTTTGAAGGGTCAAAAACGATCATTATTGGTGATATGTTGGAATTAGGAGAGGAGAGTGAACAAGAACATCAAAATATTATGAAGTTGGCTCAGGATCTAGGTTTTAACGAAATAATAACTGTTGGAGCGCATTTTAAAAATGTGAATTCTTCTGCATTTGCTTTTTTGAATACAGCAGAATTAATAGAATATTTAAAGCTGAATACCATTCAATCAGAAAATATTCTATTAAAAGCTTCAAGAGGGATTTCTCTGGAAAAAGCGATAGACTTTATTTAGCCTTCGTATTCCAGAATTCCTTTACAATCAATTCAATATTTTTAAAAGTACTTGGAAAAACTTCATTTTCTATTTGAGTGGTGTTTTTCCAGGCTACTTCAGTAATCCCTTCTTCAATTTGCGGTTTTGAAGTATCTTCTCCCGAGAAATTCATTTCAAACCAATGGGTGCATTTTAGAATTTTATCACCGTTTCTTTCGATATAAATGTGGTAAGTTGTATTGATGAATGTTACCAATTCAATATCTCTCAAACCTGTTTCCTCTTCAATTTCCCTTACAGCAGATTCTTCTCTGGATTCCCCCTTTTCCATTTTCCCTTTTGGAAGATCCCATTTGCCTAATCTTTTTATGAAAAGCATGTCGCCATTATCTTTATTTACCAATCCGCCCGCAGCTTCAATAATTCTAAAAAGATTTTGAAACTCAGTCCAGATCTCATCAATATTTTCACCGAATATATTGAGTTCTTTTACAGATGTATTCTCTAAAAGATCCAAAGCGATCTCCAAAGTTGAGAAACCTTCATAGCTAAGCTTTTTTTCGAGGTCTTCGGGTTGCTTAGACAGTAATAATTTTTTTTCGTTCACAAAAACTTTATACATTTGTAATAATTAAGAATTTAAATACAAAAATAAAAAATGAATTTAGAAGGACGAAAGATTATTGTCAATAAATCATCTAAAGAATTATCCGAAATACTAAAAACCCCTGAAAACTATAAAGAATTTATGCCGGATGGTCTTCAAAAATTTGAAACCAGAGAAGATGGCTTTAAATTCGGATTACAGGGAATGCCGGAAATTGCTTTAAAAATAGATGAAGTTACTGATCAGAAAGCGGTTTTGAAATCTGCTAGTTCAAGTTTAGATTTTACATTAACAGCTACTTTGAACCCAGTCAGTGAAAACCAAACGGAAGTGCAGATGCTTTTTGAAGGAAAGTTTAATCCATTTATAAAAATGATGGTTGAAAAGCCTTTACAAAACTTCATTAATACTTTGACGGATAAGATAGAGGCTTATAAATAAAATAGAAAACCTTCATTTCTGAAGGTTTTCTTGATAAAATAAGTAGTTAATTGTAGATTAAAATATAAGCTTTTAAAATTTCTCGTAAGCATAGCCTAGCTTAAGATTAGGTATTAAAGAAAATTAGGATAAACGTTGAATTTTAGGAGAAACGATATTGAAAAAAGTTGTTAACACTCTATTTCCTGTGCCACATATACGGGTAATAATAATCATGGCAAAGATCCAATGACGTGGTATTTTTACCTCTGCATTCTTAGTAAAGTCAGGTTTATTATATATTCTACGAAGAGCAAATAATGAAAGAGTAATTGTCCAGTAACAGAAACGACGTATTCCTGATTCTGAATGAGGAATTATTAGTGTGTACTGTAATGCTTCGCGTAAGTTCTTGTAGGCAATACTAATCAGTTTTTTTTGAGCATTTTCATAAGATTCATTATAATTTTCAGGTTTGAGGGTATTGAGCTCAAGGCCATATATATCGCGGGGTAACCAGCAAAGTCCTTCTTCACGGTCTTCCCATTGATCATACAAAATGTTTATCGTTTGCAATGCCCTTCCAAATGAGATTGAAAGTTTTTTCATCTCGAAATAATGAGGTGCTAGCTCGGGGGTATAATCACAGAAAAGATCTGTTAGCATTTCGCCTACGACGCCTGCAGCATGATAGCAATAATCGTTCATTTCATCTAATGTTTCAAGCCCATTTAAGCTTCTTCGCTTCAAAAAAATTTGCATACCTTCCCACATAATACTTATACAGCGTTCAATTGCCTGCTGTTGTAACTGGGTGAAGGATTGTTTTATTTTTATCACCAATGCCAAATTAGACATAAGCTCACGCTCTGCTTCATTAGTTTCCGTAGATAATTGTGGTGCTAGCTCTAATGCAAATTCTTCTGCTTTTTCATGACCTGTAACAATTTCGACAAGCCTTCGCCCATAGTAGAATTTTTGATCTAAAGTTAGTGCGTTGTCATCTTCGATTGTATCCAATGTACGGGCTAAGAGATAGGCATTCATGACCACTCTGCGTAATGGTATAGGTAGCTCAGGAACTGTTAAGGCAAAAGTACGTGAAACACGGGGAAATAAGATTATTAAATAGTTTTCAGCTTGATCTAATGAAAAATCCTTATGTGTTTCTGGTGTGTTTTTTCTTTGCATAAAATAAATTTAATGTAAAATATCTATTTTGATGATAAATTTACATTAAAAAATCATTATTAATATGGATTATGTTTATCTCGCAATAATTCCAGAACTATGATCATTTGAACTTCCCGTTGCAGAAGACAGTACATTGATTTCTTTATTAAGCTTTAAAACGCCCATAAAAGCAAAGATCAGAGCTTCTTTATAATCTATTATCTCTTTTTCTGGAACGATGATTTCTGTAGTCGTTTTTTCTCTTATTTTTTCAATCAAATAAGTATTGAAAGTCCCACCACCTGTAAAGAGGATGTTTTTTAATTGATGTTCATTAATAACATCCGATATTTGTTGTGCTATATGTTCTGTGAATGTTGCTAAAATATCTAGGGTTTCAATATTTTGAAATAAAGGGAAAACATATTCATTACACCATTCAATACCCAATGATTTTGGATGAGCCTGTTGGTAAAAATCTAAAGAATTAAGTTGTTGTAATAGTTCTACATTGATGCTTCCTGTTTTTGCTAAATCTCCATTTTCATCAAAGCTTTTATTGAACTTTTGCACTAGCTTGTTCAAAACAATATTAACGGGCGCAATGTCGAAAGCAATTCTTTTGTTATTTATTTTTAAAGAAATATTAGAAAAGCCACCTAAATTAAGGCAAGCGTGATATTGAGAAAATAGCAATTCATCACCAATGGGAACTAAGGGAGCTCCATTTCCTCCCATCAAAACATCTTGAGATCGGAAATCATAAATTATAGGCAAACCAGTTATAATTTTAATAGCTCTTCCGTCTCCGATTTGTAAGGTGAATTTTTTTTTAGGTTGATGAAAAACCGTATGACCGTGAGAAGCGATCAGATCAATGTTTTTTAAATCAAATTTTTGAATGAAATCCTGAGTAAGCTTTCCTAAATAAAAACCATATTCCGAATGTAATTCTAATAATTCTTCTGCAGAAAGATGAATTGAATTTCGAAGTTTATCTTCCCAGTTTTCAGAATAGGAAATTGTTTCCGCCTGTATTATTTTAAAACTCCACGTTTCCTTTTTTTCGAATGTTGCATAGCAGATATCTAAACCATCCAAGCTGGTTCCAGACATTAATCCTATGGCATGAAAAATCATAGCGGGTATTTATTTTTTAGATTCAGATAACTTTTGTGTACTGAAGTTTCCGGAATTTTTATAGAAGGTATATTCAGAAAAGTCATCTTTTGCAGTCATACCATTGGCCCCGACTAAAGTAGAGCCGTCTTCCATTGTTACAAATACAGTGTCGTGAGTGTAAATTCTGTTTTTTCGCTGATCCCAAAAAATACTTTGCATGGCAAATTTTTGACCTTCATTTGTGGTAATTCTTACATTACCTTTTGCTTCGTAGAACTTTTTATATTCGAAAATTCGGGCATACTTTGCGGTGATTGTACCTGGAACTTTAGGTTTTTTCTTGTCGAAAAACTCAATGTTGATTCCTTTTTTGGCAACTGTATATGGGCTGTCTATCAATTCGTATTTTTCGATCATAGGAGCGAGCGCTTTCATGCTTATAAAACCGGAATCTCTTTGGATAATTTTAGCATTGTAAATGATCGTTGAAGGAAAGTTCTTACTTTGAACACTTTTATCTTTTGTAAGATCTTCTTCACAGGATGTTAATATAAAAAATATAGCACAACTTAAAAGGTATGCTATATTTTTATATGATCTGTTTTTAACAAACTTCATTTTAGTTATATAAAGTCTTTCTGAACCACTTATCAGCAAAGTTGAAACCTATTTTTAGGTTAATATAGTTTTGATTAATTAAGTTATTCTTAAGCGTTCCTCTTTTTCCAACTTCCAAACCAAGCTCAAGACCACTCATTCTTGTTATACTACTTGTTTTGAATGGAAGAAGTACACCACCAGAAATACCAAATTTGTTGATATTGGTTCCGGCAATCTGTAAACTTCCTTTTTCATAGAAAGCACCGTATCTGTAGACAACTCTTGAAAAATAATTTCTAAAGTTATTGTAGTTTGGTAAATACCAACCTCCTGCAGAAATTCTATAAGAATCTTGTAGATCTAAACTGTTTCCAAAATAAGAAATAGATTCTCCTCTTTTGTAATCTAACTGACCAGAAAAGAACCATTTATTTTCTTCACCATATCCTACACCCAAAGATGCCTGTAATGGTAAAAGGTTTTTAGAACTTGTACTTTTTTGTTCAATGATGCTCTCTCCAGCTTTTACTTCCCCAGTGGTGTAATAATAGGTACTGTTTTTATAATCAGTCATCATATTACTGGTATTTCCAAAAGTAGTAGTAGCCCCAATGGTAAGTTTACGGTCAGAACGAGAGTTTAGCTTTTGATAGCTTGCTCCTAAAGTAAAGTTGAAGTTTTTTATATTATTCTTGGTTTCATAACCATTGATTAATTCTGCATTAGAATAAGCAAGTTCGTTGGTATCATAAAGGTTACCAAAATAGTAATTTGCTCTTGCTCCTACTGAGAACTGATCTGCTATTTTATATGATAATGCAATCTGTGCCGTATTCAATGTTCCTGTTCCTCTGAATCTATTGGCAACAACTGTTCCGTCAGCCATTGTTTCAGAATTTAGGATATCGTAGCTTTTGGAGCTGTATGGCTGATAGGAAAGCCCCATTTTCACCTTTGGTGACAAAGGGAAAGCCAATGAAATATTTGATAAATACGTAGAATGTTTTGTAGACTTCGTATTATTATAATCAGTTTTGAAATAATTATTTTCGTTGGTAGCTTCCAGTCTTATACTTGTAAGCTCGAAATTGGTATTATTTGCAGGGTTTGCGAAGTTGAAACTACTTGTAAAGTCGCTTATATAAGCTGTTGAGATTCCTCCCATAGAAGTAGTTTCAATCGTATTATCATATTTTACATCTCCAATTCCGTAAGTTGCATAAGGTGAGTTACTCAAACTCTGCGCGTTAAGAAAATATCCAACCGATATGAATGATAGTACAAAGATTTTTTTCATTCTTTATTTTTAAAATAATGCGCAAATATCTTAAATATTAATGAATTGTAAAAGTTTCATGAGGTTAAAGTTTGTTAAGGGGCTATTTTTAAGTAAAAAGTGCAATATTTCTTAATAAAAATGTACTTTTTATTAAAGCAAAAAAGGCTGCTCATTGTATGAGAGCAACCTTTTATATAGTTTTAATTGAGATGAAAATTATTTTACTTGAAGTACAGATCTGGTGTGACTGAAGTTCTCAAAACTAAATTTCCCGTGATATTTCCCCATTCCTGAAGTTCCAACACCCCCAAAAGGTAAATGATGAGAGCCAACATGCACAATAGTACTGTTGATTTCAGCATCACCACTCGTTGTACGGTTTAAAATATCATCTGCAAATTTTTGAGATTCGGTGAATACATATAATGCTAATGGTTTCGGGCGATTGTTTATTTCTTCTAATGCTTCATCAATATCATTATAAGTTAGAATCGGAAGAATCGGTCCAAAAATTTCCTGTTGCATTACTTTATCATCCCAAGTCACATTATCCATTAAAGTAGCTTCGAAATGGCGGGTTTCAAGATCATAATTTCCCCCATAAATTACCTTGTCTGGAGCTGCTTGAAGATAGCCTGACAAATTTTTAATTTGATTCTGGTTAACAACCTTTCCAATTTTTCCTAATGATCCGTCAGGATATGTTGTTTTTAAATAGGCTTTAAATTTATCTACAAAAGCATCTTTTACAGATTCATGAATATAAATGTAATCTGGAGCCACACAGGTTTGTCCGCAATTAATCCATTTCCCGTAAGATATCTTTTGAACGGTTTTATCAAGATCTGCATCTTTATGAACGATGGTTGGTGATTTTCCTCCTAATTCCAATGTTAAAGGAATCAATTGTTCAGCAGCAGCTTTCATTACAATTTTTCCCACATTCGGACTTCCTGTAAAGAAAATGTAATCAAATGGAAGGCTTAATAATAGTGTGTTTTCTTCAATAGCTCCTTGAACTACGGCAACATAGGATTCATCAAATGATCCTTTTACAATGTCTTCCAGAACTTTAGCTACGTGAGGTGTATTTTCAGAAGGCTTTATGATAGCAGTGTTTCCAGCAATTAAAGCTCCGATAAGCGGACTGAAAGTTAACTGAACAGGATAGTTGAAAGGTCCAATAATATAATTCACACCATAAGGTTCATGAAGTATTTTACTCACGACCTCTGCCCCCGAGGCGTCTGGTTTAGATTCTACAAATACTGGTTTTGCCCATTCATCGATATTTTCTAAAAGATAATCCAGTTCACTGATTACAATTTGAATTTCTACATATTCCGCCTCTTTTCTACTTTTCCCCAAGTCTATATCTAAAGCTTCACAAAGAGCATCAGAATGATTCAGAAATACTTCACGGAATTTTCTTAGCTGTGCTTTTCTAAATTCAATATCTTTTGTTTGATGGGTTTTAAAGAAAGCTTTCTGTTTTTCAAATATTCCTCTGATTTTCTGTTCAAGTTGATTGTCCATATTATTTATTTTATGTGCGTATAATTTTTGTGGTTTGTCTTATTTAAAATTAAGACTTAAAAATCACTCTGCAAAAGTATTGTTAAAAATTATATTGTGTAAAATTTAATTTAAATTTTATTCTAATTCAATTATTGATATAGCCTATAATACACAGGATATCATCAATGGAAATTTAATGCCAATTGCTTTTTGATATATTAAATAGCGTTTAATATTCAGAAAATGAGCGGAGATTTTTTATCTTTGGAACATGAATTGGGAGAACATTGCCGGACAGGAAAATCTGAAAAAACTTCTTAGAGACAGTATCGCCGAAAACAGAGTGAGCCACGCCCAGCTTTTCATAGGAAAAGAAGGGTATGGGACATTGCCTATGGTTTTGGCGTATGCAAAAGAAATTTTAAAAGGTGAGAATGAGCACGCTGCCTCAAAAGTGGAGCATTTAAACCACTTGGATTTGCATTTTAGTTTCCCGGTTTTTACGGATAACAGAAACTCTTTAAGCAAAAATAAGTTTGAAGAATTTAGAGAAATGATCATGGCTTCACCTTATGCAAGCTATGATGATTGGACGGCTTTTCTGGAGTCTGAAAACAAACAGCTTTTTATTTCTGCTGATGAAGTGGATGATCAAAACCAAAAATTTGCTCTTAAAAGTTTTGAAGGAGGAACTAAAATTTTGATTGTCTGGAGAGCAGATAAAATGAACATTGCGGCTTCCAATAAGTTCCTTAAATTTTTAGAAGAGCCACCTGCAAAAACAATTATTCTTCTTACAGCTGAAGATATTAATGATATTCTTCCAACTATTCTTTCCAGAACACAGGTTGTGGAGATCCCAAGAATTAATGATAATGATATAGAAAGTTATCTTAAAAAGAATTTTTCTGTATCCGATGATAAGGTAAAAGAAATCGTTCATGAAGCGCAGGGAGATTTAAATGATGCCATTAAACTGCTGAACTCCGGAAACAAAAGTGATGAGTTTGAAAAGTTATTTGTTCAATGGGTTCGTGATGCTTTTATGGTAAAAAAGAAACCTCAATTTCTTAAAAGTATCATTCTTTGGGCAAGAGAAATTGCTGGATGGAACAGAGAAAAACAAAAAAACTTTTTGAACTACTGCTCTGAAATTTTCAGATTGGCATTGCTTCAAAATTATCAATCAGAAGGCTTGGTATATAAGAAGATTAATGCGGATGGTTTTAATTGGACCGGATTTTCAAAATTCATCAGTGGGGCAAATATTGAAAGTATTCTGGAAGAAATTTCAACAGCAGATTTACATTTAACCCGAAATGGAAACCCTAAAATTATCTGGACAGATCTGGGGATAAAATTATCAAGATATATTCATAAAAGCACATAAATAGAAACTCCGACGTGATTGTCGGAGTTTTTTTAATTTTATCTAAAACATTTATCATTCACCCATAACACAATTTTCTTTTTACATTAATGTTTTGGGAATAGTCTCTATTTAAAATGGATAATTCAATAGATATAATTAATAATGTTTTATTCGTATCAGTTTAATTTTATTTAACTTAGATGGACTAATTTTCAGGGTATTACATTAGCGAAAATTAAATTTTCATTAAATAATCAATCAAACGTTTGATTATTTCAAAATCTTGTGTAAATTTGCGCCTTGAAAAATGAGAGTATAATGATTTCAAAAGAAGAAAATATCTTATTCGCCGCAGAAAAAATCTTTGCTGAAATGGGTTTCGAAGGAGCCTCTACCAGAGAGATTGCTAAGGCTGCGAATGTGAATATTTCTATGATATCTTACTATTTCGGTTCTAAAGAAAAGCTGTATGAAAAATTGGTGGAATACAGAATGAGTGAAGGGCAATTCTTTTCAAAAGATATTTTGGAAAGAACCGACATTAATGAATGGGAAAAGATAGAAAAAATAGTGGATCAGTTTGCAGGAAAAGTAAGACACAACCAATGCTTTTACAGAATCATGCAAAGAGAGCAATTGTATGCAAAAAATCCTCAGATTCTGGAGTTTTTGAAGCAGACAAAAATGGGATTTATCGCCATGTACTCGAAAATATTAGAAAGTGGCCTGAAGAATGGCGTTTTTACGAAAAACCCTCCAATCTATCTGCTACATTCTACAGTAAGTGGAACTTTATTTTATGCATCAAACGCTAAGGAAATGTATAAAGAATTCCTTAATGATACTGAAGACGACGAGGTTTTTGACGAGAAATACTACACAGAACTTAATAAACATACTAAATATTTACTAAAAGACCTTTTGGGTTATGAAGAGAATAAATAATTCAGTTATTGCACTTTCTCTATTTATAGGAATGGCAAACACAAATGCTCAGGAGAAAAAACAACTCACCCTTGATGAAGCTGTGCAGTTGGGAATCCAAAACAGCAAGAGCCTTAAGATTGATGCGGCTAAAATAGAAGAAGCTACCGCTGATCTTTTGGAAGCAAAGAACAAGCAACTTCCAGAATTAAAAGTTTCGGGGAGCTATATGTATCTACCAATTAAGCCGAATATTGATTTAAAAATTCCTGGTGTCTCAGCAGCAGGAGGTCCGGATGTTCATCAGGTGGCTTATGGATCTGTGAATCTTAGTGTTCCGATTTATAATGGTGGAAGAATTAAATATGGGATACAGTCTGCAAAATACTTGGTGGAAGCATCGAAATTAAGTACAGAGAATGATAAAATAGCAATTGCTTATAACGTTGCTCAGGCTTATAATAATTTATTTAAAGCAAACCAATCTATCAAAGTTTTAGAAGAAAACCTTACCGCTTCTCAAAAAAGAGATGATACTTTTCTTAAACTAGAAAACAACGGAGTTATTGCTAGAAATGACCGTTTAAAGGCAAACCTTCAGACTTCAAATATCGAATTGCAATTATTGGAAGCCAAAAACAACTACAATATTGCCAACATCAATATGGACCTTTTATTAGGATTAGCTGATAATACTGAAATTGAAGTAGATCAAAATTATATTGACGAAGGTGCTGAAGTAAAAGCAGTTGACTTTTATGTAAATGAGGCCAGAGAAAACCGTAAAGATTTAAAGGCTTTAGCTCAACAAAGAAAAGCAGCTGAGTTGGGATCTAAATCGGCAAAAGCTGAAAACCTTCCTTCAATAGCATTCACAGGTGGTTATGTAGCGGCAGACATTCCAAAATTCCTTACCCTTTACAATGCGGTAAATGTTGGGGTTGGGATTTCTTATAATCTGTCAAATCTTTGGAAAGAAAATTCTTCATTAAGACAGTCTCAGGCTAGAGAAAAGCAGTTAGCTGCCAATGATGAATTATTGAATGACAACATTAAGCTTGACGTTAACAGAGAATATCAAAACACAGATTACTCTAAAAAGAGAATCGTAGTGTATGAAAAAGCTGCTGAGCAGGCTAATGAAAACTACAGAATTACAAAAAATAAATATGATAACGGTTTGGCTACTATGACCGAATTGTTAGATGCGGATGCAGCACAAATTTCATCAAATGTTGGCGTTATTAATGCAAAAGCAGATGCAGCATTGGCATACAGAAAACTATTACAAACTACAGGAACTTTAACAATTAAATAAGATTAAGACCAAAAATGGAAAATAATAATACACCAGTAACTGAGCCTAAAAAGAAAAAGAGTTTAGTTTTCCCAATCATTTTAGCGGTTGTCGTAGTAGTGGGAGGGATCTACGGATACAGAACATATTCTTACGGACAATTTCATGAAGAGACTGATGATGCTCAAATTGCTTCAAACATGAGCCCTGTGATTTCTAAAGTTTCAGGATATGTAACGCAGATAAAAGTAAAAGATAATCAGTTAGTTAAAAAAGGAGATACTTTGGTTATCCTTGATAACAGAGATCAAAAAATGGCTTTGGTGCAAGCTGAAGCAGCTTTAACAACTGCAAAAAGCAATATTTCAAACGCTCAGGCAAGCACAACAGCAACATCTAAAAATATAGGAAGTTCAGAAGCAGCTGTTACAACAGCAAATGCTCAAATTGAAGCCGCAAAAGTAAACGTTTGGAAAACCAATCAGGATCTAAAAAGATATTCTGTTTTGGTAAAAGACCACTCAATTACAGAACAACAATACGAGCAGGCTCTAGCTGCAAAACAATCTGCAGACAGACAATTACAGGTTTTGGTTGATCAGAGAAATCAAATTGCTCAACAAACGGGCATCGCTTCTTCTCAGACAGCTGCAAGTTCTCAACAAATCAGTGTTGCAGGTTCAGTAGCTAAACAAAGAGAAGTTGATGTAGAAAATGCAAAACTAAATCTTTCTTACACTATTATCCTTGCTTCAGAAGACGGATATGTAGGGAAAGTTCCAATCCAGGTAGGACAGTATTTACAGGCAGGATCTCAGTTATTCAGCTTAGTTAAAAATGACCAAAAATGGGTGGTTGCTAACTTTAAAGAAACTCAGGTTGATAAAATGGTAGAAGGTCAGAAAGTAAAAATCGAAATCGATGCTTTCCCAGATACAGAATTTGATGGAGTCGTAAGTTCATTCTCTCCGGCTACAGGTTCTACATTCTCTATTCTTCCTCCGGATAACGCGAGTGGTAACTTCGTAAAAGTAGTACAAAGACTTCCTGTGAAAATAGACTTTGTAAAACTGGATCCAAACATTGCTAAAAAGCTAAGAACAGGAATGAACGTGAAAGCCGAAGTTTCTTTGAAATAATATTTAAATAGGTGGATTGTCAATTTTGCTGAAGCAAGTCAATTGTGAATAGAAAATGAAGCAGAAAAATTGATGATGAAGTTGGAGGCCGATCTTGTGGAAGGATTCAGTGATGAAGAGGGAAATGAGGTAATGAAGATGATATTGCAGATGGAGTTCAATGCAGAAGTATAATGAAGCAGAAAACTGATAGAGAAGTTGATATCGGCTTTGTAGATGAAAATCAATGATGAAGTTGGAAAATGAAGTAGTAAAATTGACAATGGAGTTGATTAATAATTGACAATTCACTTTTAAAAAATAATTAAAAATAGTAAGGAATTAAGGGATTTAGAAATTGATGGTTGATTTGAATTATTTACATATGTAATACCTAAATAATTTACAGCCGAGTAGGCTCATCAATAGGAACGGGCTTTAGCCCGTTTAACAAAAAGATTGAAATTTCAATTGGCTTTAGCCAAAACAGAGTATTAATCTTAATCCTTAAAAATCAAGCAAAAATTTTAATAAAGAACAAAGTTAGTTCGTAAAAAACTTGTTCTGATTTCTAAAATTTCTAGACCTCATAATCTCTTAATTTTTTAATACCTATAAAAAAACTATGGAAGATTCATTAGTAGAATATGGAGCCCGAAGAGTGATCATTACGATCACAGCTATTCTTTGTGCTTTGCTTGAAATTGTGGATTCCACGATTGTGAACGTTGCCCTGAACGAGATGAAAGGTAACCTGGGATCTACACTTTCTGAAGTGGGTTGGGTAATTACGGCGTATGCCATTGGTAACGTAATTGTGGTGCCAATGACGAGTTGGCTTTCTCAACAGTTTGGACGAAGAAATTACTTTGCAGCTTCTATTATCATTTTTACCGTGTTCTCGTTTTTATGTGGTAATGCAGATAATATTTGGGAGTTGGTATTCTTTAGATTATGTCAGGGAATTGGAGGTGGAGCCTTATTGGTAACATCGCAGACCATTATTACAGAATCTTATCCTATTGAAAAAAGAAGTATGGCTCAGGCTATTTATGGTTTGGGAGTAATTATTGGTCCAACATTAGGTCCACCATTAGGAGGGTATATTGTTGATAATTTCAGTTGGCCATATATTTTCTATATTAACATTCCAATCGGGATTGCAGCAACTTTAATGACATTACAGTTTATAAAAAGTCCGAAATATGCTGAAAAACGTAAAGCTTCGGATGTAGACTGGTTAGGAATTGCTTTATTGGCAGTTACCGTAGGTTCATTACAGTATATCTTAGAAAGAGGTCATGAAGAAGACTGGTTTGCAAGTGGATGGATTGTACTATTTACTGTAACAGCAGTGTTAGGATTTATATTATTCCTTTGGAGAGAGCTTACGTTCAAATATCCGATTGTAGAACTGAGGGTTTTGAAAAACAGTAACTTAAGAATCGGAACGGTCATGTCCTTTGTATTAGGATTTGGGTTGTATGGTTCAACATTTATTGTTCCTTTATATACTCAGAGTATCTTGGGATGGACGGCCTTAGAATCAGGAGCATTAATGATTCCGGCGGCATTAACAACCGCTTTCATGATGCCAATTATTGGTAAGTTGCTTTCGAAGGGAGTAAAACAACAGATCTTGGTTTCTTTAGGATTATTTACGTTCTTCGTTTATAGTTTCTGGGGATATAAAATTCTAACTCCGGACACTGGTAAAGATGCATTCTTCTGGATGTTGATGGTAAGAGGAGCAGGATTAGGATTATTGTTTATTCCAATTACCTCTTTATCATTAAGTACTTTGAAAGGTCAGGAAATTGGACAAGGAGCAGCATTTACAGGGATGATGAGACAGTTGGGAGGATCTTTCGGGATCGCGGCTATCACCACATTTATTGCAAATGCCAGCCAGAAATACAGAGTTAATTTGGTCTCCCATTTAGATTCCAACGACTTTGATGTCCAGCAAAGATTAGCAGGATTAAAGGCAAGCTTCATGGCAAAAGGGATGACTCCCGATGCAGCAATGAATGCAGCGTATAAAATGCTTGATCTTTCGGTCACCAAACAGGCAACGGTATTATCTTATATGGACGTTTTCCTTTATTTAGGAATTGCTTTCCTAGTTTGTATTCCGTTTATCTTATTAGTGAAAGAACGAAAAAGCAAAGAAAAAATAGATTTAAGTGGTGTACACTAAATGATATTGAAATAAATACAAATCCTCCGAAAACTTTCGGAGGATTTTTTTTGGTCAAGGCTTTACAATAAAGAAGATGCTTAGAATTGTTTATTATTGAACGATTAGTATTAGCGATGTCATCCTGAGCGGAGCCGAAGGATCTAAACCTAATAATCTTAACAACTTAACAAAACCTTAATGGTTCAAAACTATCATTTAATTCTCGCCTTCCATTCAATCCCACTAATATCAATTAATTTCAACGTATGAATCTTATCTTTTTGAGCCATAAGATCATCGATATTAACGGTTAAATCAGCTTTCGCTCCAAGTGGTATAATCAAGCTATGTTTACCATTTTTCACTTTGGCCACATAATGATTGTTGATGTTTTCCTTTGAAAACTTTGAAAGTTCGGCATGATCTAATGCTTTTAAAACATCTCCTTTTTCATTTAAAATATGGATTCCGATAAGGAAAGATCCATAGACATCTACGCCCTCTGTTCTATAAACTTCAAACTTTAAATTTGAATTGTTAAGCGAAATATTAGAAATTTCAATTTTAGGTTTTATCGATTTATTATGCAAAGTTCCCCAAACGCCTCCATGAAAATATTGATTGGTGTAAAGCGTAAGTCCGAAAATTAAAAGGGAACCTGTCAATACAAAAAGTTTAGGATTCAAGATAGGAAATATGCCGGAGCCTATCCATTTAAACCACTTTTTCTGAGTAAACTTAAAGCCTTTTTTCAGGAAATAATGATCCAATGAATAAGAACCACTTCCTGTTAGAAATAAGGTAAATCCGCCCGCAATTCCCAGAACACCAATTTGCCATTCATCCAGACAGGTTGTTCCTATCCAGCCTGAACCTAATAAGATTCCCATGGCAAGACCAAAAATCCCGATGCTCATTAATCTGGTGAATAAACCTAAAATAATAAATAATCCTACCACTGCTTCAACAATGGTAAAAGTCATCATATAAGTATGCAGAGTTTCTGGATGGGTCACCAAATATTCGATGAGCGGTTTGATGCCTAAAGCATTGGGTAAAAAATGATTAAATTTTTCTCCGATATATCCTGCTTCATCAGGATCGAGTTTGTTTTCGAGAACGAGTCTGCGCCAAAAGGCTGAGAAGTAAGTCCACCCGATAACCATTCGGATCGACAACGTATATAAACCAGCCATATCAGTAGGCTGATTGGTACTATTTTTCATTGAATTGATATTTTACTAAATAATTGATTGTTAAAAAATGATCTATGAACTGAATCTAGACTAAATTTAACCTCAATTGTTTAAATAAAATATATTTTGGGGGACTGTTTCCGCTAGTGGTTGCGGAATATTTGTTTTGAAAAATAGTATCCTCAGAAAAATTGGAAACTGATGTTAATTGAAATGAGAAAGTTTCTTTAAACTTGAAATCTGCTTTTGAAACAGAAGTCTTTGAAGAGAAATTTTGATGAACAAGATCACATTGTACTGTTGGGCTAACTGTAGTTTTTACTTTGTTTAAAGTACTGATATGTTGAATATCGAAAACACCCAGAAGATCTCTTTTTACAGAACATGGAGATAATGAAAAAGACAAAAGTAGAATGACTACAATTGTTTTATAAAAATTACTATATGTTCTGGTGCCTGGCATCTTTACAAAACTACGGTTTATTTAGAGAATAGTTTAAAGTTTATTTTTATTTGAATATGACAGCTAAACTGTCATTAGTCATTTCAATTTCTTTATAAATTTTACTAAGCTTATCACGATCCGTTTTATACAAATACTTTTTGAATTTGAAAGCTTGAACTTTTGAAAGTAGTTGTTGAAAATTAAAATTATTAAGTTCTTTATTAGTGTAAAATATGCTAGAAATTCCACCTGTTTTCGATGAAATTTCTCTTGATGCCTTAGTATCAATTGGTTTTGCTTTCTCTTTTTTGAAAACAAGATCGCCATTTTCATCCATTGCTTTTGGAGAAATAGTGAAGTCCTTAGGAGTAATAATAACGGAACTGATTTTTATTTCATTGTTATTTGCTTCCTCAATAGGAATGTTTAGAGGATATGCGTTGATAGGATATGTGATTCCATCAGAAAATATAAATATGGATTTATTAGATTTCTCATTTTTTAATGACAATAAGCCATTCAATAAAGCATGAGGAATATTGGTGCCAGGTTTTAAGTTATAGGGGCTGAAATTTATCCTATCAATTGCAGCAATTAATTTCTTTTGATCTTTTGTAATTGGACATATTAAATAGGAGTTTCCCGCAAAAACAACTATCGAAAATGCCTGATTTTCCTTTTTATATGTAACTGCGTTTTTTAATAAATCTTTTAATACAGTTATTCTGTCAGGTTCAAAGTCTTTGGAAATCATAGAAAGTGAAGCGTCTACTACTAGAGCTATATTTTGCTGAGGAAGCTCTTTTTTTGTTTCAGAAATTTTAGACTTATTACAGCTCAGAATTAAGAACATAAATAAAAAAGAAAAATATTTCATAAATGAATAAGTATTTCAATCGCTAAAATACTTATTTAAGTATTTATATCAAAATATGGTTTTTCGTCAAAACAACTACAACCAAACTCAATTTGGCTACTTTTAACTCATGACTTCTAAGCAACTTTGCAGTATAAAATTTACCATCATGCAAAAGACAATTTTTATTACAGGTACCTCATCAGGTTTAGGAAAAGCAACTGCAAAATTATTTCAAAGCAAAGGTTGGAATGTGATTGCAACGATGAGAAAGCCTGAAGTGGAAACAGAACTTACCCAATTGGAAAACGTAACGGTGCTGAAGCTTGATATAGCCAACCCGCAAGAGCTTACAAAAACGATTGATTACGTTCTTAGCAATTATGAAATAGATGTTGTTCTCAACAATGCAGGATACGGATTGGTAGGGCCTTTGGAGGCTTTTACAGACGAACAGATCAAAACGCAGATTGAAACCAATTTAATGGGTGTAATTCGTATTACGAAAGGTTTTACTCCTTATTTCAGAGAGAGAAAAAAAGGTGTTCTTATTAATATAACTTCAATTTTTGGGTTAATAGGTTTTCCTACATGTTCTATTTACAGTGCAACAAAATTTGCGGTTGACGGATTTTCAGAAAGTATGGGATATGAATTGGCGCAATTTGGAGTTCAGGTAAAAGTAGTGGCTCCAGGAGGAATACAAACTGATTTTGCCGGACGATCTTTAGACGGAGCGCAACATAAGGCATATCAGAAATTAATGGATAAAGTTCAGGAAGGATATAGCCCCGAACAGATTGCAAATTATTCAAAACCGGAAGATATTGCCTATGTTATTTATGAGGCAGCTACAGACGGAAAAGATCAGTTAAGATATGTTGCGGGAAAAGATGCAAATACTTTATACAGCGAAAGAACTGAAATTGGTGCTGAAGCTCAGGTACAGAAAATAAAGTCAGGTTTTGTATTTTAACAGTTGAATGGTCAATTATGAATTCGCCTTGCTTGTGAATGTATTGAGTATATTTTCAGATTCACCATTAACAATTCACTTGCGAAGCAAAATTCACCAATAATTCTTCTTTCCTTACAAACACTTATCCCATTCTCATCTTATATTTGTAGTATGAAAACCAGCCAGTCACCCATTCATTTTAGATCTTTGTCGGCTTTGCATAAGGCGATGGGAAAACCCGTTCCACAGCATCCGCTGATCAGTATTATGGACTATGGAGAAGTTCATTTTAATCCTGCAGACTTTGAGCATGGAATGAAGACAGATTTCTATAAAATTTCTTTTAAAACAAAATTTAACGGTAAGATCCGATACGGACAAGGATATTACGATTTTCAAGAAGGAGGATTGTCTTTTGTGGCACCCGGGCAAGTGCTGAGGTTGAATAGTGGAGAAACCAATTATAGCGGAATGTCATTACATATTCACCCGGATTTTATCAGACCTTATTCTTTACTTAAAAAAATAAAAGACTATGGTTTCTTTTCCTATTCTGCGGCAGAAGCTTTATATCTTTCTGAAAAAGAAAAGAAAACAATTACTGATGTTTTTGAAAATATTCAGAATGAATTGAATGAACGGATAGACCAATTCAGCCAGGATGTTATTATTTCTCAGATCGAATTATTGTTGACGTACAGCAATCGTTTTTACAACCGCCAGTTTATCACCAGAAAATCAGCCAATAATGATCTGTTGTCTAAAATGGAGGATTTATTAAATGATTATTTTGATAAAGAAAAAGAAATAAAAGGGCTTCCGACTGTAGAATATCTAGCTTCACAACTCAACCTTACACCAAGATATTTGAGTGATATGCTTCGCCATCATACAGGACAAAATGCGCAACAGCATATTCACGATAAACTGATTGAAAAGGCTAAAGAATATCTTTTTGAATCTCATTTTTCAGTTTCTGAAACGGCGTATCAATTGGGGTTTGAACATCCACAATCGTTCAGTAAATTATTTAAAAAGAAAACAGAACTTACCCCCAACGAATACAAACAATCACTTCAAAATGTAAACAATCCATCAGAATAATCTTGCTAAGTCTAAAGAATAGAGATCTTAAATTTTTAAAACGTTTCAAATTCAATAAAGTACACTTCATGGTTTAATTTTGTTTGTTCGTGTAAAAACATATTTCTGATTATAGGACAATATTTATCTTTACAAAATTATAGATACAAAAAGACCTAGGTTGTTATTCAGTGTATGTTAAAAAAATTAAAGAAAAGAGAGAAAATAATAAAGTCAGTTACTAAAAAGAGACTGCTTATTTATATGATCTCTATATTTACCTATTATTTGTTTTCTTATCTGATAGACCCTTTCGGAACCTACTGGGAAACCTATTCTTCACCCAATGGGCTTACTATTTTGTACGACTTTTTATGGTGCTTCTTTTTATGCATCATTATTTGTGAAATCAGTTTATTGATAGATAAAATTCTCAACAAAAAAATTGAATGGACCAACCAACCTGGGAAAAGATTATTCCTACAGGCTTTCTTTCATATTATTGTGAGTATCGCATTTGTTATTATTTTTAATTTGATTTTCCTAAATACTTTCGAAAATTTATCCCGTTCACAGCAGTACAAAGAGTATTCATGGCTTAGCCAATGGGTTGCTACAGATGTTGTGGTATCGCTTATTATTAGCGCAATTCATACAGGTGATTTTTTACTCACCAACTGGAAAAAAACATCAATGGAAGCCGCGCAACATAAACTTACAGCGCTTCAGCACAAACAGGCAGCTATGGCGGCTGAACTTCAATCGCTTAAATTACAGATAGATCCTCATTTTATTTTTAATAATCTGAGTGTTCTTTCCGAACTTATTTTACAAGACCAACAGCTTGGATATGAATATTCTGAAAATTTCGCTAAAGTCTACCGCTATCTTCTCGTTAATTCAAAGAAAGATGTAATTGCGCTGGATGACGAACTGAAATTTTTGGATTCCTATATTTTTCTTACCAAAAAAAGAATTGGGGATGGAGTCGTATTTACAATTAATGTAGGTGAAGAATTTTCTAAGGCATTAATCCCTCCTTTAACCTTACAGTTTTTAGTTGAAAATGCAATTAAACATAATCAAACCACAAAGACTAATCCTCTACATATAAATATTTATACCACGAAAGACGAATATTTAGTGGTTCATAATACCTTGCTTCCTCTTCTCACTAAAGCGGAATCGTCTGGTGTGGGTATTAGAAATATTATCAGCAGATTTGAACTGTTAAGTGACAGGAAGCCGCTACTTATAAAAACTGAAAAAGACTTCATCGCAAAAATCCCATTATTATGAAACTCAATACAATTTTAATCATTGAAGATGAAAAACCTAATGCAGATCGTTTAAAAAGGTTGCTTTTGAAATTACGTCCTGTAGTGGAAATCGTATCGGTGGAAGAATCTGTAGCTTCATCTGTAGCTTGGCTTACAACTCATGAACATCCCGATCTTATTATGATGGATATACGGTTGGCAGATGGTTTGAGTTTTGAAATTTTCAATCAGATTGAAGTAAAGTGTCCTGTAATTTTTACAACGGCTTATGATGAATATGCAGTAAAAGCTTTTAAGTATAACAGTATTGATTATCTTTTGAAACCTGTGGAGGAAGAAGAATTAGATACTGCTTTAAAAAGCTATGAGAATATTCTGGAAAAGATACCAATGGTAAGCACTGCAATTGAAGGGTTGATGAATTATATGCAGCCTAAAGAATATAGGAAACGCTTTCTTTTGGCGCATAGAGAAGGATACAAAGCTGTATTGATAAACGATATCTCTTTCTTTTGTACAGAGCTCGGAGTCTGTAAAGCAATACTTAACAATGGAAATGTTGAGGTTGTTCCTCAAACGTTGGAAGAATTGGAAAAACAGTTAGATCCTGCCTTGTTTTTTAGGGCCAACAGACAGTTTATTATTCATATTGATTCTGTAAGTCAGGTTTATAATCTCTTTAATAATAAATTGAAAGTAGAAATAAAAAAGCATTCTGATATTGAGGTTATTATTAGCAGAGAAAAAGCGCCTTTATTTAAATCCTGGATGGAATATTAGCGTAGGAGTTTCTGAGTTACTCTTTGGCTACGATAAACCTCATCGAAGCTATTTAAACTTTTAAAATATTCTATTTTCATTATTCATTTCGGTGGCTATTCGGTTAGGAATTTAGTCTGAATTTCTGATGCATGGTAATAAGCTACGATTACTCTATTTTTATTGATTTCTTTACTCTAATTCTTTAATTTTAAAGGCTTGATTTCTTCAATATTTGCCTGTTTTCTTTTCATTTTGGGTATCCAACATTTCAAAGCCTATTATTGTCGGTTCACTAAGATTTTCAACTTTTCTACCTTGTTTAATAAGTTATTTTGCCAAGGATTAAAAGGAAAATTAAATCATTATGAACTATAAAATAAGTTATGCTGCATCGGTCATTGCATTGGCAACTGTGATGTATTCCTGCCATTCAGGCGATAAACAAAATGAAATACCTCAGGCTGTAGCATTGCCTACAGATTTCATTCAGCTTAAAAACGGAGATGCCGATATTTCTACAGGATACCCCGGGAGTATAGAAGGAAAAGATAACGTGGAAATCCGTGCGCAGGTAACGGGATATCTGGAAGCTGTTTATGTAAAAGAAGGACAATATGTGAATAAAGGGCAAACCCTTTTCAGAATCAATCCTTCTGTGTATAATCAGGAAGTAACAAGCAGTACCGCAGCGGTAAAAACAGCTGAAGCCAATCTTGCAACGGCTAAACTGGAAGTTGAAAAGTTAAAACCTCTTGTAGCGGGTAAAGTAGTTTCTGAGATGCAGTTAAGAACGGCGCAGACGGCTTATCAGTCGGCGGCGGCTCAGGTAACTCAGGCAAAATCGGCGTTAGGATCTACCCAGATCAATGCGAATTTTACGAATATTAAAGCTCCCGTTAGCGGATATATTGGCAGGATACCCAATCGTATTGGAAATCTTATTTCACCTTCGGCTACAGCACCGTTAACTACGCTTTCTGATATCAATACGGTGAATGTTTATTTCTCGATGAATGAAGCAGATTATATTAGACATTCCAAGGCTTTATTAGATAATAATACAGGAATGGTGGAGCTTTTACTAGCGGATGGATCAACTTACACCTACAAAGGGAAATTAGAATCTGCCAGTGGAAATATTAATGCCAATACCGGAAGTATGCAGATGAAAGCTGTATTTACAAATCCTGATAAATTGTTGAGAGCAGGCGGAACAGCAAGAGTAATGGTACATCAATTTATGAACGGAGTGGTTAAACTGCCTAAAACTGCGGTGAAAGATATTCAGGATAAATTTTTCGTCTATAAACTGAGTGTGGGTAATAAAGTGATCATGTCTCCTGTAGAATTTTCGGGAGGTACTGCCAATGATTATTTCGTAGCGTCAGGGGTAAAGGCAGGCGATAAGATTGCCATTAACAGGGTAGATGTTCTTACTGAAGGTGCCCAGGTAGTTCCTAAGGTGGTTCCTGTAAAATAATCTCACAATAATGTATTCATTTCTAGAAAATTAAATAATGCTTAAAAAGATAATAGATCGCCCTGTATTGGCAACGGTAATATCACTTATCATTGTTATACTCGGTATCATAGGGCTTAATCAATTAGCGGTAACAAGATTTCCGGATATCTCACCTCCTACGGTAATGGTATCAGGATCTTATCCTGGTGGAAACAGTGAAACGGTTGTCCGTTCGGTAGTAACGCCTCTGGAAGAACAAATAAACGGGGTGGAAGATATGCAGTACATGAAATCTACTGCAAGTAATGACGGAACATTTTCTATTTCGGTCATTTTTAAACAAGGGGTTAATGCTGATCAGGCTGCGGTAAACGTGCAGAACAGAGTGCAGCAGGCCACGCCTATTTTACCACAGGAAGTCATCCGGATGGGGCTTACCACCTCTAAGCAGCAGAATAGTATGATCATGATGTTTAATATTTATACGGATGACAATTCTAAATATGATGAGGTCTTCCTGCAAAACTTTTCCAACATCAATATTATTCCGCAAATTAAAAGGGTTAAAGGAGTGGGGCAGGCACAGGTGTTTGGTTCCAAAGACTATTCGATGAGAATCTGGTTGAATCCGCAGAAAATGTCATCTTACGGATTATTGCCTTCTGATATTTCAACTGCAATAGCCAATCAAAGCTTAGAAGCTGCTCCCGGAAAATTGGGAGAGGAATCTAAAGCGGCCTTAGAATATGTCATCAGATACAAAGGGAAGAAAAATAAGCCGGAGCAATATGATAATATTATTGTAAAAAATGATGGAACGAATATCATCCGTCTTAAAGATGTAGCAAGAGTGGAGTTCGGATCTATTTCCTACAGCGGCGATAATATTGTTAATGGCAAAAATGCAGTTACTGTGGGGATCTTACAAACTACAGGTTCTAATGCCAACGATATTGAGGTGGAGGTAACCAAGTCTCTTGATCAAATTTCAAAATCTTTTCCGCCAGGTATAAAATATTCGAAAATGATCAGCACCAAAGAAAGGCTGGATGAAGCAACGGGGCAGGTAAAATCTACGTTGATAGAAGCTTTTATTCTTGTGTTTATTGTGGTATTTATATTTCTGCAGGATTTCAGATCTACCATCATTCCGGCGATTGCTGTTCCGGTAGCGATTGTGGGGACGTTTTTCTTCCTGTTAGTGTTAGGATTTACCATCAATGTATTAACGTTATTTGCCTTAGTACTGGCCATTGGTATTGTTGTAGATGATGCCATCGTAGTGGTTGAAGCGGTTCACAGTAATATGGAAGGAACTGATCTTACCGGTAAAGAAGCAACTCATAAAGCGATGAGTGAGATTACGGGGGCAGTTATATCCATTACTTTGGTGATGTCTGCGGTATTTATCCCGATTGGATTTATGACAGGATCTGCAGGGATATTTTATAAGCAGTTTGCCTATACGTTAGCGATTGCCATTATTATTTCAGCTGTCAATGCATTAACATTAACGCCTGCTTTGTGTGCGGTATTCCTTAAAAATAATCATGCAGAAGGACATGGGGAGAAAAAAGGATTCGGGCAGAAGTTTTCTACCGCATTTAATGCAAGTTTTAACAATTTAACCAACAGATATGTAAAAGGAGTCCGATTTTTAATTACTAAAAAATGGCTGGGCGCCGGCATAGTAGTCGTAATAATTGGCTTGGCAGCTTGGTTAATGACGAGCACTTCAAAAAGTTTTGTTCCCATGGAAGATGATAGCTTATTTATTTACAGCATCAGTATGCCACCGGGAACAGGATTAACGAAAACTACAGAAGTGGCAGATAAGGTCAATAAGATTTTAAAAGGGGTAGAAGCCATTCATGAAAATGTTTCTATCACAGGGTTTAATATTTTGAGCAATAGTACAGGACCCGCTTATGCTGTTGGATTTGTGAAATTAAAACCTAAAAAAGAAAGGGGAGCAATTAAGGATATTGATGCCATTCTGGAAGTTGTTAATGAAAAATTAGCGGTTGTTAAAGAAGGAAGTATAATGACCATCAGAATGCCTCCTGTTGAAGGCTATGGAATGACGAGTGATGCTGAAATTATGCTTCAGGACCGTATGGGAAGAGATCCCAAAGTATTGAAAGCGAAAGCCGACGAAATTATAGGACAGTTAATGCAAACTCCCGGAGTTGCCTATGCGTACACCATGTTCCGTGCAGATTATCCGCAGCTTGAGCTGGAAGTAGATGAAGATAAAGCAGAACAGTTAGGCGTAAGTGTAGCCAGTCTTTTAGGAACGGTTCAGACGTATTTCTCAGGAGACCAGTCACAGAATTTCTCAAGATTTGGTAAGTTTTACAGAGTAAATATTAAAGCAGACGGAGTGTACAGAATGGATGAGCAGGCCTTCAATGATATTTTTGTTAAAAATGATAAAGGAGAAATGGTTCCTGCCAACACGCTGATTTCGCTGCATAAAGTATATGGACCCGAATCGGTAAGCCGATATAATCTTTACAATGCTTTAAGTATTAATGTAAGCCCAAAACCGGGGGTAAGTAATGGACAGTTAATGGGTAATCTTGAAAAAGTGTTAGACAAATTACCTTCGGATTACAGCTACGAATGGACGGGTTTAAGTTTAGAAGAAAAATCTTCGGGCAATCAAACGATGATGATTTTAGGACTGTGTTTGCTTTTCGTTTACCTGCTTTTATCTGCACAGTACGAAAGTTACATCCTTCCTTTGGCGGTATTATTATCCATCCCGACGGGTATTGTCGGAGCCTTTTTGGGAATTAAAGCCATCGGTTTAGATAATAATATTTATGTACAGATCGGATTAATTATGTTGATTGGTCTATTGGCAAAAAATGCCATTCTGATTGTTGAATTTGCCGTACAAAGAAGGCAGTCCGGTTTATCCATACTTGAATCTGCATTGGAAGGAGCAAGATCAAGACTTCGCCCGATTATCATGACATCACTGGCATTTATTGTGGGAATGATTCCCTTAATGTTATCAGGAGGAGGAATGGCAGCAGGGAATAAATCCATCAGTGTAAGTGCTGCGATGGGAATGCTGAGCGGTGTGATATTGGGGATTTTTGTAATTCCTGTTTTGTATATGTTTTTCCAATATGTGGATGAAAAAATATCCTCTAAAAAACAAGTAATTGTTTCACATAATAATTCAACAGATGAGAATAATTAATATAAAAAATATCCTTGTAACAGGTACAATGGCGGCATTAGTGGTGTCTTGTACTGTGGGGAAAAAATATACACGAACGGAGCTTGCTATTCCTCAACAGTATAATAATTCTGTACAGGTAACCGGAGATAGCATTTTACTTCCTTGGAAGATGTTTTTCAAAGATCCAAAATTAACTGGTTTGATTGATAAAGCTTTACATAAAAATAATGACGTAGTGAATGCGTTAAAAACAATGGATCAGCTGGATCTGGCATACAAACAAGCCAGACATTCTATGATGCCTACCGTGGATGTAAGTGCAGGAGCCAATAGAAGTTGGGCATCAGGAAATTCATTGAACGGATCGTTGAATCAACAATTTTCAGGACAGAAGTATATTGATGATTTTAGTGCAACCATAAGACTGTCATGGGAAGTTGATATTTGGGGGAAAGCTAAAATGCAAAGAGAATCTGCCGCTGCAGACTATTTTTCGCAAAGAGAAAACCTGAATGCGCTTAAAACAAGAATCATTGTGCAGGTAGCACAGGCCTATTATAATTTGGTAAGCCTGGATGAACAGTTAAAAATAGCCGAGAAAAACATTGAACTGAGTGACCGTACACTTCAGATGATGAATCTGCAGTTTAATGCCGGACAGATCAATTCGTTGGCTATTCAACAATCTGAAGCACAAAAGAAAACGGCCGAACTGCTGATTCCTTTAGCCAAACAGAATATTTCGGTGCAGGAAAATGCTTTAAGTATTCTTTGCGGAGAATATCCAACTCAGGTCTCTCGTGGAGAAAATCTTAAAAGTATGATGTTCGAAAATACATTATCTGAAGGAATTCCAGCTGAGTTACTCAGTCGCCGTCCGGATGTAAGAGCTGCAGAATTTGCGGTAATTAGCCTTAATTCAAAAACGGGATTGGCGAAAGCGGCGATGTATCCCAGTCTTAGTCTGACACCACAAATTGGGGTGAATTCCAGTAAGTTTAATACGTGGTTTGATCTTCCCGGATCACTCACCAAAACGGTTGCTGCCAATCTTGCGATGCCGCTTTTACAGAAAAAACAATTGAGTACGGCCTATAAAACAGCCATTATTGAGCAGGAAAAATCTGCGGTAACTTTTAAGCAAACGGTAATGACAGCAGTTGCTGAGGTTTCTGATGCTATGGCAAAATCTAAAGGAACTTCTGAACGATTGGCTTTACTGTCACAACGAACACAAATTTTAGAGAAAGGAATTAATGATGCCCTGAAATTATATAAAAATGGGATGGCGACTTACCTTGACGTAATAACTGCTCAAAATAATAAACTCCAGAACGACTTAGAATATATTAATGTGGTTCAGGAAAAGCTTATTGCAGAAGTAGATCTCTACAGGGCTTTAGGAGGTGGAACGAATTGATGTTTGACAATGAAGGAGGTTATGGTTATAGGTTTTTTCTAAGTCCTGAAGTAATTCAGGGCTTTTTTTATTCAGGTAAAAAGGATGTTTTGATACATTATGGATGCTACTGACAGGTAGTTGTCACAATACAGTTATATCTTTATACATTAAAACTAAACAATGAGTCAGAATAATTTCGACGAAATCATAAAACGTTCTCTTGAAATCAGAGAGAAATACCACCAACTGGAAATTCAGCAGAATGGTAAAGAATGGACCTTAGAACAAGATGCTTTGGCTTATCTTACAGATGCAGGTTTGGTAGGGCGAAATATCATGTCACATGAAAAGACATGGACAAAAGCAAACTCCAGAGAAGAACTCGAGCATAAATTAGGTGAAAATATCTGGTGGTTGATTATATTAGCAGACCGAACCGGTATTGATATAAAAGATGCCTTAGAAAATTTTTTAACGAAGACCGAAAATATATTGAAATGAGTTATTGTTCAGCAATAGAAGGAATGCAGCCCGAAAGCAGAAAAGAGCTTCACAAAAAATACCATGATCACCATTACGGATTTCCGATTCATGATGATAATGAATTATTCGGAAGATTAATTATGGAGATCAATCAGGCAGGGTTGAGCTGGGAAACGATATTAAAGAAAGAAGAGAGTTTCAGAACTGCATACGATAATTTTGATATTCAAAAAGTAGCTGCTTATACAGAACAGGATCGTGAAAGATTGTTGAGTGATCCGGGAATTATCAGAAATAAATTAAAAGTAAACGCTGCCATCGAAAATGCGAAAACCATCATCGCGTTACAAAAAGAATTCGGCTCATTTGAAAAATGGCTGGAGCATCATCATCCCAAAACATTAGAGGAATGGATGAAAATATTCAAAAAAACATTCAAGTTTACAGGTGGAGAAATCGTCAATGAATTTCTAATGAGTATCGGATTTTTAAAAGGATGTCATGAAGAAAGCTGCCCTGTGTATCAGGATGTTTTAAAGCATAATCCGATGTGGAATAAGATCTAGACTTCTGTTAAAATGCTTCGACTTCGTTCAGTATGACATCGCTAAAAAAGAACGTTATCATAAAAGCGTTAGTATTAGAACTGTCATGCTGAGCAAAGTCGAAGCATCTCATTTTATTTACAGTAAGTTTTGACTAAAGTCAATTGGAGGTATTTTAAAATGAAAACGGGCTAAAGCCCAATGTCATTAAGTTAGTGTATTTCATAAGCTATTTCGTTGATTTTTAGGAACTATTGGTTTTGCTCTTGCTCTGTATTTACCAATATTCCTT
>NZ_FRAV01000064.1 GCF_900142445.1 Chryseobacterium polytrichastri | reverse complement strand
CTCTTTTTTATACGGTTAATAGATGTATGGCAAATATTGGAAAAGCAATACGCATCAAATATTCGCCGTTTTCTCTAATCTAAATTTGTCGGAATACTTACATTAATTTACATTAATAATTTTGTCACAGGGACACAACTCGGAACGGCAATAAATATTGATGCATTAGGGTATTATTTTTATAATGGTACTGCTTGGGTTAAAATAAATGCACCGATTAACATTTACACTAATGACGGTTCACTTAATGGAAACAGAATTGTGAGCCAGGGAGGTAGTACATTAGCTTTTACAGAAACCGCGGTCAATGCATTCTCGGTAGATAATACCACATTTTCTGTAGATGCTACCAATAAAAGAATTGGCGTTGGTACTATTGCACCCAAACAACAAATGCATGTTATAGAAAGCGGTGCAACAAGTGGAATAACAACTAGTTTTATATCCGGATTAGCAGTTACAGGAACTGGAAATGCAGGAACAGCAAGTGGTCCGGGATTTTACCTTGAAAATACAAGCGCAACAGCAGGATCTAAATTATTGAAAATCAACTACAGTTTAAATGCAACAGAGCCTATCATGAACTTTCAGGCAGTGAGTGATAATGCTGGAGTAGCAGGATTGCCAATGTTGACAATTACGCGCTCAGGTAAATTAGGAATTAATAATGCATCTAGCCCTGTAAGCAATCTTGCTGTGAACGGTAATGCTGCCATTGGAAATGGTTATATAGGTATTGCTGCCCCAACTAATGGAGCTATTGTACAGGGAAATTTGGGAGTTGGTAATAATGCTCCAACCAATGCACTTCACGTAACTGCAACCACTGATCCATTACGTTTACAAGGCACCACAGCAGGAAACCCTAATACAGACAGGCCTGTTGTAATAGATGCCAATGGGTAAATAAACTACCCCGAGGCAAGCCTCGAGGTATTCTTTTAGAATAAAATTTAAACAGGCTCTAAGCTTAAAATATCATAATTATCTTGTAGTCTATCTTTTCTTTTTAAGTTAATTCCACAATTTACAAAATTCTAAATATAGTGATTTATAATAACTTATTAAGTGACAATATATTTGTTAATTTTTCTTGGATTATACTTAAAAAATATTATATTTGTTTTTAGACAAATTGTACATTATTTTGTAAAAAACAATTGCCTAAAAACATCAGAAAAAGTATTTAATATTTATTAGGTGTTTTATCAATAAGAAAAAAAACTTAAATAAACTTACCATGAGAATGAAACAATTTTACCCCCTCGTAGCATTGCTGAGCTCAAGTACTGCTATATACTCACAAGTAGGGATAAACACAGCTACTCCTACATCCACATTAGAAGTTGTTGCTAAAAATGCTACCGGAGCTACTACTAATGTAGACGGACTATTAATTCCTAGAGTAGATCGACTAAGAGCTCAGAGTATGACGGCTATACCTATTTCTACCATGATCTTTGTAAATAATGTGACTACAGGAAGCCAAACAGGAATTGCTGCAACTATGGATGCTGTTGGTTATTATTATTATAGTGGCCTTGGATGGGTAAAATTAGAAAACCCTAACGGCACTGTATTTAGTAGTGTTAATATTTATAATACTAACGGCACTCTTACAGGAAACAGAATTGTAAACCAAGGAGCCAATACATTAGCTTTTACAGGAACTGCCGTCAATGCGTTTTCCGTAGATAATACCACACTTTCCATAGACGCTACCAATAAAAGAATTGGTGTAGGTACTACTACACCAAAACAACAGATTCATATTACAGAAGCAGGTGCAACCAGCGGAATCGCTGCAAGTTTCATTTCGGGTTTAGCAGTCACCGGTACAGCTAGTGCAGCAGGTTTTAGTGGTCCAGGCTTTTATCTTGAAAATACAAGTGCAGCAGCAGGCTCAAAGTTATTAAAAATGAATTACAGTTTAAATACTACAGAGCCGATTTTTAACTTTCAGGCAGTGAGTGATGATGCTACGACCTCTATATCACAAATATTAACACTTACACGTTCGGGTAAATTAGGAATTAATGCAACTCCTAATCCTGCAAGTAATCTTGCTGTAAACGGTAATGCAGCTATTGGAAATGGCTATATAGTTACTGCAGCTCCAGCTAACGGAGCTATTATACAGGGAAATGTAGGGATAGGAACACCAACGCCTGTAGCTAAAGTAGATATTGTAGGAACTACTTTTGGAATTAAAAATGCAGTTGGAAGTGGAAGCTGGGATAATCTTTGGTTTAACGTAACCCCTAGTACTCCTTCTATTAATGCTTCAGGAGCAGAATCAGGTTTACAGTTCAATGTGGGAACCAATTCTGTTGGAACGTATGGAGATGGGCAAACTTTAACAACAGTAGCTACCATGTTAGCAAACGGAAATATGGGGGTTGGCTCCACAGTACCAACAAGAAAATTACATGTGGAAGGTAGTGAATACCTAAATGCAGCAGTTACCGTGGCAGCTACAAGAAACGCTCTTGATATAAATATTGGCGAAGATGGTTTTACCTATGGTAATAGAACGGATAACTTTGGAATTAATATAAGATCTGCTTCAACAGTAGGTACCGGACCAGTTGCCAGAATTAATTTTGGTGATACAAATACTACAACTGCAGGTACCGGAAAATATTTATCTTTTAGCGTTGGAAACGGTCTGAATGAACTCATGTACCTTACAGATACCAATAGCGGAAGAGTGGGAATAGGTACAATAGTCCCAACTTCGATGCTCTCTGTAAACGGAACTGCTGATAAACCAGGTGGTGGAACTTGGGGAACCTTTTCTGATAAAAGAGTCAAAAAAGACATTAATGACTTCAAAGATGGATTAAATATAATTACTCAACTTCATCCCGTCACCTATAAGTATAATGAAAAATCAGGGTATAAAGATTTAGATAAAGAATATGTAGGATTTATTGCACAAGAAGTAGAAAAAGCAGCTCCTTATATGGTTAAAACAATAGATGATAGTTCAAAAAGCGGCTTGAAAGATAAAAGAGAGCTAGATGAAAGTGCCCTTACAAAAATATTAGTGAACGCTGTAAAAGAGCTGGAAAAACAAGTAAAAGACCTTCAATTAGAACTAAAATCTCTAAAATCCCAAAAGAAGAACTAATTAATCTATACAAATAAAGCAGAAGATTAATTTTCAGGCATAAATTATTCTACAAACACAAAACCTCATATAAATGTTCCCAAACATTGAGACCACTTACTTTTAGTAAGTGGTTTTTCTTTTATGATCAGACTACATTTCTTTAAAGCATATAAGAAAAAGGTATTTTTATTTACTTCTTACTACCCCCTATTCTCCATGGTTAAATCTGATAGAAATTTTGTGCAAATAAAACACCAATGAATAGATTTTAAAGCGTATAAATCTTTAGAAAATCTCAAAGAAAAACTAAATCACGTTCTAACCAACTTCGAAAAAAAATGTGACATTAGATTTTAAACAAACTTATAATTAACAGTCCTCTTAAATCTCTAAATTCATTTTTTTGTATAGTATATTTAATCTCCATCAGAATGCATCTCTTGGTGTTTATCGATGATTTTATGCTTGAATTATTAGAATTTATTAAAAAATGGTTCTTCTAAAAGCTCACTAATAAAATTAAACCTGTTAGATATATCAATTTCTTTACGAATAATAGGTTTCTGAAATAATAATTATTTATTAAACGTATATCCGTTTTGGCTCATATTCCTGTAGCACCTGCTATTAAAGGGCTTTTGATAGTTTTATTACCAAAATATTTCGATTTAGTATGTATAATGTACCCATGTAGATAGAATTGAAGGTGTTTTCGTTTAATTCCAGGAGTAATACTACCTCAGGGCAGAGCCCCAGAGGTAGTAGAAAATTGATAATTGTTGACCATGTATCTTTTTATATTCTTGTTCTTTTCCTTGAGATTTCACATAATTTTGAATCGTATTCTCATCTCCATGTCTACCAACTGTGTTAACGTAGAATCCTTTACTCCAAAATTCACCACCCCATAATTTTGACTTAACTTCTGGATGTCTTTTGAAAATCTCCTTTGCGGTAATACTTTTCACGGTCCGAATTATTTCAGTCGGACTTTCAACAGGAACACTTTGAATCAAAAAATGAACATAATCTTCGTCGGTCCCAATTTCAATAAAAGCTATATCATAACGTTTTGATATCTCCAAACAAATTTCTTTCAAACTAATATCAACTGCTTCACTAAAAACCACTCTTCTATATTTGGCAGGACATACAAAATGATACAACAATACTGATACATTATCCTTTTTATGAGTATATTCGCTCACAAAACAAAATTACACAAAATCGAAGCAGAGCTTAGAGGAATTAAACCAAAAAGAGATTAAACATCTCCTTGAGTAAAAGTAATCCTGCTATTTTACGAATCGCAACAAAAGGCCTTCCGCGCTCTGAAAAAAGACTAGAAAATTCAATCTCCAATTTATCTCAACAAATCTCCTGAACCAATTTTACCAATGGATGCTCCATATTAATGAGTTCCATAAGTCTATTTTTTAATAAGTTATACCGTAAATTTGGTTTGAGCTTTCCTAACATTTTGCCACTTTTTATAACCTAAAATACTATTTCTTACAGTTTTACACAAGGGGAAATATGAAGTTAAATACAATTAAACAGCACAAAACCAATATTTTAATAAGATTCCAAGGGGTAAGTAGGTAATGTCTGAGAACCAGGCCTTATTTGTTCCATCGATATGATATTCTTTAATCAGATCAGAATGCTTTCTAAAATAATAATAATATGGGTTGCTCGTTTTATGATAGCTTATTCTGGCAATAAATAAACTACCCGAGGCAGAGTCTGGAAGTATTAGAAGCCAAAAAGTGTAAGTTGAGCATCATGTATTTTCTGATATTTTTTTTCTTTTCCTTGATTTTCTATATACTTTTAATGACATCTCTGTTCCCATATTGACCTACTGTATTTACATAATAACCACTTGTTCAAAAATTCCCACCCAAAAGTTTAGTTTTAATTTCAGGAAAACATCTAAACATTTTACGTATATCCGTTTTGGCTCATATTCCTGTAGCACCTTCTATTAAAGGGCTTTTGATGGTTTTATTACCAAAATATTTCGATTTAGTATGTATAATGTACCCATATAGATAGAATTGAAGGTATTTCCGGTTAATTTCAAGAGTAACATCTTCAAAATCAAACAGTTTAACTTTTTGATTATCAAATTATTATTTACGTTATTACTAATTACGGATATACATAAAACATTTCTTTAGTTGTGATACTTTTTACTTTCATACAAATTTCACTAATTGATAAATTTGGAATACTTTGTATCAAAAAATGAACGTGGTTCTCTTCATAACCAATTTCTAAAAAGTGAATTACATCCCGATGAAACAATTCAATACAGAACTCTTTCAATCCAGTTCCAACTTCATCACCAATGACCGAATCCTTATATTTACAGGAAAAACGATATGGTAAAGAAGTAATGTTTTAGTATATCTTTACAGAATATAATTATCCATAAATCAAAGCTATATTTTTTTATTCTTTTGAAAAACCATCCGTTTTTCAAACTTTTCCTCTTTCAACCCCAAGGCAGAGCCTCAAGGAATTCTTTAGATTAAAAAACGATTAGCTCTTAAGAGTTAAAGAACTTATCTCTGGTTATTTTGGGTGCTGTGAGATTTTTTTTAAGAGGAAATCAGCCCCGAACAATTGACCGGAAAAAGCTATTCTTTATTGTTCTTTTTATTTAAAAGAGCTGATAGTTCGGATGGTGAGTTTTTTCAGATACCAATACGATATTACTGCTCTTCAATATCTATAATCATATCAAAAATAATAGATTTCTTATCAGATACATAAGCTTGTTTTTCTAAAAAGTTTTCTATTTTTCAAGCACTTTTACTTTAGCCTTAAGCTCCATTATTTGTTGCTCGGATGTTTTTGGCATATGGTAGGGTGTTTGATTTGCCCAATTAAAGTTATCAAATTTCCTTAATCAACTTATAACAGTACTTCTGGCCTGGGTACTATACTTTTTAAAAGCTCATACTGTAGAGAGTTCTCCTTTTTCTATTTTCTCTAGGATACTTAATTTAAAACTTAGAATATAGTCTCGCTTAGTACGTTTTACGTAATGGCATGATAATTCCATAATAATGATTTTTTTGTATCATTATTTCAGGACTAGACAAAATCAGCAAGCTGTTTAAACAATAGAGAAATTAGCTTTTAGAAACAAGTTACTTAACAAATAGAATGTTTTTTTATAGATATTACACATTGTATAGTGAAAAATTGTAATTTTATAACACTAATAATTAAAAAAAATATCTTATGAAAGCTTTTTATTTTACGTTGGTAATTAATTCATTTATCAACGCTCAGGTGGGGATAAATACGACGACTCCTTCCAGAACCCTGGACCTTAATGGGACTTTAAGGGTGAGAACGCAGACAGATCAATCAGCAAATACTTCTTTTAATAATGTTTTAATTGCTGATACAAATGGAAATGTTGATTATGTGAAAAAAAATCTTCTTAATCAGCAAATGGTACAGTTATTTAATCTTACTACTTTACCTTCTGTAAATGCAGGCGGAAATGGAAATGCAGCTATTGCGATAAGTATTAGCAATCAATCTATAACTTTAACAAAACCTGCCTTTGTAATGATTAGTTATTCAGTTCCTGTAACACTGTCTGCAGGTGCTTCAGATGGTAGAATGAAAATATTACGAACCCACTTAAATGTAAATGGAATTAATATGGTTCGATCCTCTAATTCTTACACTAATAGTACCGCTACAGGAACTAATTTAACAGGTATTTTTTATAATACCGGCAGTTATATAACCTTGTTAGCTGCAGGCACGCACAGTATTGAAGTTCTAGGAACATGTTTTGACTTTACCACAGCTGCTCAATGTATCCAAGGAGGAAATTTTCCAGGTACTTCATTCCAAGCATTTGCAATGTATAATGATTATTAATTTTCCTCAATTTAGAGCCTGTTTAAAAATGTAAATAAAAAAAGAGTAAGGGATGCTAATTGGATTAAAAATGTCAATTTAGAGCTGCAAAACAAAAAAATTGATTTATCCAAAGGACTTAACCCTTACTCAGTGGCAATTTATAAAAAAAACGCTTGATTTTGATGATAGAAAGCGAAAATATGATTTATGTATTATCTGGAATGCTATTTATTATATTGTAAAAACAGGCTGTCAGTTGCGAATACTCCCTTCAAATTATCCCAAATGGCAATTGGTTTACTATTATTACTCTAAATGGAGTAATTTAGAATTATTCGTCTTACTTCTGACAAATTTAAGAGAGACAGTACGAGTGAAGATAGGACAAAATGCAGAAGCAAGTTTAGGAATTATAGACAGCCAGAGCGGGTGCTATGGAAACAATCGTTCCCTTAGTGGATTTGATGGTAATAAGAAGATTAAAGGAATTACGAGGCATGTTATAGTAGATAAGAATGGATTTTTATTAGCAGTCATGGTAAGTGTAGCCAGTTTTCATGATAGTAAAGCTGCTTTATTATTGATGAGAACACTCCATTATCTTTTGGTTTCGGTTAAAGTAATTTTAGCAGATAGGGCTATAGAGGAAATATTATTGAAGAAACAAAAAATAAATTTGGTTACATCATTCAGGTCGTTTTATGGTCCGATAATAAAGAAAAACTTTCAAACCTGTACACAAAAGATGGATCGTTGAATGAACAATTTCTTGGTTTGATAATGATAGAAGGCTTTGCCGAAATTATTAATTCCTAATGGAGAATTCTGAAAACATGGTCAAATTATCCGCTATAAAAATATTATTGAACAAAATTTAAACAGGCTTTTATATCTTTAGATCAGATAGAATATTTAGCCAATAATATAATTGAATGTACCATAAATCAAAAAATTTAGGTCCTAAGCTAAAACACAACTGCTTTAAATTACAACAATCTAACATTCCTTAATTTAACTCCAACCTTCAATATGGTACATTCAAGTATATTGTTCAGAATATATTTTTCCAAGACTTACATATTATCAACATTCTCGCTAAAACATATTGACAATACAATATGTTTGTTTGCATTTTTTTACAATTTAAATATAAAAACTTCTGATTTCAAAGGCTAATTCCGCGAATATAGATTTTTGACAAATTATTTCGCAATTATTAAAACTGATAAAGCTATTCTGACATTGCTACTATATTAAATAAGATTATCGACTTATCCCTTTAGTTAATAATTTCTTTATATGGGCAAGGTGGAGTGTTTGAAATTTTTTTCATTAGATTATCAAAAATATTTCCTTTC
>NZ_FRAV01000005.1 GCF_900142445.1 Chryseobacterium polytrichastri | reverse complement strand
ATGTAGAATTTGGTTTTCTTCTTCAAATTTTACAATCTCAAAATATTCAATCAACAGTTCAGGTAAAAATAATTTAAGCAGTTCGGCATCATTTAGCATTATACAAAAATAGCATTTTTTATTTTCTCCCCAACTTTTGAGACTGATCCTTCGTCAGTTTCTTTTGCCCAAGTAGGTATTGTAACATCAAACCCTCAAGGTATTTTGCACGTAGATGCTGCTAAAGATAACCCTGCAACTGGAACGCCTTCCGCCACACAACAGCTTAATGATTTTATTGTTACCTCTGCCGGTAATGTTGGGGTAGGAACTATTACACCCTCTGAACATCTAGATGTAGCAAGTGGTAATGTAAGAGTAAGAGGTATCAACTCAAATATTGGGGTAGCAGCAGATAAACTAATGGCGGCAGATGCTAATGGTGTTCTTAAAATAGCAGGAGGATCTACTTATTCTACAACCAATAGTGGAAATAGAGTATTAAATGTTACTGGGGGACCTACAATTAACGCCGCTACTGGATGGACTAATAACGTATTTACCAATATACTTTTAAATACTGATTATGATCCATTAAATGCATATGATGCATCAACAGGTATATATACTATACCCACAGATGGTTTATATTCTATATATGCTAACTGCCGTTTTGTACTTCCTAATACTGGGTCTGGATCTTTTGATGGAACTGGTGGGCTTGCTTATGCATCAATCATTGTAGATGGGGGGAGAATAGGAACGGGTTATACTGTTATTCTTAGGGGAACTAAAACACCTAGTGCGGTGAATATGCTTAATTTGGCAACTAATGGAACTGTCTGGCTAAAGGCTGGGGAAAAAGTTACATTTGAATTCTTAACATACGGAACAGTTAATATGGTTGCAAATTTAGCTGATCTTACTATTGATAAGGGTAATTCTTTCATACGTATTAATAAGCTTCTGTAGATTTAGGATAATCATAATAATCTTAAAAATCCTTCCTGTTAAATGGGAAGGATTTTTGTTTTTAACCTTTGGAATTTTTTTTTGTATTGCTGTTTTAATAAAACATTGAGCTTTATTTGTGGATATTATGTTAATTAATTGCTTTTTGTTGTTTTCGGCAGGTATTTAATTTTTTATTTTATATTTATTCTTGTTTGGCATTTTTTTTGTAAGCAATGTGTAATAAATCCATGAAACTTTATTTTTTTTAAAAAATTATACTATGCATAGCAAAAGTATAAGAATTTTTTTGTCCTATTTTAAAGGATAGAAAATGAATAAGGTTATAAGGGATAATATTTTTTAAAACAACACAACACATCAATGACTAAAGTTATTTCGGCAGTGCTTTTCGTAAGCGCGGCACTTTTGAATGCGCAGGTTGGTATAAATACTAAAACACCTGAAAAAGAACTATCAGTGAATGGTAGTATGAAGACCTCTGGAATGGTTTTCAAAAACCCGATGGAAAAACTGGGATCTGATGAGAATTACACATTCGTAATTAAGTCTCCGGCTCCTGAAAACAAGATTACGGCTTACAATGATACTTTTGTACCCAATTCTCCGGCTCCGATTAATCTTATTCAGTTTAAAATTACGTGTGATCCATCAGATAAGGATTGGGTAAATCAATTTGACACCAAGATCAATTCTAATAAATTTCTGGTGGTGATTTCCTCATTTGGATTTACGCAGCCTGTAAGAACGTACTCTGCAGATTGGTTAACACCCGTTCCGCAGATTTTCGCCTATTCTTCGGGAGATACATGGAAACTTAAAGCAGATTATCAAGGATTTGCGCCTGACAGTTCTTTGCCTACAGGAGTATGGACGCTTAACCTTTTGGTTTTTGACCGAGCGTATGCCAAAGAAGTAAATAAAACACAAGATTTGGGTGCGTCTACAACGGGATCAGCTGCAGCTCCTTTAATTCAATAAAAAGTATACAATGAAAAAAAATATTACATTATTTCTTACAATATGCGGTTTTTTCGCAGCGCAAGCCCAAGTTGGAATCAATACTGCTAATCCTCAGGGAACCTTAGATGTGGCAGGAGAAACATTGGTGGAATCTTATTTGATTGATACAGTAAATTCACCGGCAAAAGGAAGTTACTTTTTACTTACACGTTCTAAAGATACTAATCCTGTAGGGAAGATTAAGATGTTAGATATTTCGCTTCGTAAAGTAGCTCCCGTAAATATCTATACGATTATTTTGAAAAATGTTAAGCAGGATGAAGTAGTAAGCCTGAATACAGGTCTTGATGTTAATAAATATGTGGTTGCAATTACGGGTGCTGTGTTTAGCGACGCTATTTCTGCAGCTAACACCTCTACCAATCCTAAGTCTTTCGGAGCATATTCTACCGAAGTGACCCAAGTAACAAGTGGAAGCAATAAGTATCATGCCGTTAATTTAGCTTTTAAAGGGGCTGGTACGGTTTCTTCTGCCAATGGAACATGGACACTTACGCTTAACGTTTTTGAAAAATCATTAGTTAAGGATTGGGGAACATTCACCGGATCTGTATCTTCATCAGCTTCGCCCGGATATTCAGGAGTATCAACTAACACGCCTGTAGGGCTTCAATAATCATCAATCATGAAAAGAAACACATATATAATATTAGCAATGTTTTTAGGATTGCTTTTAAATGCACAGTCAGGAAGAGTAGGTATTAAAACAACAAACCCGCAAGAAACGCTTGATGTAAATGGAACTACCTATACAAACTCATTGTATCTTAGGAATCCAGGGGAACCTACAATGACGGGAGGAAGCTTTATGGCTACTTCTGAGAATGCTCTTCAGGTGTATGATCCTAATTTGGAAAGCAGTGGCTTGTTCAACTACCTTAAAGTATCGCTGACGGGAGTTTCGGGTTCAGGAATTACGGATTATGATACTAAGATTGATGCCAATAATTTTCTTGTGGTAGTTCATAATTATTCATTTAAAATGAATGACGGATCTACCAATGTTGCTCTGGATTATGGAGATAACGGAACCAATGATAACAGGCAGGGTTCTCCGGATGTGGTTGCATTTAAAAGTAACGGAACATGGCATATAAAAGCAAGGTTCTCTAATAGTAGGCTTATTGCTCTTGCGTCAGCTAATCCGGCAAGAACATATAATAATTTTACTGTAGATCTTTACTTAATGGCTTATAAAAGATTGATCACGAAACAAAATATCAATGATATTACGACTGATCTTGGAGGAAATGATGGTTCAAGTAAAACAATTAATAAGCCTTCAGGGTTTTAAATAATATTTCATATTCACTTATAATGAAACTAGACGGTCTATTAAGATTGTCTAGTTTTTTATTTATGGAAAGATCTTAATGATTTATCTGTCGTATAAATTCTGGAATGGTAATAGGGCTACAGTATAAATTCAGAGTCTGTTAATTTTATGAATAAATAGAATCTCATGAGTAAAAGGCTTAATGAATGAAGATCAGTTGGAGAAATGTATGTTTTTTATGTTTACCTTTCAGTGCTTTTTAGGAGCCTTATTATATTTAGTGAGATTTTTTAACAGATAGCAGGGATTGTGCTGTTCAGATATTTGGAAAAAAGAGGGAGAATAAAGTATTTAATAACTTACAATTCATTCATAAATAAAATTCTAAAATATTTTTTTTCGTAAAACTTTCTAAAAATCAAGCGTATCCGTTTGCTATTTCAAAAATATTTCATAATTTTGCAGTCCGAAAAGTAGGTTTACTTTATGTGAGTGCGGTAACCTGCTGAATAATAAATGCTTCCAAACTCATTAATTATTCAAAATAAAATAAAGAAAAATGGCTAAAAAAGTCTTTAAAATGGTAAAACTTCAGGTGAAAGGTGGCGCTGCCAACCCTTCTCCACCAGTAGGTCCAGCATTGGGTTCTGCAGGTGTGAACATCATGGAGTTTTGTAAGCAATTTAACGGAAGAACTCAAGATAAGCCAGGACAAGTTTTACCTGTAGTAATTACAGTATACGAAGACAAATCTTTTGAATTCGTAATTAAAACTCCTCCTGCAGCAATCCAGTTAATGGATGCGGCTAAGATCAAGGGTGGTTCTGGAGAACCTAACAGAAACAAAGTAGGTGCTGTATCTTGGGCTCAAGTTCAAAAAATCGCTGAAGATAAAATGACTGACCTAAACTGTTTTACAATGGATTCTGCTGTTTCTATGGTTGCAGGTACTGCTAGATCTATGGGATTAAGAGTAACAGGAACTAAACCAACTTTTAACGCTTAAAACTTAAAGAAATGGCAAAATTAACGAAAAAGCAAAAAGAAGCTTTAAGCAAAGTAGAAAAAGGAAGAATCTATAACCTTGAAGAAGGTTCAGCTCTTGTAAAAGAAGTGAACACTGCAAAGTTTGATGCTTCTGTAGATATCGCTGTAAGATTGGGTGTAGATCCAAGAAAAGCAAACCAAATGGTAAGAGGTGTTGTATCTCTTCCTCACGGAACTGGTAAAGATGTTAAAGTATTAGCTCTAGTAACTCCAGATAAAGAAGCAGAAGCTAAAGCGGCTGGTGCTGATTATGTGGGTCTTGACGAGTACTTACAAAAAATAAAAGATGGTTGGACAGATGTTGACGTTATCGTTACTATGCCAGCTGTTATGGGTAAATTAGGACCTTTAGGTAGAGTATTAGGACCAAGAGGTTTGATGCCTAACCCTAAATCAGGTACTGTAACTATGGAAATTGGTAAAGCAGTAACTGAAGTAAAAGCAGGTAAAATTGATTTCAAAGTAGATAAGTATGGTATTATCCATGCAGGTATCGGTAAAGTATCTTTTGATGCTGATAAGATCAGAGAAAATGCTCAGGAATTAATTTCTACATTGATCAAAATGAAACCAACTGCTGCTAAAGGAGTTTATGTAAAAAGCATTTATTTGTCTTCTACAATGAGCCCTGGTATTGCAATTGATACTAAATCTGTTAACTAATATAAATCCTTAAGACAATGACAAAAGACCAAAAAGTTGTAGCAATACAAGAGATCAAAGACTTGCTTCAGGATGCAAAAGTAGTATATGTAGCAGATCTAGATGGATTGAACGCTGCTAAGTCTTCAGAATTCAGAAGACAGGCTTTCAAACAAAATATCAAAGTAAAAGTAGTAAAAAATACGCTTTTGCAAAAAGCTATGGAACAAATTGAAGGAGTAGATTACTCTGAAATGTTCCAAACTTTCAAAGGAAACTCTGCAATAATGGTTTCTGATACTGCAAATGCTCCTGCGAAATTAATTCAAGGGTTCAGAAAGAAAGAAGATAAGCCAGCTTTAAAGTCTGCTTACCTTCAAGAAACTTTCTATGTTGGAGACGAAAACTTATCTGCACTTGCTAACATCAAGTCTAGAGAAGAAATGATCGGAGAAATCATCGGATTACTTCAATCTCCAATTCAAAGAGTTGTTTCTGCTCTTCAAAACAAATCTGAAGCTGTAGAAGCTACAACTGAAGAAGTTGCTGCTCCTGCTGTAGAAGAAACTCCTGCTGAGGCGGCTCCGGAAGCTCCTGCTGCAGAAAGCACGGAAGAAACTCCAAGTGCTGAATAATTAGACTCAAAAAATTAAATAAAATAATCAACAAAAACATTACAACAATGTCAGATTTAAAAAATTTAGCTGAAACGCTAGTAAACTTAACAGTAAAAGACGTAAATGAATTAGCTACTATCCTTAAGGATGAGTACGGAATTGAGCCAGCTGCTGCTGCTGTAGTAGTTGCTGCAGGTGGTGGAGAAGCTGCTGAAGAAAAGACTGAATTCGACGTAATTCTTAAGTCTGCAGGTGCATCTAAATTAGCTATCGTTAAATTGGTAAAAGATTTAACTGGTGCTGGTCTTAAAGAAGCTAAAGATATCGTAGATGGAGCTCCTGCTGCAATCAAAACAGGTATCTCTAAAGACGAAGCTGAAGCTCTTAAGAAGCAATTAGAAGAAGCTGGTGCTGAAGTAGAATTGAAATAATTCAATTTACGCTAGAAATATGAAGCCCGAGCATTTGCTCGGGCTTTTTTTTTGTTTATTCTTTTATCAGTTATAGCTCATTTAAATTGCTTTTAGAAGAATCAGATTCTCTTTCAGCTTAACAATAGATAAAACTAAATCTCACAAAACGATTCTAAAATCGTTTTATTAATCCAATAGTAAATTTTGTAATTTTGGTAAATGATAGAAAAGACACCAGAATTTAATCAAGACCTTTACGGTTCCATTGCAAAAATTATTGTTGATGCCAAAGACCAAGTTTATAGAAACAGTAATACTATATTACTGAAAATGTATTGGGAAATTGGACAGCTTATTATAGAGGATGAACAAAATGGTGAACTTCGTGCAAAGTATGGTAAGTCAGTCTTGAAAAATCTTGCTAGTCATCTATCAGTGGAGTTTGGAAAGGGATTTAATGATAGGAATCTTAATAATATGCGAGCTTTTTTCATCGCATTTCCAATTTGGAACGCAGTGCGTACCGAATTGAGCTGGACTCACTACCGAATTATTAGTAGAATTGAGAATACTTAACACAGGATACAATATATAGAACATTCTATTGAAGGAAACTGGAATACCAGAACACTTCAAAGAAACATTGATAGCCAGTATTTAGGTAGATTATTAAAATTTCCGGAAGCTGAAAACAAGCACATATCCAATTATATTAAAGACCCTTATATTTTTGAATTCTTAGGACTTCCTTCAGACATATCACAGGCTGAAACTCAAATAGAATCAGCTTTAATTACGCACCTTCAGCAATTTTTAATGGAATTAGGAAAAGGCTTTGCATTTGTTGCAAGGCAGCAACATATTGTTACGGATACTTCAGATTTCTATATAGATCTTGTATTTTATAACTATTTTCTGAAATGCTTTGTGCTTGTAGATTTAAAGACGCATAAACTGACTCACGAATCGATAGGTCAAATGGACATGTATGTGAGAATATATAATGACCTTAAGAAAGAAGCGGATGATAATCCTACAATAGGAATTATTTTATGTACCGAAAAAGATGAAACGGTCGTAAAGTACTCTGTAATGTCAGAAAATGAGAAGCTATTCGCAAGTAAATACAGAACATATCTTCCTGACGAAAAAGAGCTGAAAAATTTGATAGAGGCAGACAGAGTGAAATTTGAACTGGATAATCAGAACTGATAAAAATTACTCAACTTCAATAACCTATTAAAAATCTGAAAAAACGATACAAAAGGTTTATCGTAATTAAACTCATTAAATTTAAAGCTACCAATAAATGTCAAAACTTTTAGATAGTATAAATATGCTTTCAGAGGAAGTGAAAAGTTTTCCAATCGGGCAATGTTCACCAAGTGATAACCAGGATATGCAAATAGCTTATTTATTCTCATTTAAGGATTTGACAAAAAAAACGAAAATAATTGAAAATAGACTTTTTAGAATATCCTAAGACAATAAAAATATTGCTAGCAATCTATGTTTTAGGTTTTGCCATTGGGACAACTACTCATGTATTGGACTTGTTAAATCATGGCTTAATACTTAATAAAAATGTGCCTACGTGGAAAAACATATATTGGATATCGTTAACTTTCTTAGATTTTTTAGCTATTATCTTAGTTTTAAGAAGTATTGTTCCAGCTTTAATAATTTCTAATTTAATCATTGTTTCAGACGTACTAATAAATACAAACTGGTTGACATTTGAAAGATTTGGCAATTCTGATGATTATAAAATTGTTTTACAAATAATCTTTGGACTTTATATATTATCAACGACTCCAATAATTTTACGACTGTATACCAAGTACAGAAAAAGTCACAGCACACAACATCAGGTTTGAATTATGCCCGAGTGACGTGGTACTTGAAAGTTTCTGCTTTTTAATTGCTTTGTTGCTCGCGCGACAATGAAGTGCTTTTAATCGGACAAAATATAAACCTGTTAACGTTGTGTCATATTATCATTGAAAACATTATTTAGAAAAGAAGCTTAAATCATTTTTGAATGAAGATTTAAGTAATGAAGAGAAAAAAAGTATCAAAAATTTACTTGATGTAGAACCTGATAATGGGCTAAATTCTTCAATATTTGGAATTTATAAAGAGATTAACCTATTTGAATATTGGACATTAAAAACGATACTTGTTTTAGGTATACTAATTTGTGTTATTAAAATATTATTTGAAACTTTATAATCTCAAAAAACGATTATTTTTTTGATACGTCAATAATCATGGTTATTATAAATTTCTTAATTGAATTATTCTAATAAATTTTAACTCCTTCAAAATGAAGATGTTTTATTTGTAATTGTTAGTAACTTTTTGTATCTTTGCCAACTCTTTTGGCGCTTATAATTGTTTGTAAATCTATAATATATTAAATATCAACTCTTTCGTAATAATGAAAGAGATTTTATGTATATAGATGTTGCGGTAATTTCTGCCTCAAAAAGTAAAATTTTAAAATATTTTGCATTACGCTGTGAAAAGATATACCAGCGTTGCAGTTAGAAATAAGAACTTAAGAAACAAGAACATAGAATTAAAGACTCATTCTGATAGCGCCAAAAATCTTAACAGTCTTTTACCCAATGTTTTTCATCTTTTTTCTGTTTCTGATATTTTTTGTATAAATCAAAATATTTTTTAACCCTTTCTTTAAAAGTTTTATGAGTAAAACAACATCAACAACTAGGGGGAATCAGAGAATTAATTTCTCTTCAGCGAAAGGAAAAATTATTACTCCAGACTTCTTGGATATCCAATTAGAGTCGTTTAAAGAGTTTTTCCAGCTTGATACGCTTCCTGAAGACAGAAAAAAAGAAGGTCTGCACAAGACTTTCCAAGAAAATTTCCCGATTACCGATTCTAGAAACCAATTCGTTTTGGAATTCTTAGATTATTTGGTAGATTCTCCACGTTATTCTATTAATGAGTGTGTAGAAAGAGGATTGACGTATTCAGTCCCTCTTAAAGCAAGACTTAAACTGTATTGTACAGACCCTGAGCACGAAGATTTCCAAACTGTAGTTCAGGATGTATATTTAGGGCCGGTTCCTTACATGACAGATAGTGGTTCTTTCATTATCAATGGTGCAGAGAGAGTTATTGTTACGCAGCTACACCGTTCACCTGGTGTATTCTTCGGACAGACTTATCACGCTAACGGAACTAAGCTTTACTATTCAAGAATTATCCCTTTCAAAGGATCTTGGATGGAATTTACTACGGATATCAACAGCGTAATGTATGCGTATATTGACCGTAAGAAAAAATTACCATTAACTACTTTATTAAGAGCTATCGGATTTGAATCTGATAAAGACATTCTTCAGATCTTCGACCTTGCGGAAGAAGTGAAGGTTTCTAAAGCTGCTCTTAAAAAAGTTGAAGGAAGAACATTGGCTGCGAGAGTATTGAACACTTGGTTCGAAGATTTCGTAGACGAAGATACGGGAGAGGTTGTTTCTATCGAAAGAAACGAAATCATCCTAGACAGAGAAACTATTCTTGAAAAAGAACACTTAGATCTTATTCTTGATGCAGGTGTGAAATCTATCTTGATTCACAAAGAAAATGCAAATGAATTCTCTATCATCCAGAATACATTACAGAAAGACCCTACGAACTCTGAAAAAGAAGCAGTAGAGTATATCTACCGTCAGTTAAGAAATGCAGATCCACCCGATGAGGAAACAGCAAGAGGAATTATTGAAAAATTATTCTTCTCTGAGCAAAGATATTCACTTGGTGAAGTAGGACGTTACAGATTGAACAAAAAGTTGAATCTTAATATCCCAACTACAACAGAGGTTCTTACAAAAGAAGATATCATTGCGATTGTAAGACACTTGATCGAATTGGTAAACTCTAAAGCGGAGGTTGATGATATTGACCACCTTTCTAACAGAAGAATTAAAACTGTTGGTGAGCAATTAGCAGGACAGTTCGGTGTAGGTCTTTCAAGAATCGCTAGAACTATTAAGGAAAGAATGAACGTTAGAGATAACGAGATATTTACTCCTCTGGATCTAGTAAATGCTAAGACATTAACATCAGTTATTAACTCATTCTTTGGTACCAACCAGCTTTCTCAGTTCATGGACCAAACCAACCCACTATCAGAGATCACGCACAAGCGTAGACTTTCTGCACTAGGACCTGGTGGTTTATCAAGAGAAAGAGCAGGTTTCGAGGTGCGTGACGTTCACCATACTCACTACGGAAGAATTTGTCCTATTGAAACTCCGGAAGGACCAAACATTGGTTTGATCTCTTCTTTGGGTATCTATGCGAAAATTAATAACTTAGGTTTCATCGAAACTCCATATAGAAAAGTAAACGATAGTACAGTAGATCTTAATGCTGATCCTATTTATCTAAATGCAGAAGACGAAGAAGATAAAGTAATTGCTCAGGCAAACGTTGAGTTGAATGATCAGGGAGAATTCCAAACTGATAGAATTATTGCAAGACTAGATGGTGATTATCCTGTAGTTGAGCCTTCTCAGGTTAACCTTATTGACGTTGCACCAAACCAGATCTCTGGTATTTCAGCTTCATTAATTCCTTTCTTGGAACATGATGATGCGAACCGTGCGTTGATGGGATCTAACATGATGCGTCAGGCAGTTCCATTATTGAAGCCACAGGCACCGATCGTAGGTACTGGTCTTGAGCAACAAGTTGCGAAAGATTCAAGAATCTTGATCAATGCTGAAGGTAACGGTACTGTTGAGTATGTAGATGCAGACAAGATTACTATTAAATATGAAAGAAGCGATGACGAAGATCTAGTATCTTTCGAATCTGCTACTAAAACTTATAACTTAACTAAGTTTAGAAAAACTAACCAGAGTACAACCATTACACTAAGACCAAACGTAAGAATTGGTGAAACAGTGCAAAAAGGACAAGTACTTTGCGACGGTTATGCTACTGAAAAAGGAGAATTAGCTCTTGGTAGAAACTTAGTAGTTGCGTTCATGCCTTGGAAGGGTTACAACTTTGAGGATGCGATCGTAATTAACGAAAAAGTTGTACGTGAAGACTGGTTTACTTCAATCCACGTAGATGAGTATTCTCTAGAAGTTCGTGATACTAAATTAGGTATGGAAGAACTTACTGCAGATATTCCTAACGTTTCTGAAGAAGCTACAAAAGATCTTGACGAGAACGGTATGATCAGAATTGGTGCCGAGGTGAAGCCTGGTGACATTATGATCGGTAAGATTACTCCAAAAGGAGAATCAGACCCAACTCCTGAAGAGAAACTTCTTAGAGCAATCTTTGGTGACAAAGCTGGTGATGTTAAGGATGCTTCATTGAAAGCAGACTCTTCATTAAGAGGTGTTGTTATCAACAAAAAATTGTTCTCTAGAAATATTAAAGACAAAAAGAAAAGAACTGAAGAAAAACTTAAACTTGAAGAGATTGAAAATACTTACAAGGCTAAGTTTGATGAGTTAAGAAATACTTTAATTGAAAAATTAAATACACTTGTAAGCGGGAAAACTTCTCAAGGGGTTCAAAATGACCTTGATGAAGAGATCATCGGTAAAGGTGTGAAATTTACTCACAGATTATTAACTTCAGTTGAAGATTACGTAAACGTAAGCGGTGCAGATTGGACGGTAGATAACGATAAGAATGAATTAATCAAACAATTAATTCACAATTATAAAATCAAGTTCAATGATATCCAAGGGGTTAAAAACCGTGAGAAATTCGCAATTTCTATCGGAGATGAGCTTCCAGCAGGTATCATGAAGTTGGCTAAAGTTTATATCGCTAAGAAACGTAAGTTGAATGTAGGGGATAAAATGGCAGGACGTCACGGTAACAAAGGTATTGTTTCAAGAATCGTTCGTGAAGAAGATATGCCATTCCTTGAAGACGGAACACCAGTAGATATCGTATTGAATCCACTAGGGGTACCTTCTCGTATGAACATCGGACAGATTTATGAAACAGTTCTTGGATGGGCTGGTCAGAAATTAGGAATGACGTTCGCTACACCAATCTTTGATGGAGCTACATTAGACCAAATTACTGAGTACACAGAAAAAGCAGGTCTTCCTAAATTTGGTAACACTCACCTTTATGATGGTGGTACCGGAGAGAGATTTACACAGCCGGCTACAGTAGGTATTATTTACATGCTGAAACTTGGTCACATGGTAGATGATAAAATGCACGCACGTTCTATCGGACCATACTCATTGATTACTCAACAGCCGTTAGGAGGTAAAGCTCAGTTCGGAGGTCAGAGATTCGGAGAGATGGAGGTTTGGGCTCTTGAAGCATTTGGAGCATCAAACATCTTGAGAGAAATCTTGACTGTGAAGTCGGATGACGTGATTGGTAGAGCAAAAACTTATGAAGCTATCGCGAAAGGAGAAGCAATGCCTGAACCAGGTATTCCAGAATCTTTCAACGTATTACTTCACGAGTTACAAGGACTTGGACTTGATGTAAGACTTGAGGAATAATTTTAAATTTTGACGAATGAATTTTGAATCAGTTCAGAATTTATAACCCAAAATTTATATCCAAAATCTAAAATCTAAAAAATGTCAAATAAAAATAAATCAAGTAGATTTAATAAAATAACCATCGGTTTAGCTTCTCCGGAATCCATTTTACAGGATTCTAGAGGGGAGGTTCTAAAACCGGAAACTATTAACTACAGAACGCATAAACCTGAAAGAGATGGTTTGTTCTGTGAAAAAATCTTTGGTCCTATTAAGGATTACGAATGTGCTTGTGGTAAATACAAGAGAATTCGTTACAAAGGGATCGTTTGTGACCGTTGTGGAGTAGAAGTTACAGAAAAGAAAGTAAGAAGAGAGAGAATCGGACACATCAACTTGGTGGTTCCTATCGCTCACATCTGGTATTTCCGTTCTTTACCAAACAAAATCGGTTACCTTTTAGGAATACCTTCTAAGAAATTAGATATGATCATCTACTACGAGAGATATGTTGTTATTCAACAAGGTATCGCTAAGAAATTAGATGGTTCTGATTTTGATGATAAAGAATTCCTTACAGAAGAAGAATACCTTGATATCATGGAAACTCTTCCTGTAGAAAACCAATATCTTGATGATTCTGATCCGAACAAATTCATTGCTAAAATGGGTGCTGAAGCGGTTGAAGAATTATTGAAGAGAATTGATCTTGATGCTTTGTCTTTCGACTTGAGACACAAAGCTCACAACGAAGGTTCTAAGCAAAGAAGAACTGAAGCCCTGAAAAGATTGAACGTTGTAGAAGCATTGAGAGGTGCTAACACTAGAATGATCAACAGACCAGAGTGGATGATCATGCGTGTACTTCCTGTTATTCCACCAGAATTAAGACCATTAGTTCCATTGGATGGAGGGCGTTTCGCTACTTCTGACTTAAATGACCTTTATAGAAGAGTTATTATCAGAAACAACCGTTTGAAGAGATTATTGGAGATCAAAGCTCCTGAAGTAATCTTGAGAAACGAGAAGCGTATGCTTCAGGAATCAGTAGATTCATTATTCGATAATACAAGAAAATCTTCTGCAGTAAAATCTGAATCAAACAGACCATTGAAATCACTTTCAGATTCATTGAAAGGTAAGCAAGGTCGTTTCCGTCAGAACTTACTAGGGAAAAGGGTAGATTACTCTGCGCGTTCAGTAATTGTTGTAGGTCCAAACTTACAGCTTCACGAATGTGGTATTCCTAAAGATATGGCTGCGGAACTTTACAAACCATTTATCATTAGAAAACTAATTGAAAGAGGGATTGTAAAAACAGTAAAATCTGCAAAGAGAATTATTGACAGAAAAGAACCAGTAGTTTATGATATCCTTGAAAACGTGATGAAAGGTCACCCTGTTCTATTGAACAGAGCACCTACGCTTCACAGACTAGGTATCCAGGCTTTCCAACCTAAGATGATCGAAGGTAAGGCAATCCAACTACACCCGTTAGTAACAACGGCATTCAACGCCGATTTCGATGGTGACCAGATGGCGGTACATTTACCATTAGGCCCTGAAGCAATCCTTGAAGCTCAGTTATTAATGTTAGGTTCTCAGAATATCTTGAACCCTGCAAACGGTTCTCCTATTACAGTACCTTCTCAGGACATGGTTCTTGGTCTTTATTTCATGACTAAAGAATTAAGCTCTACTGAGACGATGAAAGTAAAAGGTGAAGGTCTTGCATTCTATTCTCCTGAGGAAGCGGAAATCGCTTACGCAGAAGGAAAAGTTTCTTTAAATGCTAAGGTAAGATGTAGACTACCTGTTAAAGAAAACGGTGAGATCTCAACAAAACTAATTGAAACTTCTGTTGGTAGAATTTTATTCAACCAAATCGTTCCAAAACAGTCAGGATATATTAATGAACTTCTTACGAAGAAATCATTAAGAAACGTTATCGGTAGAGTCCTTGATGATACAGATTTCCCTACAACTGTGAAGTTCTTGGATGCAATGAAAGACTTAGGTTATTCAAATGCATTTAAAGGAGGTCTTTCATTCTCATTAGGGGACATCGTAGTTCCTGTTGAGAAGAAAGCAATGGTTGCTACAGCAATTTCTACTGTAGATGAAATTAGAGCCAACTATAACATGGGTCTAATTACAGATACAGAACGTTATAACCAGGTAATTGACGTTTGGACTAATACCAACGCCGGATTAACTGAAATGATCATGAGCAGAATGAAAACCGACCAAGGTGGGTTCAACTCTGTATATATGATGCTTGATTCTGGGGCGAGGGGTTCTAAGGAACAGATCCGTCAGTTATCAGGGATGAGAGGTTTGATGGCAAAACCGCAGAAAGCCGGTTCTACTGGTGCGGAGATTATCGAAAACCCGATTCTTGCAAACTTTAAGGAAGGTCTTTCGATCCTAGAATACTTTATCTCTACTCACGGTGCTCGTAAAGGTCTTGCGGATACCGCACTTAAGACTGCCGATGCGGGTTACTTAACGAGAAGATTGGTAGACGTTGCTCAGGATGTTATCATTACTGAAACAGACTGTGGTACTTTAAGAGGTACTGAAGTTACTGCTTTGAAGAAAAATGATGAGATTGTTGAAAGAATTTCTGAAAGAATCTTAGGTAGAGTTTCTCTACATAATATCTATGACCCTGAAAGTGATGAACTTATTGCTTCAGCAGATCAGGTGATCAATGAGCCATTAGCTAAGAGAATTGAAGAAGCAGGATTAGAAGCTGTTGAAGTTCGTTCACCATTAACTTGTGAAACTAAGAAAGGTATCTGTGCGAAATGTTACGGAAGAAACTTAGCAACAGGTAAAGTAATCCATATGGGTGAAGCAGTAGGTGTAATTGGTGCACAATCTATTGGGGAACCAGGTACTCAGTTAACATTGAGAACATTCCACCAAGGGGGTACTGCAGGTAACGTATCAGAAAATCCATCAATCGTAGCTAGAAGAGACGGTATCGTTGAAATGGATGATGTAAGAACAATTACATCTGAAGATGAAAGCGGTAACACTGCTGAGGTAGTGGTTTCTCGTTCTACAGAATTTAGATTGGTTGCTGACAACGAAACTAAAACTCCATTGATGATCGCTAACGTACCTTATGGATCTATATTAGCTGTGAAACCAGGTGATAAAGTGAAGAAAGGTGATACAATCTGTAGATGGGATCCGTATAATGCGGTAATTATTGCAGAAACTGCCGGTAAGGTAGAGTATGAAGATATCATCCAAGGTATTTCATTCCAATTGGAAATTGATGAACAAACAGGATTCGAAGAGAAAGTAATCTCTGAATCTAGAAATAAGAAAGCCGTACCTACTCTTAAGGTGGTAGATTCTAAAGGTGTTGAGCAGAAAGCATACAACTTACCGGTAGGAGCCCACTTAATGGTAAACGATGGTGAAAAAATTAAGGCTGGTAAAGTTTTAATCAAGATCCCAAGAAAATCTGCAAAAGCAGGGGATATCACCGGAGGTCTTCCGAGAGTTACCGAATTATTCGAAGCAAGAAACCCTTCAAACCCAGCGGTTGTTACTGAAATCGACGGGGTAGTTTCTTACGGAAAAATTAAGAGAGGTAACCGTGAACTTATTGTTGAGGCAAAAACTGGAGAAAGAAAAATTTACTTAGTTAAATTATCTAACCAGATCTTGGTTCAGGAGAATGACTTCGTAAGAGCAGGTTCTCCACTTTCTGACGGTTCTATTACACCAGACGATATCTTAAGAATCAAAGGTCCAACGGCGGTTCAGGAATATCTAGTAAATGAAATTCAGGAAGTTTACCGTCTACAAGGGGTGAAAATTGATGATAAGCACTTCGAAATTATCGTAAGACAGATGATGACGAAAGTATCTATTGTTGATGGAGGTGATACTCAATTCCTTGAAGGAGCGTTAGAGCACAAATTTGATTTCTTAGAAGAAAACAACAGAGTATTCGGTCTTAAAGTAGTAACAGAAGCTGGTGATTCTAAAGAATTCAAGCCAGGTCAGATGATTACTGCAAGAGAATTAAGAGACGAGAACTCTAAATTGAAGCGTGAAGATCAGGCTTTAGTTGAAGTAAGAGAAGCTTTACCAGCTACAGCAACGCCTGTATTGCAAGGTATTACAAGAGCAGCTCTTCAGACTAAGTCATTCATGTCTGCAGCATCATTCCAGGAAACAACTAAGGTTCTTAACGAAGCAGCAGTTGCTGGTAAGGTAGATTACTTAACAGGTCTTAAAGAAAACGTAATTGTAGGACACAGAATCCCTGCAGGTACGGGTCTTAAAGAGTATCAGAATGTTATCGTAGGTTCTAAAAAAGAATTCGAAGATATTAACTAAAAAGTGAAGAAAAGTTTCAGAATTCAAGTTTAAATTTTAAATTAGAGGACTGAAACTTTTTAAACAAAAAATATTTAAAGAAAACATGGACAATCAAAATCAAAATCAAGATCCAAACAACATCAACATCCAACTTAACGAAATGGTAGCTTCAGGGGTATATTGTAACCTTGCTCTAGTAAACCATTCTCCATCTGAGTTTGTTGTAGATTTTATCCAATTAATGCCGGGTGTTCAACAAGCTAACGTGCGTTCAAGAGTTATTCTTGCTCCACTTCACGCTAAGAGAGTATTAACTGCTCTTCAACAAAACATCACTAACTACGAGCAACAATTCGGAGAGATTAAAGAAGTTGAGCCTTTCGTATTAGGTGGAAACAACGTACAAGCGTAAGATTTTCTTAACATACATAAGAATGCCCCAATTTATTGGGGCATTTTTTTTGCTATATATATATATTGGAGATTTATTTTCATATAAACCTAGCAGACGATATTCAAAAATTCATTTTTTTAAATTCACTATTCACTTAAATAATTTCAAGTTCATTACTTATTGTTAATAAGTTTTAAAATAATAAAAAATTGCCATATGGATTATTCAATTGTATATATTTGCTGTTAAATTTTATATAATGGATGTGATAAATAATCAGTTTATTCTTAATAAATTTGGGTTTCTGGGAGCTGGTTTTTCAAATGAAATCCAAAAAAATGCAATTGTAGCTACCATAAAGGCAAAAACAGAAATTATTCAGGAAGGACAAAAGAATAAATATGTCCCTTTCTTGGTTAAGGGGTCTATAAAGGTTTTTTCATTAAATGACGGAAGAGAATTAATCTACTATTATATTCGACCTAACGACAGCTGCCTCATGACTTTTTCATCTATTTTTAGTGACTATATAAGTCGTGTTTATGCTATTGCGGAAGAAGATTCAGAAGTTTTGCTAATCCCCGTATCTGTGGTGCATGAGTGGCTCATCAAATTTCCGGAAATCAACAGAGTATTTTACAGTGAATATGACAAGCGCTTTTCTGATGTAATGAATATGGTGAATGAAGCGGTTTTTCATAGACTTGACAGAAGAGTTTTAAGCTATATTAAACAACAAATCTCTATCACGGGCAATCATCCGATAAAATTAACGCATAGGGAAATTGCTAGTAGTTTAGGAACTTCCAGAGAAGTGGTAAGCAGAGTTTTGAAAAAAATTGAAAACGAAGGAGAAATCGTTCAGAGCAAAGAAGGAATCAAAATCCCTGTAAAAGAAAATGTTAGCCCAGTCTAATAAATAATGTTTTATTACTGTGATTGATAAAAACTATCTAGTCGGTGACTTTTATCACACACTTTTGAATTCATAACTCTATAAGTTTGTCATATTAATATTTATCAAAAATTGGATATGACAAAAACTCTATTATTTTTGTCGATACTTTCATCAAGTCTTGCCTTTTCTCAGGAAGATTTGTTGAAAGATATTGACACCATTAAAACAAACACAGATATTTCGCAGCCTGCCTTCAAAGGCTTACAGGTTGTCACAGCACAATCTACCAAACTTACTGCAAAAAATGAATGGTACATCGTAGTTGCCCATCGTTTTGGAGATATCAGCACAGGTTTTAAAAATTTCTTTGGCCTTGATCAGGCTTCTACAAAGTTGGGAGCTATTTATGGTGTTACAGACGGCCTTTCTTTAAGTCTTTCTAGAGAAACGAATGGGAAAACCTTTGAATTAGGAGCCAAATACAGTCTCCTAAAACAGAATGATAATTTTCCTGTAGATATTGTTGGTTATAATGTGATGGCACTGAGAACAGATATTAACAAAGATAATTATCCACATCTTCAATTCAATGACAAGCTTTCTTATCTTACTCAGGCTTTGATCTCAAGAAGGTTTAATGACAAGCTTTCTTTACAGCTAACACCTTCTTATGTACACAAGAATCTTTATGAACCAAATATTGAAGATAAAAATCAGTTCCTAACAGGGCTGGGAGGGAGATATAAGATTTCTAAAAGGATTTCCATCAACGCAGAATATTTTGTGAATTTTGATAACCACAGTTTTTATAAAAACCCTTTATCATTAGGGATGGATATTGAAACTGGCGGACACGTTTTCCAGCTTGTATTCAGTAATTCTCAGCTTAATTCAGATATAGGATATCTTACAAACGCTACCGGAAAATGGGATAAAGGACAGATTTTCTTTGGGTTTAACCTTTATAGAGTTTTTTAATATGAAAAAGATACTATACTTACTATCATCAGCGGTTGTATTAATGGCTTGTGAAAGCAGAACCTATGAAGAAATTTCAGATAATACACCCATCACCGGAATTGTAAAATATGAGACGGATATAAAACCTATTATTGAAACCAATTGTATTGGATGCCACTCACCCGGAGGTCCTGCTTCTGCTTACCCGTTAACAAATTATAATTTGGTAAAAGCAGAAATAGACAATATTGTAGACAGAATACAAAGGCCAGTCGGAGCTGTGGGAAGAATGCCTCCAGGTACATCATTATCACAAAGTCAGATCAATTTTTTCATTAAGTGGAAAGCTGATGGTTCTATAGAAAATTAAAAAAGAGAAAAATGAAAAATGTAGTATTAATTGTTGCATCGTTACTATGTGGTAATCTTGCATTGGCTCAGAAATATAGTTCTAAAACAGGACAGGTAAGCTTTGAAGCATCAGTTCTGTTATTTGAAGATATCAGTGCCAAGGATAGTAATAATTTGGTTATTCTAAATGCTGATACTGGTGAAATAGCTTCTGTTTCTATGGTGAAGAATTATAGATTTACCGTGAAACTAATGGAAGAGCATTTCAATGAAAATTATGCGGAATCAGCAAAATATCCTAAAGCAACTTTTACAGGAAAGCTTGCCAATTTTGATAAAGCGAAGCTTACTGCATCACCACAAAAATATACGCTACAAGGGAAACTTAATTTTCATGGGGTAGACAAGGCGGTTACATCCTCTGCAACAATATATGCCAAGGATGGGAAGATTTATATGCAAGGAGGTTTTGTTGCCAGACCTGCAGATTATAATGTAACCATTCCTAAAATGGTATCTAAAAAAGTGGCAGAAAATGTGAACGTCAAGTATGATTATATTCTTTCAAAATAATGAAAAAATTAATCTTAATACTAAGTGTTTTTCTGGGATTCTCACTTGCGATTGCTCAGGAAAAAACAAAATCTATTTTTGATATTGCGAGAAATGGGAGTGTGGCTGAGGTTAAAGAATTGATGAAGAAAGATCCAAACAGCATCAATGAAACCAACGAAAGTGGTTTTTCTCCTCTTATTTTAGCTTGCTACAGAGGAAACACAGAGGTTGCTAAGTTTTTAATGGATCATGTAAAAGATCTTAATTATAAAAGCCAGGAAGGAACTGCATTGGCCGGACTTTCGGTAAAGTATAATAAAGATTTGGTGATGTATTTATTAAGCAAAAATGCAGATCCTAATATTGCAGATGCTACAGGATCTACACCTCTTTTCTGGGCTGTAAAATTTGGGAATAAAGAATTAATAGAATTATTGGTAAAATATAAAGCCGATAAACTAAAAAAAGATTCAATGGGAATGACTCCTTTTGAATATGCCTTACAAACAAACAATAAAGAAATTATTAATCTCTTAAAAAATTAATATATGAAAAAAGTTTTACTCACATTAAGTTTAGCTCTTGCAAGCACTGTAGGAGCACAGTTTTCCTCTGGTACGGTAAGCTTGGGGTCAACTGGTATGACGGTAAAGTTGGATACTTCTTCAACCTTAGCAACAATAACACTTACGGGTGCTGATACTTCTTATTTAGGAATCGGCTTCGGAAATGTAGGCTCAGGAATGTCAAACGGAGCAGATGGATTTATTTACAATGCCTCTGCAAATAGGGATTATACTTTTGGTGGAATTGGGGTAACACCTACAGCAGATGCCTCCCAAGACTGGACTCAAACTTCAAATACAACTGCTGGAGGAATAAGAACAGTAGTTGCTACAAGATCATTATCAGGAGGAGCGGGAGATACGGCCATTGCAAACGCTGCGGGAAGTGTAAATATCTTTTTTGCTAAAGGGCCTGGAACTGCTTTGTCAAGTGGCTATCACGGTGGTGGAAATAGAGGATATACCACGCTAAGTATGACGGGAACATTAGGAACTAATGATCTGTTAGCTGAAAGTAAAAAAGTTGTTCTTTATCCGAATCCTGCAAAAGAAACTGTGAATTTCAAAAATGCAGATAAAATAAAATCTATTGATATTTATGAAGCAACAGGAAGGAAGGTAAAATCGGTTCAGGTGAACGGAGAAAATATCAGTGTTTCTGATCTACAATCCGGAAGCTATTATTTTGAAGTTAAATTAAAAGATGGAAGTGTATCTTACCAGAAATTAATTAAAGAATAATTTTAATAATATATTATTTTTATCCCTAAAAGTTAAATCTTTTGGGGATTTTTCATTTATAATAATTTAAAAAGAGAATGTTCTAATATTGTCTTTTTAAGAAAAATGTTTTCAATAAGGGAATGTGTATTTTCTTATGAATAGTTACAAATAAGAGATTAATATTGTGACTTTTTATTGTTAATAATTGTTTATGTGTTTTTTATGGTTAAATTTCAATGGTTACACCTAATATTGCTCTATTTTTTTATAAATAATTAATGGATATTATTTTTACTATAATATTCATTAATTATTTCCATTAAGCGTAAAATATTAAGTTTGCATTTATTTATGCTCTGTAATTTTTATCTTCTATTGATGATTTTTTTCTTTAGTAAAATTATTTCATAGTATTTTGTTATTGAGTATTGTTTTTTTTTATTCTTAAAATCAAGCATATACACTAAGTGTGTTTTCTCAAATAATTTTTTTTAATATCATTGTTTTAAACTTAAAACAAAAAATGATAATGAAAAAAAAGTACTTTTATACAATATTGTTTTTTTCAAGTTGGTCGTTCGGTCAAGAAGACCTATTGAAAGAAATTGATACAGTACAAAGTAAGAAGAGTGTAGAGATTTCGCCTCCTGCATTTAAAGCCTTACAGATCGTAACGGGGCAATCTACTAAACTTGTTTCAAAAAATGAATGGTACATTGTTATTGCCCATCGATTTGGTGATGTAAGTACGGGGTTTAAAGATTTCTTTGGTTTAGATGCTGCTTCAACTAAATTGGGAGCCATTTATGGTGTTACCGATGGTATTTCTGTAAGCCTATCTAGAGAAACCAATATGAAAACATTTGAGTTGGGTGCTAAATACAGACTTCTCCAACAAAGTGATCACTTTCCTGTAGATGTTGTTGGCTATAATGTTATAGCAGCTAATACACAATTTAGTAAAGATACTTACCCTAATCTTAGATTTAGTGATAGACTTTCCTACCTCTCTCAAGTATTAATATCGAGAAGAGTAAGTGATCAATTTTCAGTGCAGTTAACACCTTCCTATGTTCATAAGAACTTATATGAACCAACTATAGAAGGAAAAAATCAATTTTTAACAGGTTTGGGTGGTCGCTATAAGATTTCAAAAAGAGTATCTGTAAATGCGGAGTATTTTGTAAATTATGATAATCATAGTTTTTATAAAAATCCACTGTCATTAGGTATGGACGTTGAAACTGGCGGGCATATTTTCCAACTTGTTTTTAGTAATTCTCGTCTTAATTCTGATATTGGCTATTTAACAAATGTAGTTGGAAATTGGGGGAAAGGGAATATTTATTTTGGGTTTAATCTTTATAGAGTTTTTTAATATGAAAAAAGTAATAAATATTGTATTGTTTTCTGTGTTCTTAATATCATGTGATAGTAGAACTTTTGAACAAATATCTGATACAACACCAATTAATGATATAGTAAAATACACGGTAGAAGTGGAACCTATTATTAAGGAGAGATGCCTTGGGTGCCATTCTCCAGGTGGTCCTGCAGCTTTCCGCCCTTTTACCAATTACAATCAAGTAAAAGAACATATTGATAATATTATTGATAGAATACAAAGGCCAAATGGTGCGCCTGGAAGAATGCCTCCGGGAGGGGCTTTATCTCCTAGCCAAATCAATACATTTATTCAATGGAAATCAGATGGTCTTTTAGAAAATTAATTATATTAATAATAAAATGTATGAAAAAAATTATTATAGCGACATTGATATTTATGGTAAATCTAACTTTTGCCCAAAAATATCTTTCAAAAGAAGGAAAAGTGAGTTTTGAAGCGTCTGTACCACTTTTTGAAGATGTATATGCTTTAGATAAAACAAATGTTGCTGTGTTAAATACTGATACTGGAGAATTAGCAACATTATCTGTTGTGAAAAACTTTAAGTTTAAAGTAAAATTAATGGAGGAGCATTTTAATGAAAGTTATGCTGAATCTGAAAAATATCCAAAGACAAGTTTTAAAGGAAAAATTCAAAACTTTGATAAGAATAAACTTTCAGCAACACCTCAAAAATATACAGTAAATGGGATATTAAATTTTCATGGTGTAAATAAAGAAGTCTCATCTATTGCAAATATATATACCAAAGATGGTAAAATACTTATGCAGGGAGCTTTTTCAGTTAAGCCGGTAGATTATAAAGTTACAGTTCCTAAAATGGTTACTAAAAAAGTGGCAGAAAATGTAAAAATAAAATATGATTATATTTTGACAAAGCAATAATAAAACATACAGATTGATCTAAAAAGCCACTATTCAGTGGCTTTTTTTATGGAAATTAAAACATTATATTTTCAGATAGATTAATCTTATTGATAATAGATGATAAAACCAAGTAGGAAATTCATCTTTTTAAAGTATTCGGTAAAAGTGATTCTTTCGCACTAATTTAAAAAATGCTTTTAATGTTTTTTTAACTTTAGAAACTTTTTTGTGTAATGTATGGAGAGTACCTTTGCTGAAAATTTTTATAATGAAGCGTGGATTACATTTTTTAATGCTTTTGATGTCATTAGCGGTTGTTGCTCAAAAAGCGCCTGTTGATACTGCTCAGATAGTTATTCCTAATCGGTATAATACGGTGGAGGCGCAAACAAAACCTTATGTGATTATGATCTCTACAGATGGTTTTCGATATGATTATGCTAAAAAGTATAATGCTGAAAATCTTTTGAAATATTCAAATGAAGGCGTTCAGGCAAAAGCAATGATCCCGAGTTATCCGAGCATTACTTTTCCCAATCACTGGAGTTTGATTACTGGATTATATCCTGCTCATCATGGTTTGATCGATAACTTTTTTTACGATTATAAAAGAAAGGAGACGTATGCCATGAGCGATAAGAAAAATGCAGAAGACGGAAGTTGGTACGGCGGTACACCGCTTTGGGGATTGGCTGAAAAACAAGGAATGATTTCAGCTTCTTTAATGTGGGTTGGGTCTGCAACTGATGCAGGCGGAAAAAGACCGACTTATTATTATCCTTACCACGAAAAATTTACGCCTTCTGAAAAAGTGGATAAAGTGATTAACTGGTTAAAATTACCAATGGATAAAAGACCACACTTTATTTCATTATACTTTCCTGAAGTGGATGGAAGCGGACATCACTTTGGCCCAGAAGCTAAAGAAACGGAAGATGCTGTTCATTTAATTGATAAAGCAATTGGAGAATTGGTTCAAAAGGTTAATGATTTAGGTTTGAAAAACGTCAACTTCGTCTTTGTTTCAGATCATGGAATGATTAAAGTGGATGGAGGAACACCACTTGAAATTCCTGCGTTGCTTTTAGATAAAAACAGATTTGATTATTATAATTCTCAAACCTTATTGAGAGTGGTAGTGAAGAATCCTTCCGAAGTAAAATCAGTATATAAAGAATTGGAATCTCATAAAACGAATGATTATGAAGTTTATTTAGATAAAAAGCTGCCGAAATATCTTCATTTTGGAAGTAAAGATGATCGATACAACAGAATCGGACAAATACTTCTAATTCCAAAAGCTCCAAAGATATTTTTAGAAAAAGGGAAGAAAACATCGGTTGGAAAACATGGATATAATCCAAGGCTTGTTCCTGAAATGAAAGCGACTTTCTTTGCTTGGGGACCTGAATTTAAAAGCAATGTTGTGATTGATGAATTTTCGAACGTAAATGTTTATCCTCTAGTAGCTAAAATTTTAGGATTGAAAATTACCCAACCCATCGATGGAAAATTTAAAGTACTGAAAGAGACTTTGGAAGATAAAAAATAATTTTTAGATTGAAATTATAACTAAAGTTTAGTATAAATAACAATTTTCGGCGAGCCAAAGGCTCGCCGAAAATTGTTTATAAAACGACATAGGAAAAATAATCATTAGAATTTTAATGCAAACTCTTTAGCAAACTCCTCTAATTTAGTTTCTCCTTCAACAGGCGAACCATGCTCCAGAAAATCTTTTTGAACAATTCCTGTTCTAACGCCTCTTCCCATTTCAGTATATAATTCAGCCATTTCCTTAGGAAGTCCGGCTTGTAACATTCCGTTTAGAGAATCTTGATCTTTGAATTCAACCCAAGGAAGTTCTGGCTTTCCGATGGCAGTACCGAAAACTTTTGCAAAATCAGAGGCTGGACGAACATCACTTACAATATATTTTATAGTCTTGCCTTCAGAATCTTTTACTAATTCTTCTGCAGCAGCCTTTGCAATATCAATTGGATGAACTAATGGAACACTTGCACTTTCAGGATAATTAGCACCAATGATTCCAGCATTTTGAATTAAAGGAATGTCATTAAAGAAATTAATGTAGAAATATCCTGCTCTCAAGAAAGTTACATCGGTATTTTCTAGATCGGAGTATAATTTTTCAATATGATGAAGTCCTTTTATTGGACCTGTTTCTACAGGAGATTCAGCACCGATGCTGCTGAGCATAACTACTTTTTTAACGCCTGTTTTCGAAATGGCTTCAGCATAATTTTTTCCTGCATTAATGGTGTTTTCTACAATATCCACTCCACCCATGTTGGGAGGCGTCATCAAGAAAGCTGCATCTGCATTTTCAAAAGTGGTAACTAAGAAATCTACATCTGTAATAGAACCGATGGCAGCTTTTGCTCCTAAAGATTCAATTTCACTTTTTTTAGATTCATTACTGCTGATTACAGTGATATGATGACCTTCTGCAATAAGTTGTTGAGCTAGTGGTTTCGCTACATTTCCTAACGAACCTGTGATAATAATTTCCATAAGTAATATTTTTTTATTTCTGATAACAAAGGTATATTTGTACTTACTTTTATACAAGTACTTACCCTAAAGTATGTATCATGACAGCCATTAAAGAAAGCTCTACGATTCAGCAGAATAAAAAATATGCATTAGACAAATGCCCTGTTACCTATGTAATGGAAAAGATTGGAGGGCATTGGAAACCGATTATTTTATACCAACTCTCGAACGGTGATAAAAGATACAGTGTTTTGAAACGGGCGATTCCAGCTGTGACAGAAAAAGTACTCATTCAGCATCTTAAACAATTGGAAGCAGATGGTTTAGTGATCAGAATTGCAAAACCTGTAGTTCCTCCTCATGTTACCTATGAATTAAGTAAAGCGGGTAAAGGATTAATTCCCGTTATCCATCAAATGGCAGAATGGGCTTTTAAAGATATGGATGGTGAATATAAAAGTGAATAATTGAAAAGAAAGTAACATCAGCATTTTTAAAATCTATTAATTAGGAATGGGCTGTAATCAATTTTTAAAATTAAAACCATCCATCTGGCTTTATCCCAAAAATTAAAATATAATGATATTGCTGCCCTAAATGAAATACTTTTATTTGACCTACTATTTTGTAGATTTTTGTACATAAATAGACTAAATCTTAACTTTTTGATAATCAGTTTTTTACAGTGTTATTATTGATAAAGTATTATTTTGTATATTTATCCGCAATTTCATTCTAGAAAAATAAAAAACACAATCCTTAAATTAGTTTCAATATGTTTATATGTATTGCAGGATTAAGTAAGCTAGTCCAGCCAAACTGAATTATTAAGTACACGCTCCTAATTTGTTTGTATTATTTATTTAGATATATGTAAATAAGTGGATAGGTTAATTTAGGTTTAAGTACTTGGCTGTTATCTAAGATCACAAATCTATTTTTAAATTTTGCCTAAAAAAAATAATTTTACACAATTTTAAAAAAACATTATGAAAAGAAAAATAATTGTTGCTTCTTTATTTTATTGCGTATGCTTATCTGCACAGGTTGGCATAAATACACGAATGCCCACGGCGACTCTTGATGTTGTTTCATCAACAGCAGCCCCCGCAAATAAAATTTTAAATATTCAGAACAGTAGGACTTCAAATGCGAATAATATCACCATATATGAAGACAGTAGGAGCTATGTTGGAAGACCTGATAATATTACTCCTGATGTGACAAATGATGCATTGGTGAATCTTTATGGTTGGACAGGTCGTTCAAATCTGAAACTAGATAATGTTCCTTCTACTCAAAACCAACGTGCAGGTTTTGCAAGGCCGGGAGTAGATTATAACCATTTATCTCCTGCTTATATTGATATAAACGGACATGTGGTGAAAGCTTATGATCCTTTTTCTAACACCGTAACTGCATCGAATTTTGATGGAATCTATGTAACCCCTAATAGCACTGCTGGTATTAGTATTGTAACGGTAGACAGTTTTGGTCTGGTCACCTTTAAAGTGGGCTCAGGATTAGTTTTCGGTACTCTAGGGGTTGGAAATAATATTTTGGCTACTGTAAACTTTGATGTCAATACAGGTTTCTCTTATTCTGATGCTATGTCAGGGAGTGGATCTGATGGTACCCGTTATCCTATGACTGTTACTACAACAAGTAATAACAGCAATTCGATTGCTTCTTATACGGCAGATATTACTTTTAGCTTTCCTTCTGGTCCCAATCTTGTATTTTTCTATCAGAATGGTTCAATATTTGTCCGAAATACAGGGAGTGGTAGCATTTCAATTGTTATAATGGAATCCAAACGTTACCAATAGTCTTGTTTCACTCACGCTTATGAAAAAATAATTTAATACAATTTTAAAAAAAACATTATGAAAAAAAAGCTAATCGTTATTTCTTTATTCTATTGCGTATGTTTATCTGCGCAGGTTGGTATAAATACCCCAACACCCACAGCGACTCTTGATGTTGTTTCATCAACAGCTGTTCCCACAAATAAAATTTTAAATATTCAGAACAGCAACGCTTCAAATGCTAATAATATCACCGTGTATGAAGATAGTAGGAGTTATATCGGAAAATCAGATAATATTACTCCTGATGTGACAAATGATGCATTGGTGAATCTTTATGGTAGGACAGATCGTTCAAATCTGAAACTAGATAATGTTCCTTCTACTCAAAACCAGCGCGCCGGTGTTGCAAGGCCCGGAGTAGATTATAACCATTTGTCTCCTGCTTATATTGATGTAAATGGACATGTGGTGAAAGCTTATGATCCTTTTTCTAACACCGTAACTGCATCGAATTTTGACGGAGTCTATGTTACCCCTAATAGCACTGCTGGTATTAGCATTGTAGACATGCCTGCTTTTGGTCTTGCTACCTTTAAAGTGAGTTCAGCATTAGTTTTCGGGACTGCTGGAGTTGGAAGTAATATTTTGGCTACTGTAAACTTTGGTATTAATACAGGTTTTTCTTATTCTAATGCTATAGCGGGGAGTGGATCTGGTAGTACACGATATCCTATGACTGTTACCACAACAAGTAATAACAATAGCTCGGTTGCTTCTTATACGGCAGATATTACTTTTAGCTTTCCTTCTGGTGCTAATCTTGTCTTTTTCTATCAGAATGGTTCAATATTTGCCCGAAATACAGGGAGTGGTAATATTCCAATTTCTATAATGGAATCCAAACGTTATAGATAATAGTCATTACTAAAAAAGTAGGGAATCGAAAATTATAAATGGATAGAGATAAGCGGATGAAAAAATGAACAAAATAAGAGTTTGTTAAGCCCTCTCTTAAACTGTAATCTAATACTTGCTCATAAAGTATTATTGTAATCTTTAATCACCCCTTTCAGGAAATTTAATTCTAAGGGGTGTTTTTACTTACAGTCTACGAGGTTATACGATGTAAAACAGGCTCCCAATGTAAGAGCCTGTTTTATTAAAATGTTTAAAAAAAGAATTACAAAGATTTCATATCAATCACGAAACGGTACCTCACGTCGCTTTTCAACATTCTTTCGTATGCTCCGTTGATATCTTGCATGTTGATCATTTCAATTTCAGATACGATATTGTGTTCGCCACAGAAATCAAGCATTTCCTGAGTTTCAGCAATACCACCAATTACAGAACCTGCTACAGATTTTCTTCCTAAAATCATTGGAACGGTGTTCAAAATAGGCTCCAAACCTCCTAAATATCCAACCAAAACAAGTGTTCCGCTGATATTTAAAGTCGTAACATAAGGGTTAACATCGTGTACATAAGGAACGGTATCGATAATCACATCAAATTTTCCTTTTACAGAATCCATTTGAGTATCATCAGTAGAAATTACCACATGATCAGCGCCTAATTGTTTAGCATCCTCCGTTTTGCCAGGAGTTCTTGAGAATAAAGTAACTTCAGCACCTAAACCTTTTGCCAGTTTAATAGCCATGTGACCCAATCCTCCAAGACCTACAACAGCCACTTTAGAACCCGGACCAACGTTCCAGTGCTTTAATGGAGACCAAGTTGTGATTCCTGCGCAAAGAAGGGGAGCAACTGCCGCAAGATCTAAGTTTTCAGGTACTTTTAAAACATGATTAGCATCTACAACCACTTTTTGAGAATATCCTCCGAAAGTATGACCTCCCAAATGTTTATCTTTTCCGTTATAGGTTCCTGTGAAACCGTTTAAACAGTATTGTTCAAGATCTTGTTTACAGCTGTCGCAATGTCCGCAAGAATCTACGATACATCCTACACCTGCTAAATCTCCTACTTTAAATTTAGAAACATCGCTTCCTACTTTTGTAATTCTTCCTACAATTTCGTGTCCCGGAACTGCCGGATACATGGTTCCGCCCCAGTCGTTTCTTGCCGTATGAAGATCAGAGTGACAAACGCCACAATATAGAATTTCAATTTCTACATCGTTAGGAGTTGTATCTCTTCTTTCAATATTCATTTCTTTTAAATCTGCCGTCGTAGACTCTGCTGCGAACGCTTTTACGGTGAATGTGCTCATTTGATTTTTTTATTTAAGTTTAGTTTATAAATTGTTGTATTCTTCGTCAGTCACCGGTTCCATCCATTCTACAATCCCGTTTTGAGTATTAGGATTGATGGCAATATGGGTGAATTCACTATCAGGACCAGCTCCATGCCAATGAACGATATTAGGAAGGATGTTAACAATATCTCCAGGGGTTAAAACCTGAGCAGGCTTTCCTTTTTCCTGATAAAATCCAGTTCCCGAGGTTACGATTAAGATTTGTCCACTGCCATGAGAATGCCAGTTATTTCTACAGCGCGGTTCGAAAATTACATTCCCGATCTGGCAGTTAAGTTCATCTGCGTTGGGTTTTAAAATTTGTACCCAAGCGGTTCCACCTGAAAAATATTCAGAGGGTGCCTTTTCTCCCTTAGGAAAAATAGAAGTATTAAATGTTTCCATAACAGTGCAAAAGTCGATACTTTTAAAAGAACAATACTTATATAAATTACTGAATGATGTACCAATTTTACCGACAATCTAAAAGGTACGAAAGAAAGTGGTAATTTTGAATAAGATTAAAATGAAATTCATGGAAAATCAAGAAGTTGAAATTTATAATAGCGTTTCGGAATATAATAAAATGGCGAATCAGGAAACCTTACATCCGATGGTAAGTGTGATAGATTTTTCAAAATCTGATCCTATTAGCCAGCATAAAAGAACATTTGGTTTTTATACTGTTTTTTTGAAGGATGTAATGTGCGGAGATATGTTGTACGGTAAAAATAGTTACGACTATCAGGAAGGAACATTGGTTTTCATTGCTCCCGGTCAGACGTATGGAATTTACAATAAAGGAAAACAAATTCAGCCGGCAGGTTTTGCTTTACTATTTCATCCGGATCTTATCAAAGGAACCAATTTAGGAAAGAACATCAAAGAATATTCATTTTTCTCATACGATGTACATGAAGCGTTACATCTTTCTGAAAAGGAAAGAGAAATTATTTTAGAATGTTTTAAAAATATCAAGCTAGAGCTCGACCAGTCAATTGATAAACACAGCAAGTCTTTAATTGTTAATAATATTGAATTGTTTTTAAATTACTGCATGCGTTTTTATGATCGTCAGTTTATTACGAGAGATCATATCAATCAGGGAGTTATTGGCAAGTTTGAAAACCTTTTAGATGAATATTTAAAATCTGACAAGCCTAAAAATTTGGGTTTTCCTATGGTTAATTATTTTGCAGAGCAGCTTAATCTTTCGGCAAACTACTTCGGAGATATTATTAAAAAAGAATTGGGAATTTCTGCTCAGGAGTTTATCCATAATAAATTGATTGATGTTGCGAAAGAACAGATTTTCAATCCTGAAAAGTCGATTAGCGAGATCTCTTATGATCTTGGATTTAAATATCCACAACATTTCACTCGCTTATTCAAAACTAAAGTTGGTGTTTCTCCAAGTGAATATAAGATGTTGAATTAAGTTTTTTTAAACACTAATTTCACTAATATTTTTCACAAATAACACGAATCTACAATCTATAATTTAAAACTTTGAGCTCTTCGCTAAGTGAAACGCCTTTGAGAACTTAAAACAGTTAGTTGTTTAAAATCCTTGTGTTAAAAATAAAAATACATTCAAATAAAAGCTTTTTAAGCATAAATTCTCATTAATGAAAATTCGTGCTTAAAAATTTGTGGTATTTGTGTTTAACTAAATAACAAAATTTGTAAATTGTATTTGAAAAACAGCTTAAAGTCTATTGCTTACTACTTAAAGCCCACATCAAATGACAACACAACAAAATATCGGAACCCACACCTTTCATTCCTCTTTTGGGAAAATTTTAGCCTTAAAAGAAAATGGTATTTTAAAAGCAAAAAGTATTCGTTACGCCCATTCTGAAAGGTTTCAGAAACCTGTTCCTGAAAAACCGTCATCGTCGGAAATCGTTTTTATGGATAGAACACCTGTTTGTCCACAAAATATAAGTCCGTTATTAGAAAAAATGATTGGGAAAATAGATCTCGATCTTTTTGAGGTGGAAGAATCAACACAATATTTATCAATTTATCGACCTGAAAATATTGGGCAAAATGAAAAATTACCTGTTGTTGTATGGATTCATGGTGGATCTTATGAAATAGGCTGTGGTGATTTATCAACTGCTGATCCTACCGATTGGGTAAAAGAACAAAATATTATTGTGGTCACAGTTTCTTATCGATTAGGATTTTTCGGTTTCTTGGGTGGAAGTGAAAAAAGACCTGCTAATTTGGGATTGTTTGATATCATTGAAGCGTTGAAATGGATCAAAACTTACATCAATGATTTCGGTGGTGATCCTGAAAATATTACCCTTTTAGGACAGTCTTCAGGCGGTGATGCTATTGCTCATCTGATGATTTCTGATGAGGTTGAAAACTTATTTCATAGAGTAATTATTCAAAGTGCACCATTAGGGCTTCGAAATAACCGTCAGAAAATGCTCACTGAATTTTTAGCAAAAACAGAAAAATTCACAGCAGATACGGATCTTTTAGAAATTGTAGAAAACTATAAAAATTTTGTACCATCCTTCTTTAAATATGGACTAAAAGCTGCCATGCCTTTTGGTGCTCAATATGGTTTTCCTCCTTTGTGTAAGGAAGAAGAATCTATAGAGAAATGGAAACAAAGCGCTAAAAAATATGATGTTTTAATAGGTATTAATGAAGATGAGACCTCATTTTATATAAAAGCTTCAGACTCGATGAATAAATATCTTGACCATGGTTTTGGTAAAAAAATCATCAGTAAAACCATTCGGACAACAACAGAAATTATTTATGGAAAGCCTACTCAGTCTTTTGCTGAAAGCTTTGCGGAAGCGGGTGGAAATATTTATCTATTCAGAATTCATTCCCGATTGATCAACAACTTTTTTGGGGCAGCACATGCATTTGACCTTCCTCTGTTATTTGGAAATGAAAATGCATGGAAATCTTCAGGATTATTAAAAGATGTTCCGTGGAAATATATTCATGAGAACGGACAAATACTAAGAGGTCTTTGGGCAGAATTTGCCCGAAACGGAAACATTTCAGAATCTTCTGAAATGCCTTCTATGCTGGAACTCCGAAAAGTTTAGTTTTTGAATTTAAACACGAATAACACAAATTTATTGTAGTTATCCTTGAATTTTTACCATTAAGATCTTATTTAGAAGTGAAGAATATTAAGTTTAGCTTCGCTTGAAGACTTAAAAATCTATTTGATTTTTCTTAATTATACTTAACTTCTTCCATATTCTTAATGGTTTAAAAATTTCTTAATCTATAACTTTCATTAATTATTTACCAAAATTTAAATAAGTCGTAAATATTTCATTCAGGAATCCAAACACTCACATTCCCCGCAGGGACAAGGAAGTTTCCAAATCCATTTTCATCAATGGTTACTTTATCTTCAAACCTTCCGAGAACATCGTAAAAGTTTTGTCCAATATATTTTTCACCCATTTCCATTGGTTTGTTGTAGGCTTCTTTATTGCTTAAAACGACAGCACAACCTTGATGTTCATCATCACCTTCACGCACCCAACCCAAACAGTTGGCATCTTCAAAATAATCTTTTTGAGTACCGTATGCATTGTTTTTTCGGGCTTTCAATAATTCTTCAATACCATCAATCTTATTTAAAAATATTTCCTGATCATTTCCTTCTTTATCTTTATCGATGTAATGAGCACCAAATAGATCGGGATAAAAAATACAGGGATATCCGTTTTCTCTCAACAAGATTAAAGCATAGGCGAGAGGCTTGAACCATTCATCAACGGGAGCTTCCAAATCCTGTAAAGGCTGCGTGTCATGATTATCAACAAGACTTACAGAATGCAGCGGATCAGCCTGAGTAAGCGTTTCATCAAAGATTCTTCTCAAATCGTAATCGCCACCTTCTTTGGATGCCGTGTGAAAATTATTTTGCAATGAGCTGTCGAATAAACTCATGGCACCTTCTGTAACTTCAATGTATTTTTGAAGCAAGGCCAAATATCCCGGGGCCCAATACTCACCAACCGCAAAGATGTTTTTTCCGGAATTGGAGCGGAGTAAGGTGAGCCATTCTTTATAAAAATCAAAAGAAATATGTTTTAAGGCGTCCAGTCGTACGCCATCAAAATCAGTTTGATCAAAATACCATTTTGCCCAATTGTTGAGCTCTTCACGAACGTGAGGATTACGATGTTCTATATCATTATACATGAGATAATCGTAATTACCTTTTTCATCATCAATCATTTCTTCCCAGTCGTTTCCGTATTCAGACTGTATTTTGAAAATATGAGAATCCATTCCTTCAGCATAATCTACGCCGCTGAAGCAGGTGAAGTTCCATTCAAAATCAGAATACTTTTTCCTTCTTCCCGGAAATGTAAATTTGGTATACGATTCTATTTCAATAACATCAGAAATTATTTTTTCTCTGTTGTTTTCATCCACTTTTACGGCTTTGAATTTTTCCAATTCATCACCGCCGGCTTTATGTCCCAAGACAATATCAACAATGATCTGGATGTTTTGTTTTTTCAAAGCTTTAATCGCTTTTGTGTATTCGTCCTTCGTTCCGTATTTTGTTTTGGTGGTTCCTTTCTGATCAAATTCACCTAGATCAAAAAGATCGTATGCATCATAACCGACCGAATAGCCACCATTTGTTCCTTTATAAGCGGGAGGGAGCCAAACGGATGTAATTCCTAATTCAGATAAATAGTTCGCTTGTTTCTCTGCTTCTTTCCATAGTTTTCCGTCTCCTTCAGAGTACCAGTGAAAAAATTGAATAATCGTTTGGTTCATGTATTGTAATTTGGTTTATACAATGTAGTGAAATTTATTCACTATTAATTTTCAAATTCTTCAAACGGTATTTTTAGTTGAATAGAGACCTGCTTTTTTTCCTCTGTATTAAGGTGAGAAAGAGATAATCCTAATAATCGAACGGCTTTATCAAATGGGCGAAGTTCCCAAAGTTTTTTAGAGGTTTTAAAATATTCTTCGGGAGAACTGAAGTATTCTTCTTTCGTGATACTTCTTGTAAATAATGAGAAATCTTTATATTTAATTTTTAAGGTTAAAGATCTTCCGAGAATATTATTTTTCTGTAATCTCTGATGAAGTTCTGCACTTAAACTTTCTAACTTTTCATTGATTTGCTGTTCATCAAATAGATCTTCAAAAAATGTTCTTTCTACGGCAACGCTTTTCTGAATGCGATGAGGTTTCACTTCAGAAGTATGGATTCCACGGACAACATTGTAATAATAGCCTCCTGATTTTCCGAATAAACTTACAAGTTCCTGCAAGGTTTTTTTCTTTAAGTCTTTGCCTTTAAAAATCCCTAGCGTAAACATTTTATTGGCGGTAACTTTTCCTACGCCGTAGAATTTTTCAACAGGTAATTCTTCCAGAAAACCTTCGATTTTATCGGGGTGAATGGTTTTTTGTCCGTTTGGTTTATTAATGTCCGAAGCAACTTTTGCTAAAAATTTATTAATAGAAATTCCGGCAGAAGCGGTGAGTCCCGTTTCTTCAAATATTTTCTGACGAATCTCTTTCGCAATCTGATTTGCTGATTCTATTCCTTTTTTGTTTTCGGTGACGTCAAGATAGGCTTCATCTAAAGACAAAGGTTCAACCAGATCGGTATACTCATGAAATATTTCCCGAATTTTTTTTGAAACTTCTTTATACCGCGCAAAATGAGGCGGAACGAAAATCAGATGCGGACATTTTTCTTTTGCCGTTTTACTGGGCATAGCAGAACGTACGCCAAATTTCCTGGCTTCATAGCTGGCAGCAGAAACCACACCACGATGTTCACCTCCTACGGCAATAGGTTTTCCTCTTAAAGCAGGATTATCATATTGCTCCACGGAAGCATAGAATGCATCCATATCAACATGAATAATTTTGCGAAGGGGAAAAGGAAAATCCATATCACAAAGATATGGATTCATTTATTTTTAATAATCGAATTATTACGCTTTCAATCGCATCGTAAGAAGTAGTGGTTCAAAACCTGCTTTTTCATAAGCTTTTACGGCAGATTCATTTTGATCATAAACATCCAGTCTGATTTCTGAAATACCTTTATCTTTTACCCAAGCAATGAGTGCATCTACAATTAATTGATTGACTCCTTTTCCTCGATGTTCGGGTTTTACAAACATAAAGCCGAGATAACCATATTCTTTAAAGCTATTATAATCTTTTTCAGACTGCTTAATCAAAGCATATCCTGATGCGATAATTTCATTATTTTCCTCAACCACCACTAAATGGGTGTTTGGGGAAAGAATAAGAGCATGTAAATCGTAGTAGTGAATTTCACCCTCTTTTAAAGTTTCATTAAAAGGTCTTTCTGAAGAAACAATACCTTGCTCAAACTCTAAAAGTATTTCTAAATCCTGTTCTATGGCTTCTCTTACAATCATCATTTATCTATTTTAAAAGCTTGTCTATGGTTTTCTGAATTTCAGGATCTTCAGGAGAAATAGCATAATATTTTGCGATTGCAGATTTTTGATCAATTACCATGTATCTTGGAATCCAGTTTAGATCGATGTAATTATTGAAATCATTTTTCCAGCCAGAAGAGAACCAGTAGTTTTCTTTGTCTTTCATTTCGAATCTTTCCAGACTTTTATCAAACCCTTCTTTTGATCGGTCTAATGAAAGGAAAACAAAATCAATAGTATTCTTGTTTTTTTCTTCTAATTCTTTAGCTTTGGGAAGGGCATTTAAACAGTCTCTACACCATCCGGCCCAGAAATCAATCACCAAAACTTTTCCTTTGTGCTGATTAAGAATCTGTTGAATGGTAACGCTTTTGCCTTCTTCATTTTCTACTTTCTGTTGTAAAGCTTCTTTAGAAAATTTAGTTTTAAGAACGGTTGGGATTTTTTGAGAATATCCTAATCCGAAAATACTGATCATTAGTAATAGTAATAACTTTTTCATTTTTCAATTACATTTAATGCAAATCTAAACAATGAAACGCAATTGGAGATTGGTTTCTTATTAATTAGTAAAAATTTAAGAGATTGAGAATTTCTATAAATGCTTATTAGTAAGTTTTCACTAAACCTTTTACAACCGTGATCACATTTGGGATTGCTTTATTGGCAGCATTCAGTACTTCTTCGTGAGAAACGGCTAAAGCAATATCCGGTCCGCCAAGATCGGTAATAATGGAAACACAGAAAACATCCATTCCCATGTGTTTGGCAACAATCACTTCGGGAACAGTACTCATTCCGACCATATCACCTCCGATGGCTTTGATCATTCCGTATTCTGCAGGAGTCTCAAAAGTAGGACCTTGTAACGCAACGTAAACTCCCTGTTGAAATTTTATGTTGTTTTCAATACATACTTTCTCGGCAAGAGCGATCATGCTTTTATTGTAAGGCTCGCTCATATCAACGAAACGAGGACCAAAAGAATCAATATTCTTACCACGAAGCGGATGTTCAGGCATCATATTGATATGATCTTTTACAATCACCACATCTGCAACGCTGAAATTAGGATTTACTCCACCACAAGCGTTCGAAAGAATTAAATTTTTAATGCCTAATAAATGAAAAATTCGGATAGGAAAAGTAACGGTTTCAATAGCATGACCTTCATAATAATGAAAACGGCCGCTCATCATCAATACTTTTTTGCCTTCCAGAATTCCGTAGATTAATTTTCCACCGTGACCCACAACAGTGGTTTGAGGAAAATTAGGAATGTCTTTGTATTCTAATACATGAATAGCTTCTACCTCGTCTTGAAGGTTTCCCAATCCAGATCCTAAAACAATCGCAAAATCAGGAATATCCTGAATCGTAGTTTTAATGAAATCAGCAGTTTGCTTAATTTTTTCTAACATAATCTAAGATGATTTGGTTGAATTCCTCTTTCTTGTCGATCACTACATTAATAGGCCAGTAGTAAACGATGTCTCTAAGATAATCAAAGGATTTCAAACGAACATAATCTTTCTCAGTAGTTAAGATCAATTTGTATTCACCTAATTTTTTATATTCAGCAACAATTTTTTTAATATCATCATCTGTAAAGTTATGATGATCTCTGAATTTTAAATGCTTTACTCTTTGTGAGAATTTAGCTAAATGTTCTAACAAAGGTTTTGGATTGGCAATTCCTGTAATTAACAGAATATCATAATAATTCAGGTTGTTGTCAGGAAGCATTTTTTCTTTTCCGTACACATTTTCGTCATACCCAATGGATGAAAAGAATACTTTCTGGGTACGATCCGGTCTGATTCTGGAAATGTAATATTGCTTGGTTTCTTCCGTGAGTTCATCAGGGCATTTGCTGACCATAATGATGTCTGCTCTTTTATAACCGATTCTTGATTCTCTTAAATCTCCTGCAGGAAGCAAATGATCTCTAAAGAAAGGATCATTAAAATCGGTCATTAGAATATTAAATCCAGCTTTGATGGCTCTGTGTTGAAAGGCATCATCCAATACTAACACGTCCAGATCCATATCTTCAATAACTTTCTTGGCTCCGGGCACTCTTTCTTCAGAAACAGCGATTACAAAACGGTTTTTGAAACGTTCAAATAATTGCATCGCTTCATCACCTACCGTTTTATAATTACTTTCGTAATTCGTTACGTCATAGCCTTTTGTGAGTCTTCCGTAACCACGTGAAAGCACACCCGTTCTGTAATGTTTAGACAGATATTGCGCAAGATACATCACCATGGGTGATTTTCCGCTTCCGCCCACAGAGAGGTTGCCGACATTAATTATCGGAGTTTTGAATTTCGTAGATTTTAAAATTCCCAGATCATACATTGTGTTTCGGATACCCGTTACCATATGATAGCCGAGGGAAAAAGGATAGAGGTACCATCTTTTCATACGCCTACAAAAATAGGAATTTTCAGAATTAATTGGCTTATTATTAACAATGATTTTTCAATATTTATTTTGAAAAATGAGCTTATGATTATTATAATTTAAAGTATTTTTGTATCGTTATTTTATTACATTGAGGTATTTTATAGAGTTTTCCTATAGCGGTAAAAATTATTTTGGTTATCAGATCCAACCAAATGCTATATCGGTGCAAGAAGAATTGGAAAAAGCACTTTCCACGATTTTAAGAGAAAAAATTAAAACTACTGGCGCAGGGCGAACAGATACAGGCGTTCATGCCAAGAAAATCTATGCGCATTTTGATACAGAGCAGGTAATTAGTGACCAGCTTTGTCACAGACTTAATGGTTTTCTTCCGGCGGATATTTCCATCAAAAGAATTTTTGAGGTAAGAGACGATTTTCATGCACGTTTTGATGCTACTTTCAGAACGTATGAATATTATATATCGATGGAGAAGAATCCGTTTACCCAAGATTCTGCTTGGCAACATTGGAGAAAGCCTTTAGATATTGATAAAATGAATGAAGCCTGCAAGATCTTATTTGAGTATGAAGACTTCACCAGTTTTGCAAAACTCCATACCGACAATAAAACCAATCTTTGTAAAATGTACAAAGCAGAGTGGGAGCAGAACGGAACGGAATTGAAATTCACCGTTTCTGCCAATCGTTTTCTTCGAAATATGGTACGTGCTATTGTTGGAACCATGGTTGAAGTAGGTTCAGGAAAGATAAAACCTGAAGATCTGCGCAAGGTTATAGAAAATAAAAACCGAAATTCCGCCGGAACTTCGGCGCCTGCACAAGGCTTGTTTTTGGTTGACGTGGGGTATGAATTTGATTAAATAGTCCAATATCATACAGCCTATTATCTGAGACAAAATTCATTGATAAAAGACAATCATTTATTTTTTAACTCGTTGAAAAGAGATCATTAATATTCATAACATAAATAACAGGTATCTGATATTTTCTATGAGTATTTGATGAAGTTGTAAAGGCAGAGAAATTTTAAAGTCTTATTTTTGCAAAAGAATTTTATTTAATTCCTTTCTTCAATTCGTACAATGAAAAAACAAGATACCTGGGAAATTATCAAAAGATTATTCTTCATCGGGATGAAATTCCGTTCGTGGTTTATCATAACGTTGGTGATTTCTATATTTCTTTCTATCGTTTCTACTTATAGGCCATACCTTACCATGCAGGTGGTAGATAACGATATTACCAAACTTCACGATAAGGCTTTGATGATGAAGCATATCTATATTTTGGTAGGTTTGGTTTTTGCCGAAACAGTTTTAAACTTCTTCTTAGTCTATTTCTCCAATTATATTTCTCAGAACGTTATCAGAGATATCAGAGAAAGATTATATGCTAAACTGATCTATTTCAGAACTTCGTTTTTTGATAAAACCCCAATCGGACAACTCGTAACCCGCGCTGTTGGAGATGTGGAAACTATTGCAACTGTTTATACAGATGGTTTCCTGATGGTTTTCGGAGATATTTTGAGAATCGTTTTTGTCTTGGTGATGATGTTCAGTACCAATGTTCATTTGAGTTACATCACGCTGGCTATTTTACCTTTAATGGTTTTCATTACAAGATTCTTCCAAAAAAGATTAAAGAAAGCGTTTGGCGATGAAAGAAATTGGACTTCGAATCAAAACTCTTTTGTGCAGGAAAGGCTGGCGGGAATGCCTATTATTCAAGTGTTTAACAGACAGAAGGCTGAATATAAAAAGTTTGATGATATTAATATTACCCTGAAAGGAGCGTTGTTGAGAACTGTTTTTATTTTCTCATTATTCTTTCCTGTGGTTGAACTTATTTCCTCACTTTTCATTGGGTTTATTCTGTTTTATGGAGGGTATATCACGATTAGTGCCGGGGTAGTTATCGCTTTTATTCAATATATTTCGATGTTGATTCGTCCTTTGAGACAAATCGCAGACCGTTTCAACAATATCCAGCGTGGAATTGTAGGGGCTGAAAGAGTATTGGGCTTGATGGATGAAGACTATGCCATGCCGAACAACGGAAAAGTAGAAAAAGATCATTTTGATGGTAAAATTGAATTCAAAGAAGTTCGTTTTGCCTACGATGAAAAACAGGAAGTTCTTAAAGGAATTGATTTTAAAGTAAATCCGGGAGAGACGGTAGCCATTGTTGGAGCCACCGGAGCGGGGAAATCTACGATTATCAGCTTGATCACAAGATTGTATGATATTAATTCCGGAGAGATCTTTATTGATGATGTGGAACTTAAAGATTATGAATTATATAATTTAAGAAGTCATATCGGAGTGGTGTTGCAGGATGTTTTCTTATTCCACGGAAGTATTTTTGAAAACCTTGCTTTTGGAGATGATAGCATTACATTAGAAAAAATAAAAGCAGGCGCCAAAGAAATTGAAGTGGATGATTTTATTGAAAGCCTTCCTGGAGGATACGAATATGTGGTGAGCGAAAGAGGCTCGTCTATTTCCTTAGGACAAAGACAATTGTTATCTTTCTTAAGAGCGTATTTATCTGATCCTAAAATTTTAATTCTTGATGAAGCAACCTCTTCTATTGACCACGAAAGTGAAAAATTGATTCAGAGAGCAACCGAGAAAATTACTAAAAACAGAACCTCTATTATTATTGCCCACAGATTATCAACCATTGAAAAAGCAGATAAAATTATTGTGATGGAACATGGTAAGATTGTGGAGGAAGGCAAGCACCTTGAATTATTAGATCAAAACGGATATTATTCTACCCTTTATAAAGCTCAACTAAGACATGAAGTAGAGGAGAGTGAGACGGTTCAAAATAATTAAACTAAAATAATTGATTGTTTAAAAAATAAAAAAGATACTTTTAAAAAGTATCTTTTTTATGCTAAATAGTTGATGAACAAATTGATTTTATAATCCATAAGGGATAATTCCTAAGTCTTTTTTCCAGGCTTCACCATATTTCTGGGTTAGCTCTTTTGCTAAGGCTAAATTATTTTTTTCTGCCTGTTTTGAAAGTGTAGGGCTGATCACGCAGTTTTGATAGACCACATCTACGTTATATTTTTTTCGGAAGTCTTGGTGGTTTTTAGACATGATTCCGAACTGAATAAAATGAGGAAGAATTTCTGCTGACCTTTTTCCATTCTTGTCTTTAATCGTCACTTTTACCTCATCGTTTTTCTGTGCAAAGCATACTCCAGAAATAGATACCATGATCAATAAAAGAAATAATTTTGAGTTTTTCATTGGCTTTATTTCTATAATAGATGGGGAAATAGAGATAAAGTTAAATATGAGCCTGTGTTTAAAATAATTAAAAATTTAACCACAAAAGGAGCGAAAGCTATTGTTTAAGCCTTTAAAGTTTGGACATTTTGAAAACAAAGTTTGCAAAAGGGTACTATTTCTACTTCGCTCATTATCATGACATTTTTTAACTTATGTGTTCTTATCAGCAGTTTTGTATTAAACTTAAAATAGCTAAAGTGTCAAAAATCTTTTGTTACCTTTTGTGGTAAAAAATATGATTAGTAAAAATAGACGTTTAAAGTTTATTTAGAATCCAGGTGAAAAACCAAATCTCACTCCAAAGTTCGGCGGCGTGATACCAAACACCTCGCCAATTTTACTTCTCCAGATAAAATCTACTCTAAACGGACGTAGGTTTCCATAGCCGATATTTTCAATTCCAAAACCGTATTCACTATACATTTTATTAGGAGCAGCATAAATTATGGAAGATCTGTTGATATCTATATTATTTTGTGAGATACTTCCATAGGCAAATCGGTAAAAAATAAAGCTTCTTAATTTTAGTTTATTAAGTAAAGGAATTCTATTCAAAATAAATCCGTTAAAATGATGTTCCAGATTTCCCATAATATAAGAGTCTGTAACAAAATTATAGTAGTTAAGCAGTGAAAAAGTTTTAGAAACTACGGATATACTTTGATTGGCCGGAACCGGACTTAAGAGAGAAATAGGTACCGTATTAAATGTTTTCCCCATTTCTACAGATGCGGTTAAACGACCGAAATTGCTTAAAAAGAAGTTTTTCTCAACGGAGAATTGAAGTTTATTGTAATCAAAATCACTATTTAATATGCCTTTATATCCTTTGGTATATTTCAGCAAGATTGTGGTATAAGGTAGTTTTCCAAATTTTTGCTCTGCTCCATATCCGTATACATTTCTGCCCGGCGTATAAATTAGGGTTACATTCGTTGTGAAATCAGTAAGTTTATTGTGAATCTCAGAGGTATTGGGAAGAACATAATCCATAGAAAATGCATGAGGATCTGCCGACTGTATTTGTTGATGCACTCCGGAAATATTTAAATGTAAATTTTTATCGAAGGCTAAATCAACATTAACGGTATTTCTCATCACATTCGAAAGATCGTAATTTTTACCACGGGTAATAAATGAAGTTTTGTTTCTTGGCAACAGGTCATTTGGATCCAGTAATTTACCTGATAACTGTAAGTTATCTCTAAGATGGGAAGCACCGATAACAATTCTTGGTTGCGAGCTTAGTAGATAAATTCCCTCTGCACCATATTTAAATTTATGATCTCTATTTCCGTATGCTCCGTAAAAAGTTAATCTGAATTTATCATCCTCGGTAATAAAAGTCCTGAAACCCATGCGCAACCTTAGGCCTTCAACATCATTATTAGATACTGTATTCCATATTGATCCAGCCTGTAATCCTTTAAAAAGATCTAGATATCCTGTAGAAAAAACATTCACTACACTGGTGATACCATGTACTCTTGCATTTGATTTTAATCCTCTTATGAGTTGCAACGTTTCCTGTGTGTTTTTGCTTAGTCCTAAAGATTTTTGCCAGTATTCATCATTCTTTTCGAATTGACCTGAACGGGTTTGCACTGTTTTTTCTTTATAAAAAGATGCTTCTTTAGGTTGATTGAGCTGGTATTCGTATTCATTGACCTCTTTTTTTACATAGGCTCCCATTTCATCTTTTCTCTTGGAAATTAGGGTGAAATTTCCTTCATATATACTTTTTTCGGGAAGGTAAATTCCATCATTTGTTTCCGAATAATATTTTTCAATAGACAGATCACGAACCAGACTCATATTGATCTGCTTGGTTGTTTTCATCAGAATCTCAGTAATGGCAAATGCTTTATCTGCAACGTTAAAATGCCCTTGGAATAAAAGATCTTCCGGGTTTTTTGGAAAAAAATGGATGATATAAATTTTTTGATCTGCTTCGGTGATAGAATCTTTTAATATATAATTGTATACGCCATAGCCTCTTGTTGAAAGCGGACTTACAAAGGTTTTGTCTAAAATTTGAATGTCATCTTCGTACGGATTGATCGTTGTGAAAGTTTGACTGAATCTTTCTACACCAAAACCTCTTCCTACTTCATTTAAACCTGATTTTCTTTCTCCTTCTATATCTGTTTTTTCCTCGTTTTTGTGCCCATAAATCCTTTCACTAAGTTCATTGAGGAATATAGGAATGGTAATTTTTTCTTCTGACTGATCTCCTTCTATCGATGCTTTACGCAGTGCTGCATAATCATTTCCTAAGATTTTTTTAGCAATAACGCTGTCTACGTTATTTATTCCTATGTTAACGGAGGTATATCTTCTGTAATCATAATAGTCTAAAGACTGAATGTTATTCCTTTCTTTATTTTTCCAGATGCCCTGTAATACTTTATAAGCAGGATTGTCTTTTTTTGATAAGCTTTTTCTTGGCTTTCCTGTGATTTTAATTTCCTGTAAATCTTTTTGCTTTGTTTTTCGATCATCATTACCTGTTTCTTTGATTTTCGTCTGGGCATGGAAAAAGAGAACTAGAAAAGTAAAAAGAAAACTTATTTTATATTTTTTTATCATGTATAAAGAAGAGTGTAAAATTGAATTTTGTATACAATAACAGATTCAGCAAATTGATTCAAAAAATGAGTTGAATGAAATATTAGGGATTATTTATGTTATTTATTTAAAATATATTAGGTGATAAAATAAACTGTTGATGATTAACGATGTTTATGTTAGAATTTAAAACCTATACTAAAATAAACTCTCCAAAAATTAATCGCATCATTTTTAGATACATTAATATTAATGGGACCTAAGATTGATTCGTATCCAAGGTTAAGGCCATAGCCTAAGATATCAGCTCCATTTTTAAAAGAAGAAAGTTCATCACTTACTCTACCATAATGAAAAGAAGGAGTAAGATAAAGGTGTTTATACAACTTATATTGTACATCTAGACCTAGCTTAGCAAAAGAATTTACAGGGAATTCTTTTTGTCTGAATCCGTTAAACTCAGGGTTGAGGCCACTGAAATTATATTCACTGCCTCCAAGATTATATTTTTGATTGAAAAAAAGATAAGGAATCTGCTCCTGATCTTCACCCGTATTTCTGGATGAGAAAAACGTACCTAAAAATGCATTAGCTTTTACAGAAAGTCTTTTATTAACAGGGAATACGAAATTTTCATTGATCACCAAGCTTATCATATTTTTTGGTCTGAAATAAGCAGGGTCACTTGGATTCAAATAATCGTATAATGCGGGTTGCACTTTTTGTAAATCATATAGATTATACTGATGTCCAAAATAATAGGTAGATAATATTTGTAGATTATTACCAGAAGTTGGATAATATTTTTCGTTTAAACTATTTTGGTTGAATTTAAAAAACATATCAAAATTATTATGCTGATATACCTTTCTGTCATTAGTACCCGATATTATTTGGCCTATTCTGTCTATTGAACGATTAATTCTTTCCGTATTATACTCAATTCCCATTGAGGCCATAGCATTAGGGGCAAGGGTGTAGTTGATGGCCGTATTTATGTTAGAATTTCTGTAAATATAATCTGAGATACGAGCGTTATCTAATTCATTATAATCATTCGTTAATCGGAGGATGAAGTCATTACTCTTCAGATGAGACGTGCTTGCTTCTGCACTGATCCACCAGCGAAAATCATTGTCCAGGAATTTTTGAAACTGAATACGCCCTTTGAATCGTTCAGAAATATCCACCGTTGCTAAGGCCCGAAATTTATGCTCAATACTTCTGTATGTATAATTCACAATAATACCTACTGATTGTTCCGTATCATAATGGAGTGCAAGCTTAAGTGCGCTATTTTTTACTCTTTTGATGAAGATGTTCATGATAAGTCCTTCCCCTGCATCGGTATAAGTATAATATACTTTTTCATATTGTCTCATACCAAAAATCCTGTCAATGGCTTCATTGGCACTTTTTGCGTCGTAGTATTCACCTTCTTTTAATCTCATAAGGTCTCTGATACTTTGGATTTCTGAAGGGTTGGTTAAAGGAGTTCCATTATCTTCACTGTAAGTAAATTGTATGGTTGGCTTTTTTACTTCTTGAATCATTTTGTGCTCATACACAATTCCTAATCTACGCTGTTCATTGGCTAAAGCAATGAATTCGGGAAGATGTTTCTTGGCTTCATCTTCACCTATTTTAATGATTTCTTTATAGTTTTTAAAATCTTTTGTTGTGTACTTATTAAGAGGAGTTACGAAGTCTACTAAGATATCAGACATTTTTTTTTGTTCATTAAAATCCTGAACAGAGCGAAAGGCATGTGTCTGATAAATCATTTTCATAGGGTTTTCAATCTCTTTTTTTGTGAAAAGCCTAAATCCTGTATAACCACCCATAATATAGTCTGCTCCCATGTCTTTTACTTCTTTTACTGGGAAATTCCTGTCGAGTCCTCCATCTACGAGCAAGTTTCCGTCTATATACACCGGTGCAAAAGCAGCAGGTATAGCAAGAGTAGCACGTATTGCCAAAGCTAAAGATCCTTTTTTCTGCATAATAAGTCCTCCGTTGATAATATCCGATGAGGTAAGTTCAACCGGGATAGGAAGCTTGCTGAAATCATTGATGTGTTTAGCCGGAAAGGTAAGGGTGTTCAATACTTCAGACATATATTGTCCTTCTATATAAGAGCCTGGCAAGGACGGTAATCCATTTGTCATTGGGAACTCTATAATGTATTTGTTGTATTCATCTTTTTCACTGATGTTTACTTTGTTGTAAGGAATTTTATTGCTTAAAACTCTTTTCCATTTTGTATTATATACAACTTCTTTTAGGCTGTCTCCGCTATATCCCATGGCATATAGACCTCCTAAAATACCTCCCATACTGGTTCCGGTAATATAATCTACTTTTATACCTAAAGAATCTATTACTTTTAGAATTCCTATATGAGCAAAGCCTTTTGCCCCACCTCCGCTTAATGCAAGTCCGAATTTAGTGTCTTTTGTAATTATTTTTTTTGACTGTAAAGAATCTTGCGCTGAAAATAAAGTGAATGTGAAAAGGAAAGTTAAATAATAAATGATTTTTTTCATCAATTAGGTTTGCGCAAATGTAATGAAACTTATGAAACTTAAAAATTATTTAGATTATTTTTTAGTTAAATATTTGGCGTAAGTGATTTGTTTTCAATGGTTCAGTGTTTCAGCGTTTTAGTATTTTTTAAAGATTATGTAGATTTTTTTACTTGAATAAAGTAGAATTAATAATAATTGTATCCTAATAAATTCTCTTTTAAAGAAGAATTTTATTTCCTTAGAAAAAATGTTTTCGAATCAATTTGTTCACTATTAATTAATAATTCGTTAACAATTAATTAATAACTAGATAGTTAGGTATAGTTTTTGCATCCTATTGAAATTAATAAAAAAATGGTGAATACCTAACGTTTGTATTGAAATATTCACTAAATTTATTAAATATTTAAACTTATCCTTTAAAAAGTAGGGGATGTTTAATATAAAGTTATAATTTTTTAATTAAATCCAAAAATATAGATGAATAATATCCAAGAAGAATTTCAGGTCTTTAGAGACGAGTTGAAAAAATTGAATATCGAAGTACAGAAAGTTGTAAAAGTAGGTAATGGTAGTATGGACTTTCATGAAGTTTTCTATAAATCCCCAAGATATGAGGATGTGAAAACTATTTATGTACAACGTCACCACCTGGATGAGCTTATTGTAAAATTCAGACAGGCATATGCCTAAAAAATATAAAACGCGGTTCAGGATTTCTGAAACGCGTTTTTCTTTATAAGAGGTTCAATGTTTCTTAGTCCTCATTTAATTTTGAAGTTTCTTTGGTGTCTTTCATTCTTACATATACCAATAAAGAGAAGAGTATACACGCAGTAATATACCAATAGAAGTAATGCTCTATTCCTAATTTTTTCAGCCATAGTGCAATATATTCTGCACTTCCTCCAAATATCGCTACTGTTAAAGCGTACGGTAATCCCACACCTAAAGCACGTACTTCAGAAGGGAAAAGTTCAGCCTTTACAATTGCATTAATAGAAGTGTATCCGCTTACAATAATCAGAGCAGCCATAATAAGAAAAAAAGCGGTCCACATAGAAGTTGTATGACTTAAAGCTGTTAGTAATGGTACAGTACATATTGTTCCCAAAATTCCAAAACCTAGAAGCAAAGGTCTTCTTCCGATTCTATCAGATAATCCTCCAAAAACAGGTTGCAGACAAGCAAATATAAACAAGGAAACAAATGAAATGAGCGTAGATTGTTCTTTGGTAAGATGAACAGTATTGATCAAGAACTTTTGCATGTAAGTGGTGTACGTATAAAATGCTAATGTTCCACCTAGTGTTAGTCCTACAACCGTTAATAAAGCTTTTGGATGTTTTAAAAGTTCTGTGATACTTCCTTTTTTCTTATCGTTAACCTCCTTTTTATTTTCAAAAGCTTCAGTTTCATGAAGATTAGCTCTTAGATATAAAGCAATTACGGATAAAATAGCTCCAATAACGAAAGGGATTCTCCAGCCCCAATCTTCGAGTTGAGCTTCTGTTAATAATAATTTTTGTAAAATCAACTGAATTCCTAAAGCAATTAATTGACCTCCAATCAACGTTACATATTGGAAACTTGAATAAAACCCTCTTCGGTCTTCTGTTGCCATTTCGCTGAGGTAGGTTGCAGAAACACCGTATTCTCCTCCAACACTTAATCCTTGTAATAGCCTTGCGATAAGAAGGAGGGCAGGCGCTAAAATACCTATCGTTTTATACGTTGGCGTTAATGCAATAAGTAAAGAACCAAATGACATCAGTAAAACAGAAAGCGTCATTGCTCTTTTTCTTCCGATTTTATCGGCGATACTTCCGAACATCCATCCTCCGATGGGACGCATTAAAAAGCCAACGGCAAAAATTCCTGCCGTATTCATTAATTGTGCATTAAGATCTGAATCCGGAAAAAACGAATTGGAAAAATAAATAGCGAAGGCAGCGTACGCATACCAATCGTACCATTCTACGAGATTTCCTATGGAACCTCCAATGATGGCTTTTATTCGTTGGGCAGTTGTAATTTGAGTAGTATTAGTATTCATATGGGTAAGATATTAAATTTTTTAAAGTACAATTTGAAGAGACAGTAAAAATTCTCCTTTTCTGTCAAAAATTCTTTTTGAAGCTGTATCATATAAAGGTCTGCTGCTGTATTGGGCGACAATTCTTGCATTTTGACCGTATAAAAAAAGATTGGCCCCGATGTCGTAATAGCTTCCGCTTTGGTTTAATGCTTTCATATCTTTAAGAGCATAATTAAAGAAGGGTTGTACTTTCACGATCTTACTGAATTTTGGAAGGACAAAGCCTAACTGTGAAAACCAAATATTTCCGGTTCCCATTAAAACCCTATTATTTCCTGCGCCTTCCAACGCTCTTTCGCCTGTGAATCCGGCATCCACAGTTCCGGGGTTCATGATCCCGCTTACTCTCAGGTAATTTGGGCCGTAGTTATAGTTGTAGAAAACAGAATAAAGCGTAAGTCCCATTTCTTTACTTTTATCACCTAATGGAAGTTCAGAATATACATCTGCTCCGAGAATATTGACATCGTGAGATTCAAAAACATTTTGTGAAGGTTGAGATTGGGCAGCGTCTTTATTGGTGTAAAAACCGGCTCCAAGGTTCAAAACTTTTTTTGCAGCTAAATTATTTCCGGCTAAAAATGAGGTGCTGGTAACTTCTTTATTGAAAAATTGATAATAGGCATATCCTGCATACGATAGTTTTCCACTTTGATTGTTATCTACAGCAGGCCCGCCAACAGTGGGTTTTGTACTGGTTGCAAAAGGTTTATTAACACTGAAACGATAATTAACTCTATCAAATTCTCCATGAACAAAAATACCAAGCTGTCTTGAAAACTGATCAGCTATTTCAATCGTAGGGAAATTAAAAATAGGAATATCACCTGCAAGCATTTTGGTTGTACTTGTATTGGTCAACCGGCTTACTCCATTCCATGAATGAAGTCCCGCTCCTATGTAAAGGTTATTTTTATTGGGTTTTCCTGTCTGAAAATCATTTCTTGGGATAATTGCCAATTCATTATAAGCATCATGAAAAAAGAAAGGTGCTTTTTTTCCTGCTCCATTACTTCCTGTTCCCGTTCCACCTCCGGAAATGAAATTTTGATTATTGATTCCCATCTGCAAAAAAACAGAATAAAATGGGGTGAGCTGGCTTTGAATGGTCAATCTCATTCTTCTTATTCCTACATCGTATGTTTGATTCTGAGCAACACCATTGACTGCCGTTCCAGGATTGTTATCAATACTGCGAAGCCAGATCTGACTGGAAATACCAAATTTTAACCATTGATCGCCTTTTTTATTCAGGTTGATTTTAAGATCTCCAATATCTAATGGATTTTTTTCAGTTGGAACTTCTTCTATTTTTTCGACTCTTATGCTGTCTTGGCTATAAGCATATTGGAAGGTCGTAAATGCTAAAATTAGAACTATTTTTTTCATAGGCGTTTTTACTTGTGCCTAAACAATACATAAATTCTGAAGAAATTCTGAAGTTTTTAAAGAAATGAAGTTTTTGATATTAATATTTTGATTTTCAGTGTTTTATTTTGTTAAATTGATTCTTATGGTATGCAAGTTGTCCTCAAAATGATACGAAATTTCATAGTCATAAATCTCCAAAATTTTCTTCACGAGCGCCAAACCGATGCCAATGGAATTTTGATTGGGGTTTCCACGTTTGAATCTTTTGAACAATTCTTCTGTTGGGATTGAGGGTGGATTTCCTGTATTTGAGATCTGAAAAAAATTCTCTGTAAGGGTTACCAGAATCTTTCCATTCTTTATATTATGTCTTTTGGAGTTATTAATAAGGTTGTTAATAACAATAGAAGCGAGATTTTCATCAAAATTAAGATACACATCCTCATGAATTTCTTTAACTAAACTAAGGTTTTGAATTTCAAAGAGATCTTCAAAATATTGGAGTCTTTCTTTTAATAATTCAGAGAAATTAATCCGTTGAGATTCATTTTTTTCAAAGTGTTCTAATTTTGCGAGAAGAATCAAAGATTGATTGATGGACGAAAGCCTGTCGAGCTCGTCATTCATAGATGAAAGAGTGATCAATTGATTTTCTGAAAGTTCACTGTCCATTAATAATTCTATTTTTCCTTTAATAGAAGCTAATGGAGTTTGCAATTCGTGGGAGGTATTTTCTGAGAGTTCTTCCAATAGATGATAGTCTTTCTTTGAGCTTTCAGACATTTTCAGGAGAAACTTATTCAATGATTTGAATTCTTCGGTTTCTGTTTTCATAAGATCCATGGAACGATCGTCCTTTAGGCTAAACTTTTTGATCTCTTCCATTGCATGATAAAAAGGATTAAGAATTTTTTTTGATACCAAAACACTCACAATAATGGTAAGGATGATAAGAAAAACCATGATCCAGGCTACGACCATAATGATACTCATGATAAATTGGTTCTCAATAATGGTGATATACCTTATACTTGTAATGGAATATTTTTTTTGATGAATAACAGGGTAGGAGGTTACAGAAATTCGGTTGATATAAGACTGGATGCTTTTATTCCAGGTGTATTTTTCTTCAATTATTTTTTCCTTGGTAATCTTGGTGTCGGGTGGAAGAATTTTAACCTGCGTTTGACGGTGAAATTTAAGATAATCATAAGCAGAATCTTTTTCAAGCCTATGCGTGATATACGTATTGAGATCTTCCAGTTTTACAATGGCAGAACGCATGGTCGCCCTTTCAAAAGCAAAATACAAAATTGTAAAGCCTGTGATGAGGACGAAAAATACCAAAATGGTAAATGCTCTTGCAAAACGGAAGCTTAAATTCATTTTAAAGATATTAGACTAGCATTTTCATATGTTATTCCAAGGTAAATCTGAAGTGTAATTTCTATTTGTCGATCCATTTATACCCCAATCCGTAGACAGTTTGTAGGTAATCTTTTCCCCCTCCGTCTATTATTTTCTTTCTTAAGTTTTTAAGATGTTGATATACAAAGTCTACATTATCAATGCTATAGGTGTAGTCTCCCCAAAGATGACTTGCGATGGCTTGTTTAGAAAGCATCCTGTTTTGATTATTAATAAAATAGATCAGTATGTTGAGCTCTTTTTTGGTAAGATTTAGCAATTGATCATTGATTTTACATTCCTTAGATTGCAGATCAATTGTAATTTCATTGAAACTCAGGATGCGGTTAGCTTCGGGTGTTTTTCTTCTTACCACCGCTTTAATTCTTGAATGAAGCTCGGGCAGAGAAAATGGTTTTGTGATATAATCATCTGCGCCATCATCTAATCCGGCTAATTTTGTGTCTAAAGAATTTTTTGCAGAAACAATAATTACGCTGGCTGATGGAGAATCTTTTTTGATCTGTTGTAAAATCTCTAAGCCATTTCCGTCAGGAAGCATAAGGTCTAGAAGAATACAGTCATATTCAAAAAGTTCAATCTTTTCTAAAGCTTCTCGCGTATTAGAAGCCACCTCACAAACGTAATCTTCTTTCTTCAGATAGTCTGTAATATTGGTTGCAAGATCTTTATGGTCTTCTATGATAAGGATTTTCATGTCAAATTATTAATCCGAATATAGTATATTCTTTTTAAAGATATAAAAATCTGCTCAGGAATGTTGACTGTAATTTTTTAAAACCTATACCCCAAAGACAATCCACTTCTGAAACCGGCCCAAGGTCCGTCTACTTTTATTTTGGCGCCTCTTTCATTGGTTTCTATGGTGTAATCTACAAATGGAATATCTAAATTTTCAATTTCTTTTTTTAGTTGGTTCTGCATTTCTGGCGTTAGGATATAATCACTTGTAAGAATGAAATCACCTTTTCCGCTTCCATAATGGCCTCCTGCAATCCAAAAATCTAAGACTAAACTTTCACTTTTATTAAGGAAAAACTGAGCACCCACCATAACACCTCCGCTGTTTCCGTTGGTACTTCCTGATCCTTTAAGAGGAATTTGAAACGTCACAGCATTGGCAGCGTTATAATCATAATAAAAATCGAAAGTATTGGAAGTTACTTTTGAATATCTATAATAGGGGGCAATATAGAATCCCTTTCCAAAACCTTTTCCGATATAAAAGCGAGGCTCTATGGTAAAATTGGTTGCTTTTACTCTTAAATTTTGAAATCTCTTTTCGTCCTCATCATTTAAAAATGAATTGATGAAAGGAACTTTTCCCTCAGGCATGGTTCCAAAACCTACATTAATGGAAAACCATTGGTTAATTGATCTTTCATAAGACAAATTAATGTTTCTGAACACATATCCCGTAACGTTGGTTTTAATGATATTCATTTTGTCTGAAGAAACCGAGCCAGATTCTTGTGCCTCCACTTTCGAAAGAAGAAAGCAAAGAATAACGATGAGGTATTTTTTCATGACTTTATATTTTGATTATACATTCTGTGAGTTGGTGTATGGAAACGGAAGCAAAAAGCGAGCAAAAAATCAATAAACTGTGAGTTTAATTTTTAATTTTGGTTAAAAATAGTAATATAATATTGATTCTTATAAGAAAATTTAAACCTGAGTTATTTTTTCTTCTTCTTTAAAATTAAAAAAGCTAATACTAAAATAAAGACCATTGAAATAACAATGATCACAATTTTTAGATTCTTATTTTCTGATTGGCTGGTACTTAATTCTCTATCTAAGGTGTTGATTTTCTGATTAGGAGTATTAGGTTCATCTAATAATTCTATAAGTTCTTGAGGTTTTGCATTTTTTACTTTTAATTCTTGCGTGAAATCTGCATTTAATTTTTCAAGTAATTTAAAATCTTCCTGAGTTACAAAACTCATTTCTTTGGTTGCCAAACAATGTTCGGAGTATATAAATCCAGTATCGGAATCAATATATCCAAAAATTAAATATCTCCCTTTTTCAATAAAGGGATAATCACAAGAACGAATTTGTGAAGTAAAAAGAGTCGCCTGATCTACATAAAAGCCATCATAGTTTTCCGATTTAAAAACTTTTTCAATTTTTACGGTGCTTATAAAATTTTGTAATGTTTTGAAGCCCGATGGCGTTTGTTTAACAGATTGTATATCTCCAATGAAAACAAAATCAGCATTTTTAAATGATTGTTGTATGTTTTGAGCTTCACATTTACATGCCCACATTTTAACAGATAAAAATAGAATTGTAAAAAATAAAAACCTCTTCATTTCCTAATGATTTTGAAAAACTAAATTATCTAAAAAAAGTCTATAGACAAAGGAAATAAGAAGGGAAAATATTTTTAATGAATAAATTTATAGAATAATAAAAAAACTTAAGTTTGTGATGTAATAAACTGCGGCTGTCGGCTGTTTTATAGATGTTACTTAGATTTATATATGAAAAAAGCTATATGTTCTGTATTTTTCCTTTGTGGAGTTTTTGTCTTCTCACAGGAAAATGCAAAAAATGATACAATAAACGATACAAAGACGGGAGAGATTCAAGAAGTTATTCTGAAGGCTCAGCGTAAAAAGCAATTTGCAGACAAAGCAGTGTATACTTTCGATAAGGAGGCTTTGGAAAAGGCCCGTTATGCAAAAGACCTTCTAAAAACATTACCGGAATTACAGCTTGATCCTATTTCCAATACGCTTAAAAGCATCAAAGGAGGAACTACCTTGTTTTTGATCAATGGAATTGAAGCTACGGATATGCAGATCCGAAGTGTTCAGCCAAGTGAAGTTATTAAAGTAGAATATTATGATATTCCACCTGCGAGATGGGCTACAAGAGCAGATACTGTAATTAACCTGTTGACCCGTTCGGCAGAAACAGGATATGTTTTCGGTGCTGATCTTACGAGTGCTTTTACCACAGGCTTTATAAACGGTTCGGCATATGCTAATTATACCAAAGGAAAGAATAATTTCGGGTTAGAATATTCTATCAATCTTAGGGATTATGATGACAGAAGAGTTCAGAGTATTTATGATTATCAGTTGGGCGGAGAGCATTACCGTTCGGATGAAAACAAAAAAGACCATTTTGGATATACCTTTCAAAACATAGCCTTACGTTACACGCGTCAGGTTCCCGATAATTATGCCTTTCAGGCAAAACTGAATATGGATATTTTCAACAGTTTTGTAAATGGTAACGGAGGAAGTATTTTTACAAAAGATAATTTTTCGGAGGAACATCAAATACTTAAAAATGGTAGTACAGAATATGTAACGCCCACATTAGATCTATATTTTTCAAAAAATATAAGTAAAAAAGATGAGTTGAGTTTAAATGTTGTGGCTAACCATTTTACGACTGACACTTCCGAGTTTGCTAAAGAATGGATTATTTCTTCAGGGCAATCTGTTTTTGATAATGATATGAATCTTAAAGCAAAACAAACCGGAGTAGTAGGAGAGTTGGCTTATACTCATGATTTCGAAGTAGGTAAACTTTCATCAGGATATCGTGTTTCTAATACTTCTATTTCTAATGATTTGCAGAATTTATCGGGTTTTTCGGAATACAGTGTTAATTATCTGGAGCAGTATGTGTATTCTGAATTTGCCGGAAAAATAAAGAAATTCAGCTATCGTATTGGGGCCGGGCTAATGAATATTCATAATAAAAGTGCCGAAAATACTTTTGATGAATGGTCTTTTGTTCCCAAGCTTGTTTTGGGGTACCAACTGAAAAATAATCAGAGCCTTCGTTTTACAAGCAGTTATAAACCAAAAAGTCCGGGAAGTTCGGCTTTAAGTAGCAACGTTGTTCAGTTGGCACCGAATATTGTACAGCGTGGAAATCCTTTTCTTACTTCTCAGCAGACGTTTGGAAATAACTTAATCTATTCTTTTAATAATAAACATTTTGATTTTAACGCGAATCTTTTTTACTGGAATACGCAGCGTACGATCAATCAATTCTATGTTTTAGATGAGGCGTTGGGTAATTATGCCCTTACGTATGAAAATGCAAAAAGTTCTCAACAGTATGGTGTTCAGCTAACAGGTTCTTATAAACCTTTTGGAAGTAGCCTTCTTGTTATAAAAGCAGTGATTGCCCCTGCATCAGAAACTGTGAGAACAAGCAGTGGCGCTTTGATTAAGAATAATTATATAGGAAATAATTTTGTAGTATCGTCTGAATATAAATCATTTTCGATGCAGTATCAGATCAATATTCCGGTGTATACATTGAGTGGAGCATTTCTCAACCTTAATGAGAATCAGAACCATATATTTGTAAGTTATAAAAAGAAAGAATGGACGTTGTCAACAGGGATGTACTGGATCGGGATGCCTTCCCAATATAAAACCAAAAGTTTACCAGAAAGTTTGGTTAATTATTCACGAGTAGGACAAATTATGAATAATAAATCTATGTTTGTGTTAGGAGTAAGCTATGATTTCTCAAAAGGTAAAAAAACAGATCTAGAAAAGAAATTAAATAACTCAACAGCGCCGGCAGCTACTTTTTAAATTGAGTTTAAACTTAAATAAAAAATCCGCTCAGAAATATTCTGAGCGGATTTACTTTTTGGATATATGGCATTATTAAGCGAAAGGGTTTTGTGTTATTGAAAAAATTATCTGAGCATTCAAAATATAAATCTGATCATAGAAAAATAGTATTCAATGACGTTTGAATTTGATTTATAGGAAGAAAATAAATTTGTAAAATAATCAAATTAAATTTTAATACGACAAGTTCTGTCGCTATGCGTCTATATCTTTGTATTAGAAATAAGAAACAGAATCCCGGGAAGTTATGATCTTATTAAATCAAATTTTAACCTTGAAATTATGTATAAAAAACAACTAGTAACCATTTTTCTTTTTCTATTTTTCATTTCTTATGCGCAGAATGAATTTATTACGGTATGGAAACCTAATATCACGGGTACCGTTGATAATGCAATATCTTTTGGAGGTACCGGAACCAGCTATACCATTGCCTGGGAAGAAGTAGGATATCCTCAGCATAATGGGGCACTTAGTTCTGTAACATCAAGTAGCGGCAGTCCTGCGGTGATTTCTTTTGGTACTTCTTTAAATACAAATCCTATTCAGGCAACTTACAGAGTAAAAGCATCAAATGGGAGTGGATTATTTTATGGATTTAGAGGTAGCGCAAATATGATTGCTGCTGGAAATCCAAAACTCTTCGAAGTGAGTCAATGGGGAGATATCCTTTGGCTTCAGCAATTTGATAAAGGATTTTCAAGCTGTCCAAACCTTGATGTAACCGCTACAGATGCTCCTAATCTAACACAAATTAATAATTTATCTGAAATGTTCATTCATTGCCCATCTTTGATTGGTAATCCGTCATTTGCTAACTGGAACACAAGCAACATTACAAATATGAACAGTATGTTTAGCAGAGCAAAGTTGTTTAATCAGCCTATTGGAACTTGGAATACAGCAAAAGTAACAGATTTTCGGGATATGTTTTCTTACGCATCAGCTTTTAATCAAAATATTTCTGCCTGGAATACCTCGTCCGGAACCAATTTCATTTCAATGTTTCAGGATGCGGTAGCGTTCAACCAGCCATTAAATTCATGGAATACAAGCAATGCAACGAATTTCCGTAATATGTTCTCTAATGCTACATCCTTTAATCAGCCTCTTAATAATTGGAACACCAGTAAAGTAATAAGTTTTGGTCAAATGTTTACCAATGCATCATCATTTAATCAGCCTATTGGAAACTGGGATGTTAGTAAAGTTTGGGGGGCTGAGAGTTTTAGGATGTTTAATGGTGCTTCACTTTTTGATCAGGATATTTCTACCTGGAATATCAGCTTTCAAAATGTTCCTTCGGCCTATGTGTATTTCGGATTTAACAATTCTGGTTTATCATGTATTAATTATAATAAATTTCTAATTGCTCTCAGCAATAATCCTACATTATCAAACTTAGGATCTGCAATTGGAGTCATAGAAGCAGCAGGAATAACTTATTCTACACCACAAGCAATTATGGCAAGAGCTCAATTGGTAAACAAAGGATTTAATATTACTGGAGATACTTATAATGCAAGTTGCAGCGCAAGTTTATCAACTTTAGAAACTTCAACAAAATTAAAAACTTCTGCTTATCCTAACCCAACAACGGGATTAATAACTGTTGAATCTACAGCCAACGAAACAGCTTATTTGTATGACAGCACAGGAAGAATCATTAAAAATATGACTTTAAGTAAAGGAAATAATAGTATTGATCTTAGTGAGTTTCCATCAGGGAATTATCTGTTAAGAGGTAATACAACTTTTGCTAAAATAATTAAGAAATAGACTGTTCTAAAATTCAGAAATAGGTCTGCTTGTATAAAGTAAGCTCCAAAGTCGAAAGGCTTTGGAGCTTTTTTGTTATGATGAATGCTGTGTTTATATCATTCAATTATTAATCATTAAAACTTTTATTTTTTGATAAACTTCACGATTTCTGTCTTTGCATCTTTTCCGGAAGCTTGTATGAAGTAATTGGCTGTAGGAAGTTCAGAGATCTGCACTTTTCCGGATTTTAGATCCGATGTTTTGATCAGTTTTCCGTCCAGACTATAGATAGAAACGGTTGAATAATTTCCTGTTTCTCCTTTTAATTCAATAAAATCCTGTGCTGGATTAGGATATATTTTAAGAGCTTCTTTTTTAACTGTATGATCATTTACGGCTAGGAAAGCTTCATTTAAAGCCTGCGCGCCTACCGTAGTTTGATTAATGCTTAAAAGTGGTACGTTTATATTTGCAGTTGTTGAAGAAAGTAAAGGGAATTTATGAGAACTGTCGTAATAGGTGTAAGCAGTATTAGTAACTGTTCCTACAGGAACCGGAACTCCTGCTACAGACAAATTAAAATTCTGAACAGATTTAATTCTTAATACATTGGTATAGGTCTTTGCTCCTACGATTAATGTTCCACTTGCATCGGCGGAAATATTGATCGTTCCGCTAAATGTTCCGGAGGCTGCGGTGGAAGTAAATGTTCCGGATGCCGTATCAGGTTCTGAATATCCAAAAGCAGCAGGATAAGAAATAAATGTTCCGTTATTTGTTGTGAAATTCAAGGTGGCATCTGGCGTAATAAGACCCGTGATTTCCAATTTAGAAGCCGTTGCTTTATAGTATATCGTATTGCTGCCATTCACCATTTTAATCGTTGTTCCCGGATAGGTACTGATTTCACCGGAAGTAGGTGCCGAATAATTAGCCGAGGCAGCAGAACCTTGGGTTAAACTGCTGTTAGAAAAGATAGCATTTGAGCCTGTTACAGAATTGTCTACCGTTCCGATTACATTATAATTATTTGCAAAGTCACCGATGATAGGATCATTAAATGCTTTGGTAATGGTTGTTTGTGCTGAACAAACACTAAAGGTTGCCAACAAAAAAAGTACAGATGTTTTCATAGTTAAAAATTTCTTTAAAGATAATTAAAATGCCCTATCGAAAATATATTTTATTTAGGGGTAACTTATTTTTAATGAAATGTTTAAAAGAGAATTGTTTGATGAATTAAGTCTGTATTTCTTTTGAGAGTTTAGCTGAAATAGTGTTAAATTCTTTAGCTATAATATTTATGAATTCAACAATAAAAATCCGCTCAAGTAAAACTCAAGCGGAAATTTTATGTGCGTTATCTATTTAAAAATTTAGTTCTGACTGATCATCATTTTACGGTAAGAATAAATGTCCTCAATCGTAACGACGGTCATTTCTCTTTTTGCTGCAAAATCTACGATCTCTGGAAGTCTTGCCATAGAACCGTCTTCGTTCGTTAATTCACAAAGCACAGCATCATCCCCAAGATTGGCTAGTTTTACCAAATCTACACTTCCTTCGGTGTGTCCACGTCTTTCAAAAACACCATCTTTTCTGGCGATTAAAGGGAAAACGTGTCCCGGACTTGCAATGTGTTCTGCCAATGCATTTTCAGCAATCGCTGTTTTGATTGTTGTTACACGGTCTTTCGCTGAAACACCAGATTCTACGCCTTCTTTGGCTTCAATGGTAATGGTAAAAGCTGTTTGATTTTTTGAGTTGTTGCTTTCCACCATTGGGCGAAGATTAAGATGTTTACTTTTTTCTTCCGAGATGCATAAACAAACGATGCCGCTGCATTCGCGGATCAAAAGTGCCATGTCTTTTTCTGTAATGGTGGAGGCAGGGAAGATGATGTCGCCTTCGTTTTCACGGTTTTCATCATCTACTAAAAGGATGCCTTTTCCTTTTTGTAATTTTAAAAGTGCATTTTCTACACGTTCTTGGGAGGTAGCTCCGAATTTTTCTAATAATTTTTCCATGTTATTTTACTGTTGAAAGTTAAAATACACTTCGGTACATGGAAATGAAAGACAACACAACAAGTCTATCAAAATAGTCTTATTGATTGTTTCATTTTCTTCTCTCATCCAGACTGTAACTGTCGGTTTTGGAGTTTCACCAAATCAGTCCTTTCGTTAAAAAGGAGTCGCGGACTGTAACCGCCGGTAGGGAATTGCGCCCTGCCCCGAAGAAAACTTATGTTAAGTTTTACTGTATGTTTGTTTTAATTGTTCTTTTAATTCATAAATTTTTTATCTAACGCACAGGCTGCTAATTTCGGGAAGTTTTTTGAATTGGGAAATGAATTTTGATAGGATTTATTAGATTTTCTCTAAGTTATTATTTGTTGAATTCGGATAAGTTTTATTTTTAAGAAGTACTAATTTAAAGAATTTGCTTTCCGGCTTTATAATTTTGAATTGTTTTCTCTTTTCCATCCTCATTATACATTTCCCATCTGCCATCGTAGACTCCATCTTTCCAGTTTCCTATGCCACGGATCTTTCCGTTTTCATACCAGTATTCATGAGTTCCATTTGGTTTTCCATTTATAAATTCTCCTTTGCGGGCTTTCTGACCATTTGGATGCCAGTATTCCCAAATTCCATTTTCTTTTAGATTTTCAATCTTCCCGCTTGAATATAATTTTCCATTTAGGTAATAGGCCTTTTTAAACCCATTTGTTATTGGTTTGAATTCAATTGTTTTTACCTGAACCTCATTTAAATTCTGTCCATTTTTGGCAAAGTCTTGTTTAGCAATCAAAGTGTTTTCGATATAAATTTCATATTCTTCTAAATTTATATTTTGAGAATAAAAGTTTTGGTTTACAAAAATTGTTAAGAATACTGTAAAAAGTATTTTATATATATGTTGCATTGTAGTTATTGGTTTTATAAGTTGCTTAAAGAATTTAAGATTCGTATTCTTTTAAATAAGTTACCATTTTTTTCTCCACAAAATCGGTGAATGAATTTGCTATTTTTATAGCTTTAGGAGGTTGGTTTTCGTGGGCGAAAATATAGATGCTTTGATTTTCCAAATTAAACAATAATTGATCTCCATCACCATACAACCAAAATTCACCTAGGATCAGATATTGTTTCTTTTGAATCGTTTCGGTGGTTAATTCTTTAAAATCAATGTCTATCCCTTCAAGCCGTAAGGTTGATACATTTTGATACCATGTTGCGAGATCTTCAGGAAGTTGTATGGAAAGTTCTTTCTCTGTATTTTGAATAGCCTCCTGTTTTTCGCCTGCTTCAATAACATCGGAATTACTATAAGATTTGGTTAATTGTTTGAAAAATTTGGGATAATTATCTTTTAAATATCCGAATTTATTCTCCACCTCCTTCTGGAGTAATTTTTCTTTTTGTTTCTCTGCTTTACAGAAATCATCAAATTCTTTTTCCCATCCTTTTTTATAGAGATCAGATAAAGAGACTTTTATTTCTTTAGATGTGAGCCAGTCAAAAGCTGCCAGTTGTCCGATGTATAAATTCCTGACCCCACTGAAACTGTCTTTAGGTTTTATTTTAAGAAAGGCCGTTCTCCCACATATTTTTTCTACGGAATCTTTATGGGTAGTAAACCAGCTTATCCATTCCTCGGCAACGAGTTTTCCTTCAGACAGGTTGATGAATTGGTCAATAAGTTCTTGCTGTGTCATCTCTGAAATAGATTAAGTATCACAAGAAACATCATCCCATTCCTGCCCCATATAATTCACAAGCCAATTGAGTGCATACTGTCTTTCATATAGAATTCCTGAATCTATGGTTGTCATCTCCAAATTGTTTAATCGGGCATCCACACAAGCCCAATGATATCTGTAATAAAGATCATTCGTATCTAGTATTTCAGCTTTTGAACGAAGTTGATTGTTGGTTTTGATAAACTCATTCGGATCGTTATCTCCACCAATAGGATATTTGTCAAGAGCAATATCATTTAAATCACATAATTCATTCGGAAAAGGAATATTTTCGACAAGCTGTAGTGCCCAGAGTAAAACCCAGATGCATTCAGATTTCCAGGTTTCCTGAAATTTTTTGTCTTCGGTAGGATTTTGTAGAAAGTCTTTTTCATCAGATGTTGTATGTTCCCAAAGATTGCACTCTTCAAGATAGCTGATGGCTTCTTCCGAATCTATACTGTCAAAAGAAACTAAGTTGGTAATAGACAAGATTGCCGCTCTTGTTGCAACTTCTTTAGGAGTTCGAAGGGTCGTTTCCTCTTCCGACTCAATGTAAGGAAGATTAACATTGATTTTGATACCTTCTTTTTTGAGAATTTCGTGAGTCTTTTCTTTTCTGGAAAGTTCTTCCTTATTTTTCAGAATGTCTGTCATATAATGGATTTAAAGTGGTGGACCAATTTACAAAAAGCCAATTGAAAGAGAATGTGTTTCTTTGAAGAATATGAAAAATCACTTATGTCAAAGTAAATAGGTGTGCTATTTAAAAGGCAAGGGTTGTATATTTGCAGCATTTTAAGAAATTCAAAATATTATATAATGAGAAAAATTTATTTTTTACTATTCTTGATTTTAATACATTTTTTTAATGCACAAAGCATTACGTTAGATTCGTCATTTGGAACAGGTGGTTATTCTAATTATGATAATTATTACGAAACTTCAGATGCTGTAATGCTTCCCGATGGTCAATTTATTACTGCAACTTCAACAGGTTCCATCACCATTAGAAAAGTAAATCAAAATGGGAACATAGATCTTGCTTTTGGTACGAAAAACCATGATATGGGGGCTAATTCATTGGAAAAAAGCGAAGCGGTAAAAAAAATTGTTTTGCATAATGATAAAATAATTATTTATGGAAGAGTGAATGCTACTCCTACTCATAGTTTATACGATTTATTTATTACAAGAATTAATCTTGACGGAACTCTGGATCCCAGTTTTGGGACAAATGGATTTACCACCCAATCAGTGGGTCAAAATGGATCAGTATATGATATGGTAGTTGATAATAATGGCAATAGCTATCTGTATGCGTATAATGCTGGGTATTATCTAACAAAAATTAATTCCAACGGAATGGTTGATACTAGTTTTGGTACCAATGGGAAATTATCATTACCTTCTTTCACATTGTATAAGTTCTATATTCAGAATGATGGGAAATTAGTAATGGCTGGATCCAGAGTTAATCCATTAACAAGCATGCAAGAGTCTTATATAGAAAGAAGATTTCCTGACGGAGCGTATGATTCAACATTCGGTAATAGCGGAACTTTATTGATGCCTAATAATCAAGGGAGTAGAATTAAAAGTTTTGAATATAATTATTCAGACAATTCTATTTTAATTTTGCATCAGTCTTCTTCTTCCTCTGATACTTTCTTTTTGTCAAAAATCCAAATTTCAGACGGGGCAATGATCTCCAATTTTGCCAATAACGGAAGAACGTCTAATTATTTCTTTTTGACTGCAAATCAATTGGATTTGAGCCAGATAACGGTATTGCCTAATTCAAAAATAGTAGTAATGGGGAGTATAACTAATTTATTCAACGGAACTGCCAATTTTTTACAACAATTATTTGTAACGAGATTTAATCCCAATGGAAGTATAGATTATACCATTTCAAATACTGGATTTCAGGTATTTATGGCTACTCCTCCAAATACTTCAATGAGAGCTGATTTTATTAAAAAACTATTTAATCTAAATAATGGTTCACTTGTTCTTTCATATAGTGGTGATAGTGTGACATATGGTAGCAAGTCCTATTTGTCTAAGTTTATTGATTCCTCATATTTAGGTACGGATTCTGTATCAAATAAAGATCAAAATAATATATTGACACTTTATCCAAACCCTGCAGGTAATAGTATTACCATCCAAAACGGGAAGTCTGATAATGAAACTTTTAACTTTAAAATTTTTGATTTATCGGGTAAAATTGTTCAAACTGGATCTTCAAGATTTAACGACCACATAGATATTCGAAACCTTATAAAAGGAAATTATATCATTCAGGTTGAAACTAAAAAAGGAAATCAACATTCTGTAAAATTAATAAAGAATTAAACGATTTCTGTAATAGGCATCGATTCAATAAAAAATGACTTCTGTCGATAGTACAGAAGTCATTTTTTTTCATAATATTTAAATATTTTTCTTTGGGACTACATGTAATATTTGTATAGGGCGTGGGCATCCGTTATATTCTGATATTCCTTCTTTATTAGGACAGTGATCATCTTTATCAGGAATTCCGTCATTGTCTTGATCTGGCCATGGACAGCCATTATTTTCAATATTGCCAGCTATATCTGGGCATTGATCATCAATATCTCTTAGTCCGTCACCATCCTTGTCAGGCCAAGGGCAGCCATTATTTTCAATAGGTCCAGCTACCTCTATACATTTATCATCTTTATCTGGAATATTATCTCCATCTGTATCAGGACAACCTTGGAATATATGTAATCCAGGAATGTCAGGGCACTTATCCTCTTTATCTATAATACCATCTTTGTCTGTATCTGTTTTACATATTTTTCGTGAATATGTTTCTCTACATTTTTCGAATGTTTCTTTTTTAGTGATATTTTGGGCATTTATATAAAGTAGGGCTAAGAAAAATAGCAGTGATGATATTTTTTTCATTCAAAAGTTGGTTATTTTAATGTAAAAATAAAAAATGCTCCATAGAATAGAGCATTTGTGTGTTGATTATTTTTCATCCATGATTTTATCTTTTTCCTTTTGGAATTCTTCATCTGATAAAACTCCCGCATCTTTCAGTTCTTTTATCTTCTTCAGTTTATCATATTTTGTTTCAGAATTTTGAATCTGAGATTTTTCTTTGGGCATGAACTCATCAGGAATAATAATTTCACCATATTTTATGGCGTTTTCAATGTCCATTTCATAGTTGATCAATCCACTTCCGATTTTTACATAATATACGTATCCATTCTTTTTATTTCCTCTGGGCATTACTTTTTTCACCTTAAAAGTGAGTCCTGAATTACTTCTTCTGAAAGAGTTAGCCTGATTGGCAAGACCTTGATAACCTGTTGTAGAACTGTAATTGAATAGGGAAGAGGCATTGGTTCGGATAAACTTAAAATCACCATCGTTCATAGAACCGGTTCCTATTTTCAAATCTAAACCTTCATATACTTTAAAACCTGTTGAGGTCGTTAAGGTGTCATTTTCAAATTTTGGAAGGGTTTGAGAAAGTGAAATTCCAAAAATAAAGAGTGTAAAAGCCAATAGTAGTTTTTTCATTGTTTTATATTTAATTATCTAAAAATTGAGAATCAAAAGTAAAACGAATTGTTTTGATGACCTTACGGGAACCCTTTTGCAGAAGTGCTTTTAGGAACAATATTAATAAAACTGCTGTATTGTTTCAACTACTTTGGTTTCTGGATTTAGAAATAAGTAAATACTTCCGTTATCATGGAAAAACTCACAATCTTTAATATCTACTTGAGTCAGAAAAAATAAAGGCTTGCCATTTTGTATCGGCCACTGCGGATTTTGTATCCACTTTGGAGGTTTAGATTGAAACTTAAAAAGTTCTGAATATCGATTTTTAATCAATTGCTTTTGTTCTGTTTTTGATAGCGTTTTATCTGAAGGTAAAATATATTTCTCAATAAATTCAGAGTCGGCATCAATGTATTTTGGACTTAGCATTGATATTAAATTATACTCTTCTGCATATTTATTTGAAGGCGTTACTTCAATTCCTGACTTTTTAAAAAAGAGTTCTATGGTACCTTGAGCATTTAATATGCCTGTCGGACTATTGTAATCTTGCTCGGCTAAATATAAGAATACGGTTGTGCCTTCAAGGTAGGTTCCTTTCCAGTTGATAACCGATGATGAAAGAAATGTTTCAAGAATTGGATTGGTGAAAAGTTGTTCTTCAAATTCTTCTGGGGAAAGGTTTCCTTCAATAAATTGAGTGAGGATCTGTATTTCTTTTGCCATAGATTTTATTTCTTTTCAATAACAATGTTTTTGAGTTCAAAAGGAATTCTCTGAATAGATTTTTCATTTTCTATCATCAGTTCAATTCGGATTTGGTCTTTTTCGGTTGGAGTCATTCCTTTTTTTAGTTTAATAAATTTGTAGGTGATTCCGGTTTTTTTATCACCTATTGATAAATTGTTGTAGCCGGGATCAGGATTGTCATTGATGAAATAGATCAATTTTTGTTTATCATTATATCGATAAGCGTAGATGAGGTCGTAGGATTTGAAATCAATTTTTTTATACTCTTCGTCATCACTTATTGTATAGCTAAAGTCTGGAAAAATTTTATTAATTGTGGTGGAATCTACAATGCTAAAATAAAGTTCAGGATTTTTTGCGTTTATTTTTTTATCCACAAGATTGGTATTTCGCTTTATTTCATTGAGGGTGCCCAAATCAAAATAGGAGTCATTGTCTTTTGAGGGCTTAAAATATTTCATGACCCCTTTTATATCTACGGTCTTAAATTGATGAGCCGGAATGTAATAGCGTTTTACCTTAGTATCTCCATTATTATAGTTGTAATTAATTGGATATTCTTTATTTTCTTTAAGTACTTTCTGGGTATTATCAGTAACCGTTAAGGTGTCAAAATTAATCAGATCAAATTTACTGGATGGCTTGTCTATATATAAATTGATTTCAATAAAATCATCATATTGATTAGCATAAGAAAGCTCTATTTTATGTTGGGCGAAAAACTGAATATAAGCAAATACGAAAGTTAATAGAAATATTTTATTCATTATTATAGATCTTGATGTAAGGTGTGTTTAAAGGTCGTTAAATTAATGAATATAAAATAGGAAACTTTGTAAGTGAAATACTTGGAAGTTTTTAGTGTTTATTAAAGTTATCCACAATTGGAAGTAATTCTATAGAATTGTGGATAACTTTTTTGTTGTGTCAAAATGTTCTATTTAGTTAATGATATTATGTGTTTTATTTAACTAGGATAGATAATTCTGTATTTATAATGGATATTGAATTGTTAGTAACTTGTTAATAAAAATTTATAGGGTATTGATAAGATGTTAGTAAAATGTTGGTTATTTTAATTGCGATATAGTTCCTTTATGATCCTTTATTAATTTCTGCAAACTGATTCTGAAATTCATCTGCACTTATCGTTCCCATAGCAAATTGATATTGAAGCAGTTCGGATTTTTCGTTTTTGGTTAAAGGACGGTTATTAATTTGTTCTATGATTTTATCTTCATCCTTCACTGTTCCGAGGATATGAGCTTTTTGCTGAAATGCTTTAAAATATCTGATCCCAAATTTTCTCTGAGAAACTGCATCAAAATGAATGTTGTCCGGATTAGCTGTTAAAGCTTCAGCAGAAGCAAAGTAGCAGTTATCATGATTTTGGGCAAATTCTAACAATACTTTACTGACTTCATGATGTTCATTAAAATATTGACCATACATTCCGTATTGTAAAAAATCACCCAATCCACCAACGATCAGAGGAATATGCGGGACATGAAGTTCTTCTCTCAAAGTTTTTATAAGTAAGGCAAACTTTTCTATGTAGGATTGATGCTTTTTCCCATTGCTGTCATTTTCTCCCTGATGCCACAGAATTCCGCTTAGTGTACTTATTTTTTGTGCCGCTTTTGCTTGAAAAACAGCATTATGAAATAACGGACCTTCAATACTCCAATCGTCTAAGCTTGTTCCGCCATCAGCACACGGAATTAAGGCAATATCGTCTTCCTGATTATGGAACAAACGCCATGAAGAAGCGAAAGATGCTGCCAGACTAATTCCAGAAGTAGATCGGTCACAATTAATGGGTTCCGACATTGTTTGCCATCTTCCGTTTCTCAGCATTTTTATCTTTTCGTCATGAATAGGGGAAACTTCCTGTAGAAAGCCACGACCAGCCATATTAGATTGGCCGATCATTAAAAATGAATGTATCATTGTATTACGTATTATTCTATTTTTACTTTTTTAATGCCTTACAAACCTTGGCGAAGGTGCTCCATAGTATTTCATCGGTTAAAACAAAAGGAAGTCCGTTTACATTTTTTCCCTGTTGATGAAAACGTAATAACGTATTTAAGGGAGCGAACGCAATGGACCAGTAAATTTCAAATGGGGTTTCTTCTATTTCTCCACGTTGTACGGTATTGGAAATAAATTCTAAAAGATTATTCTTGAATTCACTCATAAACAATCCCGGTTTTTCATTAAACATTTTTACAAATTGCTGACTGTAATGAGAATTATTAATTTGCTCAAAGAAAGGCATCAGTAGTGGATTTTTGATGGCATAATGATATCTGTTGGTCCATTGCACGCGAAGTCCTTCTTCCAATGAAGAGTTTGGATCGAATCCTTCATTAATGAGCGCTTCCATTTTGTTTCCTTCTTCAATAACCAGTTGAACAATAAGGTCATCCTTGTCTTTATAATATACATAAGGAGTGCCGACAGAAATATTACAGGCTTTTGCTAATTTATTGATAGTAAATCCATCCAATCCATCTTTTACAATGATTTCAATGGCCTTTTGTTTTATTATATTTTCTTTGTGTGGATCTCTATTTCGCATATTCGATTTATTACGAGTGGTTTATAATTAAATGAATATTCATTTAATTATAATTGCAAATGTATATTATTTTTGAATACGTACAAAGAAAGTGGGTGTTAAAATATTTTAATAGAAATAATTATGAAACTTCTGAGGCAGTAAAGATCAGATATTTTAATAATCTACAATGATGAAATCTGGGTTTTGGGACACGAAAAAATATCCATCAATATGATCTTCAGTAGGAGGTTGTGCATATTCTTTTTTTAATTGAGCCATTTCTTTTTTTGACATTTTTTTAATGTTTTCTGGTGATAGCTCTGATTTTTTTTCGGCTTCCCAATTTTTAAGATAATTTTTCAGCTCAATTTTGTAGTCTTCTGATTTTTTGTATTCTCTGAATTGAGTAAATCTGAACTTCATAAATTCATCTTTATTTAATTCTTTTTCCTTCACGACGTTGTCTTTATTGATGGTCATTAATTTATACTGAGTAAATAAATATGAATATCCAAAATTTGCAGTTTCTATTAAATCACCAGTGGGTATGACCAGTATTCCGGAATAATCAAGAACTATTTTTTGATCTCCAAAAAGCTGCTTGTATACAGAAATATAGTCTTCGTTTTCTGAATTGAGATCCTGAATTTTAATATCAACAACACTCAAAATATTTTTTTCAATGGTAAATGTTGCAATATAATCACGAGAGTTTGAGGTAGAAAAAGAGAGCATTCTTTCTCCATTGCGATATTTTTGGAATTCGGAAAGTTTGGGCCCGTAGATGGGATGATATTCTGGATGGTTCTGAAAATATTTTTCCAAAGGATTATTTAGCAAATCATACTCCTTGTTGTTAATAATAATTTTATCAGGCTCCTGACCTGTCGCAAAAATTTTTAAGATCGAAAAAGTGAATAGAAGAATGACTATTTTGAACCTCATTGGATACTTTATTTTTTCATTGATTTGCTATGATCAATCGGTATTATTTTCTACTTTTTAATTGAAAAACATTTCCTTCAGGATCGGTTCCGTCGCACAGCCAAAAATCGTAATTGTCGAATGTTTTGATCTCTCTCATCTGAATATTTTTTGACAGGAATTCGTTTCTTGCCAATTCTATATCTACATCAATGGTAAAAACAATTTTTGTATTATTATCGAAGGTATGACCAGCTTCTATTTTATCCAAATACTGATCTCCAATTTTATGAAAGCCAATATGTACGTTTCCTGCATTTAAAAGAACCCAAATAGAATCTTCTTCAATCACTTTTAGATTAAAGTTTTCAACATAGAAATTTTTAAGTAACTCAACGTTTTTAACGTAAAGAATTAGGGTGTCAAATGTTGCATTCATTGGTTTATTTTAAGGAGCATAAATATAACAAAAAGCTATTCTCAAAATCGAAAAGTTTTTGATAACAGGCTATCTTAATTTTAAAACAAAGACTCTCCATTTAAATCGGTTGTCAGTACTTCACTCATATAATCAAAAAAAGGACGCATTGCTAATAAGGTAAGAACTACTTCCTTTTGAAAACTTTCGGATAAAACTTCCTTATCAGTAAATTTTCTCATGACTACATATTGCTTTTTTCGGATTAAATCTATAGCAGGATGATTTTTATCAAAACCTCGGGGAGCCGTTTTTACAGCATCACCTTCAATGTTTCCGAAGTATTGTATGAAAGTCTCGTTGGATATGATTTTATCTATTGCTGTTGTATTGAGTTCAAATTCTTTTCGGATGCGGAGTAAATCTTTGGTGTCAGGACCCCAAAATCCTCCTCCCACAAAACTATTGTTGGGTTCTAGCTGAATATAATATCCACCTCTTAACATTGGTTTTGAACGGGAATATCCAACTCCGAAATTGGTTTTATAAGGCGTAGACTGATCTTTGGAAAAACGAAGATCTCTGTAAATTCTGAAGATATGAATCCCTTTTAAATGATCGTATTCCTGAAGTTCGGTGTAAATTTTGTTGAAAAAAACTTTGTTTTCTTTGACAATCGAATCGTATTCTGCCTTATGCTGAGCAAACCATTCCCGATTGTTGTTTTCTTTTAAATTGTTAAGGAATTCAAAGGCTTTTTTCATGTTACTGTGTGCATATTAAAAGTTAAAAATATAAAATAAATTGGGGATGATGCTCTTTTACTTTATATTTTTCAATTGATCATCATAAAGACCAACTAACAGACTGTTTCCGTTTTGATCAATTCTTACCCCACCATATCTAGCGTTTTCATACTTTTTGGCTTGCCCTTCCTGAAAAAAGAAAGATTCTGCACCAATATTAACACTCCATTGGTCTGGTGATGTGTATTCAATAGCGTATTCACCTTTATTGAGAGGGGTTGTCTCTTTTTGAAATCTTACTTTATGGGCAACTCCATTATGATCAAGCTTAACGATGCAATATCCTCTTTTCGGAATATTTTGTGAATATCTGCCTTCTGATATTTCATACCGTAAATTCATGTAATCACCTTGCATTAAAGAACGCGGATCAACAGGAGCTAGCTTTAAAAGAACCAGTTGTCCTTCTCTCAGAAGCTCTTCTTTTTTTATTACGGAATAGTTGAAATACACCAACAAAATAATGAGATTCAATACTATAATAATCCACTTATATTTTTTCATTTGATGTCAGTTTTTTATGAGTTAATAAATAGAGTCCCAGAAATAATATACCGGATGAAAATAAAAGGATTGATTTGGTAAGTAATGTAAAATGAAGGTCATAATAATACTGTGAAACAAAATAAATGAATGCGATAATCCCAATCACCAAACTGGTCTTATAATTCACTAAAAAGCTCAACAGAATAATTAAGATAGCTCCAGAAATAGCAGGAGATAAAACAGTGGGGAGCAATACTAACATACTAACGATATAAATTCCTATTTTTTGTTTCATTTCAGAAATATGTAAAACTTGAAAAAGATGAGATAGCACATATAGAATGGCCAGAATAATAACGACGGATGGTACCCAAATATATTCTCTGGATTCCTCAATAAATTCGTGGTCTAGGAAAATGAAAACGAATGCTGCCAAAAATGAAATAACTAACCCGATACGAACTGGGTTGTATAATTTTGAATATACGGGATGCAGAGATATTATTTTTGCTTCTTTCACAAAGACGGCAGTGACAATCAGGGCAAGCAAAGAAAGATATACATGAATGAAATCCAAGTTTTTATTTAATGTGATCAGCGATATAATGGCCCCATTGATAATCAATACAGAAGCAAAAGCAATGATATAGCTCCGAGCAATTATTAATGAAACCGCTGCAATCAAAATACAAATAAGGCTTACTGTGTTTTCGGTCATTTCCATCTTAAACAAAGCGAGTGTTAAAATGATAAACCCAATGGTATAAGATGAAACACTTACAGTATCAAAAATGGTTGTATTATATATTTTGTTGATGAACATTCCTCCCAAAATTAGAAGGGTGCCCAATATGAATAAAGCCGCGGTAGAGTCATATAATCCTGTGATAAAAAGGAAACCTACAAAAGCAAGACTCGCTAAAGCACCACCAAAAATAGACAGGATTTTTACTGCTAAAGATTGATGGTCATCATTTTTTTGATAAGCGGAAAAGATGGTTTTTTCATCAAATGTCACGTCTTTATTTTCTGTCTGAAAGTGGTTCAAAAGTTCTTTTATTTCTTCTTTATTTCTCATTCTTCCATTTTTTTTGAAGGTTAACTAATTTCATAATGACCAACGTAACACTTACAATGATAAAAAGGCTTACTGGTAAAAGCATCTCTGCTCCTTCAGATTTTTTGAGGATTGAGGCTGAAATCATGATAATAATACTCAATGGAATCACAGAAAGATAAAATCCGCTTTTTGATTTGATTCCATACCAGATTCCGAGACCATACATTAATATAACAATTAAAGCTAAAACAGGAAATATAGATTGATCTTCATCAAGAAGCCCGAAACTCACTCCCGCAGTCGCAAAGGTAACAGAGCCTAATGCCAAAATATAGGTAAACCATTTGGGGACGTTTTCAATTTTTTTATCCATTTCCAGAAAAATGAAAATAAGAAGTATTGCTGTATTGAATAGAAAAAGTAACGTAATGATCAATATAGGGGGCCAATCTTTGACAACTTGCTCTGTATATAAAATAAATGTGGTGTTGATTAAAACAATATACAATAACCACAACGGGGCAAAGTTGGAAACAACCACCCATAAGGTGATAAAAAGGGTCCAGGCTAAAAAGAAATCATAGGCATTGGCGCCTGTCTGATAAATTTGTCCGAATACCGCAAATAAAACCCCGACCAAAAAAGATGAACCTGTGAGGATAATATTTCGGGTGCTGCTTTTTATTTTTGGGAGTAAAACAACGACGGTAGTTACAATGATGAGCATTTCTGTTAATCTGAGTTTAGCAAATTTGTTCAGATCTGCCCAATTATACGCAAAAAAGAAAATAATTCCCGCAGTAGTAAACCCAATACCAAGAGTGATAAAGAACAGTCGAAGGAATTTTTTCCACATTTCTTTATCATTGTAAACATTTTCTTTCAGTACTCTTTCAATTGCCTGCTCTGTCAGATTGCTGTGGCGGCTTATTATGTGAATATCTTCTCGCTGGATTTTCATGGTGGTGTTTTTCTTAATTCTACCGGGTTGAAAATATTTGTTTCGTTCGGTTTCAAGAGAACTAAACTACACAAAATAAGTGGAATGAATATAGTTGTTTTTTTTGAATGTTGCTTTTCAGTTTAAAAACCCACAAAGGCTAGCACGAGCGTCCTTACTATTGTGTGATTAAGACACAAGCTTGAAAACTTGGACTAGCTGATAGCTAAATATAAAATTGACAAATTATATTTCTCAATAATTTAAAAAAGATCAAAATTACGGAACCGGAACCCCTGCACTTTCTGACCACAACGCAAACCAATCTTGCAATTCCATATTGACTGTTGTTGCTTTCATTAGATTAGCCAATCTTGATGGATCAGCGGTACCACAAACGGGTAAAATTCCGGCTGGGTGTTTTAAGATCCATGCCAGAAGAATAATATCAGCGGGAACGTCATATTTTGTAGAAAAATTGGCAATCATCTTTTTTAAACGTTGAGTCTGATCATTGTCTTCTTTAAAAACAGTTCCTAGCGGTGACCAACACATCGGTGTGATACCACGAGTCTGCATATGATCTAAACTTCCGTTAGTCATCGCTTCAAAATCGGTAATAGAAAAACTGATTTGGTTATAATTAATTTTGGTTTTTGTCTCGATTAAATCCGTTTGCAAAGGCGTAAAATTGGAAACTCCAAAATCTTTAATTTTTCCTTCTTGTTTTAGTTTGGTAATGGCTTCTGCAATTTCATCAGCTCTCATTAACGGGCTTGGACGATGCAGCAACAGTAAATCTAAATAATCTGTTTGAAGGTTTTTTAATGACTGTTCTACTGACCAAATAATATAGGAAGTAGAATAATCATAATGCTTTACGGAGTTATTTCTTTTACCAGATTCCATTTGAATGCCGCACTTAGAAATAAACTGTATTTTGCTACGGTCAATTTTACTTTCGTTGAAAGCTTTTCCAAAAGCAGCTTCTGTAGTGTAATCTCCATAAATATCTGCATGATCAAATGTTGTAATTTTATTTTCCAGGCAACAGTGCATCAATTCGATCATCTGTTGAGTGTTACAGTTTTTACCCCAAACTCCCCATGTCATGGTGCCGGCAATGATCTTTGAAAATGGTGTTGTATTCATGTTCATATTAAAATTAATAAAAAAGTAAACTTATGTAGCGAGCGTTTATCAGAATGTATTTTTAAATCTCCTTGGTAACAATAAATCCATGAGATTGTAAGTATTCATCCACATCCACATCAAAAGGAACGTCATAGCCATTATCTAGGTCAAACAATCCACCTCCGGCATCTGAAGATTCTAAAAATCCGATCATTTTAGACTGTGTTTTTTCTTTTGCATTTCTCCAGCAATTCATTAAAAAATCACTTTCCAGACCGAACTGATTTTCCCAATAATTAGCAAAATCCAATTGGTTGTCTTCATCAAGATACGCGGAATAATCAATATTATTTTCATCCAAAACCTTTTTGCAAAGCTCTTGAACATCAATATTGGAGTAGTCTTCAAATGAATGCTCTTTCAAATGCAGCTCTGCGATCTGAATTGTTTTATCAGGAGAATAATATTCATAATTAGGCAAAGCAAATAAAAAGCTTAAAGGACTTGAAGCATAATAATACAAACTGATGACTTCAATTTTTTTATCATCTTCTCTAAATTGATATTTTGAGTTTAAAACATCAACCAAGAAATTGGTCACTACTTTTTCTCTGGGAAGTAGAAAAGTATTTCTAAAGGCTTCATCAATTTTTGTTTCTATTTTCTTCATGTCTTATTTACTTTTTTGAGATGGTAAAAATAAAGAAAACTGTTATGTAAAATATAGAATGGTTCAATATATTTTGGAAAGGATTTTATTTTTGATTAAAAAGACAATGTACTGATGACGTGTTTTTCTAACGAAAAGCTTTAGCTTCATCAGCGACGAAGTCGAATCACTTTGCTCACTTAAAATAAAGCAAAATTATTCATCAACTTTGCGTTAATTTTTTTAATCAAAAAATAATTTTAAACATGACCTATTGAGTTTTTTCAATAAAAAAATACACCTGATAACCCAATGTATAGCAATTCCTGAGTAAAATTATCACAGGCTCTACATACGATAATCGAACTTCAAGGATACCTAATTATCCGTGAAGTTCGATTATGAAATTTTGAAAAGGATTTATTGTTAAGACTATTTTATAAGTCTCTTAAGCCGCCATCAATTAGGATTTCAGTACCTAGCATAAAAGCAGACTCGTCAGAAGCTAAATAAACTGCACCGCTTGCAATTTCATCCGGCGCGCCTAGTCTTTTTAAAGGAGTAAAGTTCCCCATAGCTGCTGCCATTGCTTCTGCTTCTTCACTCGTGTTAGTAACGGTGTTGAAAACAGGAGTGTCAATTGGTCCGGGCGATATGGTATTGACTCTAATTTTTCTATCTAATAAGTCAGCCGAGAAACTGCGCGCCAATGAACGAACTGCCGCCTTACTTGCCGAATAAGCTGAATGGTTAGGAATACCTTTTTCATTTACCGTAGAAGAAATCAATATAACGGAAGCCCCGTCATTCAATACAGGCAAAGCTTTTTGAACTGAAAAAAATGCCCCTTTAAAATTAATATCGCTTACGTTATCAAACATTTCTTCGGTAAAATCTGCTAATGGAGCCATGATGTAAACTCCGGCATTGACAACCAAGGTATCCACTTTACCCAATTGATTTTCTACTTCATTATAAATTCGTTCAAGGTCATTGAGATTAGAGCTGTCACCTTGAATAGCTATGCCCGATGTACCCAGTTCTTTGAGCGCTTCATCCAATGTTTTTTGACTGCGTCCTGTAATGGCTACTTTTGCCCCTTCTGCCACAAATCTTTTGGCTGTAGCTAACCCAATACCACTGCCACCACCCGTGATAACAGCAACTTTGTCTTTTAATTTTTGCATCTTATTTTTAATTTATGCAAACGGCTACTTCCGATTGCGATACAAAGGTCAGACAATAGGCTAAGGGAAAAAATGAAGTAGTTTAGGAAATTTGGTTGATGTAGTTCAACTTTTTTTAGCAACTCTTTTATTTCTTATGCGGGATAAAAATTCTGTGGTCATACCTAAATAGGATGCTAAAGCATATTGCGGAACTCGCTGGACAATTTGTGGATATTTACTGGCATAGTTTTCATATCGCTCTTCAGCGGACTGTGTTAAGTTTGAAATGATTCTTCGTTGGTGTGAAGCAAGCCCACGTTCTGCCATAATCCTGAAAAATGTTTCAAACTTATGATTTGATTTTTTTAAATCATGCTCCTTTTCATGGTCAATTTGTAAAACAATGGTATCTTCCAGGGCAACGATAAACATGGTAGCGGGTTGCTGAAAAATATAACTGTTGTAATCTGTAATCCACCAGTCGTCTATAGCAAAAGTAATCGTATGATTATGACCTTCATCCGTCACAACATATGCCATAAGGGTACCCTTTAAAACGTAGTATCTGTTTTTGGCTGTAAAATTGGGTTGGACAATAAATTGACGTTTTTTAATATTGACTTCTTTAAACGCATTACTTAGTTGCTCAGCTTCTTCGTCTGTCAGTTTTATAAGATTATTTGCGTATTCAATTATTTTGCTTGTCATCATCTATTGTCGGTATTTTGAAGTGGGATTATAGTTGATATATACCTGTTAGCGGCTTTACGAGTGCTCGTTTTTACGAATCTATTTCAAAGATATGTAAAATTCAGTGTAGTGAATTGGTATTTCAATTGTTATAGCCGATTTAATAATGATTTTCGAAACAAACAAAAAATGCTTGCAGTAATGTGGGGAAAGATTATATGATCTTAAACGATTATATTTTCTTTTTCGTCAAAGGCAATCGCATTAGGTTTTTATTGCCTTTTTTATTGGGATAAAATAGAGATTTTCCGTCGATTAAAAAGAAGTCATCTTTTATGATATCCTGATCCTCTTGAATATCTTCTATATCGAATTCAAAAAAATTGGAATCTTTACTGGTTCTTGTAAAAATAATATAATCATTCAAATGATAGGTCATGAATCCTATTTGAGAAAAATCTTTTTGAGAGATTTGCACTGAATTATCGTTATTAAGTATTTTCTGTTTACGTATGATGGGTGCCCAACCACATTGTCTTATAGAAGGGCTTTTGAGGATATTAATATAACGTCCTTTTTTATCAAAATATATCGTCGCCATTCTGAAATCCTGATTTTTTGAATGATCAGAATTTTCATTACTAGAGATGTAGTTAATCTTGATTGTTATAGAATCTGAATTAATTCTGGATTCTCTCATTTTTATTTTAGGAAATTGTTTCTTGATTTTTGGGTTTAATAAGACTTTATTTTGCGAAAGTTCCCAATTTCCGTAATACTTTTTTCCTAAGTAATTATATATAAATGTGGAGTCAGATTTAAGTTCAAGATAATCTCCTTTCGGATTAAATGTTTCCGTTATTTTTTCACCATAAATTCCTGAAACATCTTTATTTTGTGCGTAAAAAACTGACGTGACAAAAATTAAAATAATTAAAAATAGGTTTTTCATCGATGATTTTTTTTGGAGTAGGGTAGCGTGCATATTCTTTCATCATATTAATTTTTTTGCTTGCTTTTTAGTACTAAAACGTTTACTTTTTTTCATACTTTTTAATAAGCTCGTAATCATAGGGAATCATGATCGATAAATTTTTAGCTTCCCAAATATCGCCTTCAGAGGGTTGATAGAAATCGTAAGAATTATCTAGGAAATTATCACCATCGGGTGCTTCCTGCCAGTCTTTTTTATCTCTGTTGTAAAGTAGAATCATGCAGCTTACGCAATTGTAATTTCCTTCTGTATTTGGGTTTTCATAACATTGCCCTACTTTGATATTCAATTCCTGATTAATGATCACATCCGTGAGGCGACCTTGAGTTAATCTTATCAGAGCAGCTTGTGCATCTTCATCAGAAGGTTTATTTTTTGCGGGAACTAATTTTTCAAAATGCGCATTTTTTATTCTTTTTAACTCCTCTGTCTTTTCATTTCCCGTGAAAAAACCAATGTTATAGGGATGCAAATCTGTCACAGCAGCGGTAGCTACAGCAGTTTGAGCGGCTTCAGTAGGAGCATTTTCAAGATATTTCTCGTTTGTTTCATAATTTTTCCAGTCTTCTTTACTGTACGTTACATATTGCTGCATTTTATAAAGAAGATTTTCCCTTTCGTTGAGCCAGATAAAATTGCTTGCTATTAGAAATAATACAGTAAGTCCGAAAATGATTCCTGTCCATTTAAATATTTTTTTTGTGTTCATCATAGTTCATTTTAGTTTTTATTGAAGCTGTAGTCTTATCCAATTAAGGATAAAAAGTGAAAATAGGACTCCTGCAATATAGAACTGAATTTTATTGACCTTGCGGGCTCCAAATTTCCAGACACAAATTCTGTCCAGGATCATAATTATCACCACAGGAATTAATCCAAATAATGCATACATTCCGGCTAAACCATCTTGTGCAGAAACACTATTAAATGCAATAATAGAGAAAATAATTATGGCAAGAATAGATAATAAACCCAAAATGAAAAAGAAGGTAAGTTTGTTAGTGATTTTATTTGAAGCAGAGTTTTTCATAGTTTGGGTATTTTGCTAATGAAATCTATCTTATAATTTTAATCTGTTGTAAAAGTCCTTTCTCGTTTTTATATGTAAAAATATATGTTCCACGCGGTACTTTTGACAAATCTATATTTTTGTTGTAATAAGCAAAACTTTTTCCGACTTCTTTTCCATCCATTGTATAAACAGTGTATTCAAACTGATTGCTATTATTTTTATTGCTGATGACGAAACCGTCTCTTTGGGCATTCGTATAAACTTTTGATTTAAATACATCTTCATTGGCATTTTCATTGGAAAGTGCCCCTTCGCTAATATCCGCAACTTGAATGCTTTTAATGGCTGATTTGGTTAAAGACGTTGTACTTCCACCCATGATGTATAATTTATTGTTATAAATTTCTGCAGCAGCATGTCTTCGAGGGATCATATTGGATGATAACTGATTCAATTTATTGGTTTCTGTATCGAAATAGGCCAGAAAAGTTTGATTATTATAACCACCTGCAATAAAAATCTTATTACCGGATACCGCTAATGAATGACCTGATATTCCAAAAGGCATCGTATATTGCTCAGTCCAAAGATTTTTGTTGAGGTCGTAAACATTGACCAGACGGGATGATGTACCGTTAAAACCACCAATAACATACAACTTATCATTCACAATTTTACCCTTTGCTTCTCTGGCAGTAGGCATATTGGGTAATGGATTCCATGTATTTGTAGCAATATCATAGTATTGGAATCGGTTAGAAAATACGGTGGTTGCAGCACCGTTTAGCCCACTGCCGCCGAACACATATATTTTTCCATTATGGATAGCCGAACCTGCATTTCCTGTATAGGAATGATTAACAGCTCCCTTCGTTTTTTTATGAGTTTCAAGGTCTATAATTTCAAGATGGCTGTTTCCCCACCCGTTAAAAATATAAACTTTATTACCGTAAGTCTCCGAATTGGCGAATCTTTTAGGAACCAAAGTAGAATTGATTACACTCCAGCGGTTATCTTTAATACTGTATTTCTCAATAAAAGTAGCATTGCCATCCGAATCTTTATAACCATTGCTCACATAGATATTGTCACCTGCAATAGCACTGCTTATCGCTCCTCTTCTCACAGACATATCCGAAAGATGTTTAAAATTTAAGGTTTGTGCATTGGCTAAACATAAACCGAAAAGTGAAAGGAGTAATGATTTTGTTTTCAAGGGTGTGGAGGTTTGGGTTGACAAATATGTTTTAAATATAGGGAAAAGTGATGGAAATCGAAATCTAAGACATCGGATCTTAAATTTACTAATTCAGAATTTAAATTTTGTTGAATAAAGGTTGTTTTTTATACAAAAGCCACACGAAGGGATTCGTGCGGAAGCGGGGAAAAGAAATTTTGCATTTACTACATTAATAGATTTGGCTAGAGGTCTAAATGTAGCACCTAAAGATTTATTGAATTTTAAAATTGATTAGAAATCCTGACGAAAGTTGAGATTTAACCTCGCATTTTGCCGATACAATGTTAGGTAATGTTATTTTTTACTTTATTTATAGCAAGACCAACGAAGTCACGTAAATTATCGGGAGTTTGTCCTGCGAAAATAGAATCTAAAGCTTTTATTATCCATTTGTTTTTTCTTTTTGTTCCGACATCAATCCAACCTTCTAGTTCACCTACTGGAACAAGAAAAATATTTAACTCATTAAGTTCATGTATTAATGATATTACTGTTGTCTGAATAGATTCCTCAAAACCGTTGATGCCATTGCTTTTTGGGATACTCCATTTTGATGTCTCTTTTCGAATTCTGTTTATAGCTCCAATGGCTCCGCCAAGTCTATGTTCACCATTTTTTAGCTGTTCTTGAAATTCTATTATTTTTTCTTGAATATTTTTAAGTAATTCTTCTTCATTAGAATTGTTAATACTATCTGCAATTTCTCTTCTTTTAATTGTTAATGCTTCAGAAACTGTATTATTTGTAACGCTTAGAATAAGGTTTTTAAAATCTGTTTCATCATTTAATAAATCAATATCACAAATAACTCCAACGGGTATTTTTGTGTCTTTAAGTAGTTTTGCTACATCTTTTAAGGTTTGTTTATTATGTGAATGAACAAACAAAACCTCTTGATTATTGAATAAAAGAGTTGAAACTGACTGGTAAACAATTCTATCAGCATCAGCCTCACAAACTATTACACCTTTATGGAAAATTGCTTCAAGTATTCTTTGGCTTGATAACATTGGTGATTTTGAAAGATTCTCTGTTGCTTCAGAGGGAATGAGATTAAAAGAAGTATTATCATCAACTCTATTCAATCGGTATATATCTACTTTTTTATCACTTTGCAATAAACCACTTAAAAAATTTGAATTATGGGTTGAAATTAATAATTGACCAGTAAAATTATCAGAATTGTCAGCAATCCATTTTCCTAAAAATCTTGCTTGTGCTGGATGCAAAAAAGCCTCAGGTTCATCTAGTAAAATAATCCTATCTTTTGAAAACAACAAACTTAATATTATCCCTGCAAAACTACGAAATCCATCACCTTGATTATCTATTTTATTATATTTATTGAAAATTGGAAATGCTTTTCTTGGATCTTCTGGAATTTCTTCGAATTCTTTAGCTACTCGAAGACAAAAGTCTCTTAGTCCGCTGTAATCTAATTTTATGTCCATTTCAAAAGAATTATAAAATGCGTCCCTCAATAGTTTATCATTATTATTGTCGATATATAAATTTTGTAATAGGTTTGAAGGTTCTTCTTTTTCTGGATTAAATGATGTCGAGGTTTTTACAAGATTAAGCCTTGTTGATGAATCTAAAAATGAAACTTTAAATTTACTAATGTTTCCTAAAGTAAAATCAATATTTTTCTCTCTCTCGAGTTGTTGCTTCATAGATTCCCAATTAAACTCATATTGATCTTTTTGACTTAGATTATTTTTTATTCCTCTTACTACTTTATAGCCAATATTATTTGTACTATCAGTGACTTTGAGATTAAAAAATATATCTTCAAATTTTGTTGGTGTTTCAAAAGTAATTTTGTCAATCAAAATCTTTTGACTCATTTTTCCATTATCCATTGTTTGCTGAATATCTCTCAATGTTTGAGATTTTCCAACATTATTTGGACCTACTAATACTGAAATTTTTCCAATATTTATTTCAGACTTATTTTTTAAAGTTATAGATTTTATTATCACGGGAGTTTATTTATAATGTTGCCTAACATACAAATTTACGCATTACGTCAATATAAAAAATATATACAATTGCGCTAATGTTGTTTTGATTTAACTATCTATTTATTAATCATTAAATATAAAATATAAATATACTATTTCCTTACGGAAAACCATATTCAAACAAAAAAAACCGCTCCACAAAAGCAGAACGGTTAGTATATTAAATTGCCTCGGTCGCTGACCGTTACATCATTCCTGGCATTCCACCTCCCATTGGCATAGCAGGTTCTGCGCTTTTCACTTCAGTGATTACACACTCAGTAGTTAATAGCATTCCAGAAACTGAAGCTGCATTTTCAAGGGCAACTCTCGTTACTTTAGTTGGGTCGATGATACCTGCTTCAAGCATGTTTACATACTCGTCAGTTTTAGCATTGTATCCGAAGTCTCCGCTGCCTTCAGCAACTTTAGCAACGATTACAGAACCTTCACCTCCTGCGTTAGCAACGATTTGTCTTAATGGCTCTTCAATCGCTCTTTTTACGATTTTGATCCCTGTAGTTTCGTCAGCATTAATCCCTTGAAGGTTTTCTAAAGCTGAGATTGCTCTTACAAAAGCAACACCACCACCTGCAACGATACCTTCTTCAACCGCTGCTCTCGTAGCGTTTAATGCATCGTCAACTCTGTCTTTTTTCTCTTTCATTTCAACTTCAGAAGCTGCACCTACATACAATACGGCAACACCACCAGCTAATTTAGCCAATCTCTCCTGTAGTTTTTCTCTGTCGTAGTCAGAAGTTGTAGTTTCCATTTGAGCTTTGATCTGGCTTACTCTACCTTTGATCTTGCTTTCGTCACCACCACCGTTTACAACTGTTGTGTTGTCTTTATCGATAGATACTTTCTCAGCAGTTCCCAACATATCTAGAGATACGTTTTCCATTGTGAAACCTTGCTCTTCAGAAATAACCTGTCCACCAGTTAAGATAGCGATATCTTCCAACATTGCTTTTCTTCTGTCACCGAATCCTGGAGCTTTTACAGCTGCAATTTTAAGAGAACCTCTTAATTTATTTACTACTAAAGTAGCCAAAGCTTCACCTTCAACTTCTTCAGAAATAATTAATAGAGATTTTCCGCTTTGTGCGATTGGTTCAAGAACTGGAAGTAATTCTTTCATTGAAGAGATTTTTTTCTCAACTAAAAGAATGTATGGGTTTTCTAGTTCAACTAGCATTTTTTCAGGATTCGTCACGAAATATGGCGACTGGTATCCTCTGTCAAACTGCATACCTTCTACAACGTCTACAGTTGTATCGATACCTTTAGCTTCTTCTACAGTGATAACTCCTTCTTTACCCACTTTTCCGAAAGCTTCAGCGATCAAAGATCCGATTGTCTCGTCATTGTTAGCAGAAACAGAAGCTACTTGCTTCACCATTTCAGTAGAATCACCAACTTGCTTAGACTGTTCTTTAAGGTTAGCCACAACAGCAGTTACTGCTTTGTCGATACCTCTTTTTAAGTCCATTGGGTTTGCACCAGCAGCTACATTCTTAAGACCTTCTCTTACGATAGCCTGTGCTAAAACAGTAGCGGTAGTAGTACCATCTCCTGCGATATCATTAGTTTTGGAAGCAACTTCTTTTACCATTTGCGCTCCCATATTTTCTACTCTGTCTTCAAGTTCGATCTCTTTTGCAACAGACACCCCGTCTTTAGTTACGTGAGGTGCACCGAAAGATTTCTCAATAACAACGTTTCTTCCTTTTGGTCCTAACGTTACTTTTACTGCATTAGCCAATGCATCAACCCCTCTTTTTAAAGCGTCTCTTGATTCAATATCGAATTTTATTTCTTTTGCCATTTTATTTTAGCTTTTGGCGATTTGCTTTTGGCTTTTGGCTTTAGCAATTCGCAAGTTTATTGTTAATTTTTTTTTAATTTTGTCTTAGCTTATTCCATAATGCAACAAGCTTCTTTTTTAATAGGGTTAATTCTTCTAAAAGATCTTGATAATCACTTTCGTTGATATATTCTAAATCTTTAGCCAGAATTAATTGGTTTTCAGCTTCATTAGATGATCCTAAAGCAATATTGATAAAATTAGCAAATTCTTTATCTGAATTTCTACCACTTCCTTCTGAAATATTATATCCTATTGAAGCAAATGATCTTCTGATTTGAGAGGTTAATCCAAAAATTTCTTCCTTTGGAAAAGTTTTAGTTGAAGTATAGATTTTTAAAGTCAATTGATGACTTAATTACCAAACTTCAAATTTTTTAAAATCTCTCATACTAATTTTCGTGCATTAAGCCATCAGCTAGAAGCCAATAGCAAGAAGCGGTTTACCCAATAACTCCTAAAAGATCTCCTTCTTTTACGATTAAGAAATCTTTTCCGTCTAGTTTTAATTCAGAACCTGAATATTTTCCATAAAGAACTTTGTCACCTACTTTTACCGTTGTAGGCTCATCTTTTTTCCCTGGACCTACTGCTACTACTGTACCTTCTTGTGGTTTTTCTTTTGCTGTGTCTGGAATAATAATACCTGAAGCTGTTTTAGTTTCTGCAGCGATTGGCTCGATCAAAACTCTGTCTGCTAATGGTTTAAAGTTTACTGACATAATATGTTTAATTTTTAATTATTTCTGTGTTGTAATTCTCTAAATACGTGCCAAGCGACGGAAAGGAGAGTTTTGGCAGACTTTTGTTGGGAGATGTGAAATTTTGGCAGAAAAATTTCAGCTCTTTTTTTGAAAATTGCACGAATCGTCTGATGGTAAAATATCAATACAGAGGAAGGAGTAATTTAGTTGAATTAAACAAAGTCAAAATGTGTAAAAGTTTATAAACACGTAAGATCACTTAAGTTTTAAGAGTCGAAAACGTTGAAAATAATAAATTTCATATAAGGTGAAAATCAAAGATTTTCAATACAGCTTAAGTGTTCTTATCAGCATTTATCTAAATTAACTTTAATGAACTTAAGTGTAAAACATTTTGTGGTTAAAATAAAAAGTATGAACGAGTCAATTATTAAATATCATCATCACAGACTCTTAATTTTTTTGATATTGGTTGAGCTTCGAAATCACTGCACCGGCAACAGCAATGCCAATAAAATTGGTTACAGATCTTGCTTCATTCATAAAACGGTCTACGCTGTAAAGCAAAGCTATATCGGTTAAAGGAATTTTTCCGAATCGGTTGAGTGTAAATATAAGGGCCAGAAATCCTGAACCCGGAACGCCAGAAGCTGTTTTTGAGGTAAGAGAAATAATCATGAAAAGCCAGATGTAATCATTAATGCTTAAAGAAATATTATAAAATTGAATCAGAAAGCAACAGGCTACCGAAAGATAAATACAGGCCCCTGCAAGATTAAAATTATAGCCCAGCGGAATAATAAATCTTAAAATTTTTCTACTGTATCCTTCACTTTCCATTTTCTCAAAAATAATGGGAAAGGCTGTTTTTGAAGAAGAGGTGGTAATGACCAAAATAATTTCTTCCTTGATGTTGAGAAGGAATTTCCAAAGATTAAATTTAAATAAATAAGAAACAAATCCCAATACTCCGAAAATGAAAACAATATCTGCAAGATATACCGTTGCTACTACTTTGCTAAGCGGTAAAAGGGTATTGATTCCGTACACTGAAATTCCAAAAGCGATATTACAGAAAATAATAAAGGGAAGTATCATGTACAGGTATTTGATAACGGTATAGAAAGCGTTAAGTCCAGCATCTAATATCTTTAGAAAATGTTCTCTTCCTTTAGATAAGTTCAAGGAAACTCCAATAATAATTGATGAAATAAGGAAAATCCCGTGTCGGTTGAGATAGAAAACGGAGGTGAGAGAATCGTCGTTGATATCAACAATTTTAGGAAGGGCAGTATTTATTTTACTGATATCAATTCCTGTATTAGCTCCTGGCTTTACCGCAAAACCAAAAATAAAACCTAATAAAATAGCCACTGAAGTGGTGAGAATAAAATACAGTCCGGTTTGCCAGATGATTCTGTCTGCATTTTTAATTTCAGCTAAATGACAGATTCCATAAATAACAGCCATGAAAATAATTGGCAGAATGAGCATTTCCAGCACCATAAAAAAATACTGACTTACCACGCCAAGTTTAATGCTTAGCTCAGGGAAATAATGTCCCATAAGTACTCCGCCGATAATGGCGGCAAATACATAAAGTGTAAGATTTTTTAAGTATTTGCCCGTAAATGTCTTTTTTGTGTGGAACAGGTTCATTTCAAAACTATTTGTCGGTGCAAAAATAAAATTATATTCGGACCGCAATAAAGTTATGAATTATTTTAAATTAAATAACGCCCAATAGCAACGCACCCAATAGCATGATGATAGAAGAGCCGATAGCCCATTTTAAAGTATATTTTAAATGATCTGAAAATTCTACACCTGCAAGGGAAACCAATAAATAAGTGGAAGGAACAAGCGGACTTAAAAGGTGAGAAGCCTGGCCCACAAGACTTGCTCTGCCAAGTACATCGGGTGGAATACCCAACTGATGTCCGGTGGCTGTAATGATGGGTAGGATTCCAAAATAATAGGCATCATTGGTGAGGAAGAAAGTTAATGGAACACTGAATACTGCTGTAATGATATTCAAAGAACCACCCCAGCTTTTGGGTATTATTTCTATCACACTATTTCCCATAGCCTGCATAATACCAGATCCGTTAAGGATTCCTGTGAAAATTCCTGCTCCAAAGATCATTCCTGCAACTGATAAAGCATTCCCTGCATGTTTGGACATTATTTTTTGCTGGTCTTTTAATTTCGGGTAATTAATAACAGAAGCAATACAGAAGGCAATCATAAAGGCAATACCAAGAGGAACAATATCAAGGATCATTACGGTTAAAAGAATAAGGGTAAGAATTAAATTTACCCATATCAATTTCGGACGAAGAAGGGCTGGGTCTGATTCTCCAATGATATCGGTATTGCTGTATTTTGTGTATTTACCATGTTTTGCAATGCGTCTTTTTTCTCTTAACCCTAAAATATAGGCAACAAATATGACCCACAAAATTCCTAAAACCATAATGGGAATCATAGGGACAAAGATTTCTGTATGTCCTAATTTCAGGGAACTCATTACTCTTGCTGTAGGACCTCCCCAAGGAAGAATATTCATAATACCGCCTGCCAACATAATGATACAGGTTAGTATTAAAGGATTTAAACCTTGCTTTTTATAAAGCGGTAGCATAGCAGCAACAACAATGATATAGGTGGAAGAGCCATCTCCATCCAGAGAAACAAGTGTTGTAAGGATGGCGGTACCTATAGTTGTTTTAATTGGGTTATCTCCAACAGCTTTCAGAATGATATTAACAAGAGGTTCAAATAATCCTGTGTCTATCATTAAGCTGAAGTAAAGGATGGCAAAAATCAACATAACTCCGGTAAGAGCTATTTCTTTAACCCCATTTTTCATCATACCTCCAAGCTCAGGGCCGAAACCTGCAACAACTGCAACAACTACGGGAACGATAACCAAGGCGGTAAGCGGGGTCATTTTTTTATTCATAATGAGCACCATAAAGATGATGATCATTAAAAATCCAAGGAATGTAAGCATAACTAATTGTGTTTTGTGTTTTCTAATTTTTTTCTTTTTTGCGCCAATCAAAGTTATTTCTGAATCCTATAAATCCATAATTACTTGTGGCTCCTGTCTGGATCTGGTTGATGAAAGCGACTTCTATTGCAGAGTTTTTTCCTGTTTTTATTCCGATTCCTGCAGTTATACGGTTGCTGTCAAAAGGATCTTCTTTAACTACGTTCATTCTGATTTCATTTTTCAGAATTCCATAATACTTTTCTTTTTCTCCTGCTTTGTTAAATGGGATTCTCAGGGAAATAAGATAACGAAGCCTTACAAGAAACGTATCCGGGTTGTCTATGAAACGCTCTTCAACACGGAAACGATGAGATACTAATGTTCTTCCAATACGGCCTCCTAAACTAACCTGTTGAAAAGGGCGTTTCTCATATCTTTGCTTTTTGGAGTTGTCTGAATTATAAGAATTTAAAACCAGAAACATAAATCCTGCTGCTGGTCTTACATCTTTGGCAACTTCATAATCTACATATGCTGTGACCAGAAATAGTCTTGTATCATACCCCAGATCAAAGGAACGATATTGAGACAGCGCCGTTAAAGCACTTTTATCTGTTAATTCTGCGGTCATAAGATACTGGAACCACATATTATAATTGTCACGACTTTGTGCACTTGCAGAGGTACAAAAACCGAGGAGTAAAATAATAATTAATTCTAATTTAATCTTCATGTAATATTTAATTAATATCTATTCTCTCAAATATATCCAGAAGAAGAAATCGCTGATTAATTTTTCAACCAATGACAGATTTTATCAGTAAACTGCATAACGAAATAAAAAAGATGTTATATTTGAAAGACCGAAAATTCTAGTTTTTAGATGTTTTTACTTGTAAATATTGTAGTTATACTGTTGGTTTTTAGGATTTTGTTTAATGACAAGATTCTGAAAATGCTAATGAAATACCGTTGGGGCTTTTTACTGAAGTTTCAGCATGTTTTCTTCTTTTTTATTTTCATTTTGATTACTTTTTTCACCGAAAACTACTTTCTTGATGCTCCGGAATTGATTTGGTGTGTTTTATTTATAATTATTTTCAACATTGGAATGTACTATTTGGTATACTATTATCTTGTTCCACAATTTTACTTATCGAATAAATATCCGCAGTTTATTTTATACGCTTTAATCTGCTTTTTGGTATCCAGCCTTTTTAGAATTTTACTGGAACCTGCAGTTTTTAGAATGAATTTTAATGAAACCCTTTCCAATACCAAATTTTTATATAATGTATATACAGAACAGGGGATTGTAATTCTTGTAGCTTCGTTTTTAGGAATAACGAAAGATAAATTTTTAATAGAGCAGGATTTTCAGGAGTTGGGGGAAGAAAAAGAGCAGCTACATCTGGATTTACTTAAATCTAAACTGAATCCTCATTTTCTGCTGAATACCCTTAATAATATTTATTCAAAGAGTTTTCATGCTTCAGAGAATACATCAGAATCTATATTGCAACTCAGTAAGCTCCTTCAATATGTTATTTATGATAGCAATAAGGAAACAATAAGTATTGCACAGGAGTTTTCTTCTATAAAATCTCTTACAGGTTTATATCAATTAAAATACAATAATCTGCTCGCGATTTCTTTTGATATCCAAGATGAAGAAACATTAGAATTAATTGAAATTCCACCCTCTATTTTTCTTACCCTGTTTGAAAATGCCCTGAAACATTCCGCTATAGGAATTGAATCTGACAGTTTTATAAAAGTCAGTTACAAAATACAGAACCAAGAAATTTATTTTGAAATTATAAATACCGTTGCCAAAAAGAAAATCCTTGTAAATGATGATAATAGTGGGTTGGGTAATGAAGCAGTAATGAGCATCTTAGAAAAGAAATATTCAGGAATATTTACTTTTCTTTCTACAAGTATTGAAAATAACCAATATCAGACTGTTTTAAAAATTAAATTATCATGACCAATTTAACCATAGTAAGTGTGGATGATGAATATCCTGCGTTGCAACTTATCAAGCAGTATTGTAACCAAATAGAGGATGTTGATCTTTTAAAAGGATTTCAAAACCCGGAAGAGGCGCTGGAATACCTTCAGGAAAATAAAGTAGATCTTGTTATTCTGGATATCAATATGCCGTATATGAATGGGATTGAGCTTTTGGAAAAAATGCCCTACAAGCCCCTTTGTATATTTCTTACATTAGAAACCCAATATGCTGTAAAAGCTTTTGAGTTAGATGTTGTGCATTATCTTGTAAAACCTGTAGATTTTGAAACGTTTAAAAAGGCGGTGGATAAGGCAAAGAATTTTTTACAGTTTAAAAAATCGGTGGAGAATAAAAAGCAGGAAGATTTTATCATGTTTAAATCTAATTATATCATGAATAAAGTTTTGTTGGAAGATATCAAATGGATTCAGGGTTTTGGAGAATACATTATCCTTATTACCTCTCTGAAAAAATATATGATCTTGGAGCGTATGTCTAATTTTGAGGAAAAATTTCAAAACTTAGGGTTTATCAGAATTCATAAATCATATATTGTTTTGTCTTCTCACATCAGTTCTTATGATACCGGTAATGTGTATCTTAAAGATGGAGATAAACTTCCTCTAGGAAGAACCTATAAAAATTTCTTGAAAGCGCATTTGAATTAGGAAGAGACTGGATAACAATTTTACCTCCAATGACAGGTTTTTTCGAATGCTGTTTTATTGCGTCAAGTTATGACGCATTCATAGGATATATTTGACTTTTAAAAAAGCAGAAAATATTATCATACAAACTCAATTATATTTTTATCATAATTCTAAAAAATAAAATTATGATTTATAATTAGATTTGGATAGCTTTGCAAACTTTTTGAAAATCAATAGAAAAGACGTATCTTTAAAATGTAAATTTAGAATTATTATGTATAACAGTTTAGACATCGCCAACGAATTTATGAAGCTTGCTAAAGAAGAGGGCTTTACAATTCAGCCGATGAAGCTTCTGAAACTAACATATATTGCTCATGGTTGGTATCTGGGATTTAATGGGAAGCCATTAATTAATGATACAATTCAGGCATGGAAATATGGTCCTGTTATTCCTGTGCTTTATAATGTAATAAAAAGATTTGGATCTGGAAGTGTAGACCCAATGACGGTAGAATTATATAAAGAGAAAGATTTAGAAAAGGATGACGCCGAATTTGTTAAACTGATATGGAATAATTATAAGCAATTTTCTGGATTGGAATTGTCAACTAGAACACACCTGGATAATACCCCTTGGAAAAAGGTGTATGATGGGGTGCACAATAAACCAATTCCTAATGATTTAATCGAATCATATTATAAATCGTACATTAATGAACGAAGAGCAGCAAAGTAATCCAAACGAAGATGCTAAAAAGTTTTTCAATGAAAACTATCAGGATTTTGTTAACTCTGTTGGAGTAACAGAAGATAGTAAATCTTTGGTTGAAGAAGACTTTCTTTTTTCTGGCGGATTAGATAATATTGATGTCTGGATAAAGCATGAAGAATTTAGGCTGAAAAAAATTAATAGTAATTCTGAGAGACAATTAAGAGAAAAAAATGCTAAACTAGCTTTTGAATTCGCCAGATGGTGGGCTATTTTTATTGGTGTTTTTATCTTATTACATGGTTTTAATGGGATGGATTTTTGTAAATCTCATTTGCATTTTAATATTTCTGATACAGAATTTATGTTTGTGTGTGGAACTCTTACCGCATCTATTTTAATATTTTACTTGAATGTAATTAGAAATCTCTTTCCGAATAAATTTGATACTTTAAAAAATGAAGATAAGTCTTCAGAATAACCATTCCTTATATGGTTCTTTTTTAGGTAATTCGTACGGATATATCACCTAATCTATTAAATTATAGTTGATTCTCTATATTAGTTTTACTACTAATGTAAATTCTTATGTCATTCCCAAAATTTGTGTTTTGGATATATCCAACAAAAAAGAACTGCCAGATAAGCAGTTCTTGTAATAGTATTATATTTCTTTTATTTCTTTCCGGCGGCCTGCATCGGGTTTATTTTTCCATTGGAGCCTCCTCTCACAGCTTGTTGTTGCTTTTGTTTAAATACCTGGAATTTTGAAATTTCAGAAGTTGTTCCGTCATTGCTCCAGAAATTATTTGAAGTATCAATATCTGCGGTTTCCCTCATAGGATCCAGTTGGACAGATTTTAATTTCTTTTCAAAGTAATATGTCTTAGATACTTTTTGCTCATTTAATCTCCAGATCTGCGCCGAAGATTTATCGTATAATTTGGTACCGTCTTCAAAAGTAAACTCAAGAATTATTGGCATTACCAATCCGCCTTTGTTCACAAAATCAATTTGATAGGCTGTAATGTTTTTGAATTTTTCTTTGTCTTTATTATCAAGAGCAGCAGTGTTATCCGCCTTTACAGTATATTCTTTATTGTTATCTACTTTTTCTTCACCTCTGTCATATCGGTAATAGAAATCCTGAAGTTCTTTGTCTTTATCTACAAAGAAAGTAATGCTTTTATCTTCTTTGTTTCTGATTTTAGAAAGGTCTTCAAAACTATTTACTAAAGGCTTTTCTACTTTATATGTCGTTTCATTAGCTTGTGGTATGGCATTAAGATCAGGAGTAGCAATGGTTACTTTATCAATGGCAATATCTACAGGATCTGTTCCGAAGAACCAACCTCTCCAGAACCAATCTAAATCTTCACCGCTCGCATCTTCCATTGTTCTGAAAAAATCTGCAGGCTCAGGGTGTTTGAAAGCCCATCTTTTAGCATATGTTTTAAAAGCTTTATCGAAAAGTTCTCTTCCCATAATGGTTTCACGAAGGATATTCAATCCTGTTGCCGGTTTTGAGTAGGCATTCGGACCAAACTGAACAATGTTCTCAGAATTCGACATGATAGGCTCTAACTGATCTTTAGGAAGTTTCATGTAATCAACAATCGTCCAAGCCGGACCACGTTTTGAAGGGAATTTATTATCCCATTTTTCCTCTGTAAGATATTCTGTAAAAGTATTTAATCCTTCATCCATCCAGCTCCATTGTCTTTCATCGGAATTAATGATCATTGGGAAAAAATTATGTCCTACTTCATGAATCACAACTCCAATCATTCCGTTCTTTGTTCCTTCAGAATAGGTTCCGTCTTTTTCTGTTCTTCCAAAATTGAAACAGATCATTGGGTATTCCATTCCGTTGGCTGCTTCCACAGATTGGGCAACAGGATACGGATAAGGAATCGTAAATTCTGAATAGGTTTTGATGGTATGGGCAACAGCTTTGGTTGAGTATTTTCTATATAAAGCATATGCTTCTTTTGGATAAAAACTCATGGCCATTACTTTATTATTGTTTTCAGGAATAATTACGCGCATTCCGTCCCAAACAAATTTTCTTGATGAGGTCCATGCAAAATCTCTTACATCATTTGCTTCGAAATTCCATGTTTTTCTTTGTTTAGCATGATTTTTTTCTGCTTTTTTAGCATCATCCAACGTAACAATTTCTATTGGTTCGTTGGCATTTTCTGCCTTTCTATATCTTGCTAATTGGTCTGATGTTAAAACCTGTTCGTAGTTTTTACATTCTCCTGTTCCTCCTACGATATGATCTGCAGGAACATTCATTGAAACTTTAAAGTTTCCGAAAACTAATGCAAATTCACCTCTTCCAGTAAACTGATGATTTTGCCATCCGTGGAAATCACTGTATACACACATTCTAGGATACCATTGTGTCATGGTATAAAGGTCATTTCCATCTTCTGCAAAATTCTCATAACCGCCACGGCCTCCCATTTTTATTCTGTCCGGTATGTTGTAATTCCAAGCTACTTTAAAAACCAGTTTTTCTCCTTTTTTCAGCGCCTTGGGTAAATCAATACGCATCATGGTTTGGTTTATTGTATATTTTAATGGAGCTCCTGAAAGATCGGTTACTTTTTCAAGAATCACTCCATATCCATTATCTTTTATGGGCAGGTCAGTTGCTTTTAACTGCTGATCGTTGGTAGATTTAGGAAGAGTAGAAGAGTAAGGGAAATCTGCTTTTTTTACTGTAGACTGCTGATTTTCGTCTAACTGAAGCCAGATGTATTCCAGATCATCAGGAGAATTGTTATAATAGGTAATGGTTTCAGAACCTTTTAGATTTCTTTTATCTTCATCCAGATAAGCGGTGATGTCATAATCGGCTTTGTTCTGCCAATATCCATGTCCAGGTGCTCCAGAAGCAGCTCTGTAAATATTGGGCGTTGGAAGGATGGTTCCTAATTGCTCAAATCTGTTTCCGTGATTACTTCCCGGATTATTTTGAATATTTTGAGCAGATAAACCCGTATATAAAAATACTGAAAGTACAGTTACTTTTAGTTTCATGACAGAATAATTTAAGAATGATCAAATATAATAATAAGTAGTTGAAAACTTCGATATGTTTCAGCGTTAAAAAGGAATTCTTTCTAATGTCATTTTTAAGGCTAATGCAAAGACAACTGAAGAGACAAATAATATCCAGTCTTTCTTATTAATCTTAAAGATTTTGAGTGCAATAAATAATACAATTAATATAGCGAACACAATAATAATTTGCCCTAATTCTAAGCCAATATTAAATCCTAAAAGCGGAAAGAAAATATTTTGACTTTTAGCAATCATTACTCTTGCCGTATTGGCAAATCCCATCCCATGAATAAGTCCGAAAATTAAGGCTAGATAATAATTTGCCCGCATTAAGGTTTGTTTTTGGTTTTTCATGATAATATTGTCCAATGAGGTAAGAACAATAGTTAGAGGAATTAAAAATTCTACCCAAGCAGATGGAACTCTGAAAACATCAAGAATACTTAGTGCTAAAGTGATAGAATGCCCAATGGTAAACGCAGTCACAAGTATTAGAATCTTTTTCCAATCGTTATAAGAATATACTGCAATTAATGCTAAAACAAAAAGCTGATGGTCTAAAGCGTCTAATGAAATGATGTGTTCCCAGCCTAGTTTTAAATAGAATAAAAAGTCCTGCATAGATATTTAGATTTACTAATAGATTAAATAATAATTTTTTAAATAGCGTATTTCATGGTTGATAATTTATGTTAATCTTCTTTAAAATAAATAAAAATTGTATCATTGTATTGTTAAAAATTACGCAATATGAATTTTAGAAAACTATTATTTGCAAAAGTAAACATTCCTGTTACAGGAAGGAATACTTTAAGAAATGTAGCCGCAGTTTTTTTAGGACTTTCATCCTACGGAATGTTTGGCCAGGTTCAGAAATTAGACTCTCGATTTGAAACGTTGTTAAAGAATAAAGACAAATTATCAAAAGGAGTTGAAATTAAAGAAATGGCCCGTCCGGAAATGCAGCTGGATCAACATTTGGTTGTCACTTCTAAAGGTGCACAAACCATGTACTCATGTATTATTTATACAAAAAGCCCTGATAGATTAAAATCAGAGGGAATTTTGGTTCAAAGTGTACTTCCTACTTTTGCTACCGCACTGGTAGGAATAGACGATATTCAAAAACTGACTCAGCTTCCTTATGTAACCTCAGTGATGGCACCTACTTTTGATGTTCTTCATAATGATGTAAGCAGAGCACAGTCTGGGGCAAGTCTTTTACAGGATGGAGCTTTTAATAATACTTCATATGTAGGAACCGGAGTTTTGGTTGGTGTTTATGATACGGGAATCGATTGGAAGCATCCTGATTTCAGAGGAGCTACAGATCAGACAAAAAGTAGAATTTATTCAATTTGGGATCAGACCTTAACGCCTCAGGGAGCTGAAACTTCACCGGCAGGATTTTCTACAGGGGTAGAATATACAAGAGCACAGATTGAAGATGAATTGGATGGAACACCAACCAATTTTGTTCGTGAGACTGATACCAACGGTCACGGAACACACGTTTCGGGAACAGCAGCAGGAAACGGATCTGCCTTTGCAGACAAAAGACATAAAGGGTTTGCTCCGGGAGCAGATATTGTTTTCGTAAAAGGAGGAAATGGGTCTTTTCCAACAACCAATACCATCAATGCTTTAACCTATTTTAAAAATGTGGCGACGGCTTTAAATAAGCCTATTGTTGTGAATATGAGTATTGGAGGTCAAGGGTCTGCTCATGATGGTACAGCAAGCAATGAAGTGGCAGTAAATGATTTTATAGCTTCAGGTCCGGGTAGAGTAGTGGTTATTTCTGCTGGTAATGATTATGGTGGGAATATCCATAGAACTGTTGATATTGCACCTAATGCAGCACAAACTTATGCATTTACTGTAGGTAGTAATACGTCTGCAGCAGCTATATTTTCTTTTGTAATGTATGCTAATGATGATAGTCCGGTTACAGCTAAACTAACAACACCGGACGGACAACAGTATATTCAGAATATTTCTACGAATACAACGCACAGTATTTTAGGTGGTGGATTAACTGCTACAATGTATAATTATTGGGGAACTGATAATAATAAAAGATATGTACAGCTAATTGTGAGCCGTCCTACAGGATCTACGACCAATGCACAAGGAAACTATACATTAGAAATTACCAATAACGGAGCGCAACAAATCAATACGCATGGTTGGTTATACAGTCAAGGGGTTGCTACTGCTTTGACGGGAGGAAATAACGAATATATTGTAGGTTCACCAGGTAATGCATCTAGTGCGATTACAGTAGCCTCTTATATGGGAAGAGCGAGTTGGTATACTGCTGCAGGAGGATATTATACACTTACTCCGCAGGAGTCTATTTCGGCATTTAGTTCTCAAGGACCTAGAGTTGATGGTTTCCAAAAACCCGAAATAGCAGGATCTGGACAAAATGTGATCTCTGCAAGATCTAGTAACTCAGCACCAGATGCTACAGATATTATTAGCGGGACAACATATTATGTGAAAAACCAAGGTACAAGTATGTCTTCGCCAGGAATTGCAGGAGCGGTTGCATTATTGCTTCAGGCTAATCCTAATTTAACGGCGGCGGCTGTAAAAAGCAGATTAACGCTGAATGCAAGAAAAGACGGAGCTACAGGGAATATTCCTAATGCAAGATGGGGATTTGGTAAATTGGATATTTATAAAGCCGTAACGGATGAATTAAACTGTGTGAAGTCTAATTTTGAGATAGTTACATATGACGAGCCTTATATCATTGCAAATACAGAATCTAATACTTTCTTTGAGAACACAGCATTAGCTGTTCGTTATACTCCAACATTAACAGGTAAACTGGGAGGATTCTCATTCCTGACAGGTACTTCTACTATTCCTAGTGATATGGCTGTTGATATTCAGATAAGAAAAGTAGATGCCAACGGAAATCCGGGAGATATCATTGCAACTAAAACAGTTTCGTCTTGGGTAAATGATATTCAGAGATTTACATGGAACTATGTGAATGTTTCAGATTTAAATGTTCAGACCGTTACAGGAAAAGATTTCTATATTGTGATCAACGGATTGAGCGGAAGAATTGCCATGAAGACGGAAGCGATAGTTGTGAACAACAGATCAAAAACTTCTACAGATGGTACGAGTTGGACTCCAAGAACATTCGATCTTAAAATGAGAGCTACGGTATATGAAAATGTAGCTGAGGTGAAAGTATTGGCAACAGCTAATCAAACGAAATTGTCTCCGGTAGCTACAGGATACAATTATTTTGTAAACAATTGCCAGTTGATTTCAAGAGTAGAAAAAGAAGCTGCAAGTACGGTAACAGGAAATGTAACCTCTAAAGTTTGGGTAGATAATGCACAGCCGAACTATGTTTCAAGAAGATTCGAAGTAAACCCTGAAAACAATGCAACTACCACAACAGGAAAAGTAACGTTGTATTTCAAGCAGGCAGAATTTGATGCCTATAACCTTACCAATACGGTTAAGTTACCTACATCAAGTACAGATAATGCAAATAAAGCTAATCTTATTATTGAAAAATATTCAGGAACAAGTGTAGCAAATACAGGAACAGTAGCTTCTTACGGAAGTGCTGCTTCTACCATTACACCGAATGTAGCTGATATTGTTTGGAATGATACCTACCAATATTGGGAAGTTAGCTTCCAGACCACAGGATTTGGAGGATATTTTGTGAAGACCAATTCTAATACATTAGGAGTGAATGATACCAAAGGAAACGATGGCATCAACATTTATCCTAACCCTGCGAAGAGTGTTGTAAATGTTAATCTTGGTAAAGTTTCTAAGGCCGTAGTTACTATACATGATATTTCAGGGAAATTGATTAGAAATGTAGATATTACATCTACTTCTAATAAAATCAATGTTTCTGATTTGGTAAAAGGAACTTATGTGTTTACAATTACTTTAGATAACAATACTAAAATTGTGAAAAAGGTGATTAAAGAATAAGATCATCCTCATTTTATAAGTACATACAGTGGCAGCTAATAACTGCCACTTTTTTTATATTTGTCCAAATAATTACACTCCATGTTTTTGAAGCTAAATATATTGTTGGTAGCACTATCTCTTTTAATTCCTGTTACATTTCAAAATGTGAAGACTAAAGAAGCATTTCATCCCTATCATGTAGGCTCAGTGGAAATTAATTATAACTCAAAATCAAAAAGCTTTGAAATTACCGGACGCTTTTTTCTGGATGATCTGGAAAATGGGCTGACAAAGAAATACGGAAAACCTTTTCATTTTAATGATGAAAAATATAAGACTCAATTAAATGAAGCATTAAAAAATTATTGTGCCGAATATTTAAAGCTAAAAGGAGATAATCGGTTTTTAAAAGTTAATTATGTAGGGTATGAAGAAGATAATGAATCTGTAAATGTTTTTTTAGAGTCTGAGCCCTTAAATGGTCCTAAAAAAGTGGAAGTAGCTGTCAGTTTTCTCTATAATCTCTACGATGATCAGATCAATATTGTTCATATTGTAGTGAATGGAAACCGTAAAAGTGAAAAACTCACCTATCCCAATAGATACCTGTATCAGACGTTTTGATGGCTTTTCTTTAATTTTAACTCTACTTTCTATAATGTTTTTAAGGTTAAATTATTACAAAAATCAGGTTTTTTGTTTTTTTTATTTGAAAAAAATAATATATTTGTAAGAGAAGTAATAAGCGTTTAATAATGCATTTTATTTTCTGAAAAACACAAATTTTTAAGACACAAATAATGAAAAATGAAACACAAATACTTATGGTATTTGCTACATTCAGATGTAGCGATTATACTTTCGCCCAAGTTGGCATATCTATCCAGAATATTTACGAAATCAAATAATTTTATTGTAGTCTAGAACTTCAGTAAATATTATCTATGTACTTTGCAGAGGAAACTCTGCCGGCTATATCGTGCTCTGTTTTCAAAAATTTTCTATATCCCTTAACTCAAAAATATCCTTTTTAATGACATCTTATCTAACCTTTAAAAAAACATAAAAACAATATAAAAAACCTAAATGTTATGAAAAAAATTAAATTCTATTCATTATTGGCATTATTGTCAATAAGTACTATTTCGTACGCCCAAGTAGGGATAAATACACCTAATCCACAAGGTGTTTTTAATATTGATGGGGCAAAAGATAACTCTGCTACAGGTGTCCCTACAGCAGCTCAACAAGCAAATGATGTTGTGGTGACCTCACAAGGTAGATTAGGAATAGGAACGGTTGCTCCTGCTAATGCGCTCCATATAAAATCTGCAGCAGATCCATTGAAACTGGAAGGAGTGGCCGCCGGTAATACAACTACGGATCGTTTGGTGGTTATAGATGCCAATGGAGTTATTAAAAGTATCAATACATTAGGAGGATTATCTATTCCAAATCCTGCAGTATTTAGATTAGGAACTTCTCAAAATGATTTTTTAAACGGGATACCTGCTGGGGCTTCCCAGGTTGTTCCGATGACTTTGGTGAAAAATACGATTCCCGGATTGTCGTATAATGCATCTACAAGTACGATTACTTTCCCGGCTGGTACCTATGAGATGATGTTTGTATATGAGGGAACCCATAATGCAGCAGGATGTACCATTAGCTCTTATTTTGTAGATTTTCCTTTGAATAATTCTATTCAAAGAATTCATAGCACTGCTTCACATATTGAAGGAACCTTATCAAATCATGGAGGCTCTCTTGCATATGCTACCACAATTCCGGCAGGCCAAACCTGGCAAATAGCCTTAGGGAGAGGTGTGTCGGGGAATTGTACTGGGAAAGGTATGGGGCTAAGAGATAGCTCAACACAATTATTGGTGTTTAGAGTGGGAGATTAATACTCTTTCTACATAAAGTTATTTAAACTTAGCATTAAACTTTTAAAATGGCTGTCCTTATCGGGCAGCCATTTTTTATAGGCAGAGGTTCAAATTCTATTGAACCGTGAAATATATTTACGAGTAATATTTCTATAGAAAGCATACAAAAATGATGTAATAGTTATTTTAATGGTTTCTATTAAAAATTGAATGAATGTAAAGCGTTCAATATTATCATTCTTTTCTTATCAGATAGGCATTGGTAAATATGATTAAATCTCAAATAAGTGATTTGTAATGACTTATTGAATAATGGTTAATATTTATTAATAATCTTTGCATTGTGAATAAAAAATATTATATTTGTTTTAACATAAAGCGGCTTATTTTATAAAAAAATTAACATTTAATATAAAAATTAAACTCGTTTTTCCTAAACCATGAAATCACTGATTGTATGTAATATAGATTATATACTTTATTAATCAGGAAAAAATAACCTTAAATAAACTAACCATGAGAATGAAAAATTTTTACCCCATAATAGCACTGTTTGCTTTTAGTAGCGCTTCTTACGCGCAAGTAGGGATAAACACAAATACGCCGAATTCTTCCTTAGACATAGCCGCTAAAAATGCTACCGGAACTAGCGCAAATATAGATGGTCTATTGCTTCCAAGGGTAGACCGACAAAGAGCACAAAGTATGACGGCGATACCTACTTCTACCATGATTTATGTAAATAATGCAGTGACAGGAACACAAACAGGTAATGCTGTGAATATAGACGCTGTAGGATATTATTATTATAATGGTCTTGCATGGGTAAAACTAGAAAACCCTAGTGGGACTGTATTTACTAACCTTAATATTTATAATGGTGATGGTACTTTACAAGGAAATAGAATTGTAACGCAGGGAGCTAATACATTAGCTTTTACAGCAAGTGCAGTCAATGCATTTTCTGTAGATGCTACAACATTTTCTGTGGATGCTACCAATAAAAGAATTGGGGTAGGTACTATAGCTCCAAAACAACAGATTCATATTACAGAAACTGGCTCAACAACCGGAATAGCTAACAGTTTTATTTCAGGATTGGCAGTTACCGGAACAGGTAGCGCAGCAGGTTTTAGCGGTCCAGGTTTTTATCTGGAAAATACAAGTGCTGCTGCTGGGTCAAAATTATTTAAAATGAACTATAGTTTAAATGCTACAGAACCTATTTTGAATTTTCAGGCGGTGAGTGATAATGCAAGTACCTCAGTTTTACAAATGTTAACACTTACACGTTCAGGTAAGTTAGGGATTAATGCTACGGTGAGTCCTGCAAGTAATCTGACAGTCAACGGTAATGCTGCAGTTGGAAATAGTTATATAGGTATTGCTGCCCCTACTAATGGTGCAATTGTACAAGGAAATGTGGGAGTTGGTAATAGTGCACCAACCAATGCACTTCATGTAACTGCGGCGGCTAACCCTTTACGTTTGGAGGGTACTGGAGCAGGAGTTACGACTACAGATAAGTTAATGGTACTGGATGCTACCGGAGTTGTAAAAACAATTGGTACATTAAGTGCTTTATCTATTCCCAATCCTGCTATTTTTAGGTTAGCAACAGCACAAGCTGATTTTTTAAATGGAGTTGCAGCAGGTGGATCCTCAGTAGTACCAATGGCGGTAGTAAAAAATACAATTCCTGGGATGACATATAATACAACTACTAATACTATTACTTTTCCTGCAGGAACATATCAGATGACATTTGTTTATGAAGCTACTCATGGTGCAACAGGATGTAATATAAGCTCTTATTTTGTAGATTTCCCTTTGAATGGGAGTACACAAAGAGTACATAGCACAGCAGCTCATGGTGAAGGTAATCTATCAAATCATGGAGGGACAATAACGTATGCTACTACAGTTCCAGCCAATGCAACCTGGCAGATTGCTTTAGGAAGGGGCCAGTCAGGTAACTGTAGTGGTCTCGGAATGAGTTTAGCTGCAGTTTCTACTCAGGTATTGGTATACAGAATTGGTGATTAATTTTTTTCAGGCATAAATTATTCTACAAACACAAAACAACATATAAATGTTCCCAAACATTAAAAAACACTTACTAACGAGTAAGTGTTTTTTTTATCATTAAAATGGATTTTCTATTTCCAGTAAAGCATTAACCCCTTTTGCATGAGCCAACAAATCAGGAAAGAAGTTATTGTAGCATTCCTGAAGAATATCTTTATTTTGAAGAAATACGTCAAACACAGGAAGGTCTTTATCCAAGTACTTCGCTTTGTTGAGAACATTCTGAATACTGAATTTTATACCCCAATCTTCACGGTAATTATAAAGCCAATCATCATGTTCCATCTTGATGAGCATTCTTTTGAAATTTTCGGGAAGCCATTTTTGATTTTCATTAAGAACCCGGTATACTCTTAGAGAATGCTCTTTCCATTCATGAAGAGAATGTAAACTTAAATCATTCGCTACAAAGTAATCCATAGCAACATCCACAAATGCTCCGGAATATAATCTTACCAAGGGACTAAAAACCTTCTTGGCCTCATGCAACGCAGGATGAGCATCAGTAAAAGTATCAATCGCTCTGTGTAAAGTAATTCCATCCTGAATTTCTTTAGGAAAAGAAAAACGGTCTCTGTTTCGGATAAAATCTTCGAGAAATTGCCCAACAATTTGCCCGTCCGAAAAAGTAAGAAAAGAATGTGCCAGATAATTCATACGACAAGGTAAGGGTTAATAATGAAAAATCCTCTGAATAAAATTAAAATATTCAGAGGATTTTTATTCATTATAAAAGTGAACAATTATTGAACGATAAATTTTTTACTTCCAATGAATGAACCTTTACCATCGTAAATATTGAGAAAATAGACTCCTGAAGTGTATCCTTTTAAATGAATAGTTCTTTCGGTGGTTGTTTCAATAAGCTGTCCTGTCGTGTTAAATATTTTAAATGAATATCTTTCACTGTCACTTAACGAAATAGTAATCATATCTTTGGCGGGATTAGGATATAAAGTAAATTCTTTTGTATTAGGAAGAATTTCTGAGGTAGATAATACATCTGCTGAAACTGCCGGCATAAAATTAGAAACCACACACGCAAAACGGGAGAATCCAAACGCTTCGTTAGATGGATTAGTGTTTCCTATAGCAATTCCTGTAGGTTCTGAATTATAATTTACACCAGGGTTTGCCCAACGGTTGATTCTCGTGCAGTTAAATCCGGCAGCCGAACATTCGTCATTATAAGCCATAATAGTTCTCCATCGTTGAGAAGAAGTACTTGAAGCTCCGTTATTAATGGCTGTTCTGTTTACATATCCATGATGATGGCTGCATGGGGAAGTACTTGTATTCACATACCAATCATGTTGTAATCCCATATTGTGTCCTAATTCATGCGCCAAAGAATAGTTGGATACTGCACAATTATAAAGACTCACACAAAATCCGTTGGCACCGCTGTAATTGGTTGGGCTGGTATTCACATATCCCAAACCACAAGTATTGGTTGGTGTTCCGGTAACCAAAGCTACCAAATCTGCTCCGTACGTAGTTCTTAGGGTATGAACATTATCCATATAACCATCATTATTAGTTCTTAATCTCGAAAGATCTGTGCTGATATTTCCAGGTTCTGTATAAGCGATTTCTCCTGAATAGACCAAGTTAATCGTCACATTTGAAATCCCCGAATTGGTTAAAGAGGTATTAAAATTAGTAATGGCGGTTGCTATAAAAGAATTACTTTGTGCAACACCACCCCAGGCTGTTCTTGCAGCAGAAGTATACACCACCATCACATCAACACGGGAAGAGGCGCAAACCGGGGTTGTATCCAGACAAACATTCGAATTAACTTTTCCAAATCCGGGAAGGGTAGAATCTAAAATAGAGTCATCTTTAGAATCCTGATCAAGAATTTTCTGATCGCTTACCGTTGACAATGCGAAAATATCTCCGTTTGTTTGATGAAACATCACCTTTTCTCCACTAGCGGGAGCATACATTCCGGTTACAATATGATCATATGTTGAAAATACCAAATCAGATTGAGGTTCATTCTCAATGCTATAAACATAAGATTGGCTTTTGTTACTGTAATTTAAAACCCGATCAAATTTTGCGGTGATCTGTTTATTATTGGGTAAGTTAATTTTGAGATCAGACTTTAAATTAAAGTCATTCTGTTTATAATATTTTGTTGAAATATAACTTGAAGCGAGCTCTTTAGTAATCTTTTGATTTTCAGCTAAGCTTCCTTCCTGAATAGGATTTTGAAAAACACTGATCTGTGCAGACAACAAATTCGCACAGCAAACAAGTAGAATAATAAAATTTGTTTTCATGTGTAGGTATGTTTTAAGATTATGGATATATAAATATAAACATAATATTTCAACACAAGGTGACTTTTTTAATTATTAGAAAAGTCTTTCATGAAAATCTTCAATTTTACTTACTTCTTCAATTTTTATTCCGTGTTTCCTTTTGGCAATTTTATTTAGATTAGAAACAAAAATAGTTTCATAACCTAACTTTTCAGCTTCAGTAATTCTCTGTTCAACTTGCGCAACCGGACGTATCTCGCCACTTAAACCAATTTCTCCCGCAAAACAAAAATGTTCTGAGATGGCAATATCTTCATTGGAAGAAAGGATAGATGCAATCACCGCTAAATCCAAAGCAGGATCGTCGGTTTTTATTCCTCCGGTAATGTTTAAGAAAACGTCTTTTGAACCCAACTGAAAACCTGCACGTTTTTCGAGAACTGCTAACAACATATTCAGTCTTTTAGCGTCAAAACCTGTACAGCTTCTTTGTGGAGTTCCATACACGGCAGTACTTACCAACGCCTGAATTTCCAACAACATCGGGCGGTTTCCTTCTAAAGTTACGGCAACAGAATTTCCGGAAAGTTCTTCGAATTTTTTAGTAATTAAAATTTCGGATGGATTTTTAATTTCCTTTAACCCTTGAGAAACCATTTCATAGATCCCGATTTCAGCCGTAGATCCAAAACGGTTTTTGTTGGCTCTTAATAATCTGAAAAGATGATTTCTATCGCCATCAAAATTCAATACAACATCTACCATGTGTTCCAGAACTTTTGGACCTGCAATTTGCCCATCTTTTGTGATGTGCCCAACCAAGAAAACAGGAACATTATTTTCTTTAGCATATTTAATGATCTCGTTAGAACATTCTCTGATCTGAGAAACCGTTCCGGGTGAACTTTCAATTAATTGAGATTGCAGCGTCTGAATAGAGTCAATAATAACAAAATCGGGTTCCAGCTTTTTAGCTTCATGAAGGATTTTCTCCAGTGAAGTTTCTGTATAAAGAAAACATTTCGGATTTTGAACATCCGTTAATCTGTCGGCTCTCATTTTAATCTGAGATGCACTTTCTTCCCCCGAAACATAGAAAACTTTTTTCTTCATTTTCAGAGCAAGCTGTAAAAGCAAGGTAGATTTTCCAATACCGGGCTCACCACCGATTAAGGTAACTGAACCTAAAACAATTCCGCCTCCCAACACACGATTCAATTCTTCGGAAGGAGTTTTTATACGCGGTTCTTCTATTGCTTCTACTTCAACAATATTGATAACGTGTTGCTTTGATTTTGAAAAAGGAGGTGTTTTAGATGAGGTTTTTTCTACGACCTCTTCCACCAAAGTATTCCATTCTCCACAGTTTTTACATTGCCCCATCCATTGAGAATACTGTGATCCGCAGCTTTGACAGAAATATGCTGTTTTTAATTTTGCCATACCGCGAAGTTCTTGATTTTTTTTTGAATTTTTCTTCCGAAATTTTGGTTAATTTTCAAACATGAAAAATAGTGTACTCAAAAGTTTGTTGATTTTTGTTGTCATGAGCCTTCTTAATGCTCAATTCAGTGAATGGATATTGTATTTTTTAAAAGAGAGATCAGATGGAGTAGCAATGGTTCCAATCGGAGTTTTGGTGGAATGTCTTATTGTAACAGTCATTAGTTTTATTACCATATTAATCTTCAGAAAGAATTATGATTCAGTTTTAAAAATGGCTGTTTTATTTGAAATTATTTATATAATTACATTAATGATTTCAGGAACGAATCCGCTACAATATTTTTTTAATAAAGGAGATGCAGAATTCCTAGCTTTATTTCTTTATATCAATTCACTGATCGTTCTTTTTATTCTATTTCTTTTTGATTTGCTCTATTCAAAGATAATTTTATCCAAAAGTAGAAACTAACATAGATCAACGTCACGATCTGTTTGTTCCTCTATCTTTGTCGGATAATATAAATATTTCACTATGAAAAAAGTATTTTTAACTTTTGTGTTGGCTTTGGTAAGCGTTGTAGGTTTTGCACAGACGAGTTGGGCTGTAGATCCTATGCATTCATCAGTAAATTTTAATATCAAACATATGGGGATCAGCTTTGTACAAGGTAGATTTGATAAGTTTGAAGGAAAAGTAATGACTCCCGGTAAAGAAGCAGGATTAGATAATGCGGTATTTAGTTTCTTTGTGAGCACAGGTTCTGTGAATACAGGGGTTGAAATGAGAGATAAGCATTTACAAAGTGCAGATTTCTTTGATGCAGAAAATTTTCCAAAGATGACTTTTGAAAGTGGCCCTCTTGTGAAGGATAAAAATAATACTTACACATTGAAAGGGAAATTAACGATAAAAGATGTTACTAAAGAAATTTCTGTTCCTGTAACATACGGTGGAATCACAAAAAATCAACAAGGAAAAGAAGTAATGGGTTTCCAGACAAAATTTACAGTTAACCGTTTAGATTATAATATTAAATATGATCCAACAGGTGCTGGTGTAGCTAAAGATGTTGACGTAAACTTATATTTTGAGTTAGTGAAACAATAATTTTTATATAAATTTGATTTAAGAAAAGGCTTCCCAAGAATATTGAGAAGCCTTTTTTATTTTATGTAAATATTTAAAACAAAGATTTACTTATTCTCATTCAATTTTTATAGAAGATTAAAATCCTTGCGCCTTAAAAATAGATCAATAATTATAAATTTGCGCCTTTGCGTTGATAACTTAAAAATTAACCTTTCCGGAAGACACCGTAAAAATTCCAAAATCATCAATCAACATATTTTCTTTCTGAATATTGTTGAAAGTCATCATTCTATCCAATTCTTTTTGAGAACGCCTCCTCATAATCCAGTCTTTATTTTGATGATTGTTCAATACATAAGCAATCATTTTCAATTGCGGATGCCAAGGTTGTCCAGTATATACAATGAATGAATTTTTTTCTGAAATAGAATTGACTCCCTGAATGGCTTTACTTGCCATTTCATTATCTCCAAAAAGTTCCAGAATTCCCGAAACGATGGTAATATTAGGTTCGAAATTTAATTTCTTATAGGTTTCAGGATCAAAACAATCAAAGTTAGTAAATCTGATATTTTGATATTTCTTTTCCTGAATTACTTTTTCTCCGATCTCAATATTAGCCTTTACAAATTCATTAACCACAATTTCAACTTCAGGATATTTTTCTTTAATATCGAATAGATAATTTCCTGTTCCGCCAGCAATATCAAGAATTTTTACTTTTCTTCCTTCCTGCTGAAGGCTTTTAATTTTTTGTTCTAAAAGTTTAATTAAATGTTGCTTTCTGATTCGAATTCCTGTCCAGCCAATAGCCTCGAGATAATTTTTATCCATCATTTTTCCAAAACCTAATTTCCCTTGAGGCTGATTGTGATACACATAATCTAAAGAAGCGCCAGAATCAAAGCCATGTTTCAATCCGATCTCCATTCCTTTACTGATCTTTCCGATGGTATTCAAAGACCATTTTTGAAATTTAAAGTTGAGATTATTGCCTACATTATTTTGAAGATCCTGATATTCTTTTACAGAAAATTTATCGGGTGAAAGGGATGCTTTTTTCTGAGTTTGACTAAAACATTTTTCAGCGAAATCTTTAATTTTATCATAGACCAATTCTTTTCCGGTATCAAATAAAATTCCGTGAAAAAAGTTAGGAAGGACTTCGTAGTGTTTTAGATCTGTATCTAATTGGTCATGAAAAATTTTCTGATCTTTATTGAAAACAACATGATCTTTTTCGGCCGATAAAATAAGAGTCGGTGTATCAATTGCGGCTGCATCTTCTACCAAACGTTTTCCTGCTTTAGCCAGATCGATGAGTAATTCTGCATCAATAGATCGTGTGATCAAAGGATCTGTATCGTAAGCTTTTTGTTGTTCAGGATCATGCGTCAACATGGTTGATTTCACATAACTTTTAATGATCAATCCTTTCTTTAGTTTAGTCCCCAAAGTGATCATTTCATTCGCCAAAGGAACGATAAGATTAATTCTAAAAGCAGGCGCTAAAAGAGCCATTCCTGCAATGTTAGGAGCGAAATCATGTGCCCAGGCAGAGGCAACTACGCCTCCAATACTGTTGGCAAGTACAAATGTATCCTGAATTTTTATAGTATACTTTGATTGTATGAATTTTGAAAAAGAATCCAAATCACGTACATAGTCCATAAAAATAGAAGAAGTTGGGGTCTTCGTATGCCCATGTCCGCGAAGGTCGAATGCAAAAATATTGTAGTTTGAGAATTGTTGCGATTGTGCGATATCGTTCAGTCTTTCGGAGTGTTCATGACCACGATGAATGATGATGATACTCTTTTGTTGAGGTTGATAATTCCATTCACGATAAAAGATCTCGCTTTCATCAAAACTTTTAAAATTTCCGCTATTCATATATTAATTTTTTTCAGAAAATCGAAGAGATAAGAATGAATGACTGCGTTCTTATTCAGGATTTTCATATTGGTTATGGCTTGGTTTAGAGGTAAAGATAGAATATTTTTCATTACTAAAATTCCGATGACAGAACTTCTGGTATAACCCATCGTGCAATGAATCAATATTTTCCCGTCTTTCGGTAACTGATGATAATTCTTTACGATTTCTGTAACGAGTTTTTTCGTTTGATGAATATCTAAGGTTCCAATGTCTAAAAAAGGAACGGAAAAGTATGTTGCTTTTTCTTTTATCATCTCATTTTCTTCCATTTCTGCTGCCAAATCGTAAACGAAAGTATTTTTATTAATTTCAAAATATATTAGATCTTCTTTATTGAGCCTTGACGAAATATAAAGACTAGGTACAATCTCTAATGGTCTTTTATTCTTTCTTAAAAACTTCCAGAATATCCAATAGATGAACGTATAAGGAAAGTAAAACAGCTTTTTATAAAAAGGAATATTTCCGTTGTTATCTTTTAAAAAGTGAATATTATTTTTCTGGTAATGATAGCAAATTATGATCATAATGAGAGCCACCCACAACAAAAGCAACCAATATGTATGTGAAAATTTATACAATAATAAAGAGACTAAAACGAAAATCCATCCTATCAAGAAGTAAGAATTAGCCACTTGAAAATTCCTATATAAAAAGTTATTCTTTTGATAAGGAAAGATAAGGAAACTAATATGAGCCAGAATGGTTCCTGTGATAATATCAATGAAATGATGTTGATAAGTTGTTAAGGTGGAAATTCCCAAAGCGATTAACCAAAATAGCAAAAACATTCTCCATTTTTTTAAATCTTTAAAAACAGTCCAGAAAATAAAAGCATATGCAATATGTAGGGAAGGCGCTTGGTTGAAAGGAGAATCAAATGTTGATAAAAACTGAAAAGAATATCCAAAAACAGAATGGGTAATTTCAGGTCTTTGTAAAGAAAATTTCAAGGGAAATAATAAAAAACAAATTCCTGCAATAAGAGTTACTAACAGAATTCTTCGAGTCAGAACCTTGAGTTGCTCTTTTGTGTTACAATAGAAAAAAACTGAACAGAAAAATAATCCGCTGGTCATGTAAGGAATAATAGTCCAAGGAAGAAACGGGATGTATTTTTCAAAATCAAAAACAAAAGAAGAAACTTTTTCCAGCGTTGAAGCATGCCACGCCGAATAATTGTAAACGATTATGAATACAACAGAACACAATAGCATTGCATAGATTTTCTGCTTTACATCTAATCGTTTTTCATCCATTTTGCTTTTTTAAACATGATGATATTTAATAATGAAGAGGGGAGAAGGGATAAAGATTTCATCATCCATTTCATTTTTACAGGAAAAATAATTATTTTCTTTTGCATTTCAATGGCATCTGAAATGGTAGCTGTTGCCTTTTCAAGATCAGTAAGAAATGGTTTCTTGCTTAAATCATTAGCATTAAGCTGTCTCAATTTCAATGTATCCACGTATCCCGGAGCGATTGTCGTTACAGAAATTCCAAACGGTTTCAAAGCTCGGCGATAAGCATCCGCAATCTGAATCACAGAACGTTTAGTTTTGGTATACAAACTCGAATTTTCATAGTCCATAATTCCGGAAACTGAAGCAATAACAGCAATGCTTCCTTTGTCTTGACCTTTCATTATTTTTCGGGCAACTTCAAAACCATTCACAGTTCCTAAAATATTGGTTTGTAACATTTCTTCGGCTTCTTCATAAGAAATATTTCCGGCAACATCTTCTGCGTAACTTCCGGCACAATTGATGAAAATATCAAGATTCCCATTTTGTGAAAAATTATTTACGGCCGAAAAAATTGAATTCATATCACAAACATCCGCTTGAAATACTTTTAAATTGCCTGAACTGTTTTCTGGTATTTTAGTCAGATCTCTTCCGCAAATCCCCACGCAATATCCTTTTGAAAGATAATGCTGAGCCAACGAATAGCCTATTCCTGAAGTCCCGCCTGCAATAAAAACATTCATAAGCGTGTTGTGATTTTCAATTTTAGGTAAAAATAGATTTTTATTTAATAATGAAAAGGGTGAAATTCCTTTTATACCTTTTTTATTTTAACCGCAAAAGAGGCAAAAGATTAGCACATTAGTATTTTAAGTTTATCATTAAAGTGTAAATAAGAGCACATAAGTTTTGAAAAATCTTTGATTTTTAATCTTTCAAGAACTTTTGTTTTCTAAAATTAAATAATGATTAGTTATCCAAATAGCTTTTGTTGCTTTTGCAGTAAATTTTCAAATAAGTATAGAGTCCTTATCAATAGAAACGGGTTTTAACCCGTTCAAATAAAAAAAAAAGAAAAAGAATAGGCTTTAGCCAAAACTTAAAATAATTAATAATTTTATTAAATTCTTATTTCAACCACAAAAGAGGCAAAAGATTAACATATTAGTATTTTAGAACCATGTCAAGGTTCAAAACCTTGACATGGTTGTTGAATGCAGGATTTATCCAAAACTTATCTGTTTTGAAATTATATTTTTATACTTTTCATCGTCTGATCAAAGCCATATTGCCACTGCATTTCCATATCTTTTACAAACTGTTGATGACTTGTAGGCAAAGAAAGTGTAATCTCAACTTTTCTCCAATTGATACTTTTTTTGATATAATGTCCTTCCAGTTTTTGCTTAATATTATTTGTGTCAATTTGAAAATCGGGTGACTGATTTCCAATTTCTTCCAGCCTTTTATTTCCGCTGTATCCTAAAACGGCGCGAACAAAAGCTTCTTCAACGGGAGTATAAGATTGTTTTTTTTCAATAATAACTTCTTCTGCAAGATGCTTTGCCAATTCAATTGGAATGAGATCAATAGCACCCCCTGCAAAATATTTCCCCTGAAATGAAGCGGGAGCAACATAGAACATATCGGAAACAGAAATTCTAGTGCTTGTTAATAAAGAAACATCTGTTCTTATGTTGGGGATTTCTTCAACGGCACTCTGTTTTAAATTTTCAGAAGTAATGATGATGTGCTGCGGAATTATTTTCTTCGCTGTTTCAGGATCTGTAAAAATTGTTTTTTGATATAATTTTCGATGAATTCGTTTTTGTCCAATTTCTGTTGGATTAAAATTGAGCTCTGAACCAATAATTAAAGTCGGAATTTCCTGAGAAAAAGAAGCATTTTTCAACGAGGGGAAGTCTTCTGATAAATCCTGATTCATTTCAACCAAGTATCGATTAAAGACATCTTCAATATAAGGTGCGTTCCTTTTATTAAATAGTTTTTTTAAAGAGAAAAGTCCAATTTCAGAGAGTTTTTTATGTTTTGTTAATGCTGTTTGAGATACAAACTGAAAATATTCTTCTGATTGTAAATATTTCTTTCGGGAAAGATTATCAGGAAAAGCATTGATGACGGTTGCTGCAAAAGCACCGCCACATGAAGCGATAAGAACGTCGGGCTTCATACCTGATTCTTCCAATGCCGCAAACATCCCGAGGTAAATCATTAATCGTGTTCCGCCTCCTGAAAATAATAATGCTCTTTTAAATTTTTCGCTCATTTTTTATAGATTTAAAAGAAACGAAAGCATCCAGAAAAAAATTGGGGCATTGAAAATTAAACTGTCCATTCGGTCTAATAAACCGCCATGTCCGGGAAGTAGATTGCCGGTGTCTTTTATATCATTTTTTCTTTTTAAATAAGACATAAAAACATCTCCAAAGAATCCTGAAATTCCCAATATGAAACCTAAAATTGTATTGGTGAGAATATTAGAATTCAATAAAAAGAAACCTAAAATATTACTTAATATAATCGTCAAAAATACACCTCCTAGAAAGCCTTCCAAGGTTTTATTAGGACTGATCTTCGGAACTATTTTATGTTTTCCGAAAAATTTACCCATTAGATATTGAAAAACATCATTGAGTTCTGTCACAACGACAACAAAAATAATAGCATATATTCCTGAAGTATTTTCTCTGATAAAAACTAAATGGGGAAAAGCAAAAAGGCAAATTAGTAAAGCTGTTAGGATTTCCAATACCTGCTTTCGGGATGATTTTAAGATTGAAAAATATAATAATACAATAATTGATACGCCTAAACTATAAAGAAAATAATTCTCAATATTCAAAAAATACAATAAAAAGAATTGTGAAATTCCAATAAAAATTGAAAGAATAATTTTGTTTGTATTCACGTTGAACATTCTCAAAAATTCAAAAAAGCATTGAAAACTGATCCATGAAATAAAGACCTTCATCGCCAAAGGATGTGAAATTCCGATAGCAAAAACTAAGATAATGTAAATCCATGTTTTTACGCGTAAAGGAACATCTGCAAATTTATTTTCTTCAGGCTTCATGGAGGGATTTTTTAAGTCGGGTATACGTACTGATCAAAAGTAATAAAATAATGAGTCCAAATATATATTGAGAATAATTTGAAATATTAACTCCAAAAATTATGATCAATCCATACAGTCCCAAGATCAAAGCACGGTCACTTTTCCCCATGGGTCCATCGTAGCGGCGTTCTTTTCCTATTGCTTTCCCAATTAATCCTGCAAACTCATTAATGATGCTTAAAATAATGAAGATGATAATTAAATATAAACTCTCCGGCTGAAATTTTAATAACGGAAAAAAAATAATCACATCTGAAACAATATCGCCGACTTCATTTAAGACTTCGCCTAACTTACTCGTTTGATTAAATTTTCTTGCCATCATTCCGTCCAGCGCATTCAATGCCATTCTTATCAATAATCCGATGGGTAAGCTCAGGAAAAACCATTTGGAAACATCGGCATTCCAAAATAAGATTCCAATAATCACAGATAATAAAATGGAACTGATCGTAATTTGATTGGCTGTAATTTTCTTTTTATGTAAGAATAATAGAATAGGAGTGAGCAGCTGCTGGAATTTTGGTTTTAATTTATATACCGAAATCATTATGGTTATGGCTTTTTGTGTTTGGTGAGATCAAATATAGATATTTTTTTTATCAGTATTTATAAATGATAGAGGCAGGTTTTACAATTTCATAAAGGTAAAAAATTGGTTTGCGTTTCTTTTTCCCCTAACTTTGCACAAACCTAATCTAATGAGTAAAAAGAATACAAAGTACATCTTTGTGACAGGAGGTGTAACTTCATCTTTGGGAAAGGGAATCGTTTCTGCTTCTCTGGGACTTCTACTAAAATCACGCGGCTTTAATGTAACGATCCAAAAACTAGATCCTTATATCAACATCGACCCAGGAACACTGAATCCTTATGAGCATGGAGAATGCTATGTAACCGAAGATGGTGCGGAGACGGATCTGGATTTAGGTCACTATGAGCGTTATTTGGACGCTCCAACTTCTCAAAATAACAACGTTACGACAGGAAAAATTTACCAAACTGTAATTGATAAAGAAAGAAAAGGAGATTTCCTTGGAAAAACAGTGCAGGTAATTCCTCATATCACAAACGAAATTAAGCGTAGAATTAAAATTTTATCTAAGCAGAACTACGATATCATTATTACGGAGATCGGTGGAACTGTGGGAGATATTGAATCTTTACCATACATTGAAACTGTTCGTCAGTTGAAGTGGGAGTTGGGAGAGAAAAACTCTATGGTGATTCACTTAACTTTATTGCCTTATTTGGCTTCAAGTGGAGAATTAAAAACTAAGCCATCTCAGCATTCTGTTCGTCAATTAATGGAAAGTGGAATTATGGCGGATGTTTTAGTGTGTAGAACAGAACACAATATTCCAAAAGATCAGAGAGCGAAGTTGGCTCAATTCTGTAATGTTTCTTTAGATAATGTGATTGAATGTAAAGATTTGGAAACGATCTATGAAGTTCCAATGTACCTTCAAAAACAAAATTTTGATGATGTCGTTTTAAAAGAATTAGATCTTAAAAATGATAAAGAAGCTGATCTTAAAGACTGGAAAACTTTCCTGAAGAAATTCAAAAATCCTAAAAGAACGGTAGAAATTGCTTTAGTAGGAAAATATATTTCTCTGCAGGATTCTTATATTTCTATTGCAGAAGCTTTCAAACATGCAGGAGCAAGTCTTGAAACTGAAGTGAAAGTGAGATGGGTATACAGTGGAGATATTACAGCTGAAAATATTAAAGAAACTTTAAATGGTGTTGATGGAATTCTTGTTGCCCCAGGTTTTGGTGACAGAGGAATTGAAGGTAAAGTTCTTACAGCTCAATATGCAAGAGAAAATAAAGTTCCGATGTTGGGAATTTGTTTGGGAATGCAGATCATGACGATTGAATTTGCGAGAAACGTTCTTGGACATTCAAAAGCGAACTCAATGGAATTTGATACTTCTACACCTGATCCTGTAATTTCAATCATGGAAGAGCAGAAAAATGTAGTAGATAAAGGAGGAACAATGCGTCTTGGAGCTTGGAAATGTTCATTGAAAAATGCTTCTAAGTTATATGATATTTACGGAGCTAAAAATATTTCTGAAAGACACCGTCACCGTTATGAATTCAACAGTGATTATCTTCAGGAATTCGAAAAGAATGGTTTCTTAGCCACAGGTACAAACCCAGAAACAGGATTGGTTGAAGCTCTTGAGATGCCAGATCACCCGTTCTATGTTGGGGTACAGTATCACCCGGAATACAAGAGTACGGTTACAACACCGCATCCTTTATTCAAAGCTTTTATTAAGGCTTGCGAACAGAAATAAGGTAATTGTTTAATTACAAACGTCATATATAAACTCAGGTTGATTATTATCAGCTTGAGTTTATTATATAGTAACAGAGTAAAAGATAGAGTTTTGATAAAAAAACAGTATTTTTGTCGACTCGAATTATGTATAGTGTATATACACTTTACGTATGGGTTTAAAATTTATAACCACAAAAGAAACAAAAGCGTTGAGCTAAGAAATACATAAGTATTTTAAGTTTAATGTTTTGAAAATAAAAAGTTCACATAAGAGGAAAATCAAAGATTTTCAAAAAACTTAAGTTTTCTTTTAATAAGGATTAACGTGATCTTTAAACTAACTTAAGTGTTAAGCGAAACTTTTGTGCCTTTTGTGGTTAAGATTTTATGAAAAGTTTAAATAGGTAAAAAATTTAATTAAAATAGAATGCAACAGAACAACGGACTCGATAAAAGTCAAATGATTAGTTTTGCGGTTTTATGTTTGGTACTCTTCGGTTTTATGTTTTATTTCCAAAACAAACAATCGAAAGAGGAAGAGGTAAAGGCTCAGCAACAAAAAACTGAACAAGTTAAAAATGCTGTAAAACAAACTCAGGCAAGCAATATCAATCCAAATGTAACTCCTAATGCAATTCAGACTGCAAATTTGGCAAACAATGAATTGAAATTGGAATTTTCAAGTTTAGGAGGGCAAGTTTCTAAAGTAGAACTTTTAAAATACAAAGCTTACGATCGCAAAAGTGACAGAGCTGATCTTCCTCTTTATCTGATTACTAAAAACAACTCAAACTACGGTTTCCAGTTTAAAGATAAAACAGGTAAGGTAATCAATACTAAAGATTTAGTTTTCTCTCCAACAGTTAATGGGAATGCTGTTACGTTGACGGCTAACTATAACGGAGCTGTTATCCAGTTCATTTATACCTTATTAGATAAATACACGGTAGACTTCAAAGTAAGATCTCAAGGTCTTGCTAAGGTTACTTCTGATACTAAAGCAGATTTTATCTGGGATTACAGTGTAAGAAACTTAGAAAAAGGTAGAGCTCAGGAACAGTCTCACTCAGAATTTTCTTATGCGTTCAATAATTATAAAGACTATGATTATGACGGAAGAACGACGATGGAGGAAGAAAAAGAAACCCTTAACTGGATTGGTGTAAAACAACAGTTCTTCTCTTCAGTAATTGAAGCTAAAAACGGATTTACACACAGTAAAGGAAATCAGGAATCAATTGAAGAAGGAGAGTATTTGAAGAAACTAAACTATGAAGGTTTTGTTCAAATGACTGGAAGTGAATTGAACCAAGACTTTACGTGGTACTTCTTGCCTTTAGATTTACCGTTGTTAAAATCATATGATAAAAACTTTGACGAGATTTTACCATTAGGATGGTCGTTTATAGGTTGGATGAATCGTGGATTCTTTATGCCAATGTATAACTTGATTGCATCTTGGGGAATTGCATCTGGTTGGGTAATTTTTATATTGACAATCATTGTGAAGTTAATTCTATCACCAATCATGTATAAGCAGCATAAGCTGAGTGCGATGATGAAAGTGATTCGTCCTGAGATTGATGAAGCAAATGCGAAGTTCAAGGATGCAGATCCTATGAAAAAGCAGCAGGCTACGATGGAAATTTATCGAAAAGCTGGAGTGAATCAGATGGCGGGATGTTTACCGGCATTGGTACAGATTCCGATTTTCTATGCCCTATTCCGTTTCTTCCCGAACTTTATTGATTTAAGAGGACAAGGATTCTGGTTTGCAAAAGATTTAACGGCTTATGATGATTTAATTAAATTGCCATTTAAAATTCCTTTCTTAGGAGATCATTTAAGTGTATTTGCTTTAGCGTGTACGGTTGTAATTTTAATTTATACCGTAATGACTTCAGGAAATATGCAACAGCCACAACAAGAAGGTATGCCTAACATGAAAGTGTTAATGTATATTTTCCCTGTTACATTTTTATTCTTCTTGAATACTTCGGCGTCTGGTCTTTCTTGGTATTATTTTATTTCGAATGCGATTAACATCTTAATTATTTTAGTCATTAAATATGTAATCTTGGATGAAAAGAAAATTCATGCACAGATTCAGGCTAATAAGGAAAAACCAAAAACAGAAGGTAAGTTCCAAAAGAAAATGCGAGAAATGATGGATAAAGCTCAGCAACAACAAAGCGCAGTAGAGCAACAGAAAAATAAAAAGAAATAATAACAACAATTTATTATAACAAAAAGAGAAGCAATTATTGCTTCTCTTTTTTCTTGTAATTAAAATATTTTTAATTACAAGGTTTTGGAGGTGGTTGATTCATGTCTGGACAAGGTGTGCCACAAGCACAGATTCGCCCACCCATAATTTGCTTTAACTGATTTCTGTTAATTAACTTAACATTTGTAAATTTTGCAATGTTTTTCATATTTTTATTTTTTGGTGGTTAAGATTATTCTTTAGATTTCTTGAAAATTCAGAAAAACTATAGAATCTTTATGATTCAAATATAAATAAAAATATCTATTTCAAATGTTTTGTTTTGATTTATTGAAAAATATTTAAAATTTGTAATATAATACTGTGTTTTTAATAGATTAATGATGGGGTTTTGTAGGATAGACAAATTTAAAACCAAGGGCTAACTTGAATCTTTCCGTCTCTTATGCAATAACCCTTTAATCGTACTTAAGTCTGAAAGATTGTCTATGGTGCTTTGTGGGACCATGCTTTATGAGGGCTTCCTGATGTTTCTTAGTAGCGTATCCAAAGTTGGTATTCCATCCATATTCAGGGTATTCTTCATGCAGCTCAATCATCAATCTGTCTCTATAATTTTTTGCTAAAATAGATGCCGCCGCAATGGATAACACTTTTGAATCTCCTTTTATAATACATTGATGAGGAATGTAATTGTAGGGATGAAACTTGTTTCCGTCTACCAAAATAAGCTCTGGTCTTATTGTTAACTGGTCTAATGCTCTGTGCATTGCGTGAATGCTTGCATTCAGTATATTGTGTTGATCTATAAATTCTGGTGATAATTCTGCAATAGCATAATTTTTAACATTGTCTTTAATATAGCTGTCAAGCTCCATCCTAGTTTTGAAATTTAACTTTTTAGAATCATTAACTAAATTTTGCTTAAAATTATCATCTAAAATGACAGCGGCTGCTACTACCGGCCCACATAAACACCCTCTTCCTACTTCATCACATCCTGCTTCGATATAAGAGTTTGACCAGCTTTTTATTAAATCCATGAAAATAATTTCTTTGTAAAAATTTAAGATGTAAAATTAAAAAAATAAGCTTTATGAGATCTATATTATTACCGCGAGTTATATTTTTTATGTAGTAAGCTAGTAAGGTTTAAGTGTTTTTTTAGAAAAAAAAATTATATGCATCGCATTGATAATTTTAATTAAATATATTTTAAATTTTATATTTAATTCATAACATGTTGTTAGCCAGTTATAAATTGTGTTTTTTCATTGTGTTTATATAGATAAAACCTATAATAATTATTGTTGCCATATTTCAAATAAAAGTGATATTTAAATGCTGTATTTTTGTTAATATTTTATTTTTTAACATTATTTAATATTTTTAATTGTGTTTTTATTGGTAATATTTGAATAGTTTATAATTTATTAACATTTTTCTTTGTGTTCTTAATAAAGTTTTACAAATTTGTAGGGTACAAAAATAATTTGATATGAAGAAACTAACAGCAGGTGTGCTTGTCTTAGTAATATCGTCATCCCTAGCTGTAGCGAATGCTCAGCAAAAGAAGAAAGATACCGTAAGAACACAGGACATCGAAGGTGTGGTAGTAACTGCACTGGGTATTAAAAGAGAAAAAAAGTCTCTTGGATATGCTTCGGAAGAAGTTAAAGCTGCAGAATTAACTGGCGGCACCACAAATACAGGTAACGTAGCGGCACTTCTTTCTGGTAAGGTAGCTGGTTTACAGGTGAATACGAATAATAATTTCGGTGGATCTTCCAACTTACTTATCAGAGGTTATAAATCTTTATCCGGAGGGTCCCCACTAATTGTAATTGATGGTTCACCCGTTAATAACAATACAGCAACTGGAGGTCCATTTGATTATGGAAACTTCCTTTCAGATATTAACCAAGAGGATATAGAGTCTATCAATGTACTTAAAGGAGCTGCAGCGTCTGCTTTATATGGTGAGAGAGGAAGTGATGGGGTTATCTTAATTGTTACTAAAAACGGAAGAGGAAAAGATGATGGAAGCTGGGGAGTTACCCTTACCTCTGGAATTACTGCAGGTTTCGTAGATAAATCAACTTTTCCAAAATATCAGAATAAATATGGGGCTGGATATGGAGGACAGTCTTGGAATGAAGATCCAGGTCCTGGAGGATATAACTATGCTAACTTCGGAGATGATGCTTCTTATGGACCTAAATTTGACCCTAATTTGCTAGTATATCAATGGGATTCTTTTGATCCGTCTTCTCCAAATTATGGAAAAGCAACTCCTTGGGTAGCCGCTAAAAATGGACCTGTCAAGTTTTTTGAGACACCAACTACCTACGTTAATACCGTTAGCCTTGAAAAAGGTGATAAGAAATCTAATATTTCATTGTCTTATACCAATATGCTTTCTAATGGTTTATTACCAAATTCTGAACTAAGAAAAAATACGGTATCTGCAAAGTTTAATTATGATTTCACAGATAAATTGCATGCATCGGTTTTTTCTACCCTGACATTACAAGATACAAAAGGGAGAAACGAAACAGGATATTCCGATAATATTGTTTCTGGATTTAGACAGTGGTGGCAAACCAATGTAGATGTTTTAGCATTAAGAGATGCTTATGCCAATAATGGAAATAGTAATGTCTCATGGAATAGAACTTCACCTGAAAATGGAACACCTCAATACTGGAATAATCCTTATTTCCAAAGGTATCAGAACTATCAATCGGATAATAGAACAAGAACATTTTCTTATGCTCAGTTAAAATATGACATTTCTAAAAACTTTGGTATTACCGGTAAAGTATCCTACGATGATCTACAAATGGTTATTGAAGAAAGGTTAATGAACGGATCCATCCCTCAGGTTTTTGGAGCATCTGGACAAACTGTTGGTTCAGGATATGCAAGAACTAATGTGAAGAATACAGAAACCAATTTTGATTTAATTGCTAATTATAAATTCGATATTACTTCTGATCTGAATGTGAGTGGTATTGTTGGAGGAAATGTTAGAAGAAATTTAATAGATAATGTATATGCTAGTACAGAAGGAGGTTTGTCTAAACCAGGCTTGTTTGCATTGTCTAATTCTTTAGGTGCAATGCTTGCTCCTGATGAGACTTATGCGAAATTTGTTACTTCAAGTGTATATGGAACAGCTTCTTTTGGATATAAGAATTTCTTGTATGTTGATGGAACTTATAGAGTGGATAGAAGCTCGAACCTTCCAAGTGCGAACAACACCTATGATTATTATTCAGCTACTGGATCTGTAATTCTTTCAGAATTATGGAAACCGTCTTGGTTAAGCTTTTGGAAAATAAGAGGAAATTATGCAGAGGTAGGTTCTTCTACAACTAATTACAGACTACAAAATACATTTAAAGCTAGAGGTGGAGGATTATTTAATCAGCCTTATTTCCTAGCTAATCCCAATTTAAAACCTCAGAGATCTAAGGAAACTGAATTTGGTATGGAGGCTAAATTCTTAAAAAATAGATTAGGTTTTGATGTTGCAGTATATAAGACAAGAACGTTTGATCAAATTATTAACCTTCCTGTTTCTTCTTCTACAGGGTATAGAACTTTCTTGGTAAATGCAGGACAGATTGATAATACAGGAGTTGAAGTGCAGTTAAATGGTACACCTATTAAAACGAGTAATTTTACATGGGATGTTGACGTAAACTGGTCTAAGAATCAAAATAAGGTAATTTCATTAAACGGAAATTCTCAGAATTATCTATTGGCGACTTATCAAAATGGAGTATCTCTTAATGCTCGTGTTGGTCAAGCTTTTGGTGCTTTAGTAGGATCGGACTTTGTATATGATGCGAATGGCCAAAAAGTAGTTGATGAAACTACGGGGAATTATTTAATAAATAATAATCAGGTAATAGGTAATATTACACCAGATTGGATTGGAGGGATTAGAAATAGTTTTCGCTACAAAGATTTCTCTTTCACATTCCTTATTGACGTGAAGCAAGGTGGAAGTGTATATTCTGCAGATATGGCATATGGAATAGAGGGGGGACTTTATAGAGAAACAGCTGATTATAGAGAAAGTGGTGTAATTAATCCAGGAGTTAACCCTAATGGAAACGTCAATACTACCCCTACAAGTGATCCTGGGATAAGTGGAAATGTTGATGGATATAATGTTATGCCTCAGAAGAGATTTGTGTATGATGCTTCTTATGTAAAATTAAGAGAGGCAAGTATAGGATATAACTTACCAAAATCTCTATTGGCAAATACTTCTATTCGAGATGCTAAAATTTCTCTTGTTGGAAGAAACCTTTGGATTATTCACAAAAATTTACCATATGCAGATCCTGAAACAGGAGAAGGTAATGGCCTAGCTTCTAAGGGGCAGTCTATAGGTTCGTTACCAACGACGCGTGACATAGGTATTGATATAACTTTTAAATTCTAAATTAATAATGAAAAAAATATTTTTAATACTAGGTTTTGCTTCATTAGTATTGACGCTCACCTCTTGTGAAAGAGATATAACATCTTTGAATGAAGATCCGAAACATCCGTCAGAAGTTCCTTCTGGTGTGCTTTTCGCTAGTGCAGAACAGGTTTTGCTTGATCAGTTAATGACAACTAATGTTAATCGTAATATTTCTAGGTTCTTTACCCAACAGTGGTCTCAGACAACTTATATTGGTGAAAGTAGATATAATATGTCCTCAAGACCCATTCCAAGAAATCATTATAATTATATGATGGCATCTTCTTCTGCTATAATTAATTCTCCTGGGGTTTTATCGGCACTAAGAGATGCAAAGAAATTTTTAGGTACAGAAGGAGGAACTCCTGATCAAAAAAGTAATAACCTTGCCATGATAGAATTGGTGAATGTGTATGCTTGGGCTAATTTAGTTGATACCTATGGAGATATTCCTTATTTTGGAGCATTAAAGGCTACCCCGGAAAATCCAGGGTCTGCAGAGATTCCTTATGATGATGCCAAAGTAATTTATTTGGATCTGATCAAAAGAATTGATGCTGCTCTTGCAATGATCAATACTACTGCAACAGGATACTCAAATGATTTTATCTATAAAGGAGATATGACTAAATGGAGAAAAATGGGGAATTCTTTAAAATTTAGAATGGCCGTTACTCTATCAGATGTAGAGCCTGCATTAGCTAAAACATATGCGGAAGCAGCATTTACAAATGGGTTATTTACAGGACCAGAAGATAATTTTGGATTACATACATTTCCTTCAGGACAATTTTCAAATCCGGTTTATCAGGATGTAATACAATCTGGTAGAAATGATTTTGTTCCTTCAGATGTTTTGGTAAACTTTATGAATACTACTGTTGACCCAAGAAGAGCAGCCTGGTTTACAACTGTTGGAGGTGCTTATATTGGAGGGGTATATGCTAGACAAAACCCATTCAGTAATTATTCTCATTTTACCAGTGCTATTACAGGAGAAAATGCACAGGGGTATTTATTAGATTACACTGAGATTTTATTTTTAAGAGCTGAAGCAGCACAGAGAGGATTTAATGTTGGAGGTACCGCTCCTGCTTTGTATGCGGATGCTATTATGGCCTCTATGACAGAATATGGGGTAAGCAGCACAAGTGCAACAGCTTATATCGCTGCTAATCCTTATAACGCTGCCAATTGGAAAAAATCTCTAGGAGAACAATCATGGGTTGCGATGTTTAATAAAGGTTTCCAAGCTTGGAATTTTACTAGAAGATTAGATTTCCCTGTGTTTGTGAATCCAACTAACTCTGTTGTTGAAGCAGTACCGGTAAGAATGAGATATTCTGACCAAGAGTATCTTTTAAATGCTACAAACGTAAACGCTGCTGCTACAAAGATTGGTGGAGATAAAGTGTCAACAAAAGTCTTTTGGGATAAATTTTAAATTAGCTAATAATAATCCGACAACTATTTTGTTTGGATAATGAAAAGTATGTTATATGAAGTATATTATTGTCATTTTCCTTTTATTGGGAATGGTTTCATGCTCAACTGATGAACCTAATGTTATTGTAGAAAACACCAGTATCAATGGGAACTGGAAACCTTATAAGTATATTTTTAGAGGTAAGGATATTATGTTAAACGAATGTGAGAGTAAGGGGCAGTTATTAATCAATACAGATTTCTCTGGAGTATATGAAAGATATGGTCTTTCAGACTCGGGTAATTGTAATACATTGGATTCATTTGAAGGGAACTGGAAGTATGATAATTTAAGTACTTTAATACTAACTTATATTGAATCCGGAGCTACTAAAACACTAACTAAAAAAGTTAATTCATATTCTGATACAGAACTTCGAATTAATGATAATAGTAAAAATTTAGATAATGTACCCGGAAATGATGAAGGAATCTTAGTTTATAGAAAATTTTAATTTATTTAACATTCATATTAAAAACCGCCTCCGGGCGGTTTTTTTATTTCCGTATATTTGTATTTTGAAATTTAAGACGAAATACGGCTATTCCATACAGCCATGAAAAAATAAATAGGATACATGAATATTAAAGATATAATAGAAGAGAAACTTTCGGAGATTATTTTAAATGTATATCAATTAAAAGACATCAAACTGGAAGTTCAGGAAAATAAAACTGAATTTGAAGGTGATTTTACAATTGTTACTTTTCCATTGGTTAAGCAGTTGAAAAAAAATCCTGAAAGTATTGGTGTTGAGCTGGGAGATGCTTTAACGACTCAAACAGAATTATTGGAAAGTTTTAATGTGGTTAAAGGTTTCCTTAATGTTAAAGTTAAAAATCAATTCTTTGTAGATCAATTTAGATCTGTGAATGATGGTTTTTCAAATATAGAAAAGAAAGATGCTACTGTAATGGTAGAATATTCTTCTCCAAATACCAACAAACCTTTGCACTTAGGGCATGTAAGAAATAACTTGTTAGGTTTTTCTGTTGCTCAGATTCTTAAGGAAGCCGGATATGATGTGATTAAATCTCAAATTATCAACGACAGAGGAATTCATATTTGTAAGTCGATGTTGGCTTGGGAAAAGTTTGGAAAAGGAGAAACTCCTGAAGCTACCGCTACAAAAGGAGATAAGTTTGTTGGAAATTATTATGTAAAATTTGATCAGGAATATAAAGCACAAATTGCTGAATTGGTTGCACAAGGTTCAACGGAAGATCAAGCTAAAAAAGAAGCTCCATTAATTCTTGAAGCTCAACAAATGCTTCTAGATTGGGAAAAAGGAGACGAAAAGGTAAGAAATCTTTGGAGTGAAATGAACTCTTGGGTTTATGAAGGCTTTAGCGAAACTTACAAAAGATTAGGCGTTGATTTTGATCAGGTTCAGTATGAAAGCAACACCTATATTTTAGGAAAAGACCTTATTCAGGATGGTTTGGAAAAAGGAGTATTGTACCAAAAAGAAGATGGTTCTGTTTGGTGTGATCTTACAGATGAAGGGTTGGATCACAAATTATTGTTGCGTTCAGACGGAACATCAGTGTATATGACACAGGATTTAGGAACAGCAGTTGAACGTTTCAAACAAAATAATATCCAGAAATTAATTTATACAGTAGGAAACGAGCAGGATTATCACTTCCAGGTTTTATTTAAAGTGTTAGGTAAGCTAGGATTCCCTTGGGCAGATCAATTATTTCACTTGTCTTATGGAATGGTGGAACTTCCAAACGGAAAAATGAAATCTCGTGAAGGAACTGTTGTAGATGCAGATGAGTTGATGCAGGAAATGTATGACACTGCAGAAGCAAAAGCAAAAGAAATTGGAAGACTTGAAGAGCTTGCAGAAGAAGAGAGAAAAGCTTCTTATGAAACCATAGGAATGGGTGCTTTAAAATATTTCATGCTTAAGGTTGATCCTAAAAAGAAAATGTTGTTCAACCCTGAAGAGAGTATCGAGTTTAACGGAAATACAGGACCATTCATTCAATATACCTATGCTCGTATTCAGTCTTTATTGGCAAAAGCGAACTATGAATATAAAGAAGTCGTTACTGTAGATGCTAACCAATTTGAAAAAGAATTAATTGTATTATTGGCTAATTATAAAAACATAGTAGAAAAAGCAGCGGAGGCACTAAGCCCTGCATTGGTTGCTAATTATGTATATGATTTGGTGAAATCTTATAATTCATTCTATCAAAATCAAAACACTCCGATTTTAAAACTGGAGGATGATAACTTAAGACAGTTCCGTTTGAATCTATCAGATTTATCGGCAAAAACAATACAAAAATCATTAGGATTACTGGGAATAGGAACCGTAAACAGAATGTAAAAATAAAAGCCTCTTGATATTTTCAAGAGGCTTTTTTATAGATTCAAAAATCAGACTTCAGTATTCTGATTTTTATTATTTTCTTCATAGAGTTTTGCTGCGCTCCATTTAGCATGTTTTGAAGGAATGATTTTATATCCTTTCTTATAAGTGTATACCTTGGTAAATTCGGCTCCAAAGAACACGAGCATACAAGAGTAATTGATCCACATCATAATTAAGATCACTGTTCCCGCAGTTCCAAAAGCGGAAGTAGGTTTGAAATTTCCGAAATAGAGGCTTAATAAAAATTTACCTAATGTAAATAATAGGGTTGTTAAAAAAGCACCTTTCCAAACTGGCCTCCAACTGATTTGTACATCAGGAAGAAATTTAAACATTAATGCAAACAACAGCATGACAAGCCCAAAACCGATTCCAAAATTTACAAATTCTACGAGTAAATAAGTTTCAAATCCGAAATATTTAGTAATGATACCATTGAAAACACTAATCAATGAAGATAGGATCATGGTAATCATTAATAAAAAACCAATCATAAGAATCATTCCTAATGAATTGGCCCTGTCTAATAAAAACTTAATGAACGCTTTTTTAGGAGCAGACTGCACATCCCAAAGACTGTTCAGAGAATGCTGAAGTTGGAAAAATAGAGTAGTGGAACCAAAAACTAAGGAACCAATCCCCACTATTTTCATGATGATATTTTGTTTGTCGATTAGAGCTCCAGCAATCATGCTTTCTACACTTTTGGAAACTTCGGTTCCCATAATTCCGCTGATCTGATTACTGATCTCACCGCGAATAGCTTCCTCACCAAAAAAATTACCAGCAATCCAAATAATTATGATCAACAAACCAGGGATGGAAAATATTGCATAATAGGCAAGACTTGCAGAATCTCGTGATGCGTTGGAACTAGTCCATTCATTGAAGGTTTCTTTTAAAACCTCCCAGAAAAATTTTGCGTTTTTTATCATACAATTGTGTTTAAATAAATCAATATTAAAAATCAGAAATTTAAAAAGGATATCCGATTGCTATATTTAAAATAAGATTATCTTTTCTCCAAGCTGCATTTCCGAAATCGATTTCGTTAAATGTCCATCGGTCTCCTTTTTGATAATATGGAACTCTCAACGGCATAGCCAAATCTAATCTTAAAATCAGGATAGAGAAATCAAGTCTTAGACCAACTCCGGCTCCAACGGCAATTTCATTTAAAAAATCTTTGGTGAATTTTGCTCCTGGTCTTGAGGGATCGTCACGTAATAACCAAATATTTCCAGCATCAACAAACGCTGCTACATTTAAAAACTTATAAAGATTAGCACGGTATTCTGCATTGAATTCTAATTTAATATCCCCAGATTGATCTATAAGGTAGCCTTGTTGAATGGTTCGGGGATCAAAGCTTCCGGGACCTAAGGTTCTTGCGCGGAATGCACGAATACTGTTACTTCCCCCTGTGAAAAACTGTTTAGAAAAAGGAATAAACTCTGAGTTTCCATATGGATAAGCTATACCCCCAATAAATCTGCTGGCAAATGAACTCTTTTCTGTAAATTTATGGTAGAACCTTACATCATTTTCAATTTTTGCATATTGACTGAATGGGATTCCGAAAATTTCTTTTTGTTTATCTTTTTTAGCATCGGCACCTGTTACTAACCCTGTAATAGTTCCTGCCAGATCCAATGTACCTTTGTAGTAGAATGTATTGGTTCTTGGAAGCATTGTATTGGTGTAGGTATAGCTGTAGGTAGGCCCGAAAATAAGTTGTTTGGCGACCACTCTTCGCATGGCATCATTATTTAAAGATAATGAATCATATAAGTGTGTTACATTGGCAGGAGAAACTAAAGTAATATCTATTACTTTTAGCTCATGCTCTTTTTTGACATTCTCTTTCCAAACATATCCGAATGAGGCATTAAAATTATTGAGCTTATAATATTCTGTACGGTTCAGTAATTCATACCCCAATGTTATATTGGTTCTCGGAACAAAAGCACTCGAAGAATTGAAACGAAACGGCGCAACAATTCTTGGAATAGAAAGCTGTACATTGGCTCCCGCACGGAAAATATTTTTTGCATTTTCCTGACCTCCCATTTGTACGTCAAAAGCGCCATACACAGCAGCTTTAAATTGCTCAGCTCCTTTAAAGAAGTTTCTATGAGTCCAGTTGAGGTTCAATTCACTTCCTGCATAATTTGCAGAATTTGTTCTTCCTAATGCTTCGAGCTTTAGGGATTGAATTTGCCTTGGTGTCAATAAATAATACGCATCAAATTTATGATTTAGCGAATCTGAAAGTACAAACTCATTTTTCACAAATTTAAAAACACCTAAACTGATCAAGCGGTTTAGAGATAAATTATGATTGGAACGGTTGTAAAGATCTCCTTTCTTAAAGTATAATGCTCTGTCGAAAATCTTTTGTTTAAATTTATGTTGAGGATCAATGATGTAGATGTCGTCATAGGCATGTTTTGAAAGCGAATCTACATCCATCGGAACTTTATACTTGCCCTGCTTTACATCCTGAATGTTGTAAGTAGGGAAAACAATCACATTATTAATCGTAAATTGTTCAGTTGCTAATCGTGGGGTATCATCTTTTAGTTTAACATTCAATTCAACTTTATGCCCTTTGTTCACGGTACTGTCTGCCTGAACAATAATGTTTTCCGGACTGAAATAATAAAATCCTCTTTCTTTTAAGCCGTTATCAATACGGTCTCTTTCATTTTTAATAACATCAAGATCAAATGGATTTCCTGATTTTAAGAATGTTTTATTGGTGAAAGTCTGAATTTCTTTATTAATAAGAGATGAATCTTTTTGAAACTTAACATTGCTTATTAAATATCTTGCGCCCGGTCTTAGCTTATAAATTACCTGTGCTTTTTTGTTTTTGGAAACCGTATCATAAGTAACCTTTGCATTAAAATATCCTTTATTTTCAGAATAATTCTCAATAATTTTTTTGTTGAATTCACGGTCTACATCTCCTAATAAAACAGGCTTTTCGCCTATTTTATATTTCAACCAATAATTAAAACCTTTGTCTTTTTTCGGTTCTTTGGCAATGTTGTAAAAATATAATTTCGGACGTAAGCCTAATATCTTTGAATTGGGTTTTGGAACTAAGTTGGCTTCCAAAGCAGCTTGAAGTTCATTTTTATCTTTTTTGGAGATCGTATCATTTTCTATTTTTACTTCCCCACCGGTGTAAAGCATTTGGCCTTCCTTCAGAAATTTGGTATTACTACACGAAAGAGTAACCGCAGCAAATCCCGAAGCGAGCAAATATTTATAATATATATTCAATTTACTTTTCATTATTTAAATTCTACCACTTGGTTATTCTTATTTTGTTTTTTTTGTCTTTCCTTTTGATTTTTTTGGAAAATCTCACGGAATTTATCATAGTCTAAAGTAATCACAAAACCTACTCCTGTTTCTATGATCTGCCCTTGAAGCGTTACCTGATATTCATCTTTACGATACGCACGAAGCATATATCTTCCGTCTTTTGAAAGGCTATAATCTACCGTTACGTTTCCTGCAATATTGGCGGTGTTTTCATTTTCACGAGCCTGGCCTTCCAATGCGAAGTTACTTCCTACCGAAACTTTTAGACGGTCATTTAGTAGCTTTTTACTAACCCCTACATTAAGATCTGTTCTTGTGTTTTTTTTCCCGCTTGAGTAATCTTCAGAAGAATCAAGACCTAAATCAATATCCACTCCTTTAATCAAACCTGATGCAAGATTGTTCAATTGTTGAGAAAGAAGCTTACTTACACTTTGTCTTGCCATTCCTTCAGCAGACATTCCTGCGCTGGATTCAAATGGGTTTTCACCAATGAAACGACCTAATAAAAGTAAAGCGAAAACTTGTTTATTCATTTCAGATTCTTGCGTTCTGAGCTGAGTAAGTTTTGTATTTACAGTTTCTGTTACTTCTGATGAAACTGCATTATTCTTATCATCTGTTGTTATATCAAAACTTATTGCAGGCTTCAATAACTCACCTTTCATTTTTAGCAATGTATTGAAAGGGATTCTTTGTTTATATTGATTCAATTTAGATGCATCATCACCGGCTAGTTGTTGCTCAACCAGATCAAGAGGAGGAGCCTGCGTTTTATAGACGGCAGTAATATCCATAATTCCCATGGTAGGCTCTCCTGTCCAAGTAATTGTACTTCCTTTTTGGATGTCGAATTTACGTTTCAAAAGACTTACAGAGAGGTCATAAGATCCCTTTTCTACTTGGTAAACCCCGACAAGAGTCATTTTCCCGGAAGGGTCAACTCCTCCTGTTAATTCTGCTTCCCCCTGAAGTTTTACAAAATCTCCATTGGCTTTATCAATGATAATAGACATTTTAGCTTCTTTGCTTACTTCGATGTTCACACTTACATCCATTCCTTTAATGCGGCTTTGTGCTTTCAGAGAATCTGCTTTAATGGTTTTGTTTAGCACCACCTGATCCTGATCAATAAATTCTACAATGCCGTCTCTTTCCTGTAATGAAGGGCTGGTTTGCGGAAGAACGAAAGAGAAATCTGTATTATCAGAAACAGCTAATGTTCCATCTACTTTTGGTAAGTCTAAGTTACCTCGAATATGCAATGCAGCATCAATCGCCAGAATTCCATACATCATGGCATCATTGGACTTTTCTGAGTTCACTACTTTGAATTTTTTGGCATTCAAATCAAGATTGAAAGCATAATCCCTATAATTCTGAGTAAGAACTTCTCCGTTAATCACAAGAGCATTTCCGTCTTTGTCGTTTATTTTAAATGTATTGAATTCAATTCCTTTACTCGTAAAGTCTATCTCATCATTCAGTTTTCTGAAATCACTTCCTGTTTTTGCAATCTCCAGTCCAACGTCATTGAATTTTACTTTTCCTAAAATATTGGGCTTATCTGTATTTCCAGTAATTTTCAGATTTCCTGAAAGGTAACCTTCCGTATTGGTAATGGCATTCATAGAGAATCCTTGTACAGATTTCATTTGAAGTTTATTAATCGCCATATTCATATCAAATGTGCTGGAAGAAGTATTGTAGTCTCCCAAGATCTTTACATCGTTGTTATTTCCTGAAAGGGCAATATCAGCATTTAAAAGATTCGGTGAAGTATTGTTCACTTTTACGGCAAGATTTCCGATGGCATTTCCATAGACGAATAAATCTGAAACAGTAAGATCAGAAGTGAAGGTCATATTTTTTGTAAGATCCCGAAGTTGGGCGGTTCCGTTGATGGTTCCTTTTGCTAAAACGCTATCTTTTTTAATGATCTCGGTGATGGTTTCTATTTTAAAATCCTTCAATGAAATATTTAAAGGGCTGTTTGGGGAATTGGTTTCCGATTGTAGCAAAATTTCACTTCCTGCGTAAGATAGTTTGAAGTTATCTGCTAAAATTCCTTTATCACTTATCTGGATTTTATTTCCTTCTCCAACGGTCCAATCATTGTAATTTAATTTTAAACCATTCGGGTTTAGCGAAATTTCGGTAATGTCATTCAATGATTTTGCATTCCCGGCAATCAGGAATTGAGTGACATCTTTTTCGTCTTTTGTGGTGATGTTATAGTTAATGATATTATTGGAAACATCTCCGTTGACGTTTATTTTATTTAAAGCTAAACTTGAACTTTTAAGAGCGGCTACACTAAAGTCGTATTGCAACGCATGATTTTCATTCGTGACTTTTAACGCCGCATTTTCAATGGAATTTTCACCATATAACAATTGTGGAATTTGTCCGTTGAGTTCAATTTTTTGAGAATCGGCATCATAGTTTCCAACTAAATTAATCGTTTCAAAGCTTTTCAAATCCGGAACAAATTTTCTAATCACATCATCATTTTTAATTTTTGCATTAAAAGTGAAGTGTTGCCCAGCATCAATTTTTTGAGCCTTACCAGGTTTTTGGAACTGATAATACTGATTAATTGTATTGGCTAAAGATCCGAAGATTTGTGTCAGTTTATATTTTCCATTTAATTCAACATCTGCAATCTGGGAGTTGAACATAATTTTTGTGGAATCATTCGTTGAAGAAGCTTTTAAATTGAGTTCCTGAAGAGGGTATACCTCTTTCGTATCAGAAAAAGCAAAGTTTTGAAGATTTAAATATCCATTTAAATTGTCGGGATCAAGACTGGTGAAATCGCCATCAATTTTTCCTCCGATAATCATTGGTTTATCATAGAAACCAAGCTTGTTTAAGTCTAATTTAATAATCTCTCCATTTACTTTTACGGTAGGGTTTTTCTCATTGTAGATTCCGGATGCTGTTAGTTGTAGATTGGCATTTGGATCTTTCGAGTTTAAAACAACATTATAAACCCCACGATTGATCTTTCCAGTAAGATCCATGTTTTGATAATGATAACCTTTATAAACTGCTGATGCGACATGACCCTTTAAGTCTGCATTTGCATTTTTGAAATCAAAGCTTTCTCCTTTTGCGGAAATTTGAGCAGTGATGGATCCGATATCTTTATTCTGAATAAACTTACCAATTTGTAAACCTTGAAGATTAGCTTTTACATCATACAATTCATGGTTTTTTCTTCGCATGTCTACTTGAGCAATAATTGCAGCGTTTCCAAGAGTGGAGTATAGATTAAGATTGGTATCCACAACTTTAGTGGTGCCTTTTGCCGTTCCTTTTATACTGAAATTAGAAGGTAAAGAAATATTTGATGGAATGGTATTCTTCGGAACTAAATTATAGATTGTTTTTGCGGATGAAGAAAGTTCTGCAATTTTCAAATCATAATACAGGTTATCAGGATTCATTGCATTTTTAATTCTTCCTGATGCAGCAACACGTAACTGATCTAATCCTGAAACTTTTAGATCTTTGATCAATAAATCATTTACAATTCCTTTTACATTGGCATTTACGCTCAATATCGCATTTGGATATTTGTTGAACGGAACTGTATTTTTTAAAGTAGGAACCAAATTAAGGATATCAGAAAAACCAATTTTAGAATCTTTAATATTCGCTGAAATTTGTATCGCTCCGGGGTTTGAACTTAATTGTTCGATGGAGTTATAATTTAAAATAACCTCATCTCTAATCAATGTTTTTGGAGTCTGTAGATAAAGATCTTTCAGGTAAGCTTCTTTTTCGCCATACACAAAATCGGTGTTGAATTTTTGAATATCCAACCCTCTTGCTTCCTGAATTTCTGCTGAATTTACTGTTCCTGCAAAAGTATTGTTCTCCATCTTAAAGCTTCGGACTTCAACATTCATTTTGGAAAAATTCATGTGGTTGAAATCCATTCCCTGTTTTGTAGGAGCAATGGCGGTATTGTTATACACTACTTTTACGTCATTCAGGACCAGTTTTCCTAAAAGCAGTTTCATTGCTTTTTCTTTGTCGGAATTGGTTGAAGGTTCAGGTTCTTTGGTGTTTTTTGGATTGGCATTTTGTGCCGGAAGATATAAATTAGCATTAACGTCTGCTCCAGAAAGAACTACATTTCCAACATTATAAGCATTGTTCTCTAAATCTAACTTATTTACTTTTGTGCTTAATTCTTTAAATAAAACTTTCGCAAATGTTTTGGTATTATCGTCTCCGTAATCAATATCGAAATTGGTTAGCTTAATTCCTCTTAATCCAATTTGCATTGGTTTTTGATTGTTAAGAGAATCTACTTTTTTTACTACTTTCTTAGTAACTTCTTTTACAAGATCCTGCTTAAGTTTTAATTTTAATCCGTCAAGATTAATGTCATTAACGGCGTATGTATTTTTAGTTAAATCAAACGTTTTAACCCTTGTATCAAAAGATTTAAAATAAAGTTTAATATCATTTCTTGATTGCTGATCATTAAAAGTAACTCCAATATCTTTTAAATTAATTTTATCAAGAGAAATAATAAATGGCTTAGATGAGCTTTCTTGTTTATCTGTTGTCGCAAAAGCATCAATAATATAATCGAAGTTGAATTTGCCATCCGGTTTTCTTACCACATTGGCGCGAACGCCTTCTAAATCTACAGAAGTAATATCTGCGGTAGAATTGATAAGTTTAAGCATATTTAAACCTACATCCAGTTTTTTTACAGCGAGAAGTGTATCTATATTTTGACCTTTTAAATACAAATTTTCCATAACAAGGCTGTTTGGAAATCCTATATAAACCCTTTCAAGGCTTACTTTTGTTTTGATTTTTTTCTCAAGATAGACAACTAGTTTGTCTTTAATAAAGTTCTGGACTGCCGGAAGTCTTAAACTGAATATAAGCAGAGTGAGCAAAACCAATATTGAAATAAAGGTTATTGCAATACGCTTTAGGATCTTTTTTGTATTAAATTTTTGTTTCAAATGTGGAGTGATTTTGTAACAAAGATAATAAATCATTTTTCATTGAATATTAAATTTCTTTGTTGTGGTACCACTTTCAAAAGTGTAAAAATCCTGCCTTGACTGCCTATTATGGAATTTAGTCTAGTTAGTGAAGTGAATTAGTTGATAAGAACAGTCAAAGCATGGATTTGAGTTAATTTTTTAGAAGCCCCCTTTTTCATTATTTACTATTGAAAAGTTTGTATAAAAAATAAATATCAAATTAGGTTTCAAAAGGGGGCATACCTTGGTATAGGTGTGAGATAATAAATTTTATTCGTTTGTATTTTCCCATTTTACTTCTTCTCCCTGTGGTGCAGCACCTCCCTGAGCTTCTGTAATGGGGGTTGTTTCCTGATTGATATGATAAACATAGGCTGCAATTTTTTCGGCATCTCTTCCTGTGATGGTTCCTTCTTTAATGAAAGGCCTCATGGTAGGATTGTTGGGAGATCCGTTTTCAAGCATCCAGAATACGTTTTTAAATAAGCTTTTTTCTTTAATGTTGATCCAATGAGTATCCGTAAGATTAGGACCAATTCCGCCTTTTCCACCTTCGGAATGACAGGTTACACAGTTGGTTTTAAACAGTTGTTCTCCTTCTGCGATATTGTCTGCACTATATTTTGCGGTTTCCAGATTAATCTGTGGGGCTGTTTTTTCATATTCGGTGATAGATGCCAACATGGTTTTAGTTTCTTTGTTTAGTTCAGCTTCTGGATGCGCATAATCTGTGAAAGCAAAAGCAAATAAATAGACGACGCAGAAAACACATCCAAACCAGAATAAACCAATCCACCATTTGGGTAAAGAATTATCAAGCTCTGTGATGCCATCAAAACCATGGTCAATCAAAATATCTTTTTCTTCGGTTGCAGATTGCTTTTTAAAAGCAGAATTCCAAAGCTTCTGATAATATGGAATATTCTTTTCACGCAAATATTCTTTTTTTTCCTCTTCAGATAATCTGCTGAATCTTTCATTCTCAACCAGATCTCCAATAGAATTCATGATGAGAAGTAAAATCGTCGTGATCAATATCAATGTCCAGAAAAAAGGAGAAGTAAAGTATTCTGAATCTTGAGCAAACATTTCGAATGCTAGGATCGTTAAACCAATTGTTGCAGCAATGTATATTGAAATGGGGGTTCTCGTTTTCATTGTAATAAAATTTAATGATTACTCTATGCTTGCCGTTTTGATCTCTGTGGTTTTTATATCGGTTCCTAATCTTTGCAGATAGGCGATCATGGCTATAATTTCTCTCTGTTTAAGCGGAACAAATGAAGTTCCCTTGGCCGCTTGATCTTTTTCTACCTGATCTCTTACATCAGTAGCTTCAGAATAAATTCTTTTAACGATAGCTTCCGATTGGTTATCTGCCCATTTGCCTGCAGAATCTATTTGAGCTTTTGTGTAAGGAACATCAAAACTATTTTTCATTAATTTCATTTTATCTACCATTTGAGAACGATCCAGCTTATTGGTGATCAACCAAGGGAAACGCGGCATAATAGAACCTGCAGAAGTAATTCTTGGGTTATACATATGTTTAAAGTGCCATGAATCCGGGTTTCTTTCTCCTTCTCTGTGTAAATCTGGTCCGGTTCTTTTTGATCCCCATAAGAATGGTCGGTCATAAACGAATTCTCCGGCTTTTGAATACTGCCCGTTTTTACCGTCGAACCTCATCACTTCATCACGGAAAGGCCTGATCATTTGTGAGTGACATGAGTTACAGCCTTCACGGATGTACAAATCTCTTCCTTCTAATTCTAAAGGTGAATAAGGTTTCACGGCGGTAATTTCAGGAACGCTTTGCTTAAGAGATAGGGTAGGGACAATCTCTATTAATCCTCCAATTGAGATCACTACAAAAGCTAATATGGATAATAATTTTGGTGTTCTTTCCAGCCAAAGGTGTGCGCCTTCGCCTTCTTTTCTGCTGCTTCCAATATTGGCTAAAGCAGGAGCTTCTGCAGGTACATTTTTTTGGAATGATCCGGCTTTGATGGTTTTAATAACATTCACAACCATTAAGATGGCACCTGAAAGATAAAGCAGTCCTCCTGCAAATCTCATTTTAAAGTAAGGAATGATTGCTGTTACGGTATCTAGCCAGTTTTTATATAATAAAGTCCCGTCCGGGTTGAATTGTTTCCACATTAGTCCTTGCGTGAAACCAGAGATGTACATTGGGACAGCATAGAAAATAATTCCTAACGTTCCCAACCAAAAGTGCCAGTTGGCTAATTTTTTAGACCAAAGTTGGGTTCTCCACATCACAGGAATCAAATAATAAATAACTCCGAAGGCCATAAAACCATTCCATCCAAGGGCACCTAAGTGAACGTGACCAATAACCCAATCTGTATAATGTCCTATTTTATTTAATGATTTGGTTGCTAAAAGTGGACCTTCAAAGGTTGCCATCCCGTAACAGGTAACGGCTACAACGAAGAATTTAAGGATAGGGTTTTCTCTTACTTTATCCCAGGCGCCTCTTAAAGTTAAAAGTCCGTTCAGCATTCCTCCCCAAGATGGAGCAATCAGCATGATAGAGAAACCTGTTCCCACCGCCTGAGCCCAAGCCGGTAAAGCGGTATATTGAAGGTGGTGCGGACCTGCCCATAGATACACAAAGATCAATGACCAAAAGTGAATAATAGACAACTTATATGAGAAAACAGGTCTTTCAGCAGCTTTCGGCATAAAATAATACATTAGACCTAAAACTGGTGTAGTTAATACAAAGGCAACGGCATTGTGGCCATACCACCATTGAACCAAAGCATCTTTTACTCCTGCATATACAGAATATGATTTCCAGCTTGTGAATGATAACGGAACTTCAAGATTATTAAATATATGAAGCATTGCCACGGCAATCCAGGTTGCGATATAGAACCAAATAGCTACATAAAGATGTCTTACCCTTCTTTTGGCAATCGTTCCAAACATGTTGATCCCGAAGATGATCCATGAGAATGCAATTAAAATATCAATAGGCCATTCGTGTTCTGCATATTCTTTTGAGGTATTGATTCCCATTAAAAAAGTAATCACCACCGCTACAATCATTATTTGCCAAGACCAGAAATGTAACCAGGATAGTGTATCGCTGTACATTCTTGTTTTTAATAATCTCTGCAGGCTGTAATACGCTCCACAAAAGAAGGAGTTGCAGACAAAAGCAAAGATCACGGCACTGGTATGCAGCATTCTGATCCTTCCAAATCCCATGGCACCTTGTGTATTGATCAAGCCTTGAATATTTCCCGAAGCCAAACTTTTAATAGTGGTATCATCTGTTCCGAATAAAAACTCAGGTAATTCTGGGTAGAAAAGCATTAAAGCGGCAGTAAGACCGAGTAAAAATCCGACCAAGCCAAATACAATAGTAGCATACAAGAATGCTCTGACAATATTATTGTCATAATTAAATCTTTGCGTCTCCATAATTCCAATTGTGTGTACTGAAGTGATATTTTTTCTTTCTTATGGTTTTATTGGGTGAATTTTTAAACCAAATTTTATGATGAAATAAATATCATGTAGCGTGAATAATGTTTTGCCAAAGGTATTTATTAACTTTGTTAGAGGCTATTAGATAAACTTCTAAAATATACCGAAAACTACTAAAACAGAAATGATGAAAATATGTGGACAAAACATTAGAAAAATTAGAAGAGGTAAAGACTTTACCCAAGAATATATGGCTTTTGAAATGGGAATTTCACAGAAAGCCTACTCCGATATTGAAAATTCTAAAGTGAAGATTAACCTCGATATTCTAAACAAGATCTCAGGTATTTTAGACATAAAGCCTTCGGATATCTGTAGTATTTCTCACAAATGCGGAACAGATAGTTTTGAAGATAAATACCACGAGCTTCTACAATATATGAAGCAAAATAATATTTCTATTCCTGAAGAGCATTTATAATGAAGTAATAATAGGTGAGTTTTGTACATCTTTATAGTATTCATTTGATATTTTGATTATTTTTTCTGGTATTTTCTGTAAATTGGTAACGATACATATTTCAAGTATTCGTGAGAATTACAGATATGGTGTGTTTGATATTTTAGCGGACAAGCCGAAAACCGCATAACAAAGTAGGCATCATCAAAAAAATCAAATTAGTATGTCAAATTTATTTCAATCCCTTACCAACACGATTAAACACTGGTATATTCCATTAATCTTTGGAATTATTTTTCTTTTGTGTGGTATTTACGTGTTTACTGTTCCTCTTGCTGTTTATGTAACACTATCTGTTATTTTCAGTATTTCATTTTTAGTTTCAGGAATTACAGAAATTTTCTTTTCACTGCAGAACAGGAAATCCCTGCAAGGCTGGGGTTGGTTCTTGGTGAGCGGATTGCTTACTGCGGCAATCGGATTGTATTTAGTAAGGAATCCTCAGATTTCAATGGTTGTTTTACCTTTTGTGATAGGAATTACCTTGCTTTTCCGCTCATTGCAGTTATTAGGATTTGCTTTTGATTTAAGAAGTCACAAAATAGCAAGTTGGGGAAATGTGGCATTAACGAGTGCCGGAGGTATTATATTTTCTTTATTGCTTTTATTTAACCCCATATTCACAGGCTTTTCTTTGGTTACATTAACGGGTATTTCTTTTATCTTTATTGGTGTTTCTTCCATATTATTGGCATTCGATTTGAGAAAGTTGAAAAATTTCCCGGCGAAGGTAAGTGATGAGCTAAAAGCTAAAATAAAATTATTGCAAGACGAAATTGATGATTTGAGAAAAAGTAAATAAGTATTCTTTGATCAAAACGATATATAAAAAGAAGCCTCTAAACTAGAGGCTTCTTTTGTTTTTTAAAGGTGAAATAGAAAATATATTGAACCAGTAATTTGATTGTAAATCTACTATCTGCTTATTCTTTTTATTTAATAGTAACGCTATACACCGCTATAAGTCCGGAGGTTACAGGTTTTGAATTATCTTGTAAATAGTTACCCACTTTAAAATATACAGATTCGGAGGTCCAGCTATCTCCAAAAGTAAACGTCTGAGATTGATCATTTACTGTAACGGTTACCGTATGATCAGATTGTGAAATCGTATAGCTGAAAACCTGATTCAAGGGTACATTTTTCAATAATGTAAAGCGTTGCTCTTTGTCGTTCACTTCTTTTTTGAAACCTATTTGTAGATCTCCATTATTCCACCATAATTTAGCGGCTTCAGTTCCTTTGGTATGCCCATGTATTTGTCCGATAATGATTTTTCCGGAGCTTGGTTGTTGCAATACCGCTAGTTTTACAGACATTTCATGCTGTCCGGCGAAATGCCATTCATTAATTTCACGCAATTCAGTTCTTGGAAAATGGGACCCTTTAGTAGTCGTACCATCCGATTTACAAAATAGATGCATGCTCTGGTCTTTGGGATCCAGGTAGAAATAATTGGAACTGTACTTGGCTAATTCTTTTCCTTTCTTTTGCATGATGCTGCTATTTTGCTCAAGGGGAAGTTGTAACGTAAAGGGCGTTAAATCGAATTTAGTTCCTGGTGCAATATATTTTTCCTGGGCATTTACTGCACTTGTCATCCCTATTAAAAATAATAAAAGGGATATTGATAGATGATTTTTAATAATTGTTTTCATAAGATTCTACATTATTATGATCTAAGTGATTATTAAATAAAAAACTTGTTTAAACTTTTTATTTTAACCACAAAAGAGATAAAAGATTAGCATATTATTTATTTAAGTTCATAATGAAGTGCAAACAAGAACACATAAGTTTAAAAAAATCTTTGATTTTTATTCTTTTGTAAGCTTTGTTTTCAAATAGTTCAACTTTAAATGATTCAATAATAGCTTTTGTATCTTTTGTGGTTAAATTTTTTAATTAATTTAAACAGGCTTAATATGTTTTCTTGACTAATTAATAAAAAAAAATAAATACTTTGTATTTCTTAGCAACCTATTTTTTATGATTACGCCTTATAAAAATAAGATTTTACTTGAATTTAGAGGGCATAAAATAAAACTAGAATTTATTTTTTAGGGGTAAAATATTCAATTCAGTTTCAATAATACATACAAGAATCATTCAACTTTGTTTTAGAGAAGGTGGATTCTTGAAGTTTTTATATATTTAGGCAATTAAATTATTCTATGAGCGACGAGCAGAAAACCGAGCAAAACGGAACCTTGGTCAGAGGACTAACCAATCGACACATTCAATTAATTGCCCTTGGAGGCGCTATAGGGACGGGATTGTTTCTTGGAATTGGTCCGGCAGCGGTTTTAGCAGGACCATCAGTTATTTTAGGATATGCGTTGGCAGGAATTATTGCCTTCTTTATTATGCGACAATTGGGAGAAATGGTTGTTCAGGAACCTGTTTCGGGAAGTTTTAGTTATTTCGCTTATAAGTATTGGGGTAAATTTCCGGGATTTGCTTCAGGATGGAATTACTGGATTCTTTACATTCTGGTAAGTATGGCCGAGCTTACCGCCATTGGGCATTACATTCATTTTTGGTGGCCCGATATTCCACTTTGGGTTTCTAGTTTATTCTTTTTTATCTTAATTAATGCCTTGAATCTGGCTTCAGTAAAAGTATATGGAGAAACCGAATTTTGGTTTTCAATTATAAAGGTAGTTGCTATTATCGCGATGATTATTTTCGGTATTTACTTATTGATAAGTGGAACGGGAGGGAGCAGTGCAAGTGTGACGAACTTATGGAATGATGGTGGTTTTTTCCCCAAAGGATTATTCAATCACAGTGAAAAAGGATATTCGGGACTCTTTGCAGCAATGGCAATGATCATGTTTTCTTTTGGTGGATTAGAATTGATCGGAATTACCGCTGCAGAAGCTAAAAGTCCTGAAAAAACAATTCCTAAAGCAACGAATCAGGTGATTTATAGAATCTTGATTTTCTATGTAGGAGCGTTGATTATTTTATTCTCATTGAGTCCGTGGAGAGAGATTACAGAAGGGTCAAGTCCGTTTGTAATGGTTTTTCAAAACCTGAATGGGTTGGAGTTTACGATGTTTGGAAAAGTCATTCAATTTAATATATTGATTGCTAATATTCTTAATATAATTGTATTAACAGCAGCTTTATCTGTATATAACAGTAGTGTTTACAGTAACAGTAGAATGCTTTTTGGATTGGCACAACAAGGAAATGCACCGAAGTTTTTACAGAAATTAAATAAAAATCACGTACCTATTAATGCGATTCTTATTTCTTCTTGCTTTGCGGGAATCTGTATTATCATTAATAAACTAGCTCCAGAAAAAGCATTTGAATATTTAATGGCTTTAGTGGTTTCTACATTAATTATCAATTGGCTGATGATATGTTATACCCACTTAAAGTTCAGAAGAAGTAAAATAGCAGCGGGAGAGAAGACGAAGTTTCCTTCCATATTCTATCCAGTATCCAATTATATCTGTATTCTGTTTTTAGTGGCTATTTTGGTATTGATGAGTATTACAGGAATGGAAATTCAGGTGATTTTAATTCCAATATGGGTAGCCTTTCTGTTTGTGATGTATAAATTATATAAACCTAAAAATTAGAAGCTCTATAATAGAGTCACATAAGATTATATAAAAGGATGGATTTTTATCTATCCTTTTTTTGTGCCTTTATTAAAAACAAAAAACCATCCTTAAAAAGGATGGTTTGTAGACCCACAGGTTATATCACCTATGAATTTTAATTAATAATGAGTGATTTTTATTAATTGTAAGTAATTGATATTCATTTTAATGTTGTTAATTGGTATTCATTAAAATTAACCAAAATTAAATATTTACCTTGACCTGTACCTTGACCTTTGGTTTGATTTTTGCTTATTTATGACGGACAATTACATTCAAAATGAAAGAAGAATTTAACAGTGAATTAGGTACAATCAGATACTATTTAAAAGATAAAAATTCTATTGAAGCTACTTTATTGAAGGGAGCTTATTTATTTAAAAATTATAATATTGGTTTTAGTACAGGAATTAAAGTGATTCCAGTTAAAGAATGGAACGAAAACGAAAAGATTGTAATTGCAGGAAAAAACAAAAGAGATTACAACGATAAGTTAAGTAAATTCAAATTATCTGTTATCCAGTCCCATAAAAATTTTAACGAAACATATAATAGAATCCCCACCAAAGAGGAATTAAGAGGTATTGTTAATTCAGCAATCGAGGGAAGTGGCACAAAAGCTATCAGAAAACAAAAGAAAAATTTTGAAGAAATCTATCAGGAGGTTTTAGAAATTATTGAAACTCGACAAAATAATGCTTTGGAAGCTATCAAAAGGGGAGAATCTGTTAAAACCCTGCATAAAAGTTATGCTTCCTCTTATAAGGTTGCGTATAGAGAACTAAAGGAATTTGCAAAGGAAAAAGGATTGATTTTAGATATTGATACATTTGACGAACAAATATGTTTAAATTTTCAAAACTGGCTTATAAAAGTAAAGAAACTGAAACAGACTACTATTAAGACCAGAATTAAAAGAATCAGTTTGATTTTGAAAAGGGCTTTTGAAAAAGGATATACAGACAAAAGGGCTTATTTATTAGATGAATTTAAAATAAAAGTTCCCCCTACTGTTTCCACAAGTTTAACAGAAAAAGAAATTACTTTATTGTATGAGTTCAATTTTACCCAAAATAAGAGGTTGGAAAGGATAAGGGACTTATTCGTATTGGCGTGTCATACTTCCTTGAGATTTAGTGATATTACAAGATTGCAAACAGATCATATCAGTATTGATGAAGAAAGAATCAATATGGTTTCTCAAAAAACAAGTACAAGCACCCACTACAAAAATTTGAGCTTTTCATTTCATGGCTATACCAAAGAAATTTTAGAAAAATACAGCTATGATATTCGACAGTTGGCAATATCCAATCAAAAAACTAATGAATATTTAAAAGAACTGTTAAAAGAAATTCCTTATTTTCAGGAAAAAGTTTTGAGAATTGAAATCTTATCTGGAAAAGGGATAAAATTTACTGATATTGATTTTATCAAAACAATAGACTTTCATACAAGCCGTAGAAGTTTCTGTACCAATCGTTATTGTGAGGGATGGGAATTACTGGAAATATGGGATTATACAGGACATTCCAACGAATCAACATTTAAAACCTATTTCAGACCAACTACAGAGCATGAAAAGGTAAGGCGTGATAATATTAAGAAAAGAAATGAAAAGATAAAAAATATTGACTTTAAAGAAAAAGAATTGGAGCAATTAAAAAATCAGATGCAGGAAATTTTAAAGTATCATAAAAAGGGAGATTTGGTAGAAATGGGTAAAATAATTGAACTGAATCACAAAATTTCATAGTATTTTTGAGATTATGATACCTCCAGTTTTAAAAAATATCATTCACATTGATTTTATTGTTACCGATATTTTTCAGTTAGATAAAATAATACAGGATTACGGAAAAATTATATATTACACTCCAGAAGTAGTTTTTGATATTTCCAATATTGACAGTGGTTTATACCTGATAAGAGAGTTTGGAGAAAATGTTTATATCATTCAAAGGGATCCAAACAGTATAGGAAAGTTGAAAAATCCTAAAACGGATTATGATTATAAAATAGGTGTTACAGACTATAATTTATTTTCTAAAAGTTTTGATTTGGATTCTTTACCCTCATTTATGGATGAAATGACTGAAAAATACCATCCTGAATTTATTGAATCTCTTAAATTGCAGTTAGTTGATGCTAAAACTGAAACAGCCTGTAAAATTATATATCAGGATTTGCTTTTACATATAGAAGAATCTAACAGTTTTTTAAGAAGCCATATATATTTTGGCAATGTCTTATCTCAGGAAGTTCAAAAAGCTGTTTGTTATTGGCTTTTAAAGTATAATGAATACCTTTTATTTGATGTTCAGCTGTATTTTAAAACTATTTTCCCCAATGATATTAAACCGATTGAGGAGAATGTGACCCAAATCGTTGCCAACAAAGCAGATAAACAAAAAGAAAAGCTACGAAACAGTAATGTATATAGAATTGCACTCCTTTTTGCAGATGGAACTCTTACATTTGAGAAAATGACAGCTATATACGGTAATAAGCGGTATGATACCATAAATGAACTGGCAGAAATTATTTCTCAGGATTATAAAATTTCTAAATCTTCTCTTCAACCCTATCTAAATCAAACGATAAAAGAGGTAAACTCGGATAAAAATCTGTTTGATATTTCAAAATTAAAATATCTGAAACTCATTGCAGAAGATTTCCACTCACAACAAAAACAATTGTCAGCTTTTTTCTCTGGCAAAATAGAAAAATTAACCTCAATTAATGAGTAAAATCAAATTATACTGATGTTATACGGTATAAGATTTAGTATAGTATGTGCAGGTTATAATTTAGCACCATAATAAATAAACAAAGAAATATTATGGCAACTAAAGAACATTCAATTTTAATTCAGGCAAGTCCTGAATATTTATCTGAACTTATTGTATCAGGAATCAGAGAAGAATTAAAAAGAATCCAACTTCATTTTACTGAAAAATCCCAAAATGACGAACTTATGACTAAAAAACAGGTTTGCAATTTTCTGAATTGTTCCTCTGTAAGTCTGTGGAATTGGGAAAACAAAGGAATGTTGGCTCCTGTACGACTTGGCAGAAGTATAAGATATAAAAAAAGTGATGTTGAACAGTTTATCAATAGAAAAACTAATAAATAGATTCTAAAATTAAATATTCAGATCATGAAAAAATTCTTTCATTATACTACTGAACTAAAATTACAAGAAATTATAGATAGTGGTGTTATCAAATTGGCAACAAAAAGTACATTTCATAAAAAAGAAAAACCTGTTGCTTGGGTTTCAATAAATCCTATTTGGGAAAATACTGCAACCAAAATGACTGTTAAGGATGGTATAATTCAAAATATGACTTTTCAAGAGCAATTAGAACAGCTTGGTTGTGCAAGGATTCAAGTTGAAAATGTGGGCTTCGAAGGATGGAGAAAATTGAAGCATACGGCTAAAATGAATATGGATATTGCTTCTCGTATGGAGTTAGTTGGTGCTAAATGTGGAGCAAGCTCAGGAGAGTGGTTTGGTTTATTGTTTCCAATAAAGAAACAATATTGGATCAAAGCTGAAGTATTTCGAAATGATGAATGGGTGCTTTATGAAAATTTTGAAAAGATGAATTAATTTCTAAGTTTTCATCATTCATCTAAATGTTTGATATATTTTTGACAGTTGTTGTTATCAGTGGAGTGGGGCATAATTCTAAAAATTGTTCTCTTATCAATAATCTGTCAATTTAAAATAGGTATCTAATTGTAATTGGGCTCGGATCTTAAATAGTAGTCCAAAAATCAACTAAAATTTTAAAGTAATACAAACCCTCAAAAAGTATAGCACACAAGCTGTATGAGCTATCGCTATGCCCTTATTTTGAATGATAATAAATAATTATGGAATTTCAATATTTTAATAACACGCCCAGTACAATTATCAATCTTTGTCAAGCCATAACATTCAGAAATATTATTTACTCTGTAAATGATTTAGAAGAATTTATAGACTTCGTAAAATCAGATAGTAAACCTGAGAATATAACTATTAACAAGCTTAGAGCATTTAAGAAGAAAAGTCCTGAGTTTAAAAAAATAAAATTAAATCAAATCTCCTGTGCAATAATTCATTTTAACTATGCTAACAATAAAATGATAAGTGAAAACACTAAAAATCCCACAGGTTATTTATTTTTTGATATTGATAATAATATTTCAGAAATATTAAAGCAGCAATTAGACAAGAATCAATATATAGCAGCCTATTGGAAAAGTGTCTCTAATACTGGATTTGGGTTAGCAGTTAGAGTTTCTGGAATTACTCCTTCTAATTATCTTGATGCTTGTAAGTATATTCGGAGAATATTAAAACTACCAATAGATAAAAAAGCACATTCAATAGATAGATTGACAGTTCTTTCTTATGATCCAGATGCGGTGTATAAACCTACATCTACTATAATTGACATTGATTCTCTAAATCTTAAAAATGTAATTCCCAATGAAAGTTCTAAAAATAAGGAAAAATATAAACAGCCACTTTTCCGTAACACTATCAATAAAGATAAATCTTTATTAGGTATACACTGTGACGGAAAAATAACAATAAGATATGATAATCTTAACGAAGTGACTGAAAATATGAAGTTTCATTATAATAATGATGGCATTCATGATTGCGGAAAAAATAAAGTTGAGTACACAAATACCTATATGCCTAAAAATGTGAAAACAGGTAATCGGGAAAGAACATTAGGACTGTATGCTAAGAATTTATTATTTCTGAATCCTGATTTGACAAAAGAATTGTTATACAAAATAATATCAAATGCTAATATGAGAAATCTTTTAAATCCGTTAGACTATAAAGAAGTCCAAAGTATAGTAGCTAAAGCTTATGATAATCAGAGTGGGTTTAAGTCATATTCTAATAAAGATAAAAGATTTTTTTTTAAAGATGTGACTCTTACTCCTGTTGAAAAAAGTATAAAATGCTTGGAAGTCTTAAATGAAGAAAAAAGACAAAAAACCCAGGAAAAGAAAAATATGATTTCAGAAATACTCTGCAATTGGAACTGTCACAAAGATGGCAAAATCACTCCTAAAAAAGTAATTGAACTTGGAGATGGAATATTGAAAAAGACATTGGTGTATGACTATTTTAGAGATAATAAAGAAGATATTCCAATTTGTGAATAAGTATATTTAAGCTAAAAGTTCTTTAATAAATACAATTATAGGTGGAATTATCAAGCTGATTGTTTGAATTATCAACAATAAAGGTTTTAATGGTTTTTCTGGGTTTAGCTTTTGAGATTTAACAAAAAAATATTTTAAGATGTGATAAGAAAGATAGGCTGCTAATCTACATACTGCCCATAAAAGAAATTCAATGAAAATATATGTCACTCCCATTAATATTGGAATGATAAGAATAAGCCAAAACGCTTTGTCTATGTAAAATGCTTTGGAAATCATACTGTTAGTTGAATTTTTCTAAAAAAACAAATGACAGACAATAAATCAATAATATTAAAGAGTAATATGATATTATTAAAAACAATGCTATAGGAGATTTAATAATTTTTAACATATTGTTTTTGGTGTTTTCATAAAATGAAGAAAAATTTCTTTTTAACCCTATGGATAATAATATTGGAATAAATATAATAACAGCAATATATCTAAATTCTTGTAATATAAAAGGCATATTTGTATTCCCAGTATTTATAGCAATACCAAATACAAATAACGTAATAAAATATATTCCTCCAAAAAACCAAATAATATATTTCAGTGAATTGGTTAGTATTCCCTTGGATGCTGTGTTGAAAGTTGTTGCTGTGAATTTATCAATATACATTTTAATTTGATTATGAAAATTTTCTATCTTCTTCAAAGTTATCTCGTTAGTAATAACACTTTCGATTGATCTTGGAAGCAGTATAAATGCTAAAAAAAATCCTAAAATAATCCCTGTCATATTTTTTATTATACTATGAAGTTAAAATTTTTCAATGATTAATGAAGTTTTTCATTCTCGATTATATTATTATTAAAAAAGGCGAATGGAAATGATCTATAAAATGATTAAAAATATATTCATTCGTAAGTTCGAGAATTCTCTGAATTTGACTAAAAAAGTAGTGGAATAAATTTATAAAATAAGTGTTTTTTCATAAGGTTAGGAATAATTTTTGATAGCTAAAAATGGATTGTGAATTTTTATATCTTTGCAATTCAAATTTTATCGAAAAAAATATAAAGCGTTAGCTTATTTAATCTTGGTATCCGAAATCTGACAGTTTCTATCAAACACCAAAAAGATTAATAACTCTAATGCTCATGCCTCTGGCGTGAGTATTTTGTTGTTGTCTTTCATTGGTGTGGGTTTTGTCAGAACCTCGGAACTGAAATTGATAATCTACAAACTCACGCCTTTTTATTTGTAACCATCACTTTGAGTTTGGGTGAATTTAAAATTCATCTTATGAAAAAACTATTATTCACAGTTTTTACAGCATTATCATTCATTGGTTGTTCAAATCACGATGATAACAACACACAAACAACAAATAATCCAGTAGCAACCCAGTATTTCCATCCTCCAACATGGATTCAAGGAAAATGGCAAAAGGACGGAACAGCACTGTATAAATTCACTAATGATGATTTTTATACTATTGCAGGAAGTATCGAAACAAGTTACAAATCCATTTTAGAACAAGGTGCAAGTTTAGGTGTTTCCTCGAGTGTTCCTGAAAATATTTCTGAGACTGTCTATGAATTTACTATGAAATCAGGTTCTACGAATGCTGAATACAAATTCAAAAAGATAAGCTCTACAAAGATTGAATGGGTAAATTATCCTTATGCTTCAACTGTAGGTGCATTTTATTTAACTAAACAATAATCTGTTTTTATGAAAAAGTTTTTAATAACACTAGCTCTGGTTCTGGTTATAGCTCCTGAAGTTGTTTTTGCACAAAAAGATGGAAAATGTGATCTTCCAACAAACTATCAAGAACCTAAACCCGACAAAAAAATTCAATCTTGGATAAAACGTTTTGGGGCTGTTACCATTGATGATTTAAGGAAGCATATTGCATTAGATAATGATTGTGAAGAAAAAGATGTTATTTTTCTTAGAATAGTCGAACAAAAAGTAAACGGATTATATTCTGTTTGTGTTAAGGGAAAAGAGATGAAATATAAAAGGCTTGGGAATGCTTTTATGAGAAATGATGAGAGAACTCTTTTTGATGTAGCACCTTCATCTAAGTAACTAAATTATGGGCTTATTTTCAACTTTTTTTAATTCATTGGTAAACCCCATTGAAGAAACTGTCAAGACTGTTGTAGGAATGTACAGAATGGCAGGGAGCAGTGATAAACGAAATAATCTCAAGGATGTAATATTTCACAGGGTATTAGCAGCTAAGAAATTAGTTAATCCAAATATTTATGATATTATACTTTTGTCAGACGACAATTTTTTTAATGTTATTGAGGATGATATTGCATTATTTATTTTTGTTCTTTTAATGGCTGAATCGGATAAACACAATCGAGAATTTTCACAAAACCCTCAGCATTATTTCTTTAAAATAGAATCCGAAGTTATCAAACAATTGCAAACTTATATTCCTAATAGAGATGCGAACTATATAAAGGCGGAGTTATTGGCTATGACTTATAGTAGGGATAATGTAGGATTAGGACACCGCCCGACTTATTAATTAATAAATTCAAAATATATAGAATATGAAAAATCATAAAATACACATAAAACAAACAGATAACCAGTTTCCAACTGATAAAGAAATTAGGATGTCCCTTCGAAAGTTAGGACTAAGAGATGTCGTTTTCTCAATATTGAAGACCATTGAGTTTGCTGAATTATCAGAAAGAGATTTAAAAACAGTTATAACAAGTAAAACTCAAAATTCTTTGGAAGAACTATTAAAAAATCAGTTATTAAATCCTCCTATATCAAATCATCGTATTGACAGTTTGTTTGATACAAGCAACTTTAAACAAAAGGACTGTCAACCTTTTAAATAAAGCTTTCCAACTTTTTACAAAATAATTGCATCTATAATATAACACGACATGTTCTGTCGCTTTGTAGAAATACCTTTGTCACAAGCTAACTTAGAAACAGTACAAAACACTAACACGTGATAAAGTTCATGTTAAATCTCATTAATGGGATTTCATAAACTATTAATAAATGTTAAATTTGCGGAATTATAATAATAAAAACTAATATTAACTTTTAAACACATAAAAAATATATGAGAAAACTCTACATGAGTGCATTTTCGATATGCGCAATTTTGAGCTATGCTCAAGAGGTAGTTTGGCAAAAGGATATTAAATCCAATACACAGGATTTCCTGAGCCAAGTCACCACTACTATTGACGGACAATACTTAATCACAGGTAGTTCGATCCAATCTAAGAAACTATCTACGGATAACAAACAAAACAACGGTTACGATTTCCATTTGGTTAAACTTAACCAACAAGGCGAAGAAGTTTGGGAAAAGTTCTTTGTCGGAAATAATCATGACTTTTTATCTGCAACTGTATCAACCCAAGAAGGCGGATTTCTTTTAGCAGGAACTTCTTACAGCGGAAAAAGTCTGGACAAAAAAGATGATTCTAAGGGTGGATCAGACATCTGGTTGATCAGGATTAATGAATTTGGAGACGAATTATTTCAAAAAACCATCGGATCAAATTCTGATGAAGAAGCACGATCTGTTATTCAGACGACTGATCTGGGATTCTTTGTAGCAGGAAATGTACAAAACTCAGCTAAAGGTTACGGATCCAAAGATGTTTTAATAATAAAACTAGACAAAAACGGAAAAGAAGTGTCACAATCTATATTTGGTGGACGTGGCTCAGACGAAGTTGAAAAGATGATTCCTACGAAAGATGGAGGTGCTTTGCTTGGGATATACTCCAGAAGTGGTATTGGAGGTTCAAAAAAGACAGAAAACTTTGGTGAGGGAGATTATTGGATTATCAAACTCAATAAAGAGGGCAAAGTTGAATGGGAAAAGAACTATGGAGGAAAAGGTGACGACCATTTGAGAACATTGGCATTAACTTCAACAGGATTTTTAATTGGAGGAGAATCAAGATCTGAAAGATCAGGAAATAAAACGGTTGGCATTGAAGAGGGTACGGATTTATGGTTGATTTCTTTGAATGAAAGAGGAGATGAAATTTGGCAGAAGTCTTACAACTTCAAAAACCGAGATGTTTTGATGGGAATGAGTGTTTTACATGCAGCAGATGATAAAACTTCAAAAGGGATTTTATTAGGAGGTTACACTCAGGCCGAGGGCAGAATACAAACAGATGATGAAACGTTTTGGATGCTGTATTTAGATCAAAATGGAAATGAAGAGTGGAGAAAACACGTCAAAGGAGAATCCAGTAAGAAAGAAGAAAGATTATCTGATATCAAACTCAACAGAGATGGCTCAATTATCCTTGCAGGAACCAGTGCCGAAGAACTTGGTAAAGAAAACTGGAAGATCATTAAGCTTGGAGATAAACAGATTGATCAGTTGATTGTAAAACAAGATATCAAAATTTATCCGAATCCTGTCTCAGATTACGCGTATGTAGAAATTGGTTTCGATTTCAAAGAAGCTGATATTATTTTGTATGACATGTCTGGAAGGCAATTACAAAGTCTGAAAACGAAGAATAAAGTAACGAAGATTAATACTCAGGCACTCATTCAGGGAGCGTATCTGATTACCATAAAAACGGATACGAATAAAACGGCTAATGCTAAACTAATAAAAAAATAAACATAAATGCGAAAAATATATTTACTGCTATTATGCATTCTCATATCTAATCTATATTACAGCCAATCACAAACACCGAATACGGGAGTTATACAGCCTGTTCCTACGGCAGCTTCATTGGCAACGTATAATAATAATCCTGTTTCTGTTCAGACAGGAATTCCAAATATCTCTTATCCTCTAATTAGTGTTCCTACCAATAATAAGTCAGTCAACATCAATTTAGGGTTAAACTACCATGCAGGGAATACCTCATTAGAACAGTGGGTAAGTAATGTAGGTAAGGGTTGGTCGATGTTAGGTTCAGGTGTGATATCCAAAGAAATTATGGCTGAGTTTGATGAAAAATATGATGACATAAATTATTCAGGATATAAAAAAAATGAATTTAAAGATCTATACAATTTTAGCACTCCTGAAGAGTCAGGTAAATTCAGGATCATAAGAGATACACTTAATAATACTTTTAAAGTCGTAAAATTAACTCCCTATACTTCTAAAATAAAATATGATTCCGTAGCTAATCCTGCCACATTAATTATAAATTCTTTTACAGTAATCAGCAATACAGGAATTAAATATAAATTTGACAAGTATGATCTTTCCAGAATGAATGTAACAATGGGCTTTTCACCTGCCCATGGATATAAAATTGCCAATAAAATTTATAGGAGTGCATTTTATCTTTCCAGAATATTAGATGAAAATGATAAGGAGCTGGTAAAATACAATTATCTGAAAGAAACTAAATATGTTTTGGGACAAGAAGCTGATCATATCATAGAGTCTGAGAACAACAGGCTCTCGAGCATTGAAATAAAAGACCATGGTATTATAGAAATTAATTATTCTAAAAACGCATCATTAGATAAGATGAGTGACCCCTTTAATCTAGATTATATTACCTTAAAAACGTCCAATAATCTTTTTATAAAGAAATATAAATTTGAGTATTCGGCTCCCATTGGACTCAGAATATTAAATTCATTCAACCAAGTTGATGCCAACGAAAATATCATTGAAAAGTATCAATTTAGTTATAAAGATATTTACAGTCCACCTTTGGAAAGTGGAAGTATTAGTTCCAATGTTTTAAATAAAGTTCAACTACCAACAGGAGGCACTGTAGAATATAATTTTGATATGGTACCGTATTACTACTATGACGCTATTAAAACGATTCCTGCTCCTCTGGGACTATATGGAGCAACATCTTTCGAGAAAGTAAATTACGCTGGTAAAAAGTACTTTTTTACAGTAACAACACTAGATAAAGAAATCACAATAGATGCCACGGATGTTGCTGCATTATCTGGTTATACTTGGGGGATTAATTTTTACAAAAAAGTAGGAAATACTTTTCAGCTATTACCAGAATTCTCTATTGGTGTAGTAGCAGGAATCACTCCCAATCCTGATGACAATTTGGTACAGACCAGAATATTTCCAACAGGAGAATACTATGCAGAATTATCTTGTGACTGGAATGTCAACTTAATGGCTCCCCTAGTTATTAATGCTTATCATAAAGTTGGGGAACCTACAGAAGAGCATATTAAGACAGCTTCAACAACAGGACTTCCCCGTATTAAGAATATTAAGTATTTTGATCTACACTCTTCTACTATAACTTCTTCATCTATTCCTTCAAGAATTGAAGAATATGAATACCCTTTTTTTGATAATCCTACAGAATCAAGCGGATATTATGTGGAGGGAGGTTCTTTAAATGATGGGATGACCGCAGCTGCCCCAAGTATGATTTATAAAAATGTAAAAGTTTCCAATGGAAACAATACAGGATATACCAAATACTATTTCAAAACACCCGTTGATTATCCTATTCAAAACGAACACTTTATACCTAATTACAATCTTGTAAGAGGAGGTTTACTAGAAAAAACAGAAGTATATAATACTGCCAACCAAAAATTATTAGAAAGTATTTTCGACTATACAATACAGGATTTTGATGGTCCTGAATACAGTTTGCCAGGAGGTTTCTTTCAAGTAAAAACAGTCTGGGCAAAAGAAGAAAAAATAACTTCAAGAAATTTCTTCGATTCAGGATTTGCAGAAACAAAAAAAGAGGTTATTAAAAACTCTAATAATTACGCTCCTAATTTAGAAAAAGTCACCTCTTTCGACGGAAGTATTCAGGAAACTGCTTACCAATATGCCTTAGACAAAAACAATCAAAAGTTGATTGATGCTAATATCATCGGTATTCCGCTTGAAACAACCTCAATCATCAAGAAAAACACTTCTGATGCAGGAAAATTAATTTCCAGAGCTGAAACAAAGTATGATGATCCTGCCAATAAATTCCCAAGCTCTGCGGTATCTTATGATACCCAAAACAATTTGGCTGAAGAAGTTATCTTCAACCGATATGACAGCAAAGGAAATTTAGAACAGTACACCACGAAAGAAGGCATTCCTGTTTCTATGGTTTGGGGATATAGCAAAACACAGCCTATTGCCAAAGTAGAAGGTGCTACCTATGACCAGATTTCAGGATATATCTCCGATATAGTCTCTAAATCTGATACTGACATAGATGCCACTTCCGAGCAGGCTTTAGTAAGTGCTTTGGATACATTTAGAAACCTACCAGCCCTGCAAAACACTCAGATTACAACCTATGTTTATGATCCGTTAATAGGAATGAAGATCATGACTCCACCCGCAGGAATCAGAGAATATTATAAATATGATACCGCAGGAAGACTGGAGCAGGTTGTAGATGAAAACGGGAAATTATTGAGAAAAAACAAATACAACTACAAACATTAAAAACACAAACCAATGAAAAGACATATCATTAAAAGAACACTGTCAGTTCTCAGTATGTTGTTTGTAGCAGGATTATCACATGCACAGACAAGTACTGAAAACTATGTACAGACAACTACCTGCTTAGATGCAGACTGTGTCAAGAAATCAGAAACCGTACAATATTTTGACTATTTAGGAAGACCAAAACAGGTCATCAGTGTAAAATCATCACCCACAGGAAAAGATGTTGTGGCTCATGTAGAATATGATGCACTTGGAAGACAGACCAAAAGCTATCTTCCTGTCCCTCAATCAGGAACTCAGAACGGAGAAATTTACAGTTCACCTCTTGGCAACGCTTCCGCTATTTATGGAGGTGAAAAGATCTATTCCGAATCATTTTTGGAAAACTCTCCTTTACAGAGAGTTCAACAGCAGGTTCGGGTAGGAAACGATTGGGCAAACAAACCTGTCAACTTTGCTTATGATGTCAACACGACAGCAGATGCCGTAAAAAAATTCACTCCTACCACAGTTTGGGAAAATGAGGCTACGAAAACCACATTTACCGATTCTGAGGTATATACTAATGGACAACTGACGAAAAACTCTGTAAAAGATGAAGATGGAAACGAAACTATAGTATTTAAAGACGGAAGGGGACAGACAATTTTGTCAAGAAAAATGTTGAATGCAACTCAAAAAGCAGATACTTACTACATTTATAATGAATATGGAGGACTTGCTTACGTCATTCCGCCATTAGCATCTGCTTCTGCCATCACTTCAATTGTATTGGATAATCTTTGTTATCAATACAAATATGATTCAAGAAGCAATCTGGTTGAAAAAAAACTGCCTGGCAAAGGTTGGGAATACATGATCTATGATAAACAGGATCGATTGGTAGCAACCCAAGATACTGAGCTCAAAAACAAAGGACACTGGTTGTACACGAAATATGATCAGTTTGGAAGAGTTGCCATTACAGGAATCGGTACTGGTTTAGAAAGACTCACTGAGCAAAACATGGTTGATGGTTTAGGATCAAATAACGTAAACCGAGTAGTAACAGCACCTTTCAACAGACAAGGTGTAGATGTTTACTACGGAAACCAAGATAGTACTTACCCAAACTCAAGTAAATGGGTAACCTTGTTATCATTAAATTATTACGACACCTATCCTAACTACAGTTTTAATCCTGCTTTTCCAAGTTCCATTATCAATCAGGCTGTCTTGACGGATAATCCTGCAACAGACGGAAAAAGCACAAAAGGACTTCCTGTAATAAGTCTGGTAAAAAATGTAGAAGATGATAACTGGACGAAGAGCTTTAATTACTATGATAAAAAAGGAAGAGCTATTGGTACTTATGCTATCAATCATTTGGGAGGGTATACCAAAACAGAGTCTGAGCTTGATTTTGCAGGAGCTACCAAACAAACCAAAGTATATCACAAAAGACTCAATACTGATACTGAAAAAGTAATTACCCAGACCTATACCTATGACAGTCAAAACAGGTTATTGGTTCACAAACATAAGGTTGACAACAATACGGAAGAGATCTTAACTCAGAACGAGTACAACGAACTTTCGCAGATCAAAAACAAGAAAGTCGGTGGAACCGATATTGCAAATCCACTTCAAAGCATAGATTACAAATATAATATCCGAGGCTGGCTCACTAAGATCAATGATCCTGTAGACCTTAACGGAAAATTGTTTGGATATGAAATGAGGTATAATAATCCTATGAACCCTAATATTGCATCGGGAAAATTCAATGGAAATATTGCAGAGGTTGACTGGAAAAACGCTTCAGAAGATGTATTAAAAAGATACGATTACACTTATGATAAGCTCAACAGATTGCAGGATGCTGTGTATTCTGAGCCTAATTCAACGACTCCGTTTAATAATAATTTCAATGAAAGTCTGACGTATGACCTTAACGGAAATATTTCCACTTTAAAAAGAAATGCTTTTCCTGTTTCAGGAAACACTTCAACATTGGTGGATGATCTGATCTACGAATACACAGGAAACCGCTTAACAAAAGTGCGTGAAACCGCTTTGAATAACACAGGCTATGAAGGCGGAAACAATGTTATAGCTTATGACCTGAACGGAAATATGACTGATATGAAGGATAAAGGGATTCAGGCTATTAATTACAATTTTTTGAATCTGTCCAATCGACTATATATCAAACAGATAAATCCGCTGGGTAAAGTTTCCAATACAAACATCAGCTATTTGTATCGTGCAGACGGAACAAAACTTCGTAAAACCTATAATAATTCGGGAGATATGGGCTCAATGACAACTCGTATAACCGATTATTTGGATGGTTTTCAATATTCCTATTATGACGATGGTTTCGGAGGTGTTTGTATGACGTGCAAAACAGAAGTAGCCTACGAGGAACAAGCGTACCAGAAAATAATAGGGGGTCCAGTACTTCCTGCCACACCAGAATGGAAACTTAGTTTTGTACCAACAGCAGAAGGGTTTTACAGTTTCACCGAAAACCGTTATATTTACCAGTATAAAGACCATTTAGGTAATGCAAGGGTAAGTTTTGCTAAAAACAGCGCAGGCGTTCTTCAAGCTACAGATACCAATAATCTTTATCCTTTTGGATTAAATCATATTGGAGGTTCATTGCCTTCTAATTTTGGAAGCTATTATTCTTACAAGTATAACGGTAAAGAACTTCAGGAAACAGGTTTCTATGATTACGGATGGAGACAATACATGCCCGACTTAGGAAAATGGAACGGTATGGATCAGCTTTCTGAAAAATACCTTTCAACAAGTCCGTATGCTTATGTAGCTAATAACTCTGTGAAATATGCAGATATAGACGGAAGATGGTTTGCTGAAGATGGTAGTATTATTAATACTTCAGGGCAGACGTATGGTTTCCTTGGCTCGTCTCACAAACCTTCGTATGCTACAAACTATCTAGGACAAGGATTGGGAGATACACGTGGATATACTCCGTTTGGTGAGACTAAAGCGTATGCAACTTTAATGGATGCATATTATAAGGGAGCTACCAGCAATATGAATGGTGTCCTAAGCTGGTGGACAAATGCAGACGGAGCTCAATATGGACAATATAATATGATGAAATTTGCAACTTCTTCAGATAACTGGTGGCAAGATGGAACTTATGATGCTATTGGAAAATTTACGTCTTATATAGCAAGTTTAATAGGAAGTACTAACGAAGAGTTTCCTCAAATTACAAATACTGGTGGGTTGGCAAGAACAGATTTTGATGCAAGTACATGGAAAAAATTTAGACCTGGTGATAAACTGTTTACTTTGGATGCTGGAAGTTTCGTGTTTCCTAGTACTTTTCCAGCCGATGGTTCTAAACGTATAGCAACTTGGGCCGGTAGACTTTATGCAGTTGCTTGGTCAGTAGATAGGCTAGCTGATGTGAAAAATATTTTGTCTGGAGGTAAAGTAATTGACACTGCTTATTTCAGAGGTTATACGTTTGATAAAAATGGGATAAAAGATACTTTATACCAAACACCAGTAAAATCAGGAGAAACATGGGAGAGTGCCTATGATAGAGTATATAAAATATCGAAAGAAACATTAAGATCAAAATGGTAATGAAGATAAATAGTAATATTATAATAAGTTTTTTCTTTTTAACAATCCTCGCATGTAAAAAAAAAGAAATTATAGATCCTTATAAGGATTTAAATGCAACCGAGTATTTCTCAATTTCAACGAATCTTAAAAATCTTAAAAATATTGAGAGGTTTAAAGTAAATGATTCAATATTTAAAATAAAAGGACAGTTTGAAGCGTATGAGATTACGGGAAATATAAATAATAATCAAATTAGATTAGGATGGTGGGTAGCAAGAAATGCTGTGACACGGGATATAAAGGCTAAATTGGAGTATATTTTTATTGATAATAAAGAGTTTGTTAACCAATATATTCTATTTAAAAATGGAAAAATTGATACTGCAAAAAGTAAGTTTTATAGTTTTAGTAAAAAAAATGATTCTATTAAGTATAAATTTTATATGCCAGTCGAGCCAGATGAGATACGTTCTGATGGTAATTTAAACTATAGATATTCTTATCAGGGCAAAGAAAAAAGACACTTAGAGTCAAAAGCTTACAAAAATAATAATATTTTTACCAATGTAATTTTCATTCCTAAAACTTCTCACTCCAGTAATTTAATCATTCGAGGAGCTTTTTGGAAAATGATGCAATTAAAAAATGGTAGTATTGCGAAAAACGATATATATGTATTAGATACTTTAAAATAAGTAAAATGTTCCAAAGTTAATGGTTAGATTACTTTAATAATTAAGTTGTTAGAAATCAGTTAGGATTTAACAATAGAGTTTAAAATGCAAGAGTTGGTTATCCTGCTCTTGCTTGTTTTTGTCAATAAAAATTATTTTAAATGATTGAAGGTCATTCTCCCCCATGTTAGTACGCGGGTCTCGCTCGCCCCTTGTTGAAAAGTTATAAGGATAAACCACTGAAACCGCAGTGGTTTATCTTATTTTGTAAAAGGAAAAATATCTTATACAACAAAATTTTTAAATTTTTTCATTTGAAGTTTAAAATAAGGAAATCCCCATTTTTTTTAACTAAAAATCCATATTTTTGGGACCGTCGAACAGGGAAGCGCTCAAAAAGTAAGTGTTTGCACGAGAAAAAATAAAGTAGGTAAGTTCTGAAAAGTTGGGTGGTATTATATAATTACAAGTACAACGGTAAAGAGCTTCAGGAAACAGGTTTCTATGATTACGACGGGTGGAGACAATACATGCCAGATCTAGGAAGATGGAACGGTATGGATCAACTTTCCGAGAATTATCTTTCAACAAGTCCGTATGCTTATGTAGCCAATAACTCGGTGAAATATGCAGATATAGACGGAAGATGGTTTGCTGAAGATGGGAGTATTATTAATACTTCTGGGCAGACTTACGGTTTTCTTGGTTCATCTATGAAGCCCTCTTATGCTACAAACTATCTAGGACAAGGATTGGGAGATACAAGAGGATATACTCCGTTTGGTGAGACTAAAGCGTATTCAATGTTGATGGATGCATTACAAAATAATAAACCATTCTCTATCAATAACGGATATATGTCATATTGGACAAATATGGAAACTACAGGAATTGCTGGAGATATACAGGGGTTACTAGGACATACAACAAAGTTGGAATTTTCTACAGAAGATTGGTATGGTTCCGCAGGAAAAGGAAACTGGTATTTTGGAACAAGTAGTATTTTAACTGGGTTTGCAGGGATTGTACAATCCCGCCAATTGTATAAACAAGGAGTAAGAAGAGGTATATCTTCAAATTATACTTTAACAGGCAGAAATCTTAGCCAATTTGGAAAAGCAGCAATGACCGATGCCACAGTACCAATTTCTAAAATTGGAAGAGTTGGTAAAGGATTGGGAACTGGCTCATTTTATTTAGGAGTAGCCTTTGATGCAATGGGAGTAATAAATGGTGATGTTTCATTAGGAAAGGCATTATTAAATACAGGATTTGGAATTGCTGGTAATTGGGGAGGATCAGTTGGAGCATCTGTTGGAACACTTTATTTTGGAGTTGATAATTTCTATAATGGTGCAGGTGGCACAGGATGGCCAGGCTTTTTTAATGATGCTAATACTGATCAAAGAATGATAGATGAAGGATTTAATCAAGCTGGTCCTTACGGGTTCCATATAATGGGTGCCCATGAACCTAAATAAAAAATTATGAAGAAAATAAAAAGAGCATATTATTATTTTTATTATAAGATTTATAAATCAATAATTTATACTTCTGAAAAGGTAGGAGGTGAGTTTTTAACAGACTTTAAAGCAGTTGTCGCTTTAGGAGCTTTAGAAATTTGGTTTCTTAGTTCAATATTAATTTACTATTCTATATTAAATGATATAAAACTTACAATCAGTATTACAGACCCCGTTATATTTATTCCATTAATATTAGTTTTTATATTAAACTATTTCGCTTTTATTAATACAGATGCATGGAAAGAATATAATAAAGAGTTTGACCAACTTCCTGAAGAACAAAATAGGAAAGGAACTATTATTGTTTGGGTAATAGCTATTTTTATTATGGCTAATTTTTTTGGATCAGCTTATTATTTACAGAAATATATACTGAAAATGTACTAAAAAAAGAGTATTAATAGTTGCTTCCTTTCACAAATATTTCATACTTCTTTAGATCATACAAGAATCATTTGTGAAAAAATATTGGGATGAAGAAGATGTATGGTTTTATTTACATTTTCAAGATGGAGAAGCTGTAAGACAGATTGAAGTAAATTCTATCTAACTTTAGAGAATCTACAACAAGAAGACTCAATGATGTATGATTAGTTGCTCGAAGATCTGGATTTGTAACGATTAGATTTTATTACTAAAACAGATCTGGAGTAAAAATTTAAAGCCTCACATTTAGTGGGGCTTTATTATTGAGTGCGTGGAAAAAACTGTTGACAATTAAACTGAAATAGCCACTATTATAATAGTTAAAGATTCATTTTTAATCAAAGTAAATCCTATTTTTTTTGTTTACAAAAAAAGATATTTTAATTGTTATTCTATAATTTAATTTAAAGTGATTTGTGATTATCTTCATATTTAATTTCATCTTTTTTAAATTCATTATTTAAAGTAACTTTTGCCTCTTTTAATATTTCATTAATTTTTTCTTCTTCATCATTGATGCTCTTATAAACTTGTGATAACCTATTCAAAGTATAATCCGATTTATTTTCAATTTTTAATGATTCATTTAAATGGTTTTCAGCTTTTTTATAGAATTTTTTATTGTTGTATAAGTTACCTATGTTAGCTAAAATCCAAGCCTGTTTTCCTTCTGACAATTCATTTGCCTTTTCATAGGATTGCAGTGCTGAATTATAAAAATCAAGATCCATATAACTGTTACCCATTAAAGTCCAATAAGTAGAGTTATCTTTACTTATATTAACTAAGTCTTGATATAACAATAGGCTAACTTTTTTGTGATCAGTGTCATAACAGACTTTTGCAAATTCAGATAACAATTTTTCGTTTTTTGGATCAAGTTTATACCCATCCAAATATTCTAAAAGGGCTTCATTTTTTTGTCCTGTTTTATCTAAAAGACTCGCCAGTTTTAATTGAAATTCTGGAGAGTTTAATATATTCTTTTGTTCCTGTAAAAATTTGATTGCGTCGTTATCTTTATCAAGGGATGAAAGACAGTTAGCTTTCATTATGGAAAGTCTAATTTTATTTTCAGAATTTTTAATACCTCTTTCTATAATTTCTAATGCTTTTGCAATTAAATTATTTTGAATAAGAGTGCTCGCAAAATGTTGATAGGGAATACTACTATTAATATTTGTTGATATAAATTTTTCATATAATTCCACTCCTTTTAATGGATTCTTTGTGTATTCTATATCACATAAGCACCCTTTTAAATTGAGTTTATTTAAAATATCCTTTTCTTTTTTTATTTCAGCGGATATTTTTTTTATAGCAGTATCATAGTCTTTATTTATAATGTAATCTTCTACCCAACTAACTTGTTTAGATGCATCTGATTGTGTTTCTGATTTTTGTTCCAGTTCACTATTTGATGTTGATTTATCTAATACCCCTAATTTATTTATTGCATCTCTAATATTATGAGAAGCACTTCCAGTACCTGCTCTTAGATTATTATCACTCCTTGTAGCTTCATATTTGGCAGGTGTAAGTCCAATTAAATCTGTTGGTAAATGAAATGTTTTATTATCTGGAACTACTATGAAACTTCTTTCTCTTCCCAATCTTCCAATGAATAATCCTAACTCAAATAATACATTATCTCTAATGGCAAGATGCGACTTTCCTCTTATTTTGATATAGTCATCAGGGGTAAACACAAATACTCCAAAATCACTTTCATTCAAAGTCTTAATTAAAGATTCTAGCGAGCTTTCTGATAAATTAAACACTCCTTGATCCCAAACAGTACATTCTGAAGTATATTGTAAATTATCTTGAATTGCATATGCAACGCTTAGTCCCTCCACTGAAGATCCAACAAATAATTTTGGCTTTCTCATTATTGTTTTTTTTATAATTAACAAATATAAATATTATACTTTTAAATTTTTTAACATTGAGATTGTTAGAATGTAAATATATTTTATACACTATTAATAATTGAACTCATCACCCCTTCAACAAAAATAACTCTAGTATTTCTTATCAGCTACAATATTATATAAGAAAAATATTATAGGATATGATTATTATGTTTGCTTTTCTAGATTTTTTGTAAATGTCTAGTCCTGGATAGTGGAGTTACTACTGTCAAAAAACTATATTACATTATTATTTGGGTGAAAAAAGACAACGGTTAACCCACACCCACAAAAGTACCCCCACCAACTCTGTCTCAAAAATTCAAAATCCTTTATAGAAGACTTTACGACAATTCTACACCAAAAAAATATCTTGAGTGGTCTGATACTCCCCACTGATTGTAAAGGTGTGCCCAGTAAGAGTGGTTTGTTCCTTAGCCCCCATGAATTGTCAACCTTTTCTCAAAAGTAGATTTTATTTTATTTGGTTTTTGTGGATCTGTTTTTATTTTCCACTTACATTTTCTACTGGCTATACTCTTCAAACGATATGTTTTATTGATATTTTTTTGACAGTTTTTATTTGCGGCGGTTTGTGTTTAAAAAATATTTTAAAAAATTTAATTTTAAAGTTAAAATCTCTATCAATTGGCATGGATATTGACTTTATTAATATGTCAAAGAATAGTTTCATGTTCTTTTTTTCTATAGATTCTCATAATAATATATAAAAAAATGCCTAGAAGTATTGACGTACAACTAGGCTAATCAATAAATTTTAATCTTACTAAAACTTATCAACATGACAAAGTTACAAAATTGTCTTTATACTGCTAGTATCTATTGTGGCACGTACAGAAAGTACAACAACGGAAGCCTTTATGGTGAATGGCTGAACTTATCAGATTATTCTGATTATGATGAACTACTTACTGCAATGTATGAACTACACAATAATGAATCCGACCCTGAATTTATGTTTCAAGATTACGAACACTGTGAACTATTTGAAAAACTTGGATTAATTAGTGAGTGCCATCTATCTAAAGACATATATGAAATAATTGAACAAATCAATGATTCAGGACATGATCTCAAGGTTTTTGAAGCTTATATTGATTGTATCGGAAAAATGGACTTTAACAGTCTCTATGATGGCGTAATAAATAATTATATTGGGGAGTATTCAGATGATGAGATATTTGCTCAATATATGTTAGAAGAAAGTATTCCTGAGAGTTTACCAAATTACGTTTATATTGATTGGGAAACTACAGCAAGGAACTTAATGTTTGATTATTATTCAAGTGGAGGATATTATTTTAGAGGATAGGTTCATAAAATGTTATAACGAACGTTTTCTACATTGACCTTGACCTTAACCTTGACCAATCTAATGAAAAGGTTTGAAATTAAAAAGCAATCTTCTGATAATCAGTTGATTGCTTTTATTTTAATGTAGACCCACAGGGATTCGAACCCCAACTGACGGTACCAAAAACCGGAGTGCTACCGTTACACTATGGGTCTGTTTTATTTTGGTGATGCAAATTTACAGCTTTTTTCTTTATCTACAAGAGATTTGATGAAAAAATGCAATATTATTTTAAATAAAATGATAAGTATTTGTTTTTAAGAGTATTAAAATAATGGGGTGTATAGCTAAAAAAATACCGTTAAAAAGGATCTATTTATTAATTAGAATGTAATCTTTTTTAAAGTCTCTAGTTAAAAGTTCGTAAATAATTCTTAGCCAAACGATAATACATGGTACTGCTTTTATAGAATATTTTTTAATATAATTATGCTTGATGTATCTCGGAAATAGATCTGAAGTTGAAAAACAGGTGAAAATTATTACGAAAATTAATAGTCCAATTACAAAAGGAGTCTTTTCTTTTTGGATCAAGAACCAAATAACCACACCCGTAACAGCAATAATGTAAGTTGGTGATTCTGAGCTTGAACTAAACAACACTAAAAATAATAATGTTGAAGCCAGGGTCATTAGCTGAAAAGCATAGTTTTTATACTGTTTAACTCTGCAGTAAGGCGCCAAAAATAAAGGCAGACCAATTGATAAAAATACGAGGTTGGAAATTGAGGCGTCTCCTAATATTCTTCTAAAAAAACCCATTAATGAGATGTCCTGCATATTTCCTAAGACCTGATTCTCATTGTTTTTTTCAACAATTGAATGAAACCAGTCTGTATAACTTTGAATTACATATTGGGGATTAGAGTACGTCATTGGGAGAACAAAAAAAGCGACAGCAATGATAAGTCCTGAAAGAATAAATTTAACTTTGTTTTTAACAAAAAAGAATTGTGTTAGCCCTACAATTCCATAGATTTTCACGAAAGTTCCTATTAAGATAGCAGACACAGATTTGACCTCTTTCTTCTCATAAATATAAATTGCAGATAATAACAAAAGTCCTGTCAAAGCTATATTAAATTGGTAATACAGGGAAGCTGTAATAAATTCTTGTAAACAAAGCCAAGCAAAAAAAGCTTTCTTTTGATCAGAAAAAGGAGTTTTATAGATTGCAAAAAGGAAAACAACAGTATTGGCTATATTCCAAGCAGTCATTCCTAACCAATCTGGCATTATTGCAAATGGAGCAATTAATGCGCTAAAAAAAACACCATAATGATTACTGTCGAAAAACAAATCAGAATATTGCAAAAAAATATTTTTTTGTTCTAGAGTATGCACAAAAACATATTTGAATAGCAAATAATTATTATAAGATTTCTCTCCTGTTCTATAATTATTTAAGGCAGTTATTGCGGACACAATAATGTAAATCGCAAATATAATTTTGTAATTGCTAATGAAACGAAGAAAATTAGATTTAAACTTTTCCATAAAATGATAGTATGAATTGAGCCTCTTGTGTATGACTTGTATATACTTTAGTTGTTTTTTAAGTAATTAGATAGATTTGTTTTTATTGAATCAATGAGCTCATATCTTTTTCTATAGGATCCTCTTTTTTCAGATTTTATCTCGCTAATATTTTTCCTGTTGGTTTTTGATGGTAATAAATACCAGTTTTTTCCTAAATCTTTACCCCCAATTTCTGTCCAGAAATCATCATATGAAAATTGGATACTATGTAAAAAAGGGATATGAATAAAATGTTTGTTATTTTGAGCCTGATATTTTCCACTAATAGCATGAATTTGTTTTATATCAAAGATTTCACAAAACTCTTGTAAAATTTCAATCAAGAATGCCTTGGGTCTTATTCCGTTCATTAGTTTTTGAGCTTCTTTTGTAACATATACTCCATGAGAAATTGGTCTGCCTTGCAAACAGCCAATTTTACATATCCATTCATTATTTTCATTTCTTTCGAAAGAAAATGCAATAGAGGCAATATTACCGTGAAGGTGGTCAATTACTAAAGATAAAACCAATTCGCCCTCTTTTCTGTAGCGATCATCATAACCTATTTTTAACTTTCCAGGTAAATTGTTTTTCAATGTAAATTCACAAATAGTACTACTTTCAGAACTTATTACTTTTTTTATATTATTAGTATATATGAAATCATAAGTATCACAAATGATTTTTATTTTTTTATTGATGGTATATTGAGTCGAAAGATAAGCTTTAAAGGGTTTTAAAAAAAGTCTAGGTCTCTGTGAAAGAATTTCTCTATACCTATTGTCTTCTAAAGTTTTAAACCAATCCGTACAAACTTTACGATTTAATAATGATAACGCAAAGCTTTTGTACTGTTGTTTGCGCATATACTTAGGCTTTTCAGTACTAAAGGCTACTTTTGCATAATTCCATGCTTTGATACTACTCTTAAACATTTTGAAAAAAAAATTAGATGACTAGGTACATCCGTTTATTAAAAAAATTGGATGATTTCTTAAAGTTTAATTAATGTTGTTACAATTTTTGATTAATCAGATAAATTAACATTATTCCTTTTAATCATGAAAATGATATACTATATTATACACGAAGTATTAGTATGCTGTATTGTTGTAACGTTACATTAAATATTCCCTCTAATTTATTTTAGAAAAATACTTAGGTTTTGAAAGTAATGTTATACTCTGAGATAGTAATTGGAACTGTCACTTCAATGATCCTTCTATTAAAACAGAAGTGAAAGTGAGGACAGTAAGTGTTTGGAATTGAACTAAATATGAATTTTTATTAGAGTGTTTTTAAATTAAATTGATGAATATTTGGTGTATTTTATAAACTTGCGCAGCTTCAAATAATTTCAAAAAATGATTCTTTTAATGCTAAGTTTCACTGAACTTAATTTGAATGGTTAAAATGGATTAATATTCTGTTTATTTTTAATTAACCGATTTAATGATAAAGCAAGCTGGATCTAATGTAAAACTGATTAAAAATTCTGATCATAAAGCATAATTTCAAATTAATAAAAACCTTCTGTTAACAGCAGTTCCATGCATTTGCGAATTTTGTGAAAAATTCATCTTTACGTTTCGCAATAAGTTTTATCTTTAGCCGAAAATATAAACGTTCGAAGTTTGTAACTGTGTGAAGCTCCGAAACGTTGTGTATCACTACCAAACGACAGAAATAATTAATCAATATCTAGCGGTAATTTGGGAGAACGACAACGATAAAAACTAATAAACAATCTAAAACAATGACTTTTATTAAAACAATTTCTATTTTTTTAATTACACTTTTATCAATAACAACAGCTTTTGGACAAGAATCTAAACATAAAACTAAAATCTTATTAATCGGGACTATTCACTTCGAAACTCCTCATTTAGATGCGTATGAATTAAAGACTGACGATTTTTTAGCTCCGAAAAGACAGAGGGAACTGGAAGATTTGATTGGGATTTTAAAACAAACAAATGCTGATAAAGTGATGATAGAAAAACCATTTAATCAACAAAAGCAAATTGATAGTTTATATAACGCATATTCCCAAAACAAGTATACATTAACAGTTTCTGAAAGAGAGCAAATTGGTTTTAGATTAGCTAAAAAATTAAATTTAAAACATATCAATTGTGTAGATGAATTTTATGGAATGAAGCATGATAGTTTAGTTTCTGTAACTGCTAAAGAAAAAAATCAGCTATATATATTAAATGAATTAAGTACTACCGCGAATAAATTTATGCTTGAAATAGATAATGTAACAAAACGAAATTCAATTACAGGAATACTAAAGTATATCAACACAAAAGAACTTTTGCAGAAAAATTTATCATTGTACTTAAAATATTATGCAAAAATTGGTGCCGGAGAGAATTATATTGGTGCGGAATCAGTTGCTGATTGGTATTTGAGAAATTTAGCGATTTACTCTAATGTAATAACGCAAATAGATACAAAAGACAAATACGTTATCCTGATATTTGGACAAGGACATATTCCTATATTAAAACACCTGCTACAAAATAATGACGACTTTGAAGTCGTTGAAGTAAATAGCGTACTAAAATAAACTGCCACTAACAGCTAGAGCTAAAATTACAAAACTATGCAAGACGAAATCATAAAACACTCAAAAAAAATACAATCTTCTATGAACAATAAAGAACATTCATTTAAAGAAAAAGTAAAAGAAGTACTTACTGAAATTTTCATTATTGTATTTGCTGTAACACTTTCAATTTGGTTACACAGTTGGAGTGAACACAAACATCAACAAGAAGAAGCATCTGTGTTTCTGGGAAATTTAAAGAATGATTTAAAGAATGATATTAAAAATATCGATATTGAAAAGAAAGCATACCAAGATTCAAACATAGGGTATGAGAAAATTTTAGCATTAACCGCTTCCCAACTTGACAGTATTTATAAGTCTAAAAAGAAAGTTGATTTCCCAATTTATTCACATGGACCAAAAATGAATATTGGTAATTATGAAGGTTTTAAGTCAAGTGGTAAAATTGGCTACATTGAAGACGAAAAATTAAAACAGAGAATCTTAAATTATTACCAAATATTTGTACCGGCAGTTAGTGAAGTTGATAAAATGTACAATGATTTTCTGTTTAAGAGTTTTGATAAAATGATAGAAAATGCAGATAAACCAGAAGAAAAATTATATTCAGACCCAAAATTTAAGAAGACAGTCGAATTTCTTGTTAGACTAGGTAAGAATAACATAAGGGTTTATGACGAAAATACAAAACCCGAAGCAATTGAATTGATTAAAGCAATTGAAAAAGAGATGAATAAATAAAAATGGCCCACAATCTCCGTTTGGTAATATGGCGGGTTTAAGCTTCCTTAATCCGCCACATCACCAAGCGTCAGACGCTGTGTAATCTAATATCATAAGGTATGTGAATGACAAAACTTGGAATAACTGAACCAATGATGGGAGCTTGATTTTGAGAGTTGCCCCAAATGCAAATGAGATATTGAACCCATTGAAATAAAACATACAATCCAAGCAACATTTTTATTGAAATTGATCCGAATTTTTTGAAGATTTTTCAGAATAACAATGAGTTGTCCTAAAAATAAAAAAGGAGAAACGATAATAATCATTTCTCCTTATATGTAGACCCACAGGGATTCGAACCCCAACTGACGGTACCAAAAACCGGAGTGCTACCGTTACACTATGGGTCTGTCATATTTTGGTGATGCAAATTTACAGCTTTTTTCATTATTTGCAAGAACTTTTTAAACTTTTTTTTAAATTTACATAACTTTTTAAGGCGGTAAACATGGTGGTAGACTTCAATAATCTCATAATTAATAATTTACATTCGGAGACTGAATTTGAAAAAAAAGTGTTTTTTTTTTTAGAAGAGTGGTTGTCGGATTCTGAAACAGTAAAAGTTCAGACTTCAGGTTCTACAGGGGTTCCGAAGCTTTTTGATATTGAAAAGAAAAAGATGATTAATTCTGCAGTGATGACTTGTAACTTTTTAGATTTAAAAAAAGGGGATACGGCATTGCTATGCCTTCCTGTAGAATATATTTCAGGAAAAATGATGATGGTGAGATCTTTTGAACGTAAAATGAAGTTGATCATCGCTGACCCATCTTTAAAACCACTTGAAAATTTAGAAGAAGAAATAGCTTTCTGCGCCATGACTCCTTTACAGGTTGAAAATTCATTGGGCAAGCTTCATTTAATTAAAAATCTAATCATTGGTGGGGCTTCAGTCTCTGAAAATCTGAAAGACAAAATTTCTGAAATTCTGAAACTTTCAAACTCTGAAAATCAAATATTTGAAACGTATGGAATGTCGGAAACACTGTCTCATATTGCCCTAAAACAATTGGTGCCACAAGCGGAAGAGTACTTTAGAGCTTTTGAAAATGTTTCTGTTACGAAAGATGAAAGAGGATGTTTGAGGATATGGGCGCCTAATGTAAATGCTGAGGTGTTGAAAACTAATGACTTAGTTGAGATTAAAGATGAGAATAAGTTTAGATTTTTAGGGCGAATAGATAATGTAATTAATTCCGGAGGTGCAAAAATTTTCCCTGAAGAATTGGAAGCCTTGGTTAAAAAAGAAATTCCGAATGAAGTCGTATTTTTAGGGCTGAATGATGAACGTTTGGGTCAAAAATTGGTTTTGGTTATTGAAGGAGAAGAGTTGATGGGTATCATTGAAAAAATAGCGGGTATTTCATTTGATAAAAAATTCCACAAACCGAAAGAAATTATTTTTATAAATACAATTCCAAGAACACCAAACGGAAAAGTGAATAGAACAGAATTAAAAAACATATTGTAAAGTCTTTTATCTTTACTCTTTAATCCAATAATCTTAAAAATGAAAGATTTTACCAAAGAACTCAATTTCAAAACTTCCCGCAGCAGTGGGGCAGGAGGACAGAACGTTAATAAAGTTGAAACTGCTGTAACGGTACTTTGGAAAGTTTCGGAATCTGAATTTTTTAATGAAAGACAAAAGGCTTTAATTCAGGAAAAACTAAAAAACAGAATTAATTTAGAAGGATTTCTATTCTTAACTGTTTCTGAAAGCCGAACCCAATTAATGAACAAAAATAAAGCGATTGAAAAAATTATAGATATTGTGAATAAAGCTTTAATTGTTCCGAAAGCAAGAATAGCGACAAAGCTTTCCCGAGCGAAAAAAGAAAAAAGACTCGATACCAAAAAGAAAATGTCTGAAAAGAAAGAAAACAGAAAATTCAAGTATTAATAACCTGTTTAGATTTTCATAATTTCATCTTTTATGAACAATTTATTATATTCATCCTTGATTTTCAATAGTAAGATTACTTAAGGTTTTTAGAATATTAAGTTTGAGCTTCGCTTTAAGATGACACGCTTAAGGAAATCTGTAGATTTTTTCTTAATCTCCTTAAAAACTAAAATTATCCTTAATGGTTTAAAATTTTCAAACATCAATTATTAACTAAAATTTTAACAGCCTCTAATCAAAGAACCTGTTTAAACTAATTAAAAATTTAACCGCAAAAGAATCAAAAGCTATCGTTGATTTATTAAGGATTGGTTATTGAGAAAGCAAAAGTATACCAAAGAATAAAAATCAAAGATTTTTAAAAACTTATGTGCTCTTATTTGTAGCCTAATGCTCAACTTAAAGTGACTAATTTGTTAATCTTTTGTCACTTTTGCGGTTAAAATAAAAGTTTAAACAAGTTGAAAGAATAGAAATGGGATTTCTTTGTTTTATAGAAACATATTTGCTATCTTAGTAAAAATTCAAGCAGTAACAATATGACAACAGCAATTTCTCTTTCTACAAAAAGCCATTTTTCTGGGCTTTTGTTGTCGTTACTTTATTTGCATACAGATTCATTTTTAAAAAGTTCTAAGGACTTTATCAATTAAGCCCTGTCGGATTCAAGGCGGGGGAGATTTCCAAGTTTATTTATCGTTTACATGCAATTTTTCATAGGAGAAATGGCAAAATAATTCACACAGTTTTCTATGTTGGATCACTAAAAAATGCATGTTATTTAATCTTGTTAATAAAAATAAATATGTCAGATAATATTATTGTAACTACCGGAATATATGATGCTATAAAAGATCATTTAAGAAGAAAAAAAGTAAGTCAGAATGAGGAAAACAGATTGGCTGGAGAGCTCAGAAAAGCTAAACAGGTTTTAAGAAGAGATTTACCTTCCGATGTTGTAACTGTTGATCGAAAAGTAACAATCAAAGATCATACACAAGATTTCGAACATGAATATGTTTTTGTGTCAACAACCAAAGCTAAACCTAAAAAGAATAAATATTCTATCCTTTCCGATATTGCATTAGCAACAGTAGGATATAAAGTGGGAGATGTAATTGAGTGGCCTTTCAAAGAAGGTGAAAGAAAAATTGAAATTCTAAAAGTAGAAACTTTCAAAGAATAATTTTAGTGATACATTGTTAGATTAAAGAAAAGTACAGCTTATAGGGCTGTACTTTTTGAATGTTTTAAAGCTATATGAATGAGCTGTAGTGGCGGTTTTTAAATAAAAGTGGTACTTTTGCAAAAATTTAAAATAATGATTAAAAAACTAATAACGCTAGGAGTGTTTTCAATTTCTTTACTTTCTTTTGCTCAACAAACGGAAAATAAAGCGCTAAAAATATCAATTATTCCTTCTGTAGGATATGCATGGAGAACGGCTAAAACACCATCAGGATTCTCAAAAGCAGAACAGGATTATGTAAAAGGATTGAAAAGTGGAGTGAATTTCGATATTTCAGCTTATTATCATTTGAAAAATATTGTAGCCATTGGATTAAAATATTCTAATTACAGTGCTTCAAGTGATGGAATGCTAACTGTGAGAGATTATAATGGAAATACTTTTACGAGTTCTGTGAGTACTAAAGATAATATCTCTTTCTTTGGTCCTGCTGTAATGATCTCTAACTTTAGTGAGGCAACAAGACACAAAATGTATTTGGATATGGGATTGGGAGTAATTTCATACTCAACAAAAACAGGAAATGTAAAAGGAACAGGTTCTAACCTGGGAGCAGAAATTAATTTCGCCTATCAATACCAGGTTTCCAAAAACTTTTTAATTGGTCCAAAATTGGGAATGACAGCTGGAACACTAAGCAAAATGAAGTTCAACGGACAAACAATTGAGTTTGGTGATGATCAAAAAGAAGGCTTGCACAGAGTTTCTTTAAGTGCTGCTGCTACATTCCGTTTTTAAGTTTTATCTTTGCAAAAATCAAAATAATGAGCAAACCGATTACTGAATTTATAGAGAAATATTACCTGCACTTCAATGCAGCTGCATTGGTAGACGCATCTAAAGGGTATGTTGCACATCTTAAAGATGGTGGGAAAATGATGATTACTTTGGCGGGGGCAATGTCAACTGCTGAATTAGGGAAGATTCTTGCTGAAATGATCCGTCAGGGAAAAGTAGATTTTATCTCTTGTACCGGAGCGAATCTTGAAGAAGATCTAATGAATTTGGTGGCACACTCTCACTACGAAAGAGTTCCGCATTACAGAGATCTTACGGCTCAGGACGAATGGGCTCTTTTAGAAAGAGGTCTAAACAGAGTTACAGATACTTGTATTCCTGAAGAAGAAGCTTTCAGAAGATTGCAGAAACACATCGTTGAGATCTGGAAAGATGCTGAAGCGAAAGGAGAAAGATATTTCCCGCATGAATATATGTATAAAATGATCCTTTCAGGAGTGTTGGAGCAGTATTACGAAATTCCTAGAGAAAACTCTTGGATGATTGCTGCTGCAGAAGCAAATTTACCAATTGTGGTTCCGGGATGGGAAGATTCAACAATGGGTAACATCTTTACTTCTTACTGTATCAAAGGAGAATTACAGTTTTCTACAATGAAATCAGGTATCGAATACATGGCTTATTTAGCTGATTGGTACACTAAAAACTCAGGTGGAAAAGGAGTAGGATTCTTTCAAATTGGTGGAGGTATCGCAGGAGATTTCCCTATCTGTGTGGTTCCAATGTTGTATCAGGATATGGAAATGCATGACATTCCGTTCTGGTCTTATTTCTGTCAGATCTCTGATTCTACGACGTCTTATGGTTCGTATTCAGGAGCTGTTCCGAACGAGAAAATCACTTGGGGTAAATTAGATATCACAACACCGAAATATATCGTTGAAAGTGATGCAACTATTTGTGCACCATTGATGTTCTCTTACATCTTAGAGAATTCTTAAGAAATAATTCATTCATTTGTCAGTCTGACGAAGGAAGAATCTCATATATAAACGTCCAATTTTGTTGGACGTTTTTTTATTGCCCACAGATCCCACAGATTTACACAGATGTTTGTGTTTATTCGTGAAAACATTAGTGCTATTTGTGTTTAAGAATACATCAAAGAAAAGATCAGCGTAATCTGCAAAATCTGCGAGAGAAAATACAACAGAATCTCTACCCATTAATATTCTCTTACATAGTAGAAAATTCATAAAGCAGGAAGTCAAAATCCTAACAGCTTGAAGTTATATAAACGCTTCAGTTTTTTGGAGCGTTTTTTATTTGCCCACAAATCGCACAGATTTTCACAGATGATCGTGTTTATTCGTGAAAATATTAGTGCTATTTGTGTTTAAATTTACATCAAAGAAAAAATCAACAAGAGAAAATTCATAAAGCAGTAAGATAAGAAGTCTGAAGCGATGTAAATGTCCAATTTTTGTTAGACGTTTTTTATTGCCCACAGATCGCACAGATTTACACAGATGTTTGTGTTTATTCGTGAAAACATTAGTGCTATTTGTGTTTAAGAATACATCAAAGAAAAGATCAGCGTAATCTGCAAAATCAGCGAGAGAAAATTAAAACATAATCATCTGTGTAAATCTGTGGGGAACCTAAAAATAAGGGCGTGCCCCTCTCCAAAGCTAAACCCTCAACTCGGGTCGGGCTTCTCCGGGCTCCACTTCGTTTCGGTACTTTGCACTGCTCCTTTCAGTCGCACCCTCCATATCCCTCACGCAAAACTGTCAGTCCAAAGAATTAGTCAGCACGAAATAGCGATATACCAAAATTCCTTTCTGAACTTTGGTCAATGTATTCGGATCTTTATCACTCAATTTCGGTAAAATAGCTTTATTGATTTTGTTTACGAGTTTAAAAAATGATTTTTTCATAACTTTATATTTTAATGAGAAACACCATTGAAACAAGTAAAGTTCAAAAATGATGCAAAACAAGATAACTTAGTGAATTTTGCTAAGTGAATCGCCTTTGCAAACGAAAAATATTTTCAAACATTTCAAGAAAAACTTTACGATCTTTGCATTCAAAATATTTAAGTTTCTCAATAATAATAGAAAGTAATTTAAATGATATGGACGAAATATTCAAACAACAAGTCTGGGAAATAACCAAACTCGTTCCCAAAGGAAGAGTAACAAGCTACGGAGCGATTGCAAAAGCAGTCGGTTACCCTAATCATTCCCGCCATGTAGGAAAGGCAATGGGAGGTTGTCCTAAAGATGTTCCTGCGCATCGGGTAATTTCAAGTTCAGGAGCTTTATCCGTTCCTGAATTTCAAGTCAAACTAGAAGCAGAAGGAATCGAGGTGGAGAATTTCAGAATTAAGAATTTCAAGAAACTATTTTGGAATCCTTTGGAAGAATTATAGGATTTTTACAGTTCAGCAAATAAAAAATACAGCTGAGTCGCTTTTTTTGGTAAGGCTTATTCGAAGGGTTTAGTTTTGTCTCATAAAATTAATGAAACCATGAAAACAAAACTGTTATTTACTGTACTTTTCTTACTTACTATTTGCTTATCTAAAGCTCAAATGGACGATAAATTTTACCAGCCGAGTAAAGAAATGAAGCCGTTAGAATTTTCAAATCCAACATTTATTGCGTTTCCTGTAGATAATGATACGATTACCGCAGTAGTCGTAAAGCCTCAAACTAATAATATAAAGAAGACGATTCTGTTTTTTCACGGGGCCAATGGAAATATTTCGACCTATCAATATATTACAAAGCCTTTAGTGGATAATGGTTTTCAAGTGGTAATGATAGATTTTAGAGGATATGGGAAATCAACAGGAAAACCTACTCATGTGAATGTGGCTGCAGATGGACAAAAGATATTTGACTTCTTACTAAGCAAACCAGAGATCAAGAACACTAAAGTATATATTTACGGAGCTTCACTGGGTTCTCAGATTGCTACTCATTTGGCAAGAGAAAATAAAGATAAAATATCAGGATTAATCATAGATGGTGGAATGTCATCTTTTGCAGACATTGCGGCAGTCCATGCTCCGCAGTACAAAGATTTTATCAACCAGATGTTACAAAACGTGTACGCTGCAAAAGAAGATGTGAAATTTACACAAGGCCTTCCTAAGCTATTTATTTATAGTAAGAATGATACCACAATTCCTTTTTCTCAAGGGCAGGAATTTTTTGAAAATGCTTCAGAACCTAAACTTTTTCTTGAAAATAAGGCAGAGCATATTCAAGGTTTAAAAGATGAGCCCAAGGAAATTCTAAAAGCGATTGACAATTTATAAAAATCGATTAGTATAAAAATTTGAGGGTGGCTTTTGGTCACCTTTATCTATTGGATAATATCACCTAAAATGAGAAACCAAAAGAGCTGAGTTCACCATATTTTATTTTGGATTCTTCTTGCTGAGATTTATAATCTTTGTTTTGATCACTTTTGATCTCCTGTTACGTTGCATGAAATTTTCTTTTTCGAAAAGCGTTTTGCAATATCCTATCAAAGCCGGAATAAGAATGGTTACAAATAAACTGCAGATTCCTAGCGCCCAAATGGGCATGTCGTCTTTTCTTCCCTGGAAATATTCCCACATTACCCAAGAAAGGATGATGATGAAAAATAGCATGGCTCCGGGAAAAACAACATAGATTACAAAACCCATAATGATTGCCCAGATAAATGAAATATCACGATTGAGAGCATACATTGTAATTCCAATAATGGCAATCGTAAAGATGAAAAAGAATACAAGGACAAGAGATACAATCAATTTTTGCTCCCAGAAACTCATGTTTTTGATGTATTTATCCCCTTCTTTATAAGAGACTTTTATGGTTTTTCCAAGTTCAATAGGATGGCTTGCTCCGTAACCAATTGATTTTTGAATGGTTTGATTTTGATCATTTTTAAATTCTACAATAGCAATAGGTACCGCATCTGATTCTGAATCTCCATCGGTATATTGATATCTTACGACCTTAGCGTCATATTTTTTCTCAAAGAAATAAGCGTAGGCTGACTGGCCAACAATTCCGGCTAAAAAAAAGAACATTCCTGAAATAAAAAGTATAGCAAGGATGGGTAAAATAAGTCCGGTTATCGAAATACTCGCTCCCTTTTTTTTCTTTTTGATGACAATCAGAATGATAATAATGGCAGTAAAAATTAAAGTATACCACATCGTTTAAGATTTATTAGCATTAAAATTTTTCATTTTCGAAACTTCTTTCATAAAATTGATGCACTCCCGCTGATTAAATAACGTAAATATTGAAACGAAAAATAAGATAATAAGGTAAATAAGTGCGAGTTTCAGTTTTTCGGTCTCCAGAAATGCAGAGAAAAATAGGATGGGCATAAATAGTAAAATCGACAGTCCGTAAGTCAATAAAATATATTGTACGATATTTTTTAAGAACGTAATTTTTCTCACAATACTATATAAAACAAAAAGCCCGATGGTAACAACTGGAAAACCAATGGCTAATGAACCCCAAAATTTTCGGGAGTTTACGAAGTCTCCTATAATGCCTAAATCTATGACCATGTTTATTTAATTTTAAAGTCTAACCCCGTTATATTCTATTTCTTTCTCTGAAAACTCCAGCATTTTCATTTTTTGATAACTCATCATTTTAGCGAATAGTACATCCGGAAAAACTTGAATACCTGTATTGTATAAATTGATTGAATCGTTAAAATATTCACGACGGTCAGCAATCATATTTTCCAGATCACTTAATCTTTTCTGCAGCTCCAAGTAAGATTGTGACGCTTTTATTTCAGGATAACTTTCGATAGAAATTAGAAGAGATTTTATTCCTCCGTTAATGCCTTGTGCAATTTTTATTTTATCGATCGTATTTTCTGATTGTAGATATTGACTTCGAAGTGCAACAAGCTCTTTAAGGGTTGTGTTTTCATGCAGTGCAGTTGCTTTTACAACACGAACTAAATTGGGAACTTCATCTGCCCGCTGCTTCAGCATAACATCAATATTGGAGAATGCTTTGTCTACGTTGTTTCTCAGAATGACAATCTGGTTGTATGATTTTACCAGAAACGAAACAACAGCAACAATCACAATGATGAAAATAAGTAATGGAATAAGCATTGTTTATTAGTTTTATTTAAAGAAATCAAAAGGTTTTTTAGAAAAATTTTCTTTCCAGTTTACCGATTCGAAAATAAGTTTAGTTCCACTGGCTTTTACAGGAATCAATATAATAAAAGCTGAAAAAAGAGCAATGCATAATAGAGTAGCGACGGCTTTTAATTTTAAAGGCCTCCATTTATTCGCAAAATTAACCCACTCTAAAGGAGCCATCCCGAAAAGCTTTTTATTGTCATCATATCTGAAAATCGTTTTTGCATCTTCATAGAAAGCTTGCCCGATCATCAGGATCTCCGTTTTTTCATCTAAAATATATTCGCGATACCGTAAATTTCCAGCTTCTATTTCTGTAGCAGGCCAGAAGCTTATCCATTCTATTTTGTCGGGAACCACTTCAATACTTCCGGAATCATCTTGCAGTAAAAAATTATTGAAGCCTATTTTTCGTTTAATTTCACGGTAAGATTTGCTTGTTTTTCCGTCGTCATCTCTAGATTCGGTAATTTCGTCTACGGTATAAATATATCCGACACATTTTGTAGTACTATAAGATGAAAATACAGGTTCTATGGCTTTTGCCTTGCCACAAATTTCTGCTAAACCTATGGCAACACTTTTAATTTTAGACGTCGGAAGGTTTCTTTGGTAAAAGAAAAATCGGTTTTTATTATTGGGTAAAATAGAACTGATAATGATGATAAAGAAAATAATAAAGATAGAGTAGATTCCAAAATAAAAAAATCCCAGGTAAACGAAAAGAATTCCAAAACCACCTAAAATAATTTTCCAGATAGGCTTTTTCTCTTGTCTTGCTTTTTTGAAAGAATCAACAATACTTTGTATTCCTTTTGTGATCATAGCGATGATTGCTAATACAAAAACGGAAACAAAAAGTCCGATAAATATAAATCCAGATTGATGAGGAAAGAAATAATATCCTAAAGCAATGATCAAAGGATCGATGATAAACATGATCCATGTTGGTTTGATCTTGAGCTCTAATAATGCTGTTAGAATAACAGTATGAAAAAGTGCAATCCCCAAACTAAAAAACATCAGAAAAGGAAGCATTTGGATCGTAATCTCAAACATTTGTAAATGGTGTGTTTTGCAAATGTAAGATTTTTAAAATTACTTAATAATGCTAAAAAAGAAGCTCAGTAATATGGTGATATAAAAAGTTTCGGGGTCGACAAAGTCGACCCCGAAACCACAATATAATTAATTAAACTATTTTTCTAGTTGCTTATAGCTTCTCTGGATAAAATCGGTAAGATCTTTTCCTTTCAATAAATTTTGAGAAAGTTTAGCTAAATCTAAAGCATGCTTTACCAATCCTTCTTTTTCTTCTGCATTTTCAGTTTTTAAGATCTGGTTAGCAAATTCACTGTTAGAGTTTACGACAAGGTTGTACATTTCAGGAAGGTTACCCATTCCAAACATTCCGCCGCCGCCAGTTGCCTGCATATCTTTCATTCTTCTCATAAACTCGGGCTGAGTAATTGTGAATGGAGCGTCATTACTATCAAGATCCTCTAACTGAACTGTGAATTTTTTATCTTGAACCGCGTCTTCAACATTCTTTTTTAATGATTCTTTTTCAGTTTCATTTAATTTAGAAATAGTAGGCTCGTCTTTTTTGATCAGGTTATTTACATGATCTGCATCTACTCTTGCAAATGAGATTTTCTCTTTAGAAGTTTCCAGTTTCTGGATCACGTGAGGAATAATATGAGAATCTAAAAGAAGAACTTCATATCCTTTATCTTTCGCAGACTGAATGTAGCTGTGTTGTTCATCAGCATTAGAAGCATAAAGAATGATTAGATTACCATCTTTATCGGTTTGTGTAGGCTTCAGTTTTTCTTCTAATTCATTCCAAAGGAAATATTTTCCGTCAGTAGTAGGATATAGCGTGAATTTGTCTGCCTTTTCTGCAAATTTTTCTTCAGTAACAATTCCGTATTCGATAACGATTTTAATGTCATTCCATTTTTGTTCGTAATCTGCACGGTTTTCGTTAATTAAAGAAGCCATTTTGTCGGCTACTTTTTTAGTGATGTAAGAAGAAATTTTCTTTACAGCACCATCAGCCTGAAGGTAAGAACGCGAAACGTTCAATGGAATATCCGGAGAATCAATAACACCACGAAGAAGCATTAAGAAATCTGGAACGATACCTTTTACTTCATCCGTTACATATACTTGGTTTTGGTATAATTGAATTTTATCTTTCTCGATGTTTAAATTGTTGCTCAATTTAGGGAAGAATAAAATCCCTGTTAAGTTGAAAGGATAATCTACATTCAAGTGAATGTTGAATAAAGGCTCCTCAAACTGCATTGGGTACAACTCGTGATAGAATGTCATGTAATCTTCACTCGTCAAATCACTTGGAGCAACCGTCCATGCCGGTGTTGGGTTGTTGATAATATTATCTACTTCCTCAGTTTCTGCAACAGCATCTTCCGGAGCATCCTCAGGCAAAGGCAACGTGTGCGTTTTTGTTCCGAACTTAATAGGAACAGGCATGAATTTGTTATACTTTAATAACAGTTCACGGATTTTTGCTTCTTCTAAAAATTCTAATGAATCTTCTGCAATATGAAGAATGATTTCAGTTCCTCTATCTGTTTTATCTGTTGATTCTTCAAGAGTAAATTCCGGGCTTCCGTCGCAGATCCAACGAACTGCTGGTTCATCTTTGTAAGATTTAGTTAAGATTTCCACTTTTTCAGCCACCATGAACGCAGAGTAAAATCCTAGTCCGAAATGACCAATAATTCCTGAATCTTTTGCGGTGTCTTTATATTTTTCCAAGAACTCTTCTGCTCCTGAAAAAGCAACTTGGTTGATGTATTTTTCAACTTCTTCTGCGGTCATCCCAATTCCTTGGTCGATGATACGAAGTGTTTTTTGTTCTTTATCAATTTTCACTTCAAGCTTCGGATTTCCGTACTCTACTTTCGCTTCGCCGATACTTGTTAAATGTTTTAATTTTAAAGTAGCATCCGTTGCATTAGAGATGAGCTCTCTCAAGAATATTTCGTGATCACTGTAAAGAAATTTTTTGATAAGCGGGAAAATGTTTTCCACAGACACATTAATATTTCCTTTAGTCATAATAATTTAGTTTTGATTTGTGTTGTTATTCACAAAAAAAATACCACACGCTAGAAACTGACAGATTGACATCATTTATAATGAAATAAGGAGTTCATATATATTTTCAATGAAATGTCTTACTTTTAATCCTCAAAATTTTTTTAAAATGAAGTTGAAATGTACAGTTTTTATTCTGCTCATCATGACCTGCTTTATGTATGGACAGAAAACACCTTTGGACCATTCTGTCTACGATAGCTGGCAAAATATTGGTGCGAGAAAAATCTCAAATGATGGAAAATGGATCGCTTATTCTGTTGATGCTCAGGAAGGAAATTCCAACCTTTCGTTATATTCAGTTAAAAATAAAAAATCAAAAAAGTTTGCAAGAGGTACAAAATTGGAATTTACGAATGATTCCAGGTTTGCTGTTTTCCAAATTCGTCCGTTGTATAAAGATATAAAAGCGGTAAAGGATAAAAAGCTTAAAAAGAATAAATTAACAAAAGACAGCCTTGCGATAGTTGATTTTTTGAATGGTAAAACAGAGAAAATACCTAATGTAAAAGGATTTAAAATTCCTGAAAAAGGAGATTCTTATGTTGCTTATCTTCTGGAAAATATAAAAGATAAATCTTCGGATGATGCTTCTGATAAGGAAGATGGAGATGAAAAAAAAGATGACGATGAAAATGCAAAGCCATTGCAGTTGGTGGTACGAAATCTGTTGAATGGAAAAAGTACAACCTATGATAATGTATTCCGTTATGAATTCAGTAAAAATGGGAAGCAACTCGTTTTTGTAACCAAAAAGCCTGAAGAGAAAACTAGCAAGGATAAAAAAGAGAAGAAAGATTCATTAGATGCTCAATCTGTTGCTAAAAAAGAGACCAATAAATCAAAGCCAAAGAAATATGCGCTTCAAACCGTACAGGTAGTTAATTTGCAGACAGGAGCGGTAAATAAGATTTCTGAGATGGAAGGTGATTTTTCCCAGTTGTCTCTTGATGAAGTAGGAAGCCAGTTAGCATTTGTAGGAACTTCTTCTGCACAAAATGATTTAGTGAAGCTGTATCAGTTGTATTATTTTAATTTAAAAAACAATAAAAAAGAAATTGTAACCAATGACAATTCGGAAATGAAAAAGAATTGGGTGATTTCTGAAAACCGTTTACCCAAATTCAGCAAAAACGGGAAGCAGCTCTATTTTGGTGTTGCCCCCAAACCAATAGCAAAAGATACCGCTATGATTGCAAATGACCATGCTGTTGTGGATATTTGGAATTATAAAGATGATTATCTGCAAACGGTACAACTAAAGGAGTTGAAGGATGATCTGAAAAAATCTTATGCAGCAGTAATGCAAACGGAAAAACCCAATTCCTTCAGAAATATTGATGGAGTAGATTTGGATACTTTACGAGTGGTAAACGAAGGAAATGCCGAATTTGTACTTGGTGTTACCAGTTTGAATAACCGCATTTCTTCGCAATGGGAAGGTTCAACAAAGAAAACGTATTTCCTTATCGATAATAAAACTGGGGAAAGAACAGAAATTATTCACAATCTTAATGGCTCGGTTGCTGTATCTCCGTTAGGTAAATTCGTTGTGATTTTTGATAGAGAAAAAGGGAAGTGGTTCAGCTATAATGTAAAGACAAAACTAACACTTTCTTTGAATAATGAATTGCCAGTTTCTTTCGTGGATGAAGAGTTTGATATGCCGGATTTTCCGGATCCTTATGGGATTGCCTCATGGACGGATAATGATGAATCTGTGATAATCAAAGACCGTTATGATCTTTGGGAGTTTTTCCTGAGCGGTTCAAAAAAGCCAAGAAATATAACGAATGGATTTGGACGAAAAAATAAAATAACATTTGAAACTTACGATCTAGATAAAGACATTAAAAGTTTAAACCGAAAATCTTCTATTTATTTATCAGCTTTTGATAATACATCTAAAGCGAACGGAATTTTTAAAACATCGATTCATTCAAATGCTGATCCTATAAAGATTCAAATGGAAAATGTCTGGGGATACAGAACGCTTCAAAAAGCAAAAAATGCAGAGGAATATATTTTGATTAAAGAGTCCTATACTGATTCTCCAAATATTTTCGCGACATCAAATTTCTCTAAGCAGGACAAGCTGAGTGATACCAATCCTCAACAAAAGCTTTACAATTGGGGAACAGACGAATTGGTAAATTGGACAACCCCAAAAGGAAATACATCTACAGGAGTTTTATACAAACCGGAAAATTTTGATCCGAATAAAAAATATCCTATGATTGTCTATTTCTATGAAAAACTTTCGGATAATCTGAATCGTTATGTAGCTCCGGCTCCAACGCCTTCAAGATTGAATATTTCTTATTTTGTGAGTAACGGGTATTTGGTTTTTACTCCTGATATTTCTTATATCGATGGTTTTCCTGGAGAATCTGCAATGGAATACATTAATTCCGGAGTTGAAAAATTAAAAGGAAATTCTTGGGTAGATGCTACTAAAATAGGAATTCAGGGACAAAGTTGGGGAGGTTATCAGGTAGCCTATCTTATTGCTCATACCAATATGTATGCGGCGGCATGGAGTGGCGCTCCTGTTGTTAATATGACTTCTGCATATGGAGGTATCCGATGGAGCTCAGGGATGAACCGACAGTTCCAGTATGAAAAATCCCAGAGCAGATTAGGAAAAAATCTATGGGAAGCGCCGGAACTTTATATTAAAAATTCACCACTTTTTACGATTGATAAAGTGAAAACTCCGGTAGTCATTATGAGTAATGATAAAGATGGAGCAGTGCCTTGGTATCAGGGGATTGAAATGTTCACAGCATTGCGACGTCTTGGAAAACAAGTTTGGCTTCTGAATTATAATGGAGATGATCATAATCTTATGAAACGCCAGAACAGAAAGGATATCCAAGTCCGTGAACAGCAGTTTTTTGATTATTATCTTAAAGGTGCCAAAGCTCCGGCTTGGATGACAAAAGGTATTCCTGCCACACAAAAAGGAAAAGATTGGGGATTTGAGTTAACAGATGAAAAACCTTAATGGATAAAAAATCGGCGGAGCTTAAATGCTCCGCCGATTTTTTTAATATGACTTTAGAAATAAATTACTGCTTTTTATTAGTAATTTCTTCTTTGATTTTGTTTTCTAATTCCTCAGAAAGTTCAGGATTATCTTTCAATAAATCTCTTACAGCATCACGACCTTGTCCTAGTTTAGTTTCGCCATAGCTGAACCAAGAACCGCTTTTCTTTACAATGCCCATATCTACTGCAGCATCAAGGATTTCTCCTGTTTTAGATACCCCTTCACCATACATAATGTCGAATTCTGCCATCTTGAAAGGTGGAGCTACTTTGTTTTTCACAATTTTCACTTTTACACGGCTTCCTACAGCTTCATCTCCATTTTTAATTGGAGCACTTGCTTTTCTGATATCTACTCTTACAGAAGCATAGAATTTCAATGCATTACCCCCTGTTGTTGTTTCAGGATTTCCGAACATTACCCCGATTTTTTCTCTCAACTGGTTGATGAAAATTACAGTACATTTTGTTCTTGAAATAGTTGCTGTTAATTTTCTCAATGCCTGAGACATTAATCTTGCATGAAGACCCATTTTAGAATCTCCCATTTCACCTTCAATCTCTGCTTTTGGAGTTAATGCTGCTACTGAGTCAATAACTACAATATCAATTGCTCCTGAACGGATCAGGTTGTCAGCAATTTCCAATGCCTGCTCACCGTTGTCCGGTTGAGATATGATTAGGTTCTCGATGTCAATTCCTAATTTTGCAGCGTAACCTCTATCGAAAGCATGCTCAGCATCAATAAATGCAGCAATACCACCTGCTTTTTGAGCTTCTGCAATCGCATGAAGGGTTAATGTTGTTTTACCTGAAGATTCAGGTCCGTAGATTTCAATGATTCTTCCTCTAGGATATCCACCAACACCTAAAGCGATGTCTAATCCTAAAGATCCGGAAGGAATAACTTCAATAGTAGTATCAATAGTACTGTCACCCAACGTCATTACGGTTCCTTTTCCGTATGTTTTATCTAGCTTGTCAAGCACTAATGCTAATGCTTTTTTCTTATCTTCTATGTTGCTCATCTGTTGTTAAAATATGGCTCAAAAATAGGGAATTTTACGGTCAAAAACTAATATTATTTATTCTTGAAAATTGTTATTTTAGTTAAAAATCAATAAAATTTGATAGGTTATGTTGTTCAGAACGAATTGAATGTAGGATCAAAGTAGTAATGCTTATTTAGTCGTAAAGTTTAAAAATATTTTTACTATTCAAACATCCTTTTAATATTGAGTTTGTTTAAACTTTTCTTCTTTTAACAATCATCCACAAACTTTGTTCTATCTTGAACTTTTGAAAATACAATCTCAATCTAGCCCCGATTGCAACGACATCCTTTTTCTGAAATGGCTTTGAAAAAAAGCGTTGGCGAAAAAGATATAGTGGAAAGCGGGAAATAGCTTCTAAAAAAATTAATGAAAATTAGAGTTTTTTGTAACGCTTAAATAATCTTCCAATACTTTCAGTTGAGCTTTGTCTCCTCTTTTAATTCGGATATTTCGACTGATCAGGTTATCATAAATTTTGTTGATCACTATTTTAGTATTGGGGAAAATATTTCTGTTAGGAACATCCGGAATTTGTAATCTTTTACAAACATCATCATCCAATAAAAACCATGTACAGCAAATGTGTAAATACCGTAAATTTTTTCTTTGAAACTTAAATTTTAGAATTGGATTTTCCAACGATTCATTCAATAAAGAATGAGCAAGTAACGCAGAATCTTTATCAGCGGGTGGCTGAACTGAAGTCCATAAATAAAAATATTCTGTTGCTTGTTTTTTATCGTCTGGTAATAAGTTTTCGGGGATACCTAATAAATATCCTACATATTTCCAAAGGTGAAAAAGTCCTTTTTCTTCTTCAACGGAAAATGTATTTCCTAATTTTTTTAGACTGTGAAGGAACACTAAACTGAAACCAATATACGTTGCCATCATATCCCATGAGTTGATGGGTTCGCCCCAGTTTTCAGTGTCCCAGGTCTTGTAATGTTTTTTAATGGAAAGCCTTGCATAAGAGTGTATCAGCCTTGTTTTAATGGCAAATTCATATCCTTTTGCATGAATTTCCAATGCGTTGTATCGGGTGGCATTTACCCAAAAGTCCAATGTTTCGGAAAGACGTTTTACCGCTCCTTTCTTTAATGCTTCGGTAACTATTAAAGGTTTGTTCAGATAAGCATAATCGTAACCTCCAATTAAGCAGTAATCTCTCAGGGAAATTAAAGAGTCTATATTGCTTCTCATGCAAAGTTCTGCACCGCTTTTCAGCAAATCATAATCAAGCCATTCCGGAATTTGTTGGGTTTGTACGAAAAGTTTTTTTACACTTTCAGGAACATTATCTTTTTCTGAAACTCCATGTCTGATGTAGCCTTCAATTTCTCTAGATGCTTCACTATATTTTTGGGTAAGATATACCTCTTTTACCACCTCATCACCAATTTCATCTACGTGATAAAAGTAGGGAGAAAACTTTTCAAAATCTTTAAAACTCACTTCTGCTCCGGAAAATACAGTAAGTTGTTTGCCGTTGCCTTTTATCCAAAAGTCTTTGAAATGTTGGGCGTTCTTAAAACGAGGTTGTAAAGTTGGTTTTTCCATTGAATATAAAAATACAAGTTTTAAGCCGAAATTCCTTGGTGAGATTTGTCAGGATTTAGGGGTGAATAGATAATGGTGAATTGAATTTTTGATAAGATTAATTCACTAATGATTATTCATAATTGATACTAAATGAGTCCCCATTCAAAGGCTTTTTTCACTAGTTCTTTGCTGTTTCTGGAGCTGGTTTTTGCCAAAATATTTCTTCGGTGTGTACGCACAGTATGTTCAGATAAAATCAGTATTTTAGATATTTCTGATCCGGAATATCCCTTGGCTATAAAAGCTAATACCTCAGTTTCTCTTTTGGTTAAATTCATACAAGGATGATGAGGTATAGAGTCGTCATCAATTTTTATTTGATGAAAATCATTTCTTGGGCCTATCCCTGAAACCAAAACAGTGTACGGATTATGTTTTGTGATATGATGAATATTTGTGTGAATGTTAATAGATTGTACAATATGACCATTTTCATCTTCTAATGTAGGAATTGCCTGATGATGGAACAATTCATAATTTCCATTAGCCGTTTTCATTCTGAAACAGTAGCTGGATTTTGTGAACAGTTGATCATCCAAACCAATTTCTAGCATTTTTTCAATAACGGTTTGTTCTGCTTTTATTACAAACGGAATGTCATCGGGGTGAGTAAGGTCGATAACTTCTTTTAGATTTTCCGGATACTCTTTTAAACCATGAAGAGAGAGAATGTTTTCATGATGATTAGAAAGGGTACTGTTGGTAAGGTTCAAGACATAATAATAGTATTGACCAATGCTGAACATTTCACCAATTATTTTTTCAATAGGTGGCCTGTAGAGTATCTTATCATCGGATTTTCTGACTCCAGGGTAGCTTTTCCATACTTCAATTAAAGGGTGTTCCTTCTCAGGGTGCTGCATGATTGAGTTTTGTTTAAAAATAGTTAAAGATTTCTTAAAAATACCACAAAAGGGGGATTTTTTTGTATAGAAAAAATTCTAAACTTTGTGTAGTTAATAACCGTGAAAACTTTCTTTAAACTGTTTTGCTATTCAGTTGGTATTTTTGGACGTTATTCTTAGTCCAGAAAAATTTAATCAAACAATAAAAAAATAAGAAATATGCTGTTTTGTGCAAAACAGTATGTTAATGATAAAGTTTAAAATTTTCGTTAGCTGTTGAAAAGGATAAACTAAAAACCTCTCAATTTTTTTGAGAGGTATTTTTATTTTTAGGCTAATGTTTTTCGTAAGAAATATTGTTTTCGTTAAAAAAATCCATCAACTTTTCTTTGTCTTTTATAGAGAAGGATCTTTTCTTTCCGTTTTTTAGTTGTAAAAATATAATGTCCTTATTTCCCATAATAAAAGATTTTCCATATTTTCCCGAAAGTCTGATTCCCCAACCTCCAAAATCGAAGAGAGGATTCGTTTTTACAATTTGAATTTTCTTGATTTCGCTCCATTCTATTTTTTTTGATTTAAAAGTAAAAGGAAAGAAGCTGTATTCGAAATAGCTTGTAGTAAGATTTAGTGTAAAGAGCGAAAAAGTGAAAAGTAAAATAAGAGGAACTGTAATGTATACTATGGTCATATCAAATTCTCCATTCTTTGTAAGAATAAAAGTCGTTACAATGAATTGAAAAATAAGTATTCCTACGATAAATAGTGGGAATCGGGATGTTTCGTGAAAGGTTTTTGAACTCATTTGTGCTGGTTTATTTCAAAAATACAAAAATACTGAACATAAAAAAACCTTCCAAATAGGAAGGTTTTATATTGTAAAGCTTGTCTAGTCCTGAAATAGCGATACACAAAAAAATGATCGTTATGAAAGAATACTTAGAAACGCTTTATGTCAAGCGTACACAGAAAGATTACAGTTTAAGTTTGAAACTTCAGATTGTAAAAGAAATTGAATTCGGTAAATTAGGAATTACAGAATGTCGTAAGAAATATGGTAT
>NZ_FRAV01000062.1 GCF_900142445.1 Chryseobacterium polytrichastri | reverse complement strand
CACCGGAAATGATGCATAAAAAATCCGGAAAAGTAAAATCTTCCGGATTCGTATCTTAATTGATAACTTGTAAACCTATTTTAGGACTAGTCAAATAGTTTTTCCAGATACTATTTTTTCTGAAAATTCTGAAAATTTGCTATCTAATAAATTCTGGTAATATAATATCCAGCCCTTCACATTAAAGAAGGGACTGTTTACTATTACATTATAAAACTTTTTTTTATCAATTATTTTTTCATCAAAACTTTTAAAATCACAGATTTTCTTGTAGACCTGTTCCTCATCCTGATTTGCCCAAAAAATTTCTTTAGAAAAATTTTCTATTTCACCTTTTTTATCTCCAAACAATTTCGCTTGTTCATGAGTATCATCACTAAATCTAGAAATTTTATTTACAAATGTTACCTCATCATAATCCACTATGAATTGCAACTTAGACAGCCGTTCTCTTAGAAACAATTCATTCTCTTTTAAGCTCCCATATTTTTTTATTGGATTTAAGATATTTATAAAGAGGGAGCATTCCATGTATGTGTTTTCGACAGAATAAATATATTTTAAAGTTCTGTCTAAAAAATCTTTTTCATTTAATTCAATATGAGCGAATTTATTCATCTTCTTCTGGATCAAAAGATTCTTCAACAAACTTTATAAACTCTTTCGTTGTATGGTAGAGCATATCATAATAGAAATAAGCGTGACGTTTAAGCTCATCTCCAAATTCTTCAGAGTTGTATAATCTTATCATGCTATCTTCTAATATTTCTTTTCTTGTACCATCATCTATTACAAATTCAACTTCATCAACATCATGTACTGTTTTTGAACCAAAAAAACCAGCAAAACTAAATACAGGAGGATTAAAATGTGGATGTACGAATTTATCAAAAATAACAACCTTATCTAACGTTTTTTCATCTAGCATTTTGAAAATAACAAGTTTATACTCTGGTTCTTCCCACCACCCCCTTTTAAAATTATTTCTGCAGGATTGATAATCTGTTTCTATTCCTAAAAAATATTCCCCTTTAAAAGGTCTATACTTAGTAATCGATTTTCCGGAAACAATTTTATTCGAAAATTCTGGAAATTTGACATTTAGCAGATCCTGGTAATACAAAATCCAGGCTTTTACATTAAAGAAAGGGCTATTTTCCAATGCAGTATAAAACTTTTTTTCGTTAATTATTTTATCCTCAAAGCTTTTGAAATGACATGTTTTTTGATATGCTTCCTCTTCTTTAGCATTTGCCCAAAATATTTCCTTTGAAAAGTTTTCTTTCTCAAACTTTAAAGGAGTTAAGATTCTGGAATTATCGAAGATTCTACCAAGATTATCAGTCTCCAATACTTGATAAGTATCCATCTTATTTTTGTATTCAACTGTGTTATAATCAACAAAAAATTCAATATGAGATAATCTTTCTTTTAAAAATTCAATATGATTATTGAGATCGCCATATTTAATTCTTGGATCTAAGATTCTTATAAATAGACTGCTTCCTAAACACGTGTTTTGATTATTAAGTATATAATTTAATGTTTGGTGTGCAAATTTCTTTTCGTCTAATTCTATATGTACGAATTTGTTCATAAGTTTATTTTTAATTAGGAATTAACCTGACTGCAATATTTAAAATTAGCAAAGCTACTGCTAAACCTGTCCCCATCTGATTTGCAGTCTGGGGATTTGTTTGAGTCTGTCTAACTGGGCTTCTTTGACGATCTTGACAATTTAAACAGTTATAATAAATCATCCCATCTGTACCTATGGGTACGTCATAGCTGAATTGATAACCAGAACGGGGATCAGTTGCAACTCTTCCATTTATTGGAGGAATGGGTGCTCCGTAGGAAGATCCTACAAAAAATTTCTCATGTTTAAGCATAGTAAGAGCATCAGCATATACCTGAGCCTGATGTTTCCCTCTTAAAGATAATGATGAATCTACGAAGTTACTCGTAGGCTTTAGTTCCCACACTGAATTTATCCCTTTCTTCATGTAATGCAAATCAGGGCGCAATCTAATATTCCATTTCCACATTAACTGATTTTCTTCAGGAAACCAATTTTCTCTAAGATCTGTGTTAGACCTAAAAAAAGTAGCCATTGCACTGTGTGCCATTTTTCCAATTTCCATCGGGTTAGGTCCCATATTTGACTGCATCCAGGGACTTAGAGAGCTCTCATCACCTCCTGGCCCTCCAGAACCACCTCCGCCTCCTTCTCCAAACATGCTCCCTAGAGAAGTTGAAGTGTGGCTCCTAAAATTAAAAGCAAGGCCGCTATAGCCCATAGAACCGCCCCAGTTATTGGTAAAACCGTCTCCTGTATTTGTCCACGTAGTACCGCTGGGAGAGCTGTTAATCTGGCTCATGAATGCCTGACTGAGCCTTCCGTCAGGATCAATATTGAAAACAGGATTGTTATTTCCATAATTATACGGAGAAAATCTTCTCATGTTTTCAGCAAGAGGATCTACAACACCCCATCTACCCAGATCAGGCATGTACATCCTTGCACCGTAATCATACATTCCAGATTCTTCCTGCAGTTCCTTGCTGTTGTACTGATATTTGTAGGCTTTATTTCCGCCTAATCCATTGTACGCATTGTGCTTTAAACCGAAGGGATAATAATTATTTTCTTCAATGACCGCTGCTCCAGAACCATTGTTAAAGTAACTTAAACGTACATTTCCTAGATGGTCTGTGTAGGTGTAAATATACTTATTATTTTCAAAATTGTAATATCCTTCCGCAGTCGGTACGAATTTTAAAACCTGCACAAGAATTCTGTCACTGGCACCTGTTGTCTCATACTGAAACCCGTCTAAATATTCCGTTATCCTGTTGGTTTCTATCCTATTTCTCCCCACACCAAACGTATATAACTTTTTAAGTTTTACACCGTCTGCACGGTAAGTATATCTTGTATTTACATTGTTATCCGGCGATTGAGATCTTGGAATATACGTATCATCAAATTTAATATAATCAGGAAGATTCAGATAATTATAATCGATCTGTAAGATTCCTTTATCTTTCTGATCTTTCATATTCCCGTTGTCATCATAAGAAATCGGATTTTCTGACATATCCGGATATCCCAGATAATTAGGCTGGTTTTCCTTTACAGAATTAAGCCTGTTGCCTGTATAATTATAGCTCAGATTATCGATCTGTTCGGCAGTCCCAGAGGCTCCTTTATTATTTCTCTGCAGAGACAGAATATTTCCGTTAAGATCGTAGCTCATTCCTTCATTAAAAAAATCATTTCCAGGAACAGAATTATCCGGCTCCGAATAGATTCCTTTTTGTAATCTGCTTAATGCATCGTACTGATAAGAATATCTTTTCAGCACACCATCCTGTGAAGTCCTCCAGTCTATCTGCGCAATATTTCCATTGTATCTAGACGGTGCAGAAGGAGTATTGACAGGATTTTGATATTTTATTTCATATCCAAACAATTTCCCGTTAAGCGCTGCAGGATCATTGACTTTAGTCATCCAGCCTTTGATGTTGTAGACGTAATCAATACTCTGCAGATTATTTCCTACTTTCTTGTTAACCAGCTGGGATAATTCGTTATAGGTATTAACTGCCAGCAGTTCCTGCGGCTGGCTGTCCACCTGATGTTTGTGTACCAGCAGTCTGTTCTGGCTGTCATATTCATAGGTCTGCGTGATTACTTTTTCAGTATCCGTGTTTAATCTTTTATGATATGCTTTGGTCTGTTTTACCGCTCCTGCAAAATCAAGTTCAGATTCGGTTTTAGTATATCCACCAAGGTGATTTATAGAATGCGCCCCAACCGCTCGTCCCTTAGTATCATACCAGATATAATTCTTAGTCCAGCTGTCATCCTCTATATTTTTCACATAAGAAGCAGTAGGAAGGCTTTTTGTGCTGACATTTGAGCCTTGGGTATCCTGAGGAAGTATATCCTGTCCTAAAACCTGTGCAGGAACTGCAGGTGTTCCCTGCGGGTAGGTGTCATAATAATTAACGCTGAGAATTTTATCGTACAGAGATCCCATAGGATAGGCATTATTGCTGTAATAAACCTGCATGCCGCTGTTTGTAAATCCAGATGTACTGCGTTCTTCGTAGATAGGTATTCCAACACTGGGATAATAGTCGACAGCGTCCTGCACCTGTCTTCTTATAAACTGCGCGCCTACAGCTGCTGTTCCTGTATATAATACTCTGGAGAATTTATCATATTTTACAAACATCCATTTTCCTGACGGCTTCATATTGGCATCCTGGCTCATAACAAGCCTGTCTGCCTTGTCATACACCATGTATTCCCAGCCTTTCCCCGGAATTTTCTTTTCAACCAGACGGTTCGATTCATCATGTCTGTACTGATAGCAGAGATTGTCTAAAGTCGTCTGGTCTACTAATCCTGACTTAGAGGCCAGCGGCGGAATAACATAGGCTAAATGTCCGTATTTATCATAGATATAGTAAGTATCTGCATTTTGAGTTCCGTCATTTTTCCTGACCAGAATAGTCTGGCCTTTTTTATTTTTAAATTCGACAGCTGTACTGCCGTCTTCATCAGTAACTGTGGACTTGTATAATGTATTTGCGGGACAGCTTCCTGATAAAACAAGCAGACTGTTTGTTCTTCCTTCCGTCCATGAAGTTGATACTGAATATTGTTTTACTTCACCATCGGTATTGGAAGCATAAGAAAAATTAACAGGATGAGCAGCCCAGTCATTTCCGATCTGCTTCTGCTGAAGAATCCTGCCTAAAGGAGAAGCTTCCAGTATTTTTTCAGTATATATCTTTTCATTTCCGTAAACTGCTGAAGCATTAGAAAGAGGATCAGTATACATCCCTCCATTCTGTGTTCCTGCCTGCGGTATGGGAAGATATGCTTTTACGGCTCTGCCGTAAATATCATATACCAATGGCTCAGCCACATCTCTCCCTGCAGAAGTAGCCTTAATCGATATATTCTGTTTTATCCTTCCAAGACCGTCAAAGTATTTTACATTTTCTATTTTCTTTGAGCAGTCTTCCGTTAAACAGTTTTTCTCATAAACATAATTTTCAGCTGCGGTGAGCCCGGACTGTGCATGAGAAAAACCGATCAGCAGTAAGTTTATAATTAATATTATTTTTTTCATTTGTTTCATTTGTTATTAGTGTTTATAGTTATATTGATACTGCTTCAAGGTGGTCCCGTTCATATTGACAATTTTGTCCAGCCTGTTATCTGCATCATACTGATAGATTTCTCTGATCCCGCTCGGCGGCGTCACAGTAGTCGTTCCTATAAGCGGATCGTAAGTATATGTAGTGATCTGATAATCTTTCAGTGCATCCAATTTTTTAAAATTATTCAGTACTGCGAGAAGCAGTGCTTCTTTTGAGGGATCTGCCGCATCTAGGTTAGACGCATCTACAATAGACTGCACAAATGAAGAAACCTGCGCGTAAGCAGCTCCTTCTATTTTAGCAATAGGCTTCGTCTTATCATAGCCGTAGACAACGGCGGCAGGCATACCGGCAGGAGATGTGAACTGGATTACATTTCCTTTATCATCATACTGATTGATAGTGACTGTTTTAGGTGCTGCGTTATTAATATTACTTGTAATGAAACTTGTAGGCCGCGTAGAAGCCGCATTATCAAATTTTGTTTCTATTTTAGATATAAGCTCCCCGTCTATTTTTTCTTCCACCACCACGGGAGTACTTTTAATACCGGCTGTCATAAGTTTGGCATACCCGGATTCCGGATAAGTAATAAAACTTTCTATGATATTATTATCCACAGTTTTTTTTGTGGTAGCAGCCTCATAATTGAAAATATTGAAGCTTGTTTCCGAGGTATTTTCTATACTTTGATTATTATCAAAATAGGCTTTAGAGCTTGACGTAACTTTCTTCAGCCAGCCTAATCTGGTAGAAACCGCACCTGCGCCCAGCTCAATATTTTCTGCGTCAGAAATGTAATCAAATGTATAACTGGTCTGTTCTGAAGCCAGCAGCTTGTTCTGCGCATCATAGACTTCTTTTTTATCTAATAACCCGGTACTTGTAAAGTTATAATAAGGCTGGACGTTCCCGTAATTAACTCCATTCACTATGTATGGTTCCATTGGATAATCAGCCGGAATTTTGTAATAATATCTCACATATCCGTTGTTATCATCTGCTCCGCTTATTTTAACATTTTTATACAGTATAAAGTAGGCAGTATTCTCATCCCCGCCGTAAGGAAAAACAGAATAACCGGAAGAATTGTTATCTGTAAAATTATTATATTCAAACTTTGTTGTCTTTACAGGGGCAGCATCAGTTTTACTGTTAAAATACTTAATACTCCCTATTCTCAGTCCGGGTGCATTATTATTGGCATTATTAAAATATTTCCGATTCGGCTCAAAATTATATTCTGTCACACCGCCCGAAGGAGAACTGACTCTTTTTAATATCCCAAATAACTCCGCCTGAGCACCAGCAGCCTCTGTTGAATACTCAAATTCCTGAGTTTCAGTTACAGCATTATTTCTATTCAGTTTCTTCAGCTTTACAAGACTCCTTCTGTCCAGATAATTTAATGTATAAATATACTCGAAGGTATACCCTGAAATCAGGTGGTTGTAATTATCTTTTAATGTCACCTTCTGAATCTCATACGGGTCATTCATCGTACTTTCCAGTGAAGGATTATATAAATAATCAAATTCCATTTTTCCAAATCCAGGAGCGGTAATGGTTTTTAATTTACAGGTCTCATATTTGATGGTAGCCCCGTTCTTTTTATATTTTGTATCTTTTTGATAAGAGAAAACAGCAAGTTCAAGACCGTCAGGGTCAAGTATTTGTGTTAAAAAGAAAGCAGACCTGAATAACTTATGTCCAAGATAGGGAGTGGTATCCAGATTACTTCTGCTGTAGTCCTTAAAGATATACTGGATTCCTTTAGTGTCTGTTATCGTAAACGAGTCGAAAATAATAGTGGCACTGTTAGCAGTCTTTTTATAATCAATTTTAATTTTGTTTAAAGTGAGATTAACCAGTTTAAACGTATTAGCGGTCACATCCCGTACTACTCTGAATCTGCCGGAAATACCCGGTAAGTTATAATAGTAAGTATCATCAAATTCATTTTGATAATAGTCTGTGCTGCCGGCATTGTCATACAATTCATCAAGATCATTCACAATGCTTCTTGAAATCACCCCGCCTGCAAAAAGAGACCAGCCTCTCCCGACCTGGCTTGCCGGCTCAGATTCTGAAACATTCATAGGGTTATAGGATAAGCCTGTACTCAAGATTACCCCGCTGTTATAGGACGGCAGCTGCAGTAAAGGAAAAGAAATATCCGGGATTCCTGTTGCATTGGTGACAGGCGTATTGTTATAGCTGGCAAGGGACGAAACCGAAGGAACCGGGTTTGCAAAATCTCCAAAGTTTATCTCGTCTTGAGCATAAATAGCTGAGGACAGCAGTCCCAGTCCAATGCTCAATATTTTAATTGTTTTCTTCATTATCCTTAGTTTATTTCTTAATGATTTTAGCGTTAGCCGTTTTATTGGAATCCGTTTTGATGCTTACCAGATAAGCTCCCTGAATCAAATTCTGCGTATTGATCTTGGTCACCTTATTCTTAGTCTTAAAATTCTGAAGCTGTCTTCCGCCCATGTCATACAGGGTGATGTCAGCCTCTTTAAAGTCAAAGCCTATTTCCACATAAGCATAATCTGATACCGGATTAGGGTAGATCTTGATGTCCTGCTTGTCGATCAGCTGGTCTACCTGCTTGTCTCCCAGTTTTACTATTTTCCAGTTCTCCTTTCCGAGTTCTTCTGCGCTTGTGCCTGCCAACACAATAGAACCGTCTCTGTTTAACATCAGGTCTGAAAGTCTTTCCTCCTTCTTTCGGGATTCGCCTTTTACATACTTTCTCCATTCCTCTTTTCCGTCCTGATTCAGATACAGCATCCAGAAAGTCTCGTCGTCATTTTCGATTCTTCCCTCTGCCTGCGTATAGCCTCCCAGAAGAATTCCTTTTGAAGTTTTATCATCTGAACTGTGCAGCACGCTCATCCCCATCAGAACATCTCTGTTTTTGAAGTTGTAGGATTTCTGCCATAATTCATCGCCTCTCTCATTGAGTGAAATCAGCCAGAGGTCTGTTCCTCCTTCGATTCCTACAGACTTGTTCCCTGAACGCTCGGAACGGCTCTCACCACCGATCAAAAATCCTTGTGATGTTAAAGCCAGTGTTCTTAAATGGTCGTCAGCTTTTCCGCCGAAATTCTTATCCCATTCTACTTTTCCTTCTTTATTGAGTTTTACAACCCAGTAATCGCCTTCGCCGTAGTTCTCCGTTTTCTTTGAACCGCCGGTGCCGCTTCTTGAATAAATACCCAGTAAAGCACCCCCGTCTTTCGTAGGAATCATTTTCTCAGCTTCATCAAGACCTTTTCCTCCCAATAATATTTCTGAAAGAACCTTTCCGTTTTTATCGAGTCTTGCCACCGTGACGTCTTTTGAACCGTAACCTTTAGCAGCATTCTGTACATTTCCTGCTACAAAAAAACCTAAGTCTGCAGTCTGTATCACCGCTCTCGCTTCCTCATCGGAAGATGTTCCCAGTGTTTTCTGCCAGATCTCATCCCCGAATTCATTAATTTTTATAAGCCAGATATCGGAGCCGCCTTTTGAATCTTCTTTTTTATCGAGTCCTTTTCCTGAGAATGTGGTACCCGCAAGAAGAAAGCCGCCTTCCTGCACCGCAACCGCTGCAGATAAGAAATCGTGGTTCTGCCCTGAGAAATACTTTTCCCAGACCTCTTCTCCTCTCTGGTCAAGTTTTACAAGATGGTAATCGTAGCCGTTATTCTGTTTCCCATTTGTGGTCCCTGAGCCTGCCGGAAGGGCAGCCTGAATTGAACTTCCTGTAATTAAATACTGCTGGTCAATGGTAGTAACCACCCGGCTTAAGAAATCCTGGGTATTGGATTTGATATCTTTCTGCCAGACCACTTCTTGGGCTGCGGCATTTATAATTGTGCACATAATGAGTGCAGCTGAGTAAGTTTTTTTCATAGGCATTGAGCTTTTTATTAAAAATGTTAAATTTATTCATAGTATTATTTCTTGAAATAGGGGTTTCCCCCATATTTCTATCCGTATATTTACGGTTAAAGGAAATAACATCCTGTTTGGGATTGTTCCTGAGGCAAATCTAACCTCTCAAAGCGACAGAACTTGTCGCATTAAATTTTCTTTAAAGGAATTTTAATTTTGTATTGGTGGCTTTTTCTCCGGCCAATGTATTAAACCTGTTTAAACTTATTTAAATAAAAAAAATTCCGAGAAAAAAAGGAAATTAGTGTCGCTAAACAAAAAACCTAAGATTCTGGAACTATCAAACAAAGATAAAATAGAAAAGTGGATAATCCCATACCTGAGTAGAGGAAAAAGAGGATTTCCCAGCCGATTAAATGTATTAAGTATATTTCTATTGATCATAAAACGTTTAAAAACAGGTTGTCAATGGAGAGAATTAAGCCTTAAAGAATATTTTTTCAACGAGAAAGTAAGCTGGCAAAGTATCTACTATTATTTCAATAAATGGAGCAAGGATGGTAGTT
>NZ_FRAV01000010.1 GCF_900142445.1 Chryseobacterium polytrichastri | reverse complement strand
AACACCGGAAATGATGCATAAAAAATCCGGAAAAGTAAAATCTTCCGGATTCGTATCTTAATTGATAACTTGTAAACCTATTTTAGGACTAGTCATAAAATATAATTTATTTCAATTTCTTCTTAACGGCTACTTCTTCGTAAACCTCAAGAATATCACCAGTTTCGATGTCGTTATAACCTTTTAGGTTCAATCCACATTCGTAACCTTTTGTTACTTCTTTTACATCGTCTTTGAAACGTTTTAAACTTTCAAGTTCACCATCAAATTTCACGATACCATCACGAAGTACTCTTACTTTAGACTGTCTGGTAACTTTTCCTGAAAGAACCATACAACCAGCAATTGTTCCAACTTTAGAAATCTTGAAGACTTCTCTAATCTCAACATTACCAATTACCTGCTCTTTAATCTCAGGAGAAAGCATACCTTCCATTGCTTCTTTAACTTCGTCAATAGCAGCATAGATTACAGAATATGTTCTGATCTCGATTTCTTCCTTATCTGCTAATTCTTTAGCATTACCACCAGCTCTTACATTAAATCCGATAATAATTGCATCTGAAGCAGTTGCTAAGTTAACATCAGATTCTGTGATCTGTCCAACACCTTTATGAAGAATGTTCACATTGATCTCTGCAGTAGATAATCTTTGCAACTGATCTGATAATGCTTCAACTGAACCATCAACGTCACCTTTCAGGATAATATTCAATTCCTTGAACTCACCTAATGCAATTCTTCTACCAAGCTCTTCAAGTGTTGTATGTTTCTTAGTTCTGATAGAAAGTTCTCTTTGAAGCTGCTCTCTCTTATTAGCAATAGTTTTAGCTTCACTTTCATCTTCATATACTTTAAACTTATCACCAGCTGTTGGCGCTCCGTCTAGTCCTAAAATAGTAACTGGGATAGATGGACCTGCTTCCTTAAGGTTTCTTCCTCTTTCGTCAAGCATCGCTTTTACCTTACCATGGTTTTTACCTGCTACTACATAATCTCCAACTTTCAAAGTCCCAGTTTGTACTAACATTGTAGCCACATAACCTCTTCCTTTATCTAATGAAGCTTCAATAACAACACCTTGAGCATTTCTATCCGGATTAGCTTTTAAATCTAGCATTTCTGCCTGAAGTAATACTTTCTCTAATAGAACGTCCATATTATTACCAAACTTAGCAGAAATTTCCTGTGCCTGAACATTTCCTCCCCACTCTTCTACTAAGATATTCATCCCAGAAAGTTGTTGACGGATATTATCAGGATTTGCACTTGGTCTATCTACTTTGTTTATTGCAATAATCATTGGTACACCAGCAGCCTGTGCGTGAGAAATAGCTTCTCTCGTTTGAGGCATCACATCATCATCTGCCGCAATTACAATAATTGCAATATCTGTGATTTGAGCACCTCTGGCTCTCATTGCTGTAAACGCTTCGTGACCTGGTGTATCTAAGAATGTAATTCTCTGACCATTTTCCAATTTCACGTTATAAGCACCAATATGCTGCGTAATACCTCCAGATTCACCAGCAATAACATTTGTTTTTCTGATGTAGTCAAGTAATGACGTTTTACCGTGGTCAACGTGACCCATTACTGTAACAATTGGAGCTCTGAATTGAAGATCTTCTTCACTGTCGATTTCGTCTTCAGCATCAGTTTCTTCCAGATCAGCATCCGAGAATTCTATTTTATAACCAAATTCATCAGCAACTAATAATAAAGTATCAGCTTCTAATCTTTGGTTCATTGTTACCATTACTCCTAGAGAGAAACAAGCAGAAATTACTTCTGTTGCGCTTACATCCATCAAACTTGCCAATTCTCCGACAGTGATAAATTCTGTAACTTTTAGTGAAGTATCTCTTGCATCTGCTTCCTGCTGACGCTCATCTTGTTCTCTACGGTAAGTTCTTTTATCTTTTCTGTGTTTAGCAGATTTAGATTTACCTCCTTTATTGGTTAATTTCTCAAGGGTTTCCTTGATTTGGTTTTTAACTTGCTCGTCGGTTAATTCAACAGGCATCGTTCTTTGACCAGGTCTGTTGTTGTTTCCACCACCTGGGCCTTTTTTGAAACCACCACCTTGTCCTGGAGGACGATTTCCTTGGTTATTACCAAAACGAGGTCCACCTTGTCCTGGAGGACGGTTTCCACCTGGGCCACCTTGACCTTGAGGACGGTTTTGCCCACCACCTTGGTTGTTTCCTTGACCTGGCGGACGGTTTCCTTGAGGACCACCTTGGTTGTTATTATTTCCTCCTTGTTGATTGTTTCCTGAGTTTGCCTGATTAGGCCCTCCAGGTTTTTCAATTCTTTTTCTTTTCTTTTTAGCCCCAGAATTAGGTTTTGGTGCAAACTGACTTAAGTCGATTTTTTCACCAACAATTTTAGGACCATCAAGTTTTTGATAAACCGTTTCAATCTTCTGCGGTTCTTGAGGCTCTGGCTCTACTTTTTTAGGCTCGTCCTTAACCTCAACAGGTTTAGCTACGGGCTCTACAACGGGCTTTGGAGCTTCTTTCACAGGCTCAACTGGTTTTTCCTCCGCTTTTTTATCTTCCACTTTAGGTTTATCTTTTTTTACAGGTCTATTTCTAGATTCTATCTGAGACAAGTCAATTTTATCCAGAACTTTGAATTCCTGCTTTTCTTTCTCAGGAGCCGCCTTTACTTCTGGTTCCGGTGTTGGCGTTGGTGGTACTACTACTTCTTCTATTTTCTTTTCTTCTACCACTACCGGTGCTGCTACAGGAGCAACAGGAGTTTCTTCAACTTCAGGGGTTTTAGACTCTAAGTCTATTTTACCTAAAATTCTAGTTTCCGGTCTGTTAGCTTTAGCTCTTATTACTTCAGGGGTTTTCTTTTCTTCAATTTCCAGTTTTTCTTCCGGAACTTTCGTGATCACCACCTCATGGGAAGCTTTACGTTGTTCGCCATCTTTGGCAAACTCAGCTTCCAATGCAGAATATGCCGCTTCTTCTAATTGAGCGTTAGGATTGCTTTCAACCTCGATACCCTTAGCTTGTAAAAACTCTACTAATCTGGACATCGAAATATTGAATTCCTTAACCGCTTTATTTAATCTTATTTTTGGCATCTATTATATTTACTATTTTTTTAATTCTTAAAATTAAAGTATTTCTTTTTACTGATTATTAAAATTTATCTCAAAATCTTAACTTTCAAATTCTTCTCTTAAAATACGTTTTACATCTTCAATCGTTTCCTCTTCCAAGTCAACCATTTTGATAAGACTTTCCGTATCTTTATCCAATACTGATTTTGCAGTAGTAAGACCTACTTTCTTAAATTCATCCAGAATCCACTGCTCGATATCGTCATTAAATTCTCTCAATTCAACATCATCATCTTCGCTAGCCTCTCTAAATACATCAATTTCATATCCTGTTAACCAAGAAGCCAATCTGATATTCTGACCTTGCTTACCGATAACTTTAGAAATCTCTTCAACTGGGGTATACACCAAAGCATAATTGGTCTCCTCGTTGATGTCAATTTTATTGATGGTAACATTTCCTAAAGCTCTCTTCACTAAAATCTCAGGGTTTTTAGACCACTGAATAACATCGATGTTTTCATTTCTCAACTCTCTTACAACGCCGTGAATTCTTGATCCTTTAACACCCACACAAGCACCAACTGGATCTATTCTGTCATCATAAGCATCTACTGCAATCTTCGCCTTTTCACCAGGAATTCTTACTACTTTTTTCAATATAATAGTACCATCTTGGATCTCAGGAATTTCCAACTCTAATAACTTCTCTAGGAATTTAGGTGCAGTTCTGGAAATAATAATCTGAGGTTTTGAACCTTTAAAATCTACTGATTCAACAATAGCTCTGATATTTTCACCTTTTTTAAAGAAGTCAGAACTAATCTGATTTTCTTTTGGCAAGATAAATTCATTCTCTTCATCATCCAATAAGATCACATGTTTGTGACGGATATGGTGAATTTCTCCAATTACAATCTCTCCGATTCTGTCTCTAAACTGCTCATACAACATTGCGTTGTTATGTTCCTGCAATTTAGTTGCTAAAATCTGCTTCAACGTAAGAATATTTCTTCTTCCTAATTGGGCAACAGGAATTTCCATTGTAAAATCCTCGCCTACTTCGAAAGTTGAATCTATTTTCTTTGCTTCAGAGATCTCGATTTCCAAATCATCGTCTTCCGACATTTCGTCCTCTACAATCGTTTTATTTAAAAATATCTGAAAATCTCCTTTATCCGGGTTCACAATTACATCAAAATGATCATCTGAATCAAATCTTTTTCTCAAAAGAGTCTTCAGTGAATCTTCAATAATTGCCATAAGATCGATCTTACTGATCCCTTTTTCGTCTTTAAAATCACCAAAGGATTCAATCAACGCTATATTATCCATTTATTCTTTTTTCTTTTAAAATTTAATTGCTACTAATGCTTTTTTAATCTCAGCGTAAGGAATTTCTTTTTCCTCCACCACATCTACTTTACCTTTCCCCACTTCTTTTGGTTTTCGGTAACGTAAAATAAGAGTAATCTTTTCCTCATCTACTTTCAATAATTCACCTTCAATTTCAGAAGAATCTGTCAGCATAATTTCGATCTCTCTTCCTAAATTTTTATTGAATTGTCTCGGAGTTACCAAAGGCTCGCTTAATCCAGCAGACATAACCTGTAAGCTGAAATCATGTTCTTCGCGATCCATATTGAATTCTATTGCACGACTTGCATCAAGACAGTCTTGCACAGAAACTCCGTTGTCTCCATCTAAAATCACCGTAATGTCATCCCCTGCAGAAAACTTTAAATCAATAAGAAATAAATCTTCTCTTGTTTCAAGGAACTCATTTAATAATTCTTCAATTTTTTTTCTAAACTCCATAAATTATATTAACCTTGGTTTACCTGTACGAAAAAAGGCTTTCTTCCGAAGCCTTCTCATTTTTTCCCGTAAATCCAATGCAAATATACAATTTTTTTCTAAAAAAGCAAAAATCTCTTATAATCAAGCATGTAAGTTAATATTCATTTACATTAAATTAAAAGGCGCAGTGAAAGTATTTTTACTATTTTTGTCATGAATTTTTAAAAACATACATTTTGAATATAACGATTGTAGGAACAGGTTATGTAGGATTAGTTACAGGAACTACCCTAGCAGAACTTGGCAATTCAGTATACTGTGTAGATATTGATGAGAAAAAAGTAGAAGGTATGAAAAACGGCGTAGTTCCCATCTATGAGCCGAACCTTGAGGAAATGTTTCTAAGAAACATTCAATCTGAAAGATTATTCTTCACTACCAATTTAAAAGAAGCTTTAGACAAAAGCGAAGTTGTATATTTAGCCTTACCAACTCCACCAGGAGAAGATGGCTCAGCAGATCTTTCTTATGTTCTGAAAGTAGCCAATGATATCGGTGAACTCATGACAGAATATAAAGTTGTTGTTAATAAAAGTACTGTTCCCGTAGGAACTGCTGACAAAGTGAGCGAGGTAATTGCATCAAAAACAAGCATTCCTTTCGATGTTGTATCTAACCCGGAATTTTTAAGAGAAGGCTTTGCTGTTGAAGACTCAATGAATCCCGCAAGAGTGGTTGTAGGATCAAGTTCTGAAAGAGCTAAAGATGTAATGTCTAAAATTTATCAGCCTTTTACCAACACAGGTATTCCTATTATATTTATGGATGAGAAGTCATCTGAATTAACAAAATATGCTTCCAATTCTTTCTTGGCCGTGAAAATCACTTTTATGAATGAAATCGCCAACTATTGTGAAAAAGTAGGTGCAGACGTTGATAAAGTAAGATTAGGAATGGGAAGTGATGACAGAATCGGTCATCGGTTTTTATTCCCTGGAATCGGATATGGAGGAAGTTGTTTCCCTAAAGATGTAAAAGCTTTAATCAAATCTGGAAAAAAGGAAGATTTCAATTTCCAAATTCTGGAAGCTACTGAAAATGTAAATATTGCTCAAAAAGTAATTTTAGTATCTGAAATTGAAAAATATTTCGGAGGAAGTGTTGAAGGAAAAACAATCGCCATGTGGGGATTAGCTTTTAAAGCAAATACAGACGACATTCGTGAAGCATCTTCTTTAGACAATATTGACATATTATTAAAAAAAGGTGCAAAAATCATTGCATACGATGCTGTTGCTGAAAATAATGTTAAAAAATTAATCGGCGACAAAATACAGTATGCAAAAGGAATGTATGACGCCTTAGAAGATGTAGACGCTTTATTCATCGCAACAGAATGGCCAGAGTTTAAAAATCCTAATTTTGAACTAATGGCTAAAAAAATGAAAAATAAAGTTATTTTTGATGGAAGAAACATGTATCCATTAGAGGTTCCAGAACAAAACGGATTCTATTATAAAAGTATAGGAAGAAAGACAATTTCAAAATAGACAGATGAAAAACATAATCATTACCGGAGGAGCAGGATTTATAGGATCCCACGTTGTAAGAGAATTTGTAAAAAATAACCCAAATACAACAATCATCAATCTTGATGCTCTTACTTACGCTGGAAATCTAGAAAATTTAAAAGACATCGAAAACGAACCTAATTACGTATTCGAAAAAGCAGATATCACCAACCCTGAAGAATTAAGAAAAGTATTTGAAAAATACAATCCTCAAGCTGTCGTTCACTTAGCTGCAGAAAGTCATGTAGACAGAAGTATTACAGATCCAATGGCATTTATTAATACCAATGTAAACGGGACAGCCAACCTTCTTAATCTTTGTAAAGAATTCTGGACATTAAATCCTGATCATACTCATGGAAGATTCCCAGACGAAAAAAGACAAAACTTATTTTATCACGTTTCAACCGATGAAGTGTATGGAAGTTTAGGAGAAACAGGATTTTTCTTAGAAACAACGGCTTACGATCCACAGTCTCCATATTCAGCTTCAAAGGCAGCTTCTGACCATTTGGTTAGAGCGTACGGAAATACTTATGGAATGCCTTTTATTGTATCAAACTGTTCAAACAATTATGGACCGAACCACTTCCCTGAAAAGCTGATTCCACTCTGTATTTCAAATATCCTTAATGAAAGACCATTGCCAATTTATGGTGACGGAAAATATACAAGAGATTGGTTATACGTAATTGATCATGCAAAAGGTATTCACCAAATTTTTAATGAAGCTAAAACAGGAGAAACTTATAACATCGGTGGTTTCAATGAGTGGCAGAATATTGACTTAGTGAAAGAACTAATTAAGCAAATGGATGCTAAATTAGGAAAACCTGAAGGTCATTCCGAAAAACTGATTACTTTTGTAAAAGACAGACCAGGACACGACAAACGTTATGCTATAGATGCTACCAAACTTAATAAGGAACTTGGGTGGAAGCCTTCCGTAACTTTTGAAGAAGGTTTAGGAAAAACAATTGACTGGTACCTTGAAAATAAAGAGTGGTTAGAGAATATCACTAATGGAGATTATCAAAAATATTACGATAATCAATACAATTAAACACACAAAATGAAAGGAATAATATTAGCCGGAGGTTCCGGAACAAGACTTTACCCTCTTACAATTGCTGTAAGTAAGCAATTAATGCCTGTTTACGACAAACCAATGATTTATTACCCGCTTTCAACTTTATTATTAGCGGGAATTAAAGACATTTTAATTATTACAACTCCACATGACCAAGCTGGATTTATCAAGCTTTTAGGGGACGGATCACAAATTGGGTGTAACATAGAATATATTGTACAGCCTAGCCCGGATGGTTTAGCACAAGCTTTTATCTTAGGTGATAAATTTATCGGTGACGATTCTGTAGCCTTAGTTCTAGGGGATAATATTTTCTACGGTTCCGAAATGGGAGCTTTGTTAAAAAATAAAACCAACCCTAATGGAGGTGTTGTATTCGCTTATCATGTTGCTGATCCTGAAAGATATGGTGTTGTAGAATTTGACAATGACTTCAAGGCTGTTTCCATAGAAGAAAAACCTGTAAGTCCAAAATCAAACTACGCTGTTCCCGGACTATACTTTTATGATAATGAAGTCGTAGAAATTGCTAAAAACATACAACCTTCCCCAAGAGGAGAACTTGAAATAACCGATGTAAACAATGTTTATTTAAGTAAAAATAAACTTGAAGTAGGTGTTCTGGACAGAGGAACAGCTTGGTTGGATACTGGAACATTCGACTCTCTGCATGATGCATCTGAGTTTGTAAGCGTTATTGAGAAAAGACAAGGATTTAAGATTGGATGTATCGAAGAAATTGCTTTCAGAAACAAATTCATTAATGAAGAAAAATTGTTAGAAACAGCTATTAAATACGGCAAAAGTGGATATGGTGCATATCTTAAGCAACTTGTAAATAAATAATCAAAACAATATTAATAAATAAAAAAACTATTGGCTTTATGGTCAATAGTTTTTGCTCATAACGATAATTTTCAATACATTAGTTATTATTTTTAGTTCCATATGACGAAGAATTCATAATCTAAAAAATTTTAGCTAAATTAATTATTATAAATTTGTATAAATTTTGACACAAATGAATGAACCACAACAAAAGTGGACAGAAACCATTGAAGCAAACCACACTTTGTTTGATCTAAAGCTCAAAGAAGTTTGGAAATACAAAGATCTTATTTACATGTTTGTAAAGAGAGATTTTATATCAAGTTTCAAGCAAACTATTTTAGGACCTATCTGGTTCTTTATCAATCCCATTTTAACAACATTTACCTATTTAATTATTTTTGGCCGAATTGCCGGATTATCTACAGACGGAGCTCCTCAAATATTATTTTACTTAGCAGGTGTTACTCTTTGGAACTATTTTTCAGGAGCATTAATTGGTACATCAAGTACATTTACAGGCAATGCTGCAATTTTCGGAAAAGTTTATTTTCCAAGGCTAGTTACACCTATTTCAATTGTAATTTCGAACCTGATGCGTCTTAGCGTTCAGTTTCTTTTATTTATAATTGTTTGGGCTTATTACTTAGCTAAAGGAAATATTCATCCCAATATATGGATGTTGGCGACTCCATTTTTAGTTGTTCTTATGGCTATTTTTGCTTTAGGTGTTGGAATGATATTTTCTGCACTTACTACAAAATATAAAGACCTTACTATGCTTCTTGGTTTTGGTGTAAGTTTATTTATGTATGCTACTCCGGTTATTTATCCAGTATCTGCACTTGTCGGGCCATTCAAAAAGTTAGCTTATTACAATCCGTTAACTGGGATTTTTGAATGCTTCAAATATGGCTGGCTGGGCGTTGGAGATTTTTCACCATTAATGTTGGGAATAAGTACCATTATCATCTTTGCACTTTTGGTAATAGGAGTATTAGTTTTCAATAAGATAGAAAAAACTTTTATGGACACTGTATAATTTTTAAACTGGAAAAATATGTTAGCTTTAAAAGCAGAAAATATATCAAAACAATATCGCCTGGGACAAGTAGGAACAGGTACTCTTTCTCATGACCTTAATAGATTTTGGCATCAATTAAGAGGTAAGGAAGATCCCTATTTAAGAATTGGAGAAACTAATGATAGAACATCAAAAGGCGATTCAGAATATGTATGGTCACTCCGAGATATTGATTTTGAAATTGAACAAGGTGATGCTGTAGGTATTATCGGAAGAAATGGTGCAGGAAAATCTACTTTATTGAAACTTTTAAGTAAAGTAACAAAACCTACTACAGGTCAAATATTTACCAATGGTAGAATTGCATCATTATTAGAAGTTGGAACAGGTTTTCACCCTGAAATGACAGGTCGTGAAAACGTATTCCTAAATGGAGCTATTCTTGGAATGACCCGTAAAGAGATCACAAGAAAATTTGATGAAATTGTTAATTTCTCAGGCGTAGAAAGATATATAGATACTCCCGTAAAAAGATATTCTTCAGGAATGTATGTGCGTTTGGCATTTGCCGTTGCTGCACACTTAGAATCAGAAATTCTTATTGTAGATGAAGTTCTGGCTGTAGGAGATGCTGAGTTTCAGAAAAAATGTCTTGCTAAGATGTCAGATGTTACAAAGGATCAAGGACGTACAATATTATTCGTGAGCCATAATATGACTGCAATAAAGTCGCTTTGTAATAAAGGTATTGTGCTTTCTAACGGTAATATAATTTACAATGGTATTACTGAAAGAGCATTGAGCATGTATAACGGAGACAAACAATCATTTGGAAATAGCGTTGTTCTTGGGGATCATAAAGATTTCAAAAATAATTTATTCGATCTAAATAGAATTTCTTTGGTAGATGAAAATCTGCAACCTAAAGAATCAGATTTTCAAGAAGATCAAAAATTCAGTCTGCTTACAGATATTACAATAAAAGATAGTGTTAATGATTATCATTTGTCTTATGTTGTAAAGAATTTTAATGGCGAGATTATTTTTACAATGACTAATGCCTATAAAACAAAATTGCAGGTTGGCAACAATAAACTTCTATGTGATATCCCTAAAGACTTTTTTAATGTAGGAGAGTATATTGTAGGCTTATATATTATTCGAAATATGAACGAAAGTGCGCTTCATGAGGATGACATTTTAACATTCAGAATAACTGAGAGAAACAAAGAATTAGGTGAATGGCTAGGTGTAGAACCTGGTTTTATTAAAACTAATTTCGAATGGCAACTATTATAGAAAAATTTGTTGCTTATATAAAAAGTAATGACTCGCTTTCAATTTTTTTTAAAAGAGCAGTTTATAATTATAGATATAAGCCAAATTCACAAATAGTAAGTATACAGAATATTGAGAACTGCAAAGTTAACATTGTTCAAAAGCTTTTTGATAGAGGGGAATTTAAAAATTATTTTCCAAAAATTTTTAATAAGGATGAACTTTATAATGAAGTTTTAACTCCCGAAGTTTCACTTTATCAATTTAATAATGCTTACATAGATATCAACTCTTCTTCTATTTTATTAAAAGAAAATTTGGTTACTTTTAGAACTAAAGATGAAAGATTCAATGAAGGTTTTATAAAATTTCATAATAATAAACATGCTAAAATAGAGAAAAAAGCAGAAATTGAGGAACTGAATGAAGGCTTATTTTTAGGAGGAAATGGTTCATGGAATTGGTTTCATTTTCTAATAGAAATAATACCAAAGCTTACATTATTTAAGGAGCAATACACCAACATCCTCTTTGTAAATCAAATTATCTTAAAAATTCCAAGTATGAAAAGAATACTGGATGTTTTAGTAGAAAATAAATTTGAAATTAAATATTTAAGCTCAGAAAAAACATATTTTATAAAAGAACTATATTATATAAACGATTTCAACCATGTACAGTTCAATCGTTTTGATAAACTTATTACAAGTGATGGAACATTTTATAATGCTGAAATTACCCGTAATTTTTCTAATTTAGTTTCAGAAAAATTATTAATAAAAGATAATTTACCGGATAAGATATTTTTATATAGAAAAAACACACATCGGGTAGCAGAAAATCAGGATCGGATATTAGAGTTTTTAAAAGATTTCGGGTTCGTTGCAGTCTGTCTTGAGGAATTAAGTATCGATGAGCAGGCAAGCTATTTTAGAACAGCTAAATTTATTATTGGTATCACCGGAGCAGCATGGTCAAATATGCTTTTTTGTAGAAACCAACCTAAAGCAATATGTTTTGTTCCAGATAATGCAGAAGAATTTACTGCTTTTTCTAATTTAGCAAAGATATTCAGAGTCGATTTTTATGCCCAGTTATACAAAAATGACGGAGCTCATACCAATAGTAATTTTATAATTAATTTTGAAAAATTTGTAGAACTATTTAATTATGTTAATGGAAAATAATAAACCACAAATAATAACTTTTGACAAAATAGGTTCTTCACAATTAGGTTATATTACAATAGCTGAAGCACAAAAAAATATTCCTTTTGATATACAACGTGTGTATTGGACATATTATACTCCGCAAGATGTTATAAGAGGTGGCCATGCCCATAAAAAACTTCAACAGGTAATCTTTGCTGTTTCAGGAACCATAACCTTCAATACAGAAGATAAAGAGGCAAATAAAGAAGTTTTTATTCTAGATCATCCGACAAAAGGATTATTTATACCAAAGCTGATTTGGAGAGATATTCAATTTTCCCATAATGCAATTCTATTATGCTTAGCCTCAGAACTTTATGACGAGAAAGATTATTTTAGAGATTTTGAAGAATTTAAAAATTATTAAAAATGATTCACGCTTTAGCTCATGTACAATCTCAAAATATAGGAGATGGCACAAATGTTTGGCAGTTTTGTGTCATTCTTAAAGAGGCAAAAATAGGCAACAATTGTAATATCAATTGTCAAGTTCTTATTGAAAATAATGTTACCATAGGAAATAATGTTACCATAAAACCTGGAGTTCAGATTTGGGATGGGATCACCATTGAAGATGATGTTTTCATTGGTCCTAATGCAACATTTACTAACGATTTATTTCCAAAATCTAAAAATAAAGACTTTAAACTAGAAGAAACTTTAATAAAAAAAGGAGCTTCTATTGGCGCAAATGCTACCATACTAGCAGGAATTACTATAGGAGAAAACGCACTCATCGGCGCTGGAAGTGTAGTTACCAAAAATGTACCTGCAAATGAAATCTGGGTTGGAAATCCAGCAAAATTTTTAAAGAAAAATACAAATGATTAAATTCCTCAACTTACAAAAAATAAACCTTACCCACCAACAGGAAATTGAAGAAACAATATTACAAACTTTCCGTTCTGGATGGTATTTGTTGGGTGATAAGGTAAAAACTTTCGAACAAGAGCTTTCACAATACTGCAATGTTCCTCATGCTATTGGTGTAGCCAATGGTTTAGATGCTTTGAGATTGATTTTCAGAGCATATATAGAGTTGGGCATAATGAAAGAAGGTGATGAAATTTTAGTTCCTGCAAATACTTATATTGCATCTATTCTTGCTATTACAGATAATAAATTAGTCCCTGTTTTAGTAGAACCGGATATCAATACTTATAATATTGATATTTCTAAAATTGAAGAAAAAATAACGTCTAAAACCAAGGCTTTACTTCTTGTTCATTTGTATGGAAGCATTGTATTCTCAGAAGACATAGAAAATATTGCTGAAAAACATAATTTAAAAATAATTGAAGATAATGCCCAAACAATCGGCGCTGTCTGGAAGAATAAAAAATCCGGAAGTCTGGGAGATGCAGCAGGATTTAGTTTTTATCCCGGAAAAAATCTGGGAGCTTTGGGAGATGCGGGAGCTGTTACTTGTAAAGACCAGGAGTTGGCAACTTGCATCAGAACTCTAGCAAATTACGGTTCGCAGAAAAAATATGTAAATCAATATCAAGGGTACAACTCTCGTTTAGATGAAATTCAGGCTGCTGTTTTATCTGTAAAACTGAAATATTTAGGCACAGAAAACAATAGACGCAAAGAAATTGCAAAAAGATATCTTACAGAAATTGTAAATTCTAATATTGTTCTTCCTCATCATAAAATAGAAGAAAACAGTCATGTTTATCACCTTTTTGTCATTAGAACAGAAAACAGAGATCAGTTACACAAATATCTTGAGGAAAACGGAATCCAAACATTGATCCACTATCCTATTCCTCCTCATCATCAGGAAGCTTATTCTGATTTGAAAGAATTGGAGTTACCTATTACAGAAAAAATTCATAACGAAGTTTTGAGTTTACCCATATCTCCTGTAATGACGGATGATGAAGTATCAACAGTTATACACGCTTTAAATAACTATCAGAAATAATATCACATTATTTTGGAAAAAAAAGATTTAGTAAGTATCGTTGTTTGCAGTTACAATCAAGGAAAATATATCAAAGAATGTCTTGATAGTGTTAAAGCGCAGACTTATCCGAACATTCAGTTAATTGTTGCAGATGATGCTTCACCCGATAATTCTGTTCAAGTTTTTGAAAACTGGCTTTCAGAAAATAATTATCCCGCGACTACTCACTTTCATCAAAAAAATACGGGGCTTGCCACTGTTCTTAATGAATGTATTGAGCTTATAGAAGGAAAGTATGTAAAAGTCATTGCAGCTGATGATTTCCTGCATCCCGAAGCCATAGAAAAATGTGTGGCAGAGTTGGAAAAATCAGGTAAAGATTACGGAATGGTATTTACCGACACTTACGGAATTGATGAAAACTCAAACAGCATTCCAGATATTGCAGACTACAACTCATTAGGAAATATTAATAAGGATGATTTTAGGAAATTATTAATAAAAGGTAACAGGGTTGCTGCATTAACAGTTCTAATGACAAAAGAAGCTTTGATAAAAACCGGAGAATATAAATCTGACTATTTAGTTGAGGACTATTACCGATGGTTAAAAATCAATGCACTATATTACATCGCTTATATTCCAGAAAAACTGGCTTATTACAGAATTCATGGAGAAAATATTTCTATATCTAAAAAACAAAGAATTGATACTGAAACATTGATTCTTCAAATGATGTTCGATAAAAATGGCGATGCAAAAGATAAAATAAATGACAAGACACAGAAATCTTATTTTACTGGAGAAAAAATTTCATCAGAATATAGTAAGGCATATCAAAAATATCCTTATCATATTAAAAGATTAAAAATCGCTATACAGTATAAACTTCCTGTTTCTCTGTATAAATTTTTAAGTAAAATCATTTAAAAATGAATCCAAGAATTTCCATTATCGTTCCCTGCTACAATCAGGCTGAATATCTTGATGAATGCCTGCAAACAGTTCTTGAACAAACGTATCAGAGCTGGGAATGTATTATTGTAAATGATGGTTCTCCTGATAACACAGAAGAAGTTGCCAAGAAATGGGTTGAAAAAGACAATCGTTTCAAATATCTTTATAAAGTAAACGGAGGCTTATCATCCGCAAGAAATGCCGGAATAGAAATTGCCAACGGAGAATGGATCTTACCTTTGGATTGCGACGACAAGATTGGAGATCAGTATCTCAAATTGGCCGAAGAAAAATTTAATAACGGGTATACTGTTATTTATTGCAAAGCAGAGTTTTTTGGTACAGCAGAAGAATCTTGGAAATTAGTCGATTATAATTATGACCATTTATTACGAGAAAACCTTATTTTCTGTACTGCTTTTTTTAAAAAAGAAGACTGGAAAATATCGAACGGTTATGATTCAAATTTAATCTATGGAAAAGAAGATTGGGACTTTTGGTTATCTATTTTAGACGAAAAAAAGAATGTTCTCTGTCTTGATTATTTAGGCTTTTTCTATCGTAGAAAAGACGAGTCTATGGATGTTGAAATCAATCAGAATAAAACTAAAAAAGATTTTTCATTAAATTATATTTATAAAAAACATTTAGAAAAATATCTTCCGAAAGATATGAACGCTATAGACAATTTTATACAGCAAAGAAATATTGGAAGAAGCCTCAATTTTTATAATGAGATCGTTAATAAAAATACAATTAATAAATTTTTGTTTAAATTAATTAATAAAACGTCTTAAAATGCTCTCCATTATAATCTCATCATACCAGCAATCCTATTATGATCAGCTTGTTAAAAATATTAACGAGACGATTGGTGATGGGATATTGTATGAAATTATACAAATGTGGAATCCCAATGTAATGAGCATCACAAAGGCTTACAATCTTGGAGCAGAAAAATCACAATATAATAATCTTCTGTTTATTCATGAAGATCTGATTTTTCACACACAAGGTTGGGGTGAAAAATTGATGACCCACCTCAACAAAGAAAATATTGGAGTTCTAGGCTTGGCAGGCTCCTCATATGTTCCTGCAGCACCCTCTAGTTGGACTGTTGCAGAAAAATACAATTTTTTAAATATTTTACAGGGTACTAAAGAGAATACACAATCCGTTCATCTAAAAACTACGCTGCAAAATATGACTGAAGTATTTGCAGTTGATGGCGTTTTTATGGCAATCAAAAAAAAGGATTATTCAGAGATTAAATTCAATGAAGATTTATCGGGGTTTCATGGATATGATTTGGATTTTAGTCTAAGGTGTTCCCAAAAATTTCAAAACTATATTATTGATGATATTCTCATTGAACACTTTTCAAAAGGAAATCAAACTAAAGAATGGTTTGATGCCAATATAAAAATCACACAGAATTTAAATTTTAACTTTAATAAAAAAAATGATTCTGAAACCGAAAAAAATATTTTCTTAGGCTTTTTGTATAAGTATTTTGAATATTATCTCATCAATAGAAAAAATATTCTTTTTACATTAAAATTTTATCCGTTAAATAGAATTAATTTTAAAGATCATATTGTAATCGCAAAAAAATACTATCATTACCTAAAATATGCTTCTGATATTAATAAAAAACTAAAGCCTTAAAAATAACACAAATGATTATAGGAAATGGACTTATCGCAACCTCACTAAAAAATATAGATTCAGACGAAATGCTGTTCTTTGCTTCTGGCGTTTCAAACTCCCTAGAAACCAGAAGGTCTGAATTTGAAAGAGAATTCACCCTTTTAAAAAATGCTTTAGAAAACAATCGCAACAGCAAACTTATTTATTTCTCTACATTAAGCATTAATGATCAGTCAAAGCAAAACAGTCATTACGTTCTTCATAAAAAGGAAATTGAAAATTATATTCAAAAAAATTCTGATAATTATCTGATCCTAAGGATTGGAAACATTGTTGGAAGAGGAGGAAACCCCAACACTCTTTTCAATTATCTGAAAACACAGATTTCAAATAACAATAAATTTGCACTGCATACTAAAGCCAGAAGATTATTAATAGATATTGATGACATTGCTCAGTTTCTAAATATCAGCTGTTCGCAAATAAAAAATGAGACCATTAATTTTGCATACCCTTATTATTATGATTTGAGTGAAATCATTAACGCAATCCAAGTAAAAATGGATAAAAAAGCACACTATGAGGAAGTGAACGAAGGGGATTTTTACAAAGTGACTTTCGATGAAAATATTAATGCATTTTTCTCGAAAACAAGTGCTGAAAATTATATAAAGATTCTGACCGAAAAATATATTTAAAAACACACATGAATAAAGTTTATTTGATCATCGTTACGTATAATGCTATGAAATGGACGGAAAGATGTTTTACAAGCTTAAGACATTCTAATCATCCTGTAAAATGTATTGTAATTGATAATGGTTCCACAGATGGTACGCAAGAATATATAAGAACTACTTTTCCCGAAGTAGATTTCATACAATCTGCCGAAAATTCAGGTTTCGGAAAAGCTAATAATGTTGGAATAGAAAAAGCATATAAAGAAGGTGCCGATTTTGTTTATCTCATGAATCAAGATGCATGGATTTTCCCTGATAGTGTTGAACAGCTATTGGAGGTTTACAAATCTTATCCTAATAAGGAACAAATCGGTATTTTAAGTCCGATGCATATGGATGGAAGTGAAAAAAGATTCGATCTCCATTTTGAAAACTACATTGCACAAGATGCTAAAAATAACAGATTAGTTTCTGATATGTTTTTTGGTAATCTTAAGCCGTTTTATGAAATAAAATTTGTGAATGCTGCCCATTGGTTTATTCCAAGAAACATCATTGAGAAAGTAGGCGGTTTCAACCCATACTTTTTTCATGGAGCTGAAGACTACGACTATATCAACAGAGTTACTTATTTCGGATTCAAAATACTTGTTTGCCCGAAAAGTAAGGTTGTACATGATGCAAAAGTACAATCCTTTGAAAAAGAGCAACAAAAAACACCTGCCGAAATATTAGCCAGACAGAGACTTTCCATGCAAATGCAAAGGGAAACGAGATATATGAATCCCAATTTTGATTATAATATCAAGAGAGAAAAAAAAGCTTTCCTTACCTCTATTTTAAAAGTGGGAGCACAAAGAAATAGAAGTGAATATAAATTTTATATGGAGCAGTATAAGTATTTCTCCACGAAATTTAAAGAAATTGATGCTTATAGAAAAACATCAATGACTGGGAAACATCCATTTTTAAATCTATAATCATAATGGAAAAACTACCTATAAGCATCTGTATCCTTTCTTGGAAAAGTGGAAGTACGCTGAAAAACACGCTGAGATCATACAAAAAATATGGCCTTTTGGAGATGGTGGATGATATTGTAATCCTTTTTCAGGAAGTAAGTGAGGAAGACAAAAGAACTGCGGAAAAATATAAAGTCAAGTATATTGGCTTAAAAGAAAATATTGGGATTGGAAAAGGCATGAAAATGCTGGCCGAAAATGCATCCACCGAAAACATTCTTTTTCTAGAGCATGATTGGGAACTTATTGAAGAAAAAAACTTTGTATTTTCTCATCTTAAAGGCGGGCTAGATTTGCTTAATAATGGATTTGACGTTGTAAGATTCCGAAGTAGAAAAAATCCAGGATATCCTTTGATATCAATTAGAAACAAAGGTAAAGAGCTCGATTACTATGATGATTGGCATGAATGTACCTCTCCTCACCTGCTTGAATCACTCCATTGGCTAGATCCGGCGGTAGAGTTTCCTGATAAAATACAAAAGCAGGGAGAATACTTCGTCACAACTTCCCGATGGGCCAATTGGACGAACAATCCTTATCTTGTTAAAAAAAATTATTTACTTGAAAAAATCCTCCCTTTTTCCGGAGAATCTGTTTCTCTTGAAAGAAATATTGCTTCTTGGTGGGTAAAGCAGGATTTTAAAATAGCACAAGGCGAAGGTCTTTTTACACACAGTGATTTTACGAAATATCCGAAGAAAAGTCTTCTTCGCAAAATATTGAGTAAATTGAAAAATAAATTTAAATAAACACATAATGAAAATCCTTTTTCATGAGAACGAACTCAATTATAGAGGGACTTCCATCGCATTATATGATTACGCAGATTTCAATGAAAGATATCTTGGAAATGAATCTATCATTATATACAATAAAACATTACCTACCAATCATCAGTTAGGAATTGAAAAATTCAAAAACCGTTTTCAGGTAATTGATTATTCCGATTTTAAAGAAGTTGACACCATCATCAAAAACAATAATATTGATTTGTTTTATGCCATCAAAAATGGTTTCCAAGACGGTGTAGAGACAAAAGAGTGCAAAACAGTTATTCATAGTGTTTTTAAATATTTAGAACCCCATGGAGACGTCTATGCTTATGTATCAGAATGGCTGAGTGAGGAAATGACAGGATCTAAATCTCCATTCGTTCCACACATGGTCAATTTCGGAGCCGAAACTCATGAAGATCTGAGAACGGAACTTAATATTCCCAAAAATGCCAAAGTTTTTGGATATTATGGTGGCGGTCAAAGTTTCAATATTACTTTTGCTCAAAAAACAGCAGAAAAAATGGCTTCAAAATATAAAGACGTTTATTTCATTTTTATGGGAGTAGACTCTTTTGTGAAGAAAAAATGGTGGAAATCTGCTCTGCCCAATATTATATTTCTCCCTCCAAGTTCAGACATTATGATGAAACTTAAATTCATCAACACTTGTGATGCATTGCTTCATGCAAGAGAAAGAGGTGAAACATTTGGAATCACTGTTGCCGAATTTGCAATTAAAGGAAAACCTGTCATCACTTTTGCAGATTCTCCAGAAAAAGCTCATAATATGCATTTGAAAGATAAAGCATACTATTATCGTAACGAAAAAGAATTGCAGGATATCATTTTAGATTCAGACCTTAAATTATCTGCAAAAGAACTGTATGAAAAGTTTTTACCACATCCTGTAATGGATACATTTAAGAATGTATTTATTGATTAGAGCATGAAAACTAAAGTCATTAACTATATTATAAGTCTTATACTGGTAGTGTATTATTACATCAGTATTACAACTACCTATTCACTCATTGTAATTAATAAAGGAGGATGGTATCTTGGCGAATGGCTTATTAATTATCAAGATGGTGGTTTTAAGCGAAGAGGCTTTTTCGGTTCTTTGTTTATCTTTATCAATGAGGTTACTAAAATCAATCTGGAAAATATTATATTTTCTTTCTTATTTTTAGTCTATACTTTATTTTTCTATTTACTGATAAAGCTTTTTTGGAAGGAAAAAAATAACCTTCTGGTCATTGCTCTTATACTACTTCCTGCAGGTTTTGGTATGATGGTAAAAGAACCTTCAATTGCATCAAAAAAAGAAATTATATTCTTCCTTTTCTACCTCATCTATATTTTATGTATACGTTCTAAAATTATTATTAGAGATTTTGTTATCAGTCTATTTATCATTGTAGCAATTTTAACTCATGAAGCAGCATTTTTTTATTTACCATTTGTAAGTTTTACCTATTTTCTTAACAATAAAGGATCATCATTAGATAAAATAAAAAAAGTATTCATTTACCAACTGCTTCCTTCTACCATTATCATGGCATTCCTTTTTAAGTTCGGTATAAATATAAGCACAGGGAACTCAGTGCTATTTTTAAAGAATCACGGATTAGTACTTCAGGAATTGGGAATTTATGAGTATGATCCTAACTATAATGTTTTAGATATTTACAAAGCCAGTATATATAGTTATCAAACCTACATCATTAGTATATTTCTTGGTGCTTTTACTTTTTATATCTACTGTAAATTAAATGCCGTTAAGATTAATCTCCTATTCTTAAGCTTACAAACTATATTTTTAATCCCTTTATTTTATTTAGCCGTGGATTGGGGAAGATGGGTCAATATCTTCTTTTCTCTATTAACTATTTTTATTGTTACAGAACAAAAATTAGTACTTACTCGGAAACAGGAAATAATAACCGTAATATTAATATTATTCAATTCTTCATGGACCATGTTGCTTAAAACCACCGGATTTATAACATTTCCATTTCTTGATGATTTTCTTAAACAAGTATATTATTTTGTATATTTTAAAATACAAAAGATATTTATTTAAATAATCATCTCATTAAAAATACAAACACTAAATTAAACTTCCCTTAAAAAATTACCTATGTGTGGAATAGCCGGAATCATAACCAATAATGCAAAAAAATATCAGGAAGAAATTCAAAAAATGACAAATGTTATGGCCTATCGTGGTCCGGATTCTGAGCATTTTGAATTTTATGACAATGCCGCATTAGGTCATAGAAGACTTTCAATTATAGACCTTTCTGAAAATGGAAAGCAACCCATGTTTTCTGATACAAAGAAAGAATGCATTGTTTTAAATGGTGAAATCTATGGTTATCAGGCAATAAAAGACCAATATGCAGATTATCCTTATCGTGGAGGTTCAGATACTGAGGTTGTTCTTGCCATGTATCAGAAGAAACAAGAAAATTTGATCCATGATCTTCCCGGAATGTTTGCTTTTGCCCTTTGGGATAATGAAAAACAAGAACTATTCTGCGCAAGAGATCGCTTTGGAGAAAAACCTTTTTATTATGCTATTGGGAAAGATGGTGAATTTATTTTTGCATCTGAGATCAAAGCAATTTTAGCCTCGGGACTTGTAAAACCTGAAATTGATAAAGCTCAGATTGCCTATTATTTAAAAAACGGATATATCCATCCTCATCAAACTATTTATAAAAATATTTTCAACCTTAAACCAGCTCATACATTAGTATATAAGAACGGAAATATAGCAATTAAGCCATATTGGAAAGTTCCTACAGAAACCACAAAATTGAGCTTGGGTGAAAGTGTAGAAAAATTTAAATACCTTTTAGACAGTGCCGTAAAAAAACAATTAATAGCAGATGTTCCTGTAGGTTCTTTCCTTTCGGGAGGACTTGACTCTAGTACGATTGTTGCGGTAGCATCAAAATATAAAGAAAACATCAAAACATTGGTTTACGGTTATGATAGTGGCGATTTAAACGAGATGCCGTATGCACAAGCCATTGCAGATAAATATAAAACTGACCATCATATTCTTTTAGATAAGAAACAAAAAATTTCCGAAACGTTGCAGGAAGTTTATTCCTATATGGATGAACCGTTGATGGATTCTTCTTTACTTCCTACTCATCTTATTTTCAAACAAGCTTCGAAAGATCTGAAAGTTATTCTTTCCGGAGATGTGGGTGATGAGTTATTCGGAGGGTATAGTTTTTACAGGTATAATGTAAATCTTTCTCAAAAAGGTTTTTACCCAGATTATCTTTCCAAGATGATTCTTTTAGCAGGAAAATTTAAAGATATTGGGTCAGAAAGACGCCACAGAGCAGAATATAGTGATACTCTCGATTATCATCAGAACAAGGTTCGAAATCATTTTTCTATTTCTGAAATTAGAAAACTGGGCATCAATGAGGGAATTCCTGCACAAGATTTTAGCTTTACCCCTAAAAATGAAGATTTTAATGATCTTATGAGAATAGATCTGGAAAAATATGTTCCCGGTAACATGTTATTGAAAGGCGACAGAACTTCTATGTATAATTCTGTAGAAGTAAGAATTCCATTTTTAGATATTGATTTTGCTGAGTTCTGTATTCAACTTCCTTGGCAGTATAAAGTAAACTCAACGGAAGATAAAATTATATTGAGAAAAGCTTATTCTCAGGCGTGGACAGAAGAAATTGCAAAACGTAAAAAAAATGGTTTTGGAGCATCCGTCAATGAATGGTTCAAAGAAACTGAACTTCAAGATTTAAGCAAAGAACTTCTTGAAAACAAGAACAGTTATATCTTTCAGTTTTTAGATTTCAATGAAGTACAGAAAAAACTTAATAAACAGCTTCAACATTGGAGTTTATTGATTTTAGCACTTTGGTTTCAGAATAATAAAAATCATTTACAATAAGATGAAAATAGGCCTGACACAAAATGACTATCCCATTAAAAGAAATATTTTAAATAAAGTTTCTGGATTTGAGTATGTATTTCTACGAAAAAACAACAATTTTTTTCATTCATTATCTACCGTGAAAAATATTTTGTTCAGAAAAAAAGATAATATTGAAGGAAAGTATTTTTTCTATCAAAAACCAAAGATTGATATCCTTCATCTTTACAATGATATTAATTATTCTTCTCAGAAGTGGGTCGCTTCTTTTGAAACGCTTGTTCCCAGGTTTCTTGAAACCAGAAATGATCATCAGAAAACAGAACCTCAACATACCCGTAATAAAAAAACTGAAAACGCGCTCAAGCAGATTTCCAGAAAGAACTGTTTAGGAATCATCTCAATTTCTCAAGCTTCTGCAAATATTCAGTTAGAGCTTTTGAAAAACTATCCTGAATTTCAAGAAATTATCAACAATAAACTTTCTGTGATACATCCTTCGCAGGAGGTTATTCCGAGAGATTCCCTGAGCGTTTATAAAAACATAGAAAGTTTTAATCTTATTTTTGTTGGAACTCAATTTCACCTAAAAGGAGGAGTGGAAATGGTAGAAGTACTAAAGAAATTAAAGGAAAAACACAATTTTAAACTTACGATTGTTTCTTCTTTTAAAACAGATAATTATGTAACGAAGGTGACTGAAAAAGAAGCCCAAGAAACTAAAGAACTTTTGAAAAAGGAAGAATGGATCGAAATTTTCGAAAACATTCCTAACGAAAAAGTGATCGAGCTTATTAAGCAATCTCACGTTGGTTTGTTACCCACTTGGTCCGATACTTATGGGTTTTCTGTATTGGAAATGCAGGCTGCAGGAGTTCCTGTTATTAGTACAGACATAAGAGCATTACCGGAAATTAATAATGAAAATTGTGGCTGGTTGATTCATATTCCTCAAAATCGTTTAAAACAAGCACTTTACTATACCAATGAACAAAAAGAAGAACTAAAAAAAACATTGAAAGTACAGCTTGAAAATGTTCTTGAAGATATTTTGGTACATCCGGAACAACTCTTGGAAAAGTCAAAAAATTCATTGGAAAGAATCAAAAAAAATCATGACCCTATTATTTTCAGTGAAAAATTAAACGCAATATATAGCAAGATTAAACAGTTCTAGAATAGAGTTCAAAAACAAAGATTCACCAAAAACAGTTATCAATAAATTCAAAATAATTATAAATAACCATTAATATGTCAACATTATTAACATCAGTGAAAAATAGCATTAATAGCATTTTTTTTAAAGAAGGAATAATTAATTTTATTAAAAGAAAACGAAACATTTCATTTCTCGATAATAGAAAACTTTTTATAATTAATTATAATAATAGAAAAACTAAAATATATCTAAATAAGAAATTCGGGTATGTTGATCTTTATATTTTCAAAAATGGAATTTATGAACAGGAGATCATTGATGATATAAGACATACGCTTTCTAAAGAAAAGGTATTATTGGATATTGGGGCAAATATTGGGCAGCATAGCTTATTACTCGCACCTTATTGCAAGGAGATTTATGCCTTTGAACCAATTCCAGATGTCTATAAAGAGTTTAGTGAGAGTATTAAAGAAAACAAGTATCAAAATGTAAAGCTCTTTAATACTGCAATAGGCAAAGATTCTATTGTACATACTTTTAATTATGTAGCAGGCCATGCTGGTATGAGTTCATTTATAGAATCTAAAAACCCTGGGAATAAAGTAATTAATGTTCAAGTTGAGCCTTTAAATAAAATGGTTGCCGATAAAAAATTTGATGTTGTAAAATTAGATGTTGAAGGCTACGAGGCGGTTGTAGTTTTAGATAATAAAGACATTTTCTTGCAAAACAGACCAATATTTTTCATGGAATTTTGTCCTTTAGCAATTGAAGAAGAAGGTACTTATACTCCTCAGACCTTAATACAATTCTTTTTAGATAATAATTACAAAATATATAGCAGACAATTAAAAAAAGAATTCTATAGCATCGCACCAGAATTAATTATCAATGACAACCTAATTATTACCCCACTTTAACAATAATGCAAATATCTGTAATTATACCCGTTTATAATGCAGCAGAATTTTTAGAAAAAGCTGTAGATTCTGCGTTGCAGTTTAATGAAGTACAGGAAATAGTATTAATTGAAGATAAATCAACCGATAATTCATTAGAGGTTTGCCAAAAGTTGATTGTCAAAGATTCCAGAATTAAATTATATCAACACGCCGACAAAGGAAATCACGGTGCCGGAGCTTCTAGAAATCTAGGTCTTGAAAAAGCAAATTGCGAATTCATTTCTTTTTTGGATGCAGATGACTATTATCTTTCCAACCGTTTTGAGGCGGAAAAAGAAATTTTCAAAGAAGCAAAAATCGAAGGTGTTTTTGGTGCCATCGGAATTGAATATTTAACCGAAAAAGGAAAAGAAGAGTTTCAGAGTAAATTTAAAAACATTTCTTTAACTACCGTTAATTTTCCTGCAGAAGGCGAGACCGTTTTGAAAGGCTTATTAGGTTTAACACCTACCGTTTTTGGAACATTCTTTCATTTGAATGCACTTACCATAAGAAAATCGGCTTTAGTTAAAAATAATCTTTGCTTTAACGAAAATCTTCGGGTACATCAGGATTCCGATTTTATCACTAAATTGGCTTATCATTGCTATTTAAAATCTGGAATTATAGATAAAGCCATTGCGATAAGAGGCGTTCACGATAATAACAGGATCACAAAAATCATAAGATATTCCCCTCAATATAATCAGAGGCAATTTCTTTTATGGAAATCTTTATATGATTGGTCAAGTACCAATCCATTACCATTAGACTGCAAAAGAAAAATTTATTTAACCTATACATCATTTGACTTATCTTTAAAAACAGGATTAAATAAATATTTTTGTATCTTTTTAGAAGCTATTAAAAATCCTCAAATAGTAAAAACACAATATCGTTTCACTTATCTCAACCGATGAAAATATCCGTAATCATTCCCGTTTATAATGCTGAAAAATACATTTCGCAAGCCGTAGAATCAGCTTTACAGTTTGAGGAAGTATATGAGATTATTTTAATTGAAGATAAATCTCCGGACAATGCGCTGCAGGTTTGTCAGAAATTAGCAGAAAAATATAATCAGATAAAATTGTACCAGCATTCTGATAAAGGTAACCACGGTGCCGGAGCTTCCAGAAATCTCGGATTAGAGAAAGTAACCGGCGATTTCGTTGCATTTTTAGATGCCGATGATTATTACTTACCCAACAGATTTGATGCCGAAAGAGAGCTTTTCAAAAATCCCGAAGTTGATGGGGTGTATGGAGCCAATGGAGTACAATATTATTCGGAAAAAGCCAGAGAGCAGTACTACCCTATTTATAAAGATAAATTAGATACCGTATACAAAAAAACAAATCCTGAAGATGTTTATTTAGGGTTAATTAATTTGCGTGGAACTTTTGGATTGATTCATCTGGATGCTCTAACAATACGAAAAACAGCTCTTTCTAAAATGAGCAAAATGTTTGAAACCTCTCTCCGTCTTCATCAGGATTCGGAAATTATCGTAAGGCTCGCTTTTTATCTTAGACTTTTTACAGGAATCAATGAGCAACCTATTGCCTTAAGAGGAATCCATGAAGATAATAGAATAACAAAAGTAGATTCAGGGAAAACAAATCCTGCAACAACGCGGGTTTTATTGTGGAGAGAATTGAGTAAATGGGCTGAAAATGAAGAAGGTGTTCCTGAAGATGTAAAACTTCACATCCAAAGAATGCTTCGTAGTTTTGAGATTGCCATTGCTCCCGGTTTCAAAAAATGGGGAATGATTGGAAAATACCTTATTACGGATTATAGAAGTATTAGATCGGGACTTTATAATATCAATTTTAGATCAACTATTATTTAATTTACATTCTATTTTAATGAAAATATCAGTAATTACTCCCGTCTATAATGCCGAGAAATATGTTGTTCAGGCTGTAGAATCTGCTTTACAGTTTGAAGAAGTATATGAAGTGATTTTAATTGAAGACAAGTCACCCGACAATGCATTACAAATCTGCTTGGAATTAGCTAAGAAATATGATCGAGTAAAAATCTATCAACATCCCGACAAAGGAAATCATGGAGCCGGAGCCACCCGAAATTTGGGATTAGAAAAAGCAACAGGAGATATTATAGCCTTCCTGGACGCCGATGATTATTATCTTCCCAATAGATTCGATGCCGAAAAAGAACTTTTCAACAATCCAGATGTAGAAGGTGTTTATGGTGCCATTGGTGTTCATTATTATTCTGAAAAATCAAAAGAACAGTATTATAAATTATATGGAGATCGACTAACGACCGTGTATAAAAAGCATCACCCAAAAGATGTATTTCCAGGGCAAATCCATATGAGAGGAGCTTTTGGCCAATTTAGTCTGGATGCGCTTACCATAAGAAGAGAATCATTAAAGAAGATGAGTACATTCTTTAAAACGCATTTAAGGCTTCATCAGGACACTGAATTCTTATTGAGACTCTCTTACTACCTCAATTTGCATACAGGCACTATAGACAAGGCTGTGGCGATGAGGGGCATTCATGAAGATAATAGAATCACGCAAGTAAATTCAGGCAAGATAAATCCTGCCACCACAAGGGTTCTACTTTGGAGAGAACTCAATAAATGGGCTGAAAATGAAGAAACTGTTCCCGAAGAAGCCAAAGTTCATATCAAAAGAATGCATCGCAGTTTTGAAATTGCTGTTGCCCCTCGTTTTAAGAAATGGGGAATGATTACAAAATATATGATCACAGATTATCCCAGCATCCGCTCGGGATTATTTAATATCAATTTTAGAAAAGGCTTATTTTAGAATTATTTTTTTCCTTTTTTATCTGCAATAATAGAATCAGCAATTTGAGCAGTGAAGATTTTCCCAGATTCTTTATACATATGATTTCCGTCTGTGTAAATGTAATCCTCCGGTTTTGATGATAAATTAAAAAACTTCACTCCATTTTGTTTTGCTATATTTTCTATTTTCTTATTGAAATCAGGAGCGTATTTATCTTCCAGTTCCATCATCCCTTTGAAGGCAGGAATCCTTACAATATAAACCGTTCCTTTATCTTTAAGATATTGTATCATATCTTGAAAGGCATTGATTCTGTATTCTGAAATTTTCTGATTTTTCATCATATCAGTATACCCTTCAATCTTTTTAACTTCCCTTACTCTAACGCTATCTGGATGTACATTTACATTAACTTCCATCCATCCATTTTTATGTAAAAAAGTTACCGATTTTGCAAGTTCTTCCCTTTCCTTATAAATGTTAAACCAACTTCTTGAATAGTGCTTTAAAAGATATTCATAGTTGGGGCTCATATCATAAAAATGCATATCAGCCAGAGGAGAATTCTGATCTAAATCTTCTGTTGAATGTTCTAAACTTTTATCTATTGACAAGCACCAAGGATCAACGGTTAAAATGAAAATTCCATTTTTAGTATCAGGATTCATTCTTCTCTTTACCGCCTCAAGATAGACTTGCCCATAAGGAGAATCCCCAATATTAAGAGCAAAGTTATTAAACTTTGTTCCTTTTAGTTTTTCATCCAGAACATAGGGAATGACCGCCTGTCCGCCACGAGAATCACCCAAAATCATATCAGAGGGTTTAGGGCCTGTATAATGCCTGTAATTATCATCAGTATTACCATCTGCATAAGTCCCTAAGAACAGCATAACACCAATAACACCAATAATATAGAATGATATTTTAAATAAAAACTTTTTCATTAGAACTGTTCATAGATGAAACTTCCGTTGCCAAAAACGCCGTAATACATAATCAGAAAAATAAGGAAAACATACATACTCCTTCTTACGATTGGTTTAAATCTGCTAATTTCTAAACCATGCTCTTGCTCTTTATTAATCCAGTCAATTAAAACGACAATGGCAATTAAACCTAAAATTTTAATTTTAATAAACTGAGGAACTGAGAAAAGCGAAAGACTAAAAATTCTTCCATACATACCGAAAGCTTCTTTTAAACTCGGCGCCACGAAAAGAACCAATGCAAAACAAACCATAGCCATTGTACAAACTATATTTCCAAGTTCTTTAAATGTGGGAATTGTTTTAGATAACTTCTTCTTTTTATTAATTTGATTATTAACCACTAAAGGAACATAGTATAGTCCTTGCAAAGCTCCATAAACAATGAAAGTCCAGTTGGCTCCATGCCAGAAACCTATGATCACAAAATTCAGAAAAACGGCAAGCATTAATCCCTTTTTATCGTAATCTCTGAATTGTATTACTAATGGGGTAAAGACATATTCTGTTAACCAAGAAGTTAATGAAATATGCCATTTCCTCCAATAATCTGCAATATTTTGAGCGAAAAGAGGGAAAGCAAAGTTTTTAGTTGTTTTAAAACCTAACAGTTTTGCAATACCAATAGCCATATCCGAATATCCTGAAAAATCTGCATACATCTGGAATAGGAAAAGAACCGCCCCAAAAGCAATTGTACTTCCCGAAAGATGTTCGTAGTTCTGGAATATATTCTGAGTAATGGGTGAAATACTATTAGAAACAACCAGCTTTTTGAATGCTCCCAAAAGAATCTGCCTTGCTGCATCAGATCCATTTTCAACGGTAAAAACTCTTTCTTTTTTCAGTTGAGGAAGTAGCAGCCCTCCTTTGTCAATAGGACCTGAAGTCATACTTGGAAAAAAAGAAATATAGTTGAAAAAAGCTAAAGTATCAGTTTCAGCTTTTAGTTTATTATTCTTAATATCAAGAATATAACTTATCATCCTGAAAGTATAAAAACTAATTCCCAGTGGTAAAATTATTTTTAACGTCAAATCATTTTTAATTCCAAATAAATCTGCAAAAGACTCAATAAAGAAATTGAAATATTTAAAATAAAATAATGTTCCTACAGAAAATAGTAATCCCAAATTTACCCAAAGCTTTTTCTTCTTGGAATCTTGAGTTTCAGAAATTTTCAAGCCTAAATAATAACATACTGCTGAACTTACCACCAAAAGTATAAGAAACCTCCAGTCCCAGCTTGCATAAAACACATAACTGGCCAATAATAAAAATACATTCTGAGCCTTAAGATTTTTTCCTAAAACCCACCAGTATATGGCAAAAACAACCGGAAAAAAAAGGATAAATACTAATGAGGTAAACTGCATTATCAGTTGCTATTTAAAAGTTCAACAATTCCATAAGAAAGCATTAAGAAAGCCACTTTCCTGTTATTGAAAAGTATCGCTTCTTTAGGTGGGGAGATTAGCATTCCTCCTTTTTCGGTAAGATATTCTATTGTTTTATCAATATCATCCACTTCATAACAAATATGGTAGTATGAAATTCTTTTTTTCAAAAGATTCTCCACCGGCTTTCCTGAAACAAGCTCAATATTCAATCCGTCTTCTACCGTAATCATACATAATTCTGCTTGCTGATTTTCATCGAAAACAACAGGCGTTTCTTCTATGATTTTGTGGAGTTGTCTTATGCTTTGGAGTTCTGCCTGTATATCCTTACAGGCAACTCCTACGTGATGAAATTTCATTACAATTTTGAAGCAATAGAACTTGCCATTTCACCTACAGTGTTCCAGCTTTGAATTTCTGAAGAAGTGAAACGTACTTTAAAAGCCTTTTCTACAGCTACGATAAGTTGAATATGAGAAAGTGAATCCCATTCTTCTACATCATTTGCTGTCGTTTCTTCTGTTAAGGTAATATCTTCATTATCCAATTCTTCACGGAAAATTTCTGATAGTTTTGATAAAATTTCTTCTTTATTCATAATATTTAATTATTTATTTTTAAAAAAGATGCATACATGGTTGCAATCTTTCTTTTTTCTGCTTTTTCTAAATCTATATCTTCACTTACAAAATACCTTTCATCCACAATCTCCAATCCAGCCTTATTAATTAAATCTCGGATTTCCTGAACATTGTTAAAGAGATAAATATGATCTATGGAAGGGGCATTGGTAGGAGTTGTAATAAAAATAGTTCCTTCTGGTTTTATAAGGTTTTTGATTTTCTTTAATAACGCTAAAGGATCTTCCATATGCTCTAGCACCTCTCCCATGGTTATGAAATCTTTCTTTTCGTCATCATCATTATAATCAAATACATTTTTAAGATGATAGATAACCTTGTCACTTTTGATTAAACTTTTTGTGAGTTCAAGAGAAGATTCACTAATATCCAGCGCTTCAAAAGTACAATCATCCCCAATTTTTTCCATTGCGGCTTCAAAATATAAGCCATGCCCTGCTCCTATTTCAAGATAAGATTGTATTGGTAAATAGTTTTGAATCCCATTTTTAAAATATTGATAAACATCGTAGTGATGCTTCCAAAGAAACTGAGAAAGCAATAATCCGTGCATATGAGAAACCATAACATCAGGATTATTATACATTGCTTTGTTTACTGCATCAAATGAAGTATTTCTGTATTTCCCTGTTCTTATAAAATCCAGCATTTCTTCATTAAAATCCCCAATCATTTTAAGATAATAGTTAATTGAATCATCAAATGTAAGGCTGTTCTTTTCAAGAATATCTTTGTATTTATTGATGAAAACATTATAGTCATTAATATAATGTTCTTCTTCCTTTAAAGAAGAAAAATTCTTTTGCAACTTTTTGCCATGAATAGCATTTTTAGTCGCAATGTGTTCAATTAAGTGTTCAATTTCCATATTTTATTTTGTGCTTATAAAAACTTCTTTTGGCTCATAGTTATCCACATTTAATATCCATTCTCCTTCATTTTCTATAAACCCTAACTTTTGGTAATGATCTTTCACCATTTGGTTTTTTGCTGTTGGAAGATATTCTCCTGCAACATATTTAAAACCATTCTTTTTTGCTGTCTCAACAACTGTATTAAGCGTAAATTCCTCCATCCCTCTTTTCAACACTCGGCAGCTCATCAGCCATGTTTCAATGAAAAGCGTTTCTTCATTTTTCTTTTCCAGGACAATCACACAAATCAATCCGTTGTCACCATATTTATCTACCAAAGTAAAAGACATGGTATGGTGATCCTCCGAATTCATAAGGCTTTCAACATCTTGTTCAGTATATCTTACGGTTCTTAAATTAAATTGATTAGAACGTTGTGTTAATTGAGAAACCCTCGGTTTTGAAAAGTTATTGAATGTCTGAACATCAGACTTCATATTCATACTTTTAAGAAAGTCTTCTACATTGGTAAAACTGTCTAACGCAATTGCTCTTTCGGCTTCAACCTGATATTGCTTCGTTCTTTCAGCATCATTTTCAGAGAAGCTTGCGGTTTCAAAAAGATTTAAACTATATAAATATTCCAAATATTCTGCAGGATCTTCGGGTAATTCGGGAACGCAAACATCTGGAAGATTTTCTCTTACAATATTTCTTTCAAAAGGATTGTCATCCAGGAAAACCATAGAATCGAAACCAATATTTAATATGCTTTGAATTTTTCTGATATTATCTGCTTTATTCTCCCAATTGGCTACAAACACAGCAATATCGTCCAATTTAAGAACCATATCGGGATGTTTTTCAAAAGGCTCCTTCGCTTTATCTTCATCATTTTTACTGCAGACCGCTAGAATAATGCCTCTTTTCTGCAACGCTTTAGCCCAATATTGAAGTTCTGTAAAAGCTTTCCCGATTCCTAAGCTACCGATCTGTATTTTTTCAAGGCCATCATCACCAATAATTCCTCCCCATGTTGTATTATCCAGATCTAAGATCAGACACTTCTTGAACTTACCTTCTACGGAAGATAAAATACTAACGATATGATGGGAAACAATTGGCAGTACATCTAAAGACAATACCATCTCTGTATTCACATAAATATTGGGCGAAAACATAAAATTTCTTCCCCATTTATTTTGAATAGAAAGTAAATCTGAAATAAAAAGATTGTTCTTTTTAACCGCTAATTCTGACAGTAAATAGTTAAGTTTATTTTGCTGGAAAACAAAAGATGATTCTACTTTATTGGCAAAATTCCCGAAAACCTGATTATCAATTCCTGCGAAATTGCAATAAATAACTTTGCTTTTTGTTCGGTTTTGAATGGTAGTGTATAATTCTTCTATATAATTGATTTTATCCTGAGCAAAATTCAGTTGAGAATTATATGATTTATAATATTGAGAAAGTAATTTATGTGAAGATTCAAAGATGATCGTATAATCAGCATTAAACTCATAATATTCTGAAGTAGGATCTAAAATCTGACGGGAAATCTGACCAAAATCTGCTTCAAAAACCTCCAAATCAAAGCCTTCATCAATAGCAGAACCTTTCAAGGCTACATTTAAAAACTGAGTTGCTGTATCTCCCAACAAGGCAACTTTTATCTTTTTTAAGCCTTCTTCTTTTTTACTTAAATTTTTCTTTAATTGTGTAAACGTTTTCATCATAGGTTTCATTTGGGATTTGCAAAATACAACTAATCTCATTTATTTACAAACCTCAGTTTAAGCTTTAATTAAATGTAATATTTGATTATTTATTATGTAAAACTTTTTCTAAAAGAGGAGCCGTTTTTTCTGAAAGAATTTTTGATCCTTTTTCATTAAGGTGACCATAATCCCATCTATTTTCATATTGATAAAACTCAGGATATGCATCTGGATTTACTAGACTTATAACTGGTACATTGAACGCATTTTGATATGCTTCCAGCTTTTTTGCATCCGGTTCCGCTGGCCCTGGAATATAGAGTATCAATTGAATATTTTTTTTCTTACACCTTTCTGAGAATTCATTAATTCTATTAACTAAAGCTTTATTTGGTGTGTACTTATTTTGATCTGCATGATAACGTTCAAGCCTTTCTTTAATCACAGTTTTAAGTTTATTTTCTTCAGTCCTGGGAACCGAGCTAAACTCTAATGCAGAAAAACCCTGATTATTATCTATAAAACCATTATGCGCTTTTTGAATTGAGCTTTCATCAGAGTATTTATTAAAGTGAAAAACATTTAAAACAAAAGACGCCAACGACATTCCTATTTGCTTATAATCTTTATTCTCTTGATGATACTTTACAGCAAAATCAGTATTTGCATAATTGAAGGATCCGAAACTTCTTTCCGTTTTAATATTGATTTTGGTAACCTTTATTTTATCCTGCAATTCAACGATGATATATTTAGGTTTAAAATTAGGATTACTTAATATATAATCTAAGGTTTGAAAGCTTTCCAAATCAAAACCTGCGTTGGCTCCTAAGTTATAAGATTTTACACCTTCAATATTCTGATCGATAATTTTACAATCAACCTGATTATTTATTTTTGAACTTCCAATGAAATACATATTGTATTCTGGATGTTTTTCCAGAAACTCCAGTTTTGCATTTAAAAACGGATATGAATAATTCGTATTTGGGCTAACAGCAAGTTTCACCAAGCCAATAATAAATATGATGGCTATAAATATTGCTAATCTTGAGAAAAATTTCTTCATTTAAAATTGAAAATAAATAAATTCATTACTGCCAAAATTGGCAAAATTCAATATCAAATAGGCTACTACAATATAAATAACACTTTGCAACCAAGGTTTTTTGTCTTGAATTTTTAATCCGTAATCCTGTGTTCTATTCCACCATTCTATGACAAACATAAAAATAATCAACCCAAACAAAACAAATCTAAACTCTGTCGGGAAAGAAAATAGACTTTCGTTAAAGATCCTTTTGATATATCCAATAGCATCGGAAACACTTTCTGAACGGAAAAAAATCCACGCAAAACAAGTCAGCGTAAATGTCATTAAAATACTGAAAACTTCTCTTAGCGAAGGAATAATTTTTCCCATTGCAACAACTTCCAGGTGATGCCTGTTCTTTTCAGCAATTAATAATGGGAGGAAAAATAAGGCATTAAGTCCACCCCAAATAATGAACGTCCAATTGGCTCCATGCCAAAAACCACTGACCAGAAAAATAATAAAAGTATTCCTAATTTTCATCCACAACCCACCTTTACTTCCCCCTAAAGGAATATAGAGATAATCTCTAAACCATGATGAAAGTGAAATATGCCATCTTCTCCAGAATTCAGCAATATCTCTTGAAAAATATGGGTATGAAAAATTTTTAAGTAACTCCAGACCAAACAATCTGGATGTTCCTAACGCAATATCTGAGTATCCGGAAAAATCTCCATAAATCTGAAAGGCAAAAAGCACAGCTCCCAATACTAAGTTGCTGGCGCTTTCTGTATGATAGTTTGTAAATATCTCATTAACAATAGGCGCGCAATTATCTGCAATCACCATCTTCTTGAAAAAGCCCCAGAAAATCTGGGCCATTCCATCTTTAGCTTTTTCGTAATCAAAAGATCTTTTCCGCTGAATTTGAGGAAGAAGGTGCGTTGCTCTTTCAATAGGTCCTGCAACCAGCAAAGGAAAATAACTTACAAATACCGCATAATCTACATAGTTTCTTTCGGCCGGAATTCTTTTTTTGTAAACATCAATCACATAAGATAGACCATGGAAGGTATAAAAAGAAATACCAACGGGTAAAATAACTTTTAACACCCACATGTTTACACCAAACCCAAACGAATGTAAAAGTTCTGCAAAATTTTCTATAAAGAAATTATAATATTTGAAAAAACCAAGAAACCCAAGATTAATCGCAATACTTAATGTCAACCAAAAAGTTGCCATTTTTTTTGTCTTGCTGTTTTCAATTTGAATTCCTGAAAAATAATCTAGCCCGATAGAAAATATCAAAAGAAATAGAAAACGCCAATCCCAACAGCCGTAAAAATAAAAACTGGCTGCCAATAAAAGCATATTTTGATATTTATAGTTTTTATTAAATACCTTCCAGTATAATATAAAAACGATGGGAAGAAAAATTAAAAAGGCAATAGAGTTAAAAAGCATAAACTTTATTTAAAATAAAAACTACTTTACAAACACACCAATGTATTTTCCTTCAAACTCGATTACAGTTGTATTGATAGCTCCTTTTTCACAAAAATCCTGATATGCAGAATTATCTCCAATATCATCACTTATAAATACGCCTCCTTTTCTAAGGTGTTTATACAATTCCTCATAAGCCCACATTCTTCCATTATAACTTTTATCTGAGTCATAATGCACAACATCAAAAGATTGATTTTCTGTGAAGATTTTAGGTAAAGATTCTTTATCTGCAAAACGGAATAGCTTCCAATATTTCTTTAAATCATCAGGAACTACAACTCCTACATATTGATCTCCATCTTGTGCTAAATAAGGCATATCGGAACTATATAAAGCTCCGTCTCGTTTTTGAAGAGAAAGTAATGCAGCCAAAGAAGACCAACCGTAAGCGACTCCGGTTTCTATAGCATCCTGTGCTTTTGTAAACTCACATGCGAAATAGATCAACTCCATTGCGCCTGCACCACCCATTTTTACGGGACAAGATATTTCTCTTTGTTCAGATTTTCTTAAAACTTCCAGAAAATCTTGTTTAAAAGAACTCATATCAATTTCAAAAAGCTGGGAAATTGCTTCTTTTTGAGAAATTGATTTTGAGGCTGCCCAAGAGTTGGTTTTCTCTTTACCTTTAAAAGCATTACCTCTATTAAAAGTATTTTTTATGATTTTTCTGCCTAATTCAGGATAAAGATCCGGACGTTTAAGATAGGCTAAAAATGTTTTGGAAACCCTTAGTAATTCGTTCATTATATTTGTGTGAGTCACAAAAATAAAGATTTTTCTGTAATATTTAATTTTTATCTTTACAAAAATTTATTAAAAAAAACTTAAACACCACAAATGAAGTTCTCTATCCTTATCGCCAATTATAATAATGGCAATTTTTTCAAAAATTGTTACGATTCTATTATTGCACAAACTTATGACAATTGGGAAGCTATCATTCTTGATGATGCTTCTACAGACGATTCTTTGGAGATTATAAAAAAAATAATAGGAGATGATGATCGTTTTAAGATTTATCAAAATGAAAACAATAGTGGTGTTGGGATTACAAAAAGTAAATTAATAGAACTGGCAGATACCGACATCTGCGGATTTGTAGACCCGGATGACGCCATTACTCCTAATGCATTATTTTCCAGTATTGCAGTTTTCAAAAAAAATAAAGAAGTAGTTCTCACTTATTCAAAATATATAAAGTGTGATGAGCACCTTCACTTCATAGAAATCCCTAAATTAGCAATGCAGGTTCTCAATAATGATCCTTACTTCTTTAACTGCCCGGTTCACATTGTTCATTTTGTCAATTTTAGAAAAAAAATTTATGATCAAACCGAAAAGATGGATACAATGATGAGAATTGCAGAAGATCAGGATCTGTATTTGAAAATGTATGAAAAAGGAAAAGTAGCATTTATCAACGAAGCTAATTACCTTTACAGAACGCATGCGGGAGGAATTTCTCAAAATAATAACAGACCAAAATCCCGTGAATATTTTTCAAAAGTGATTTTTAATGCAATGAAACGCAGAAATTTAAAAACAATAAATGGGCAACCTGTTCCTGATGAATATAGTAACTCTAGTGAAATTTACAGTTTATTAGAGTATCAAACTTCGATTACATATAGAATTAAGAAAAAACTAAAAATATTTGCACAACAAATCTTCAGTTAGTAAATGATGATAAATAAAAAAATAAAAGTACTTTTCAGACACCGCTCCATGGAAATGGGGGGTGTAGAAAAGGTAATCTTGAGCCTGCTTAATAATCTCGACAAAGATAAATTTGAAATAACGATATGCCTAAATATGAATCAGGGAGAATTACGAAATGAGATCCCAAAACATATCCGGAAAGTATATATCACAGAAGGAAAAGAAAATTTTTCTGAAAATTCAGTAATCCAAAAAATTCAACTTGTTAATAGAAGATTAAAATTAAACAAGGCGGAAAAAAGCCCCAAAATAGCAGATCAACTTTTAAATGAAAAGTATGATGTAGAAATTGCACCTTCTTACGCTACCTTTTCATCAGTTTTAAATTCCTCCAATAAAGATTCAAAAAAAATAGGGTGGTTCCATTCTGAGATTAATGTTTTTAAAATGCAGCCTTTAGTTCCTAATATTTTAAAGCATTTTCCACAGTTTGATCATATGGTGTATTGTTCGGAAAAAATTAAGGATACAATGCATCAATATCATCCTGATTTAAATTATCCGTCAGAAAGTGTAATCATTAACGCAATTCCGATTGAGGAAATCAAGAAAAAAGCAAAGGAAAAAATTGAAGATCTTCCAACAGGGCCCGTTTTTGTTTCTGTTGGCAGGCTGCATACAAGAAAAGGATTCCACAAGCTTATTGAAGCACATAAAAGACTTATTAATGAAGGATTCCATCATAGTATCATCATAATAGGAAATGGTGAGGAATTTAAAAATCTTACTGAACAAATCAATAAAAATAGCCTCCAAAAGTCATTCATTCTCAAAGGAAACAAGATGAATCCTTATCCATACATTAAAAATGCAGATTTTTTCATTCTTCCGTCTGAGTCTGAAGCATGGCCATTAGTAATTGCAGAAGCATTAATTCTTCAAAAACCCATTATTTCAACAGATACCGGAGATGTGGGAATTATGATTAAAAATAAGGAAACCGGTATTCTTATTGATTATAATGTTGACGATATGTACGCTGCCATGAAAAAGTTTTTAACTGAACCTGAACTTGTTTCCAATATTAAAAAAAATCTTGAAACGATTGAAGAACAATTTGACAATCAGAAAATATTTAATGCTGTAGAAAATATAATCTTAAAACTAACACAAAAATGATGTTATTATTCAGAATCATACTAAAGATACGTTCCCTGTATCAAGATATGATTAAGTCTGTTATTATCAAAGTCGCCACCAACCAAGGAATGAAAGTGGGTGAAAATTTATATGTACAAGGAGTTCCCAACTTTGGTTCAGAGCCTTTTCTTATTGAGATGGGAGACAATGTAACCATCGCCGAAGGGGTCTCTTTTATTAATCATGGAGGAGATGGGCGAGTTACAAAAAGAATTGAAAAATATAAAGACGGAAGAACCTTTGGCAGAATAAAAATCGGCAACAATACCTTTATTGGTAAAGGAGCCGTTTTACTCCCCGGAGTTTCCATTGGAAGCAACTGTATTGTGGGTTCCATGAGTGTGGTAAGCAGTTCTGTTCCCGACAATACAATTTATGGGGGTGCACCTGCCAAATTCATTTGCACCATTGAACAATACGGAGAAAAATTAATCGCAAATAGCACAATATACCCTCTCGAGCTAGAAGCAGACCGCGCAAAATTAGAAGAATATCTTATCAAAAACCTCCCTCACACCTATAAACCCGTAAAAAAATAAATGCCGAAAAAAAAGAAAATCCTCATTCGCATAGGCTCCCTTCGTCATGGTGGTGCAGAAAAAGTTTTGGTTACTTTTTTAAAAAACATCTCACCAGACAAATATGAAGTAGATTTATTAATCAATCTTTATTCGGGGATCTATATTAAAGAAGTGCCTTCTTGGGTAAATGTTTATTATTTACTGAAAGGAGAAATGATCACAACCAATAGACCTCAGGATATTCCTGTAAAAGTGTATCGGGTCCTTTACCAAAAGATGTTTCTTTGGTTTCCTTCCCTACTTTATAAATTTGTTTTAAAGAATAAACAATATGACGTAGAGCTGGCTGCTATTCATGGAATGTATAAAGAAATTTTATCCAGCCCACAGAAAGATTCAAAAAAAATAATCTGGGTACAGAATGATATTTTCAATCTAAAAGAATATACTCCGGATGTTATAAGACAGTTTTTTAAGTTTGACAAAATATTAGTTATTTCCAATAAACTACAAGAGGAAATGCATAAACTGGCTCAAAATGACTCAGAAAAAAAGGCTGTCATTAAAATTTTCAATCCTATAGATAAAGAAGATACGCTGAAAAAAGCAAATATTATTATTGATGATTACCCTTTCGACAATAATATTCCTACTTTTGTAAGCGTTGGAACCGTTTACCCTCAAAAAGGATATGACAGACTACTGGAAGTTCATAAAAGATTATTAGATGAAGGTTTAAAACATCAGCTTTTAATCATTGGTGACGGTTATGATCTAAATAATATCCAAGCATTGCTTGATCAATTAAAATTACAGGAAACAGCGAAAATGTTAGGCTTTAAAAGCAACCCTTATCCTTATTTAAAAAAAGCAGATTATTATATTATGTCCTCAAGACATGAGGGGTTTCCTACGATTATAGCAGAAGCACTTATTCTCAACAAACCTATTTCAGCAACAGATATCTCAGGAATTAAAGACCTTTTACAAGACGGAAAACTAGGAACGATAACACCCAATTCCGAAGATGGGATTTATGACGGAATGAAAAAGTTTCTTACCAATAAAGACCTTGCTGAACAATATAAAAAACAGGTTGCTGAAACAGATTTACCTTTTGTTTTAGAAAAATCTGTACAAAAACTTCAAAAAATAATTGATGAAATATAAACCGTAACAAGCTATGTCAAATTATTCCATCATACAGAAAGATTTTTATCGTGAAAGCGGAAAATGGCTTTCAAAATTTGAAATTTGGGCAAAATGCATCAACCCTAATTTACACTTTATCTATATTTTTAGAAAAACTCAGAAACACATGAAAAAACCTGTCTTAGGAATTTTCTGGAGACTTGTTTTGAGACATTACCAAATAAAATATGGCTACCAGATTTATCCTGAAACTGAGATTGGAGAAGGATTGTATTTAGGCCATTGGGGAAGTTTGGTGATTAATCCTAAAGCTAAAATTGGTAAAAACTGTAATATTGCACAAGGCGTAACGATCGGACAGCAAAACCGTGGAAAGTATCAAGGCTTCCCAACCATTGGAGATGAAGTCTGGATTGGAACCAATGCTGTAATTGTAGGTGGAGTTTCCGTTGGAAACAATATTTTAATTGCCCCTAACTCCTATGTAAACTTTGATATCCCATCTAATTCTGTAGTTGTTGGAAATCCGGGGAAAATATATCCCATAAAAAGAGCGACAGAAGGATATATCAACAGTAAAATATAAATAACACACTGCATTCCAAACAGATAAACCTTTAACATATATAATAGCTTCCTTATTTTGGAAGCTTTTTTTATGTACATTTAAGAATCTTTTAATATTCAAATTTCTTTTTATTCTAAATAGTTTGTAATTTTATATCTGTTTTGCTAGGCTGTTTGAATTATTAAAAACATAAAATATTGATCTAAAACAAAGGAAAACCTATCCAATACATAGATTCCGTATGATTTTAAGCATATTTTAATATTAAACTTTGTTAAAAGTGATTGCTATTTAGACAAAAATTATATTTTTGCATCATTATTGATTTAGTCTATTGATTTTCAAAATAATTTAAACGAAATAAATAATTACACCTTCAAATTTTAAATTTATGTCACAATCGTACGAAGTTATTTTTGAAAACAATAGAAAATGGGTAGAGTCTAAAATCTCACAAGATCCAAAATTCTTCGAAGAACTAGCTAAAACTCAAAATCCTGATTATCTATACATTGGATGTTCAGACAGCAGAGTAACGGCAGAAGAATTAATGGGCACACAGCCAGGTGAAGTTTTTGTAACCAGAAACATTGCGAATGTGATTAATACTTTAGATATGAGTTCAACAGCTGTCATACAGTATGCTGTAGAACACCTAAAAGTAAAACACATTATTGTCTGTGGACATTACAACTGCGGTGGTGTAAAAGCAGCGATGACTCCTCAGGATTTAGGATTATTAAATCCATGGTTGAGAAACATCCGTGATGTGTATAGATTGCACCAAGCAGAACTAGATGCTATTAGTGATGAAGGTAAACGTTATGACAGGCTTGTAGAGCTGAATGTTCAAGAGCAATGTATCAACGTAATTAAAATGGCTTGTGTACAAGAAAGATATATTTTAGAAGAATATCCTATTGTTCACGGCTGGGTTTTTGACCTTAGAACAGGTAGAATTATTGATTTGGAGATTGATTTTGAAAAAACATTAAAAGACATCCAAAAAATCTATAACCTTACTGGTTCAGATTGGGTAATGAGTAAAAAAACGAAATAGTTTTTTTAAAAGAATATAAAATGAAATTCTGGAGTATTATTATATTAACGTTTTTCCTAAACTTTACAGCGCTGCCAAGCATTGCTGCTGTTTTTGGATGGGATCTACAGAGAACCAATATAATAATCAATGAAGAAGAACCCCATTCTCATCCCACCTCTTTAATCATTTACGAAAAGACAATTCCAAAGACCTTGGATGTATTCGATTATCTAAAATTTTTCGAACCTGATCTTTCAGGTAGATCTTTTGTTTTGATAGATGATTCTTTTCATCTGTCACCCCTACTTACTATATTTTCGCCTCCTCCGGAAGCTTAATTTTAAAGTCAGATTCATATTTCCAATTATTCATATCAAATTTGATATCGAATACACATGCTTTAAAATTAAATTTCCAATCTTTTATAATTGATTTATTTAAAGACAAATAGCTCAATTATACATTCACAGCAGTTTTCACATCATGAAAAAGACATCTTTAATAGGAGGAATTAAGGAAAATTTTCCTTCAGGCCTCGTTGTATTTTTAGTAGCACTTCCGCTCTGTTTAGGAATTGCTTTAGCATCTGGAGCACCACCATTATCTGGAGTTATTTCAGGGATCGTTGGTGGATTAGTAGTGGGGTTTTTAAGTAACTCTAACATTTCAGTATCCGGTCCTGCTGCAGGCTTAACAGCGATTGTCTTAACGGCAATCACAGATCTTGGTGCCTTTGACCTTTTCCTTTGCGCAGGAATCGTGGCGGGTCTCATTCAATTAATTTTAGGCTTCGTAAGAGCCGGAAGTATTTCAAACTACTTTCCCAATAACGTTATTGAAGGGATGCTTGCCGCCATTGGTATCATCATTATTTTAAAACAAATTCCACATGCATTAGGGTTTGATAAAGATTATGAAGGTCATGAATCAATATTTGATAAAGGACTCAATTTTAATTATTTTACTGAATTATTAGTAGCAGTTCACATAGGAGCCATTCTAGTTACTTTGGTATCAATATCTGTTCTTTTAATTTGGGATAAAGTACCTGCTTTAAAAAGAATGAAAATGCTTCCAGGAGCATTAGTTGCGGTAGTTTTAGGTATTGTACTTAATGAACTTTTTAAAATATCAGGAAGCGGATTAGCAATTGGGACAGAACATTTAGTTTCTTTACCTGTGCCAAAATCTGTTGAAGATTTTAAAAATTTGATCACTCTGCCTGATTTCGGTGGATTAACCAATCCTAAAGTTTGGATCGTAGGAGCAACCATTGCCATTGTAGCTTCTATCGAAACATTACTTTGTATTGAAGCATCAGACAGATTAGATAAACAAAGAAGAATTACTGATACCAACCTGGAACTTAAAGCTCAAGGAATCGGAAACCTGATAAGCTCATTCATCGGCGGACTTCCAATGACTTCCGTTGTGGTAAGAAGTTCAGCCAACGCCAATGCGGGAGCTACTTCTAAAACCTCAGCTATGATTCATGGTGTTCTTCTATTAGTTTGCGTTCTTACCATTCCATTCATTTTAAATTTAATACCGCTTGCAACGCTTGCTGCTGTATTGATTTTGGTAGGATATAAATTAGCAAAACCTGCTACTTTTATGCATTTCTGGCATTTGGGGAAATTTCAATTCATTCCATTTGTTGCAACTGTCGTTGCGATAGTAGCTACAGACTTGTTGAAAGGTGTAGGAATTGGTTTAGCTATTTCTGTTTTCTACATTCTTCAAGGGAATATGAAACGTGCTTATTATTTAAGCAGAGAAAAGCTAGACGATGCAGATGAAATCACTATTAAATTGGCTGAAGAAGTTTCTTTCTTAAATAAAGCAGCCATCAAGAAAACATTAAAAAACATTAAGTCTAATTCTACAGTAACTATTGACGCAAGAGAAACTTCATACATCACTACAGATGTACTAGAAATGATTCAGGATTTCGCCAATATAAGAGCCAAAGAAGAAGATATTAATGTTGAACTTCTAGGTTTCAAAACTTCATATCGAGATTATGAAACCAATCAGGATTCTCATATCTTGATTACTCACAAAAGAGCAATGTAAGCTCATTCCAATAATTTTTTTAACTTTAAAAAGAATAAATACATCATATGAAAGCACATACACACGAAACTCAATCGACAATTACTCCCGAAAAAGCATTAGAAATTTTAACAGAAGGAAACCAAAGATTTGTAAACAATCTAAAGGCAAACAGAGATCTTTTAGGACAAGTAAATGCTACCCGTGAAGGGCAATGGCCTTTTGCCGTAATCTTAAGCTGTATAGACAGCCGTACTTCTGCAGAACTTATCTTCGATCAGGGATTAGGAGATGTTTTCAGCGTTAGAATTGCTGGTAACTTTGTAAATCAGGATATCTTAGGCTCAATGGAATTTGGTTGTAACGTTGCGGGTTCAAAGCTTGTTGTAGTTTTAGGGCACACAAAATGTGGCGCTTTAAAAGGCGGTTTGGATGCAGCACAAATACAAGGGATGGGAATGGATAACCTGAACCACCTAATCAACCATTTTGATCCGATTATTAATGACATCATTGAAGAAGGTGAAGAGCGTTCTTCTAAAAACGGTGATCTTTTGGAAAGATTAAATCAACAAAATGTCAAAAGTGCCATCGAAGACATTCGTACACAAAGTTCAACGCTTAAAAAGCTTGAAGACGAAGGTAAAATCAAAATAGTTGGAGCCAACTATGACGTTGAAACCGGAGTTGTAACTTGGTTGTAATAGATACAATTTACACATCTCTATTACACACACATAAAAAAGAAATAATACTATAGTTAGTTAGATTGGAAATTAATTTCTAAAGTATATAAAAAGACCATCGATTGTATCGATGGTCTTTGCTTTTTAATAAAAACTTAGATTATTTATTTCCCGTTAAAAGCAGACATTGTATTATTAATACCTGCAAAAACAAATGACAAACAAGCTTTGGTAAATTTCTCTATTCTTTCAGGAAGCTTTTCTGCTTCTTCTTCATTCCAGGTTCCAAGAACATAATCTACCTGCCTGCCTTCAGAAAACTCTGCAGAGATTCCAAAACGAAGCCTTGCATAATTTTGTGTCTGAAGTACTTCATTAATATTTTTAAGCCCGTTATGACCCGCATCAGAACCTTTCATTTTCATTCTTAACGTCCCAAAAGGCAATGCGAGATCATCAGTAACAATCATTACATTTTCTAAAGGAATATTTTCTTTCTGCATCCAAAATTTCACTGCATTTCCGGAAAGGTTCATATAAGTATCAGGCTTTAAAATCAAAACTTTTCTGCCTTTGTATTTTCCTTCCGCCATCCATCCGAAGTTGGTGGTATTAAATGATGCTTCAAGTGTTTCAGCTATTTTTTCAGCTACTTTAAATCCTATATTGTGACGTGTATTTTCATATTCCGGGCCTTTATTTCCGAGACCGACGATTAAATATTTCATGAGAAATTTTTTGCAAAATTAAGAGATAAAAAATAAAAAACTCAATCCGGTGAAGAATTGAGTTTAAATATTATTAAAAATAATTATTTCTTATAATGGTTTATAAATAAAGTTTGTCCCAAATCCTTTTGTCACATACGTCTGAGGATCATAACGATAATCTGTAGAGAACACAACAGGAGCCGGAATTGACAACATAAGATCTGATGTAGACATCCTCTTAGGACTGTTTGGAGAAAGTATTAAACTTTTTAAATCATTTTTACTTGTAGATATAAGAACAGACACTTTATAAGCAAAAGGCAATAATGTATATGCACTTATTTGAGCATCATAACTTGAATATGCATATCCTAGTTTCTCAGTTGGTGTCCCAAATACATCACCAGCTCCTATAAGACCAGACTGTTTTACAACATTCGATACATTATCTCCTACATAATCATAATTCGTTTTTGAATACGCTGTGTAGGCAAATTGAGTTCCTGACACCTCTGTTCCGGTTCTCATAGTAATTGCCTTATATTTAGCCGTAGATGCATCATACTCTAAATTAAACAAACTTTTCGTCTTTTTTAAAAGAGCAAATGGGCCTAAAGGTACCTGAGGAGTAGGAGCTCCTCTTTTAAATACAGAACGGTTTTCTGATATAGACTCTAATCTTCCAGTGTTACCATAGGTAAACAACTGAGTGAATGATGTACTGTCTTTATCTAAAATTCCGTCTCCATCCATATCAAGAAAACCACGAAAATTAATTGTACTTACTTTGTCACCACTGAAAGTAACATCAGTAATAGATGCATGATTTCTAATTACTCTTGATAAAAGCAAACCGTTATAATGATATTCTGCTATTGTATCAGCATCCGTAATTTCTCTATATAACGCTCTTGGGCCTATTAAACCGCTGTTATTATTCAAATCTACCAATGGATTTCCATCTTCATCCAATAAATCTTTACAAGAATGTATTGCAGAAAAACCTGCCAATAGTAAAACAAAATATAAAAGTCTTTTCATTCCTTAAGGGGGATTATTTATTTTTTCAAAAATATAATTTTTTTTTGAATAAAAAGTATATAATTATTCATATTATAGCAAACTTAGTAATTAAGTTTTTCATTATAAAGCTTTATAGATATATTTTCCCGTCTGGTTCTGGCTTGAAATAGGATAATTCTGAGTATCATACTGATACGTCATATCTACTGATATAGATGGGGCTGGAGCCGGATACGCAAAGCTCAGATTTCCAACATTATTTGAAGATAGTCTATAAAAATTAGCAGGGTGTATTAAGCTATATACCAAAAAGAATGTTTTTGGAAGCGTTGTATACGGATTAATTTTAGAATCATAATTGGTAAAATTGAAAGTTGTTGCCAATGATCCGCCTGCTTGCGGATTTCCACTATTATCAGTTGCTCCCATTACAGAAACCACTTTAGTAATATTATCTCCGGTATAGGTTAGCGTGTTTTCTGTAAACTGACTATATGCAGTAGGTATTACACCTCCAGCTCCCATTTTTTTCTTTTCTATAATCTTTGTGATCTTTCCTGCAGAATCATAGGTGTAAAAGAAATCACTTTTACCTGTGATAATAGTTCCCGTAAGTAAATTAGAGGTTGTCCCGGAAATTTTGCCATTTGCATCATAGCTGATATCAAAATCATATCCTGCACCATTGCTACCCACAAACTTTATTTTCGAAATTTTATTTCCTGTATAAGTTGCAGTACCCGTAAAAAAAGAGTTAGGAGCACTTGCATCGGTAAATATTCCCTTATCAAGAACACCCGCATTGGTAATAAACTCTTCTACTGTAGCCCCATTACCTGTTGTTTTGCTTAAAATTCTTGGTCCGGTAATCGTTGTGCCACCTCCATTATTATTCGGGTTGGTTGTTTTATTTTGGTTAATAGGGTCGTCCGTTGTATTGTCACACGACAACAGAAATACGAAAGCCAGCCCTAAAAGGCCTTTCAATGGAATATTTTTTTTCATGGTTAATGATTTTTAATGGTGCCAAATATAATTTATTTTCCCAAATAAAAACCAAACCATCATAAACATTAGTGCTAAAATAAAAAAAGGTCTAAAAATTTATACTTTTAAACCTTTTCAACTATTATTTATTTTGAAAAATTAAAATGGTTGCAATACCGATGTTGTTAATACCGATTGTGACATATCTTCATTAAGAAAAGTAGTATTTACGGCTCTTCCAATTCCTAAAGTACCTGAATTCAAATTTCTTTTTACACAGGCCGCTTTTACATTGTAATCCTTTTTTGGAAGAAGATTAGTAAGAGTTGCATTAAGATTAAAAATCTTATTTGTTCCATCCCCACCTAATATTACATCAGTTCTCACTGCCTTTAGTTTATCGTCTACAAAAATTCCGCAGGCAAAACTTATTGATGCATTAGCATTGGTAGTATTTGAATTAGGATTAATTGTTTTTTGAGCAGTCGTTTGAAAAGTAAAGGTTACTTTATTTTCTCCATTTGTAATAGAGAATTTACCTACGGTTCCAGTCAAAACTGTCCAGTTTGTATTATAATCTAAGTTTTCTGCATATGGACTTGTAGAGCCATTATCACCGGTAAAACGTGCACCCACTTTATCAAAAACTGTAGTCATAGAAAAAAGAGACATACTTCCCATCCCATCAGCAACTTTTACATCTTTCCAATCATTAACATTCAAATTTGCATTATTATGAAAGAGTGTTCCTTTTGGTCCCGAAGAACCTTTCGTAGCAGCAGAAGCGCCTATTCTTATTTCTTTTCCTACATTCAAATCTCCATTTATATCTAATCTATTTACTGGTGTAGCTGTATTAATACCCACTTGAGCATTTAATAAAGCACAAAAGAATAGCAAGCTTATTAATAATATTTGTTTCATGATTTAGTTTGTTACTGTATTAAACACCTGAGGAACCTCATAAACATCTACTTTAAGTGATGACTGAGAGATGAAAGAATCAATATTAGACGCAACACTAGTTCCTATTCCTAATGTTATTGGATTATTATTATTTATGTTATAAGATTCCAATCTTGAACAAGCCACACTTACGGTATGATCTCCTTTTGAAAGATTTTCCACAAGACCAATTTGGTTGTGCGTAAGGAAAGGATTGGATGCACTACTTGCCTTAATATTTCCCTGTCTTAAATTCACCAGTTTATCATCTACAAAAATCCCACAACCATAATCAATGGAAGTATCTGTATTTCCTACTGTTCCAAAATTGGCATGAACAACGGTTTCAAACTGAAAATAGGTCTTGCTTTGTGTACTGAATACTTTGAAAATTTTAGTCAGCCCAGGTATTTTCTTAAATTGTGCAAAAGTACTGAACGTATTATTTTTTGTAAAAGAAGCAGAACGTGAAGTAGGAGAAGACTCTTCAGAAGCCGTAAATTTCACCCCTTCCCTGTCGGAAAATGAGTTATTAAAAATTAAATAAAATTTATTGGCTTCATAATCAGGAATACGAAGTGTTTTCCATGTAGGCGCATTTCCTTCTCCTTGTGAAACTAAAAGTTGATCATCTCTTCCTTCCGAAAGCTTGTTATTAGCATCTTGAACCACTAACTTACCTCTAAGGTTATAGTTTCCATTCACATCCAGCATTGCTCTAGGTGTTGGTGTATTGATTCCAACTTGAGCAGAGAGTGATAATCCTAATACAGAGAATAGGATAAATAATATATTTTTCATTGATTAATTTACTTGGTAGGTTACAAATTCAATAAGATCGATCTTGAATGCAGATTCTAAAGTAAAAGCATTAGAAAGATTGCCGTTGCCCGCAACATTACGTCCAATAGCAAACTGAGCATCATTATTAGATACATTAATTTTCCTGCATGCTACTTCAACCTTTTGTACCCCTACCGGAACGTCTGGTTCCGTGTAATTTAATGTGAAAATATAATCTTGGATTCCGTTCTTTTCAGAATTATTGTTTGAAGAAATTTTGTCCGGACGTACCGCTACAAGTTTACCATTTCGGAAAATCCCACACGTAAAGCTTACATTCTGAGATGCACTTGCTGTTGAGGCTTTCATTTCAACTCCGGTCTGGAACTGATAAGTAAGTCTGTTAAGCCCGTTTTTAATCGTAAAATTATTCTCAAGACCCGCAATTTTCACCCATGTTCCTTTGGTTGCATCAGTGATATCATCTCCGATACTGTTTTTGTAAACACTATCTCCCAAAATCCCGTTAGAAAGAGAGGTAACACCTACTTGATCTGATGATAAATATGAATTGATTAATTTGTACTGTCCTTCCTCCATAAAGGTGACATTCAGAGTTTTCCATTGAGGAGACATTCCATCTCCCTGGGAAACCAAAACTTGACCGTTTAAACCGGCAATACCAACTTGGGTAGAATTACCACCCACTCTAAGTTCTCTTCTTAAGGTAGTCTTCCCGTTTACATCGAGAGTAGTTTGAGGGATGCTTATCCCAACGCCCACCTGCGCGTGAGTATAGACCGAAAACAGCCCGACCACGCATAAATACATAGTTTTTTTCATAATAAGGGCTGCAAAGGTATAAAATATTATGCGAAAAGTAGAATTAACTTATCATAAGTTCATAGAAATAAGTTAATTACGGCATAGAATTAATAACATACAAAAGTAGAATTATTTCTACTTTTGGCGAATTATTTAGTCATTTTTAAGGATAGATTTTAGAAGATTATTCACCTCATCGACATTTATTATGTTATCTTTTCTCATCATAAGGTGATTTCCATCCTTGCTTACTTTCTCCTTCAGTTGGGCTTCTGCAGGATTTGATGTGAGGTAACTAATAATGTTTTTAAACTTGCTTGTTTGGTAAAATTTGTCTTGAGGGTTGCTTGGAAAGTAGCCTAAAAACACCCCATTTTTCATGACAATTTTCTCAAAACCGATGTCGGAAGCGAGCCATTTTAACGAAACACTTTTTAATAAATTAATTGCTTCTTTTGGTAAATTTCCAAAGCGATCAATCAATTCAAACTCGAATTTTTGTAAATCTGCCTCATTATTAATCTCCGCAAGCGTTTGATAAAGCAATAATCGTTCTTCTGTATTTGATATATAAAAATCAGGAAGCATTAACTCTAAATCAGTATCAATATTAACATCTTTCACAGATTTAAAGAGCTTATTTCGGTCTTCTTCATTATCAAATAAGTTCTCAAAATCCTTATCATCTTTTAGTTCTTCAAGCGCTTCCTGCATCAACTTTTGATAGGTTTCAAAACCCATTTCATTGATAAATCCACTCTGTTCCGCTCCTAGTAAATCTCCTGCACCACGGATTTCCAAATCTTTCATAGCAATCTGGAAACCACTTCCAAGATCAGAAAACTGCTCAATTGCTTCCAGACGCTTTCTCGCATCTGAAGTCATCATATCATACGGCGGAGTGATTAAATAACAAAAAGCTTTTCTATTGCTTCGTCCTACTCTTCCACGCATTTGGTGAAGATCTGCCATACCAAATCTTTGAGCATCATTAATAAAAATGGTATTGGCATTAGGAACATCTACTCCACTTTCTATAATCGTTGTAGAAACTAAAACGTCATATTTACCTTCCATAAAATCAAGAACGTTTTTCTCAAGCTGCTTTCCTTCCATTTGTCCGTGACCAGTGATCACTCGCGCATCAGGAACCAGTCGCTGAATTAATCCTGCAATATCCTTAAGGTTTTCAATTCTATTATTAATAAAATAGACCTGTCCGTCTCTTTGTAACTCGTAAGACACCGCATCACGAATTGTTTCTTCATTAAATCCCACAAGCTGCGTTTCCACAGGTTGTCTGTTTGGTGGTGGTGTTTTAATAACTGATAAATCTCGCGCTGCCATTAATGAAAACTGCAATGTTCTCGGAATTGGCGTTGCCGTTAAAGTCAAGGTATCCACATTGCTTTTAAGTGTCTTTAATTTATCTTTTACTGAAACTCCAAACTTATGTTCTTCATCAATAATCAATAAACCTAAATCTTTAAACTTAACACTTGCGCTTGCCAGCTGATGCGTTCCTATAATAATATCAACTTTTCCATTCTTTAGATCAGCCAAAGTTTCAGATTTCTGCTTGGCTGTTCTGAATCGGTTCACATAAGAAACCGTTACAGGAAAATCTTTTAACCTTTCTTTAAAACTTCTGTAATGTTGGAAAGCCAAGATTGTAGTTGGAACTAGAATAGCCACCTGTTTACCATCTGTTGCCGCTTTGAATGCAGCACGAACAGCTACTTCGGTTTTACCGAAACCTACATCTCCACATACAAGCCTATCCATCACCGTATCAGCTTCCATATCTTTTTTCACATCAATGGTTGCCTTTTCCTGATCTGGAGTATCTTCATAAATAAAACTGGCTTCCAATTCATTCTGAAGGTAAGAATCTGGTGTAAAAGCAAAACCTTTAGCTGTTTTTCTTTGAGCATATAATCTGATAAGATCAAAAGCAATCTGTTTTACTTTAGCTTTTGTTTTTTGCTTCAATGATTTCCAAGTCGGCGATCCCAATTTGCTTAGAACAATTTCTTTTCCGTCCGGACCGTTGAACTTCGAAATTTTATGAAGCGAATGAATACTTACATACAATAAGTCTCCATTTTTATAGGTCAGTTTAAAACATTCCTGAATTTTACCGTCATTATTCACCTTCACCAATCCCATGAATTTTCCAATCCCATGATCAATGTGGGCAATATAATCTCCTATTTTCAGAGACATTAAATCCTTTAAGGTAAGCTGCTCTGATTTCGCAAAATTGTTTTTTGCTTTATATCGTTGATAACGGTCAAAGATCTGATGGTCTGTATATACCAAAATTTTGTGATCATTATCTACAAATCCTTCATGAAGTTCAGATTTAAAGCTTTTAAACGGTACTTCATGTTCCAGTTCTTCAAAAATTGACTGGAGTCTTTCCCTTTGTTTTTCTGTAGAAAAAGAGATCCAAGTATCAAAACCTTCCTCCTGCTTTTCTTCTAAATCTTCAATTAAAAGTTCAAAGTTTTTATGAAAAGAAGGCTGTGAAGTTTGTTCAATTTTAATCTCAGTATTATCTTTTAATCCATCGATTGGAACACTGCTAAAATCAATAGTTTTAAATTTTTTATAATCAAATAAAAACTCTTGGTCAGAAATAAATAATTCCTGTGGCGCTCTGTGGGCAATATCTTTACTTAATGTTTCAAATTTCTCTAAAGACTTTTCGTAAAATGTTTTAATTCTTTGAATCCCAACAACCCCATTTTTAGAAACAATAAAACTCTCTTTCGGTAATAATTGCAGCAAAGAAACTCTGGTTCCCGCAACTGAAAAGTTCATATTTGAAACCAATTGCAGTTCTTTTACTTTTTCAATAGAAAGCTGCGTTTCAATATCAAATGTTTTTATGCTCTCAACTTCATTTCCAAAAAAGGTAATACGGTAAGGCTTCTCATAAGAATAAGAAAATACGTCTACAATTCCCCCTCTTACCGAAAACTCTCCCGGCTCGGAAACAAAATCCGTCTGCTGAAAATTATAATGCGTAAGCAGTTCATCCACAAAATCAAAGTCAAGTTGATCACCTACTTTAATTTGATGGGAAATGGCTTTAAAATCTTCTTTCTTTAGAACCTTTTCCGATAAAGCCCCCGAATAGGCAACAATTACCTTTGGAGACTTACTTGAATTTATTTTATTTAAAACCTCAGTTCTCAACACCAAATTGGCATTCTGTGTTTTCTCAACCTGATAAGGCTCAAGATGTGTTGCCGGGAAATACAAGACTTTCTCTTTTCCCAACAAATCTTCCATTTCTGTATTTACATAAAGAGCATCTTCTTTATCATCTATAATATAAAGAACGGTATGTTTCCGGGTTAAAAAAAGCTCGGCAACAAAAATAGAAGCCGAAGAGCCTGCACTTCCTCTTACAGAAATATGTTGATTATTTTCCAGCTGTGTAAAAATTTCTTTTCCAAATTCCTTTTGTAATAAATCCGGAAGAAACTTTTCGTTGATTGTTTTTAACTGCATAAATAGTAACGGTATAAACGCCAAAAGCGATTTCGGGAGTTTTCCGAAATCGTTTAAGACAAAACAAAGGTAGGGATATTTTTTTTCTTTAAAATGATGATTATGATGTGTACAAAATTTAAGCTAGAACATTAAAAAACCGCTAAATCACAATAATTGCCAAAAGGTTTAATTAAAAGTTAAAACACCAATAAAACCTATTCACGGCATAATGTTTGGAAGTTACGCCACCTAACATTTAAACGAAAAATGATGCTAAAAACAATTAAAACTTTAGGAATTTTCATGCTGGTACTTTTTACAGCAATCTCTTTTTCATCTTGCAGCAGCGAAGAAGATGTAACAAAAGACGATGCTTTCGCAGGAATTTATAAAGGAAGTGTATCTTACAATGATACCGAGAAAAACATCAGTACAACCGAAGGAAGTATATTTATAACCAAAGTCGTAAGCGGAACAAAATACAACTTTGCATTCTCCAACGACATTCCGCCTCTTAACGGGATTGATGTTGAAAAAACAGGAGAAAATACTATAGTAATGGTAGGTTCGAATACGACAGCTTACATAAGAGTTGAAAACAACCATGTGAGAATTTTATACACCAAAGATGGCAAGAATTGGACTGCCGATTGTAAACGTTAAACTAATTATTTAGATATACAGTAAAACCTGCTTCCTTTTTTTGAAAGCAGGTTTTTATTTTAAAGCAATCCAAAATTTTAAATTTTAAAAAAATATTTTAAATGCTCCTATATCGTAGAAAGCTTTGATAGATTATTAAACAGCTTTAATTTTTTTTTAAGCTGTAATAAACTTTAGTTAAGTTTCTATGTGTTAGATTTTTCAGCCCAATTTTTGCTTAACTTTGATTCAACAAAACAAATAATACAATTATTATGAAAAAATTAATAACTGCAATGTCACTAGTATTAGGACTAGGATTTGCAACGGCTCAACAAGTTGCTCCGGCAACAGCTACTAAAGCTCATCAACAGGTAACAAAAACAGCTAAAGCAGTAGATACAAAAGCAGCTAAAGTTGCAGACACTAAAGTAGCTAAGCCTGCAACACCCTCAACTCCGGCTGTTAAAATGAAAAAAGACGGAACACCAGACAAAAGATATAAAGAAAGTCAGCATCTGAAAAAAGATGGTACCCCAGATAAAAGGTATAAAGAAAACAAATAAACTCAACTTATAGTTGTTATTTTCATAATCAAATTTCGAAGAACCGATGAGACTCATTCATCGGTTTTTTTTATTTCATATTTCATTAAAATGCCATCAAATTATTTAGTTATTTATAAATTTGAACCATGTTAAACTTTCTCAAGAAAAATATAGCACTTGTTTGGGCAAAAAAGCATGTTCAAAAAGCTGAAGAATTCAAGCAAAACCCAGAAAAAAATCAAGAAGAACTACTTTTATCTTTAGTAGAAACAGCTAAAAAAACATTGTTTGGAAGAGAACATGATTTTGAAAATATTCATTCCATTAAAGAATTTCAGGAAAGAGTTTCTATTGCAGACTATGAAGATCTTAAACCTTATATTGAAAGAGTAAAAAAAGGACAGGCCAATATTCTATGGACAGAAACTCCGGAATATTTTGCCAAAACTTCTGGCACCACCTCGGGATCAAAATACATTCCGATTTCTAAAGAAGCAATGCCCTACCAAATTGCCGGAGCTCAAAGTGCATTATTTCATTATATAGCACAGAAAAACAGCGCTGAATTTGTAAAAGGTAAAATGATCTTTTTACAGGGAAGCCCTGAATTGGAAGAAGTATTTGGAATAAAAACAGGACGTCTTTCAGGAATTGTTGCTCATCACATTCCTAATTATCTACAAAAAAACCGTTTACCAAGTTGGGAAACCAATATGATTGATGATTGGGAAGCCAAAGTAGAAAAAATCGTCGAGGAGACCGAAAAAGAAAACATGACATTGATTTCAGGGATCCCACCTTGGCTGATTATGTATTTTGAAAAATTAATTGAAAAGAATGGTAAAAAGATCAAGCAAATTTTTCCTAACCTTCAACTAATTGTTACGGGCGGAGTAAATTACGAACCTTACCGCGATAAGATGGAAGAATTATTAGGTGGAAAAGTTGATATTATTCAAACATTTCCTGCTTCAGAAGGTTTTTTCGCTTTTCAAGATGATTATACAAAAGAAGGACTTTTGCTTTTAACCAATCATGGAATTTTCTATGAATTTATTCCTTTAGAAGAATATGGAAAACCAAATGCAAGAAGATTAACCTTAAAAGAAGTTGAGCTGAATAAAGATTATGCATTAATCTTAACAACAAATTCGGGTTTGTGGGCATATTCAATTGGTGATGTTGTAAGATTTATTGATAAAAATCCGTACCGAATTTTAGTAAGCGGAAGAACAAAACATTTCACTTCAGCTTTCGGAGAACACGTTATTGCCTTTGAAGTGGAAGAAGCGCTTAAAGCAACCTTAGAAAAACATCCTGCTCAAATTACTGAGTTCCATCTTGCGCCACAGGTTAATCCTACAGAAGGACTTCCCTATCACGAATGGTTCATAGAATTTGATAAAGAGCCAGAAAATTTGGAAATCTTTAAAAATGAACTGGACGAACAACTCAGAAATCGCAACACCTATTATGATGATTTGATCTCTGGAAATATTCTCCAGAAACTTCATATCAGTAAATTAAAAAAGAATGCTTTTCATGAATATGCAAAATCTCAGGGAAAATTGGGAGGACAAAATAAAACTCCAAGACTGGCAAATGATAGAAAAATAGCAGATTTATTAGAAATCTATAAATTTTAAACACATTTTTTTAATTCAGGAAACGTTTATTCGAAAAAAATTATAAATTTGGAAAACTAAAAAATAAGAATGAAAGCATCTGTACTTTTAAAATCATCTTTGTTAACGTCTTTATTTGTAATTTCATCTTGTGCAACTACAAAATATACTGAAGACATTTCTAAGAATAATTATTCTAACCTTGAAGCAGGAAAAATGTATGTGGTTAAAATGAAAGACGGTTCTAAAAAACAAAAAATGTTATTCCGTAATGTAGATGGCAATAATCTTGTTGGTACAGCCGGAAAAAAAGACAGTACAGAAGTTATTATTCCAAAATCTAATGTAGCCTCTGTAAGAGACAGCAGAAAAGCAAGAATTACTGCAGGAGCTGTTGTTATTGGAGCAGCCGGTGTTGCAGCATTAGTTTTAAGCTCTTCAAGAGCTGACTAAAATAGATTTTATCTTTCAGCTTCCATTTGATTTATCATTTAAAAAATCATAATATCACTAGCCTTAAATGAATATTTAGGGCTATTTTTGTGAATGATTTCGTTTACCCCGCTAAAAACATTGCAAAATGTTGAATTCAGAAATCTTCTTACAGGAAGATTTTTTATAGTTTTAGCCTTTAGAATGCTCGCTACTTTACTTGGATGGTGGGTGTATCAATTAACAAAAGATCCTTTTTCAATTGGCTTGATTGGTCTTTCGGAAGTAATTCCCGCAGTAAGCTGTGCTTTATACGCAGGCCATGTTATTGATATGAATGAAAAAAAGAGGCTCCTACTCATTTGTAATTACACCTATGTTTTCCTTATTGGTTTATTATTGATTCCCGCTTTTCTTAATGTAGAAATGCATTTTACTGGACATCAAATTACCTATTTCATCTACGCTGTTATTTTTTTCACAGGAATTGCTCGGGCCTTCATTGGTCCTATTGTCCCTTCTATGATTCCAAAAATCGTTAAAAAAGAAAATCTACCCAATGCTGTCACTTTAAATCAGGCTACTTTCCTGATATCGTCTGTTTGCGGGCACGCAGTTGGAGGATTCCTTATTGGTTATTTTGGAGTAAAATGGACCTTAGTTGTTATCATTTCATTAATATTTTTCGCTTCATTATTTTTCTGGCAGTTAAAAAAACAATATTCTGAACATAAAAAAGAAGAGGTAAATGTGGTTGAAAGTATGCGTGAGGGAATTTCTTACATCTTTAAAACCAAAGAGATCTTAGGTGCACTATGCCTCGATATGTTTGCTGTTTTATTTGGAGGAGCTGTTGCCATGATTCCTGTATTTGCCACTGACATCCTAAAAGTAGGCGCCGAAGGTTTTGGGCTACTAAATGCTGCTTCAGACATTGGTTCAATGTGTATTATAATAATGTTATCTATTATTCCGTTAAGGAAAAACCAAGGAAAAGTATTGCTTGGTGTAGTAACCGGATTTGGGTTATGTATTATAGGTTTTGGATTATCTCATATTTATTGGCTTTCATTTATGTTTTTGGTATTAAGCGGAATGCTTGATGGAATCTCTGTAGTAATAAGAGGAACCATTGTTCAACTGAAAACACCAGATCATATAAGAGGACGTGTTTTAAGTGTGAATTCCATTTTTATTATGTCTAGCAACGAAATGGGACAATTTGAAAGTGGCGTTATGGCAAAATTACTAGGAGTAGTGCGCTCTGTAGTATTTGGAGGAACAATGACTGTATTGGTTGCTTTGCTTGTAGCAAGCACAAATCCCAAGCTAAGAAAAATGCAATATTAAGACTTATAAGTGTGATTTATTAAATAAATCACAAAAACTTCAATTCAACGTTAATAATTATTTATATTTGCTTTATAAAAATCCCCCTTTATGAAAAAACTTCTACTAATTTTAAGCTTTTTCGTGGCTGGCATTTCAGCAAATGCTCAATCCTACACAGAAAAAGACTTCCAACAATCTGTTTTACAAACAAATACCGCTAAAACAAAAAGTGATTATGATAATCTTTTTCAAAAGTTTTCTAAATTCACCAGTACCAAAACTTCAGAAAGATGGCTAGCATATTATTATGCAGCTGTTTCAATGTATCTTAAAACAGAGGTTCAGATAAATCAAACGACTCATGAGGACCTTTCAGCATCTAATGCCCTTGCAGTAAAATTTGCAAATGGAGCATTAAGCTCTCAGCAAGATAATGCAGAAATTAACATTCTGATTGGGCTGATATACTTTCAAAAAATACAAATCAATGAATCTACTGATGTACAAAAAGATTTAGATATCATTTCAAAAATAATAGCAAAAGCCGAAGCAGCTTCACCAAACAATCCAAGGTTGGCAATTCTAAAAGCCAGAATGAAGGAAAAATCAGGTGATAAAACAGCAGCCGAAATATTATTAAAAAAAGCAGCAAGCGGATTTGAGGGTAAGAATTCTACGAGCAGTACACTACCAATGTGGGGTAAGCAATTAACCCAAGTAAACAAATAAAGAATTAGAAAATCTTAAACTGATCAAAATGAAAAAATTTCTACTTATTTTTCTTATAATCATATCTCAAATGAATTTTGCTCAATCTAGTTCTGATTGTGGCGGAAATGTTCAAGTGTGTGGAAATACTCCTATTTCTTTTACTCCTACAGGTCCTGGAGATGTTCTTGAAACTTTAGGAGGATGTCTTAGTAATGAACATTTCTCTATTTGGTATACGTTTACTGCTGCTACATCTGGTACATTAACCTTTATGATTAATCCGAATGTAGCTGCTAACGATTATGACTGGGCAGTATATGGACCCAATGTTACCTGTGCTAATTTAGGAACTCCTATCAGATGTAACTATTCTGCAACTTCCGGCCCTACAGGTTTAAATATGACTGCAACAAACACTACATCGAATGCTGGAGGTTCACAATTCTGTTCTTTTATGAATGTAATAGCTGGGGAGACCTATTATCTTATTGTAGATAATTTTTCTTCTAGTGCTAACGGTTTTGTATTATCATGGGGGGGAACTGCCGATTTGGTCTCTCCTTTCAACAGTGCAAACCAACCCTATCCTTTCATAGAACCAGGAAGCCCTGGACCAACACCTAACTCTCCTAGAGAAGTTATCATCTGTACAGATCCAGCAGTTTTTAATTTCAGCAGTTTAACCGCAGGAATTGTAAATAATAATCCTAATTTTTCCGTATCGTATTACAACAACTCAAATGATGCTATATCTGGTAATAGTCCGATAATAGCACCAACAACTGTTAATACTACCAATACCTACTATTACGCAATCACTTATTCAAACCCAAGCGCACCAATTGGCGCTATTAACAGATGTAGAATTCCTGGTAATTTTAAATTTATACAAAAGGCTATTAAAGCTACAGACGTTACTTTAACGGCTTGTAATAATAACAATACCGGTACCGCTGTATTCGACCTTACAACTGCCAACGTGATTGGAGATCCTACGGTAATAAAAAAATATTACCCTTCAATGTTCGATCTTAATGCGGGAACCAATGAAATTACAAATCCTTATCAATATACTTCTGCAGGAGGTACTGTGTTTGTTTTGATAACTTCAACCGCAGGATGTACTGCTATTGGAAAAATCACATTAGCATTCTTCCCTGTAGTGGTAGTAAATGATGCTACTTTAAGATCTTGTTTTATTGAAACTAATCCATCAACAGCATTATTTAATCTTACGACTGTCTCTGTAACAACACAAGGAGGTACTACTAAAAAATATTATCCTTCTTTAACTGATGCAGTAGGTGGAACCAATGAAATTCCTCCAACAGCAGCAATATCCTACATCGCTCCAAATGGATTTATCTACGTAAGAGTAACCAATGGAAACGGATGTTATACAATAGCAAAAGTAACATTAACGGTAATTGCTCCGGTTTATTCTACCGTTTTAAAAGACAAGATCATCTGTCTTGAAGATAAAACAACTTTAGATGCCGGTCCAGGATTCAGCACATACCTATGGAGTACTGGAGCAACAACTCAATCTATTACAAATGCTGGAGTTGGTACCTATTGGGTAAAATTGAAAACAGGAGATTGTACAGCAACTCAGACAGTAAAAATTTATCCATCTGAGCAACCTGTAATTTCAAATGTTGATATTTCAACCAATACCCTTACAGTATATGTTATAGCAGGAACAGCTCCTTATAAATACTCGATAGACAATATCAACTGGCAAGACTCTAATGTGTTCAGCAATATCCCAAGAGGAAACACAACCGTCTATGTAAAAGACTCTTACAACTGCACTCCTATTGAAGTGGAAGTGGTTGTACCTAATATCATCAATGTAATTACTCCAAACGGAGATGGTGTAAATGATGTGATTGATTATTCTGCATTAGCAAGTAAAAAGAATCTTATATTCAGTATTTTTGACAGATATGGAGCAAAAATTTTCCAAGCTGATAAGAGTAATGGATACAAATGGGGTGGTACTACAATAGATGGCAAAAAACTATCCACAGGAAATTACTGGTATTCTGTAACGTGGAATGAGAACGATAAAAAAAGTACTCCTTTCAAATATTCAGGATGGATATTGGTAAAAAACAGAGAATAATTAATAATACATATAAAAACCGCTTTCTTTTAAGCGGTTTTTTATATACAATCAATACAATATTAAATTATTGTTAATATTTTCATTATTTTTGTTTAATAAAAGTCAGTTAAAATGAAAAAATATCTACTTCTTTTAATCTTATTGTTTTCGCAACTATATTTTTCACAATCAGACTGTATTACGGCAATTCCTGTATGTGGAAACTCAGATATTTCCTATGACCCTACAGGTCCCGGAAATGTTGCGGACATCCCCAACCCTGCTCCGAACGACCTTTGTCTTAAAACTGGAGAGCACTATTCCGTTTGGTACACATTTACTATTGCTACTTCTGGCACATTAACTTTTGAAGTCACTCCAAATACAAACCCTTTATTACCTCAATCCGATATAAACAATCAAGCAGATTATGATTGGGCAGTGTGGGGACCTAGCCCTACGTGTGGTAATTTAGGTACACCTGTAACATGTAATTATGCTGGGAAAACAGGAGCATGGCCCTATCCTACAGGACTATCAGCAAACCCACCAAATGCCCCAAACACAGGATACAACCCTCCAATGAATGTATTAGCTGGTGAAACTTATGTTTTATTAGTTGATAATTACAGTCATAATGCATTAGGATTTTCATTAACATGGGGAGGAACAGCGACTTTAGCTTCTGCATTTAACGACCCTGTACTGACCCCGCACCCATTTGTAACTCCTGGAGTTCCTGGGCCAACACCTACATCACCAAACGAAATTTTAAAATGCGCCCTACCTTCATTGTTTGATTTCAGCACTTTATCTCCTGGAATTTTAAATGGTAATCCGAACTTCTCTGTTACTTATCATTTAACCAACAATGATGCGATTACAGGGAATGCTCCAATCACAACACCAATAATGGTAAACGCAACAGATATTTACTATTACAGAATAAAATATACAGATCCAGCCAATCCAGCCAATCCTATCAACCAATGCTTCCAAACAGGGAAGTTTAAATTTAAACAGGGAAATATTATCCCTAAAAATGCTACATTATTTGCATGTAATAACAATAATATAGGCACAGGATTATTCGACTTAACAGCTGCAGATGTTTATACCGGTGGTAACATCACAAAAAAATATTACCCTACGCTTAATGACTTAAACGCAGGAACAAACGAAATTACAAACCCTACAAACTACACTTCTATAGAGAAGAAGGTATACGTAAAAATAACTACAACTGACAATTGTACTGCAAATGCTGAAATTACATTAAAATTCTACGCTCTTGTTATCGTAAAAGAAGCCAGTCTCGAATCTTGTTATATCCCTACCGATATCACAACAGCTGTTTTTGACTTAACCTCAGCAAATGTTTCGGCACTTCCAACTCCTCCTAAAAAATTCTATGCTACATTAGCTAATGCAACAAGTGGAACAAATGAAATAGGAAATCCAGCGATCTATATCACTACAACCGGCACTGCATACGTAAGAGTTTATAGTGCTGATAATTGTTATTCTATTGCTAAAATTAACCTTAAAGTTTTACCTCCTGTAAAATCAAATGTTCTAAAAGACAAAACAATCTGTCTTGAAAATAAAACAACTTTAGATGCAGGTGCAGGATTTGACGGATACGAATGGAGCACAGGAGCAACAACACAAACAATTTCAAATGTAGGAGTTGGAGCTTATTGGGTAAAACTAAAAACAGGAAAATGCTTCACGCTACAAAACGTGAATGTATATGCCACTCAGCAACCTGTTGTAAGCAGTATTGACATCACAAACAATACTATTACAATAAACGTAAACGGTGGAACACCTCCTTACAAATACTCTTTAGACGGTATTACTTGGCAAGACTCTAACGTATTTACAGATCTTCCAAGAGGAGAAGTAAAAGTATATGTAAAGGATACTTATAATTGTAATCCTATTGATGTACAGGTAACCGTTCCTAATCTTATTAATGCAATTACTCCAAATGGAGATAACATTAATGATTACATTGATTATTCTGCACTCGCTTACAAAAAGAACTTAGAGTTTATTGTTTACGACAGATATGGAAATAAGCTTTTCACAGCTGATAAAACCAAAGCTTACAGATGGGACGGAACTTCCGGAGGTAAGAAGATCTTAACTGGAACTTACTGGTACACTATCACATGGAATGAAAATGATAAAAATAATACTCAAACAAAATACAATGGATGGGTACTAGTAAAAAATAGAGAATAATTTAATTCTTTCATACATTTAAAAAATCACCTCAATTATGGGGTGATTTTTTTATTCACAGACTCCCTCTTTTATTGGTGGTATTTTAAAACAAATCAGCAGTAAAATGTTAGTTACTATTTTCAAATTATTTTCTAAATAAACTATCTTTGCACAATGGCGCAGAAAGAAACATTATCATCTCTTACCCACGGAAACTTCGCAAAAGAGTTGTCAATTGCTGATGGAAAGATGCCTCCTAATGCAGTAGATTTTGAAAGATTGGTTATCGGAACTTTTTTAATTGATAAAAAAGGGCTAGACCATTCTATTGATCTTCTTACTCCTGATGTATTTTACGACCCAAGACATCAGGTAATTTTCACAACCATTTTGAAATTATACGAAGGAAACCATCCTGTTGATTTAATGACCATTATTCAGGAGCTTAAGAAAGAAGAAAAACTTCCTTTGGCTGGTGGAGATCATTATATTGTTGATCTTACGATGGGAGTAAGTTCATCTGCCCATATTGAATATCACGTTCGTGTTATTCTTGAAAAATACATTTTAAGAAGTTTAATTAATGTTTCGGCCAACGTTATTGACTCATCTTACAAAGAGTCAACAGACGTTTTTGAACTTTTAGATAAAGCCGAACAGTCGTTCTTTGAGATCACTAACGGAACTATTAAAAAAGGTTTCGACACCGCAAACTCATTAGTAAAACAAGCTATTGAAACTATTAAATCTTTAAAAGACAAAGAAGGTATTTCAGGAGTACCTTCAGGATTTAGAGATATCGATAAAGAAACCGGAGGTTGGCAAAATTCTGACCTTATTATTATCGCTGCCCGTCCCGCAATGGGAAAAACAGCCTTCCTTCTTTCCATGGCAAGAAATATTGCTGTTGGACATAAAATTCCGATGGTACTTTTCTCTCTGGAGATGGCATCGGTACAGTTGATCACAAGGATGATTGCCTCTGAAACAAGAATCTCATCTGAAAAACTGAGAAAAGGAACCTTAGATGATGAAGAATGGCAACGTCTATTCTCCAATGTATCTGAGTTGGAAAATGCTCCTCTTTTTATTGATGAAACTCCTTCCCTTTCTATCTTCGACTTCCGTGCAAAATGCAGAAGATTAGTAATGCAGCATGGCGTTAGACTAATAATGGTCGATTATCTTCAGTTGATGACAGCCGGTAGTGGCGGAAAAGGAGTTGGAAACCGTGAACAGGAAATCTCGATGATCTCACGTTCACTAAAAGCGATTGCAAAAGAATTGAACGTTCCTGTAATTGCACTTTCACAGCTTTCAAGAAGTGTGGAAACCCGCCCAGGAAAAAGACCTCAACTTTCAGATCTAAGGGAATCCGGAGCAATTGAGCAGGATGCGGATATTGTGTCTTTCATCTTTAGACCGGAATATTATAAAATTGGTGTTTGGGATAATGATGAAGAAGGACAGGAAACTACAACAGAAAACCAAGCCGAACTTATTATCGCAAAACACAGGAATGGTGCCACAGCAGATGTAAGATTATCTTTCTTGAAACATTTTGCAAAATTTGGAGATATAGAACACGCAACAGGCGGAGGTTTTCCTTCTGATTTCGGTACACCTGAACCAAGTGGTTTTGATAAAATAAAAACAACAATTCAACCGGGAGCCGCATTTGATTTACCCGATAGTTCTAAACTTTCAGGCTCTTCAATGAATGATTTTGATGATGAAGACGATTTTCCTTTTTAGTGTTTAAGGATAATTTTAAATAATAAAATTTAAATATAATCAGCTCCTTCGACTCCGCTCAGGATGATATCTCTAATACTAACTGTCATTTTGTAGCGTTGTCATCCTGAGCGGAGTCGAAGGAGCTCAAGTATAAAAATTAATACATCTTTTATCACTTCTTGGTTTAATCTTAAGCTAAAACAATTCAATAAAATTTTGAGAATCGAAATATATACAGACGGCGCTTGCAGCGGAAACCCCGGAAAAGGAGGATACGGAATCGTTATGCGCGTGCCTGAAAAAAATTACCAAAAAACATTCTCGAAAGGTTTTCGCAAAACCACGAATAACAGAATGGAACTTTTAGCCGTCATTACAGCATTGGAAAAACTAAAATCTCCAGACAATGATATTCATGTTTTTACGGACAGTAAGTACGTATCAGATGCCATTAACCAAAACTGGATTACCGGATGGATAAAACGAGGCTGGAAAAATGTAAAAAACCCGGATCTCTGGAAAAAATTCATTGAACTGTATAATATACATAAACCTAAAATGCATTGGATAAAGGGACACGCAGGACATTTTGAAAATGAACTTTGTGATAAATTAGCCGTTGCTGCAGCTGCTTCAGACAACCTTGAAATTGATGCATATTTTGAGTCTCTTGAAAATAACTCTCTTTTTTAACTCAATTTTATTTAAACCAATTATAGATGTCATCTATTAATCATTTCGCTATTCAAATTAGATTTCTTTATTAAATACCTATTATATTCCGCAAAATTAACAGTAAATACATATTTATTGATTCGGATTTAATATATTTACACGTCTAATTTAAAGTGCGTTACTAAATGATTAAAAAACTACTCGTTTATTTTGCCATTATTTTTTCTAGTTTCTTCGGAAAAATCTTGGCCCAAACCTATCAGCTCACAGGAAATCCTGTAACTACTACCGGCTGGACAATGGTTTCTCCTACACAGGTTAACACTGATTTTATTCAGCTCACTCCTGACACCAACAACCAATCCGGATCCATAAGACTAAATGATCCCATCAACTTAAAATACTGTGATAAGTGGAGGGTTGAATTTGATTTCAGAATGGATTCTAACCAAACCGCCAACGGAGATGGTCTTGCGTTTTGGTACCTAGCCAACCCACCGGTAGCCAGTGTATTAGGCTCTGGTCTTGGAGTTTCCCAAAATGCCGTAGGACTTATTGTAGGACTTGATACTTACAACAATACTACTACCGCTGTTATGAGCAAAGTACACGTTGCTTACGGGCAGGTAGCGAACACTACCGATACCAACAACGTAGAATTTTTCAATGTTGCAGGAAGTTCTTTTCACTCCCCTGATCTGAACACAACGCAACCTTTTCAAGGAGCTACGTACAAACATGTTGAAGTAACTGCTGAGGTTAATCCGGCCGCTCCTACCAGCTGGATTATCAAAATAACAATTGATGGGAATTTAATTTGCAATCAGTCTTTCGCTCCTTCAGGTGCTGCTGCTGCAATGACCATTGGATATTTTGGATTCTCTGCTTCTACAGGAGGGAACAGATCAAGGCATTCTATTAAAAATGTAAAAATCTACACCGATAAAGTTCCTATTTTACAAAATAGCGTGACCCAATCTTTTTGCCCTAATCCAACTACAGGATCAGCAAGTGTAAATTTAACTTCTTATAATAATCAATTTGTAGCTAATCCCTTTAACTACACCTTTACTTACTATGTTTTAGGAAGTTCTACTCCAATTGCTACTCCTACAAACTATCAGTACAATGCAAATACTACGATAACCGTTGTTATTAAGGATAATGCAGGGGTTCTATGTGATAACGCCGATGGAAAGATTGTATTATCACTCTCACCATTCAGCGCCAATAATGTTACTTTAACGGAATGTAATAATAACAATATAGGAACAGCTACATTTAATCTTACTACAGCCAACGTAACAGGTGTTTTAGGAGTTACAAAGAAGTATTACAAAACAATGGCTGATCTTAATGCAGGGATTAATGAAATCCCAAATCCTGCAGCGTATATTTCTGTACCAGGAGTTGTTTTTGTAAAAGTTACAACCCCACAAGGATGTACCGGCAGCGCGCAAATTACTCTCGCCTTCCAACCTCTTGTAACTGTAAACGATGCTACTTTACGTTCATGTTTTATTGAAAGTGCTCCTACAACAGCTTTATTCAATTTAACAACAGCCAATGTAACATCATTAACTGGTACTACAAAAAGATATTACCCAACAGCAGCTGATGCACTAGCAGGAACTAATGAGATCATGAATCCTACAACGTTTATTACAGGTAACACAACCGTATATGTAAAAGTTACCGCTGCAAACGGATGCTATAATACAGCTAAAATAACCTTGGTTGTTTTAACTCCGGTAACATCCGCGGTTTTAAAAGATAAGATTATCTGTATAGACGCTAAAACTACGCTTGATGCAGGACCCGGTTTTGACGGATACGAATGGAGCACAGGAGCTACAACTCAGGCTATACAAAATATTTCAGCAGGGCTTTATTGGGTAAAATTAAAAACAGGAAGCTGCATAACAACTCAAATTGTAAAAGTTATTCCTTCTGCTCAACCTGTTATCTCAAGCATTGATATCAACAATAATACAATCACTGTAAATGTAAATGGAGGAACACCTCCTTATAAATACTCTTTGGATGGTATTACTTGGCAGGATTCTAATTACTTCAACAACCTTGCAAGAGGAGAAGTGAAAGTATATGTTATAGATTTCTATAACTGTACTCCTATTCAGGTTCAAATCACAGTTCCTAATTTAATTAATGCAATTACTCCAAACGGAGATAACATTAATGATTATATAGATTATTCTGCATTAGCTTACAAGAAGAACTTAGAATTTATTGTTTACGATAGATATGGAAACAAGCTTTTCACGGCTGATAAATCAAAAGCTTACAGATGGGACGGAACTTCTGGAGGCAAGAAGATCTTAACCGGGACTTACTGGTACACGATCACTTGGAATGAAAACGATAAAAATAATACCCAAACAAAATACAATGCATGGGTACTTGTAAAAAACCGAGAATAATATGTAAAACTCACTCCAAAATTGGAGTGAGTTTTTTATAAATCACACCTTAACCCACCAAAAAAACTTAATTTATTATTTTATACTGTTTATACGTGTAAACAAAATTATACATTCATCCACATAATGTAAATTTTATTACAATTTCATTAGTTTAAATTACATAATTAACACTTAAACAATACGAAATAATATAAAATCAATACATTTATAATAGTAAATACCTAACCAACTTACTTCACATGAAAAAAACTTTACTCACTTATTTCTTTATCATTTTATGCTGCTTGTCTGGAAAGCTATTTTCTCAGACTTATCAGCTCACAGGAAACCCTATCGTGACCACAGGATGGGACCTCGTTTCTAGTGCAAACGTTAGCGGTGGAGATTTTGTACAGCTCACCGCAGACCAAGGAGGTCTTTATGGTGCTGTAAAATTAGCAGCTCCTATCAACTTAAAATATTGCGACAAATGGAAAGTGGAATTTGATTTCAGAATCGATGGAAATGGAACCACGCAATTTGGGAGAGGAGATGGCTTTACCTTCTGGTACCTTGCCAACCCTCCTACAGGATTTGTATCAGGTGGTGGACTTGGAATTCCGGCAAACGCCAATGGACTAATGGTAGGATTTGATATCTTCAACAACTCTACTGAAGGGCAAATGAGCAAAGTGCATGTTTTATATGGCACCAACAATTTACCGGCAGGGAACTTCAATATCGAATATAACAATACTCCGGGAAGCACCTACCATACCCCAGACCTTAATCCAACCCAACCATTTGTAGGCGCAACTTACAAACACGTTGAAGTAAACGGAGAGACTGATCCCACCAATCCTACAAGCTGGCTTATAAAAATAAGGATTGACGGAGTACTGCTTGTTGACCAATCTTTTGCACCATCTGGAGGAGCAATAGGAATGACCACCGGATATTTCGGATTTTCGGCAGCTACAGGAGGCGCCAGTGCAAGACACTCTATTAAAAATGCGAAAATCTATATCGACAAAGTTCCGATTCTTACCAACACAATTACTCCTTTTGTATGTGTAAATCCAGCAACAGGAACAGGAACTATAGATTTAACTTCATACAATACTCAGTTTGTAGCAAACCCTGCTAATTACATTATTTCCTATTTTGGGCCTGGCGGAACACCTATTATCAACCCTACCAATTATACCTATTCAGGGAACATCAACATAACCGTGGTTGTTAAAGACCCATCGTCTACTCTATGTGACAACGGCGATGGTGTAATTAAATTAACCCCTACTCCTTTTGCTGCCGTTGACGTAACATTAACAGGTTGTAATAACAACAACGCCGGAGTAGCGATATTTGATCTTACAACAGCTGCTGTAACAACAGTTCTTGGAGTAACAAAAAAATACTATCCTACACTTGCAGACCTTAACAACGGGACTAATGAAATTCTAAACCCAGCCGCTTATCCGTCTCCAGTAGGTTTTGTATATGTAAAAGTAACAACCCCTCAAGGTTGTGTGTCTACAGCAAAAATTACATTAAATCATTTTGCCGTAGTTACAGTAAATGATGCTACCTTAAGAACATGCTTCATCGAAACAAATCCTTCAACAGGCTTATTTAACCTTAGTACAGCATCCGTAACAACACAGGGAGGAACAACAAAAAAATACTATCCATCTTTAACAGATGCTGTAAATGGAACCAATGAAATTACTAATCCTTTAACATATACGGCTCCTAATGGAGTCATTTATATCAAAGTATCAAATGGAAACGGATGCTATGCTGTAGCTAAAGTAACATTAACCGTAATTGCCCCAGTTTTATCTGCTGTTTTAAAAGACAAAACAATTTGCATGGAAGATAAAACTACATTGGATGCCGGCCCTGGATTTAGCACATACCTGTGGAGTACAGGAGCTACAACCCAAGCAATAACCAATGTAGGTGTTGGAACGTATTGGGTAAAACTGAAAACAGGAGACTGTACAGCAACTCAAAAAGTAACCATTTTCCCTTCTGAGCAACCGGTTATTACGAATGTTGATATTTCAAACAATACAATCAGCATCAATGTAATAGGAGGTACTCAGCCTTATAAATATTCAATGGATGATATTACATGGCAGGATTCTAATCAATTTAAAAACGTACCGAGAGGCGACAACAAAATATATGTAAAAGATGCTTATGACTGCGAACCTATTACCATCACAGTTGTCGTTCCTAATCTTATTAACGTAATTACTCCGAACGGAGACGGAGTGAATGACGCCATCGATTATTCCTCATTAGCCAATAAACAAAACCTAGTATTCAATGTATTCGACAGATATGGAGCCAAGATACATCAAGGTGACAAATCCACAAGATACAGATGGGACGGAACCATTTCAGGAAGAAAAGTTCCTACAGGAAGCTACTGGTATTCTGTAACATGGAATGAAAATGACAAACACAATACCCCTTTCAAATATTCAGGATGGATATTGGTAAAAAACAGAGAATAGTAAGAATCTTTAAAGAATTAAAACAAGCCATACATATTAACCAGTGTATGGCTTATTTTTTAATAAATCTTTGTCCATAATAGTTAAAATAGGTATTTTTAGCTTACTAAGTTATAATAAAGAATTTTATATGAATATGAAAAATTTTGAAGAAAAAATTATCTCTTATTTAAAAAAAGATGACGTAAATGGGATTCTACTCACCGGAAGCTATGCTACCCAAACCCAAACTGAAAAGTCTGATATTGATATCAGGATTATCTTTGATAAAAATATAAAGCACACTATAAAAGGTGTAAAATATATTGATGGATATAAATTATCCTATTTTGGAGAAAATATAGATATGGTAAAGAGAAGAATGTCTATTGATTTTTCCAGAAATAGTCGTTTTGAAGCAAGATTATTTACTTTAGGCAAGATTTTATATGATAAAAATGGATATGTAGAAGAACTTATTCAGTATGCAAAGATTTTCATGGAAAATACGTTTCAAAAAAAAACAACACAGGATGATATTATCCTGAAAATGTACTCCTTACATATACGCTACCAGTCTTTATTGCATACATCTATTTCAGATCCTATTTATATTTACAACTATATTTCTTTAATGAAGGCCATTTTGATCACCTATTCACTTATTCTTAATTCTGAGATGGTGATTGACATTAAGCCGGATAAAATATTATCAAACAGTTCTTACCGTGAAAAGAATTTATGGAAAGATTTCCCAGATTCCACTTTCGTTGAATTATGGATAAAAAGCATTACTGAAATCAATCCAAAGAACATGGAGGTCATATATAAATACATTCAAACTAAAACCCTAGTTATAGAAGAAAAAGATTTTGAGGTCGTATATAGAGATTAATCCAACTCAAGCTGGTTTTTAATCAATTTAAAATAAGCACCTTTAAGCTTAACAAGCTCTGCGTGGCTTCCTTCTTCTATCACCTTACCATTGTCTAGAACAACTATTTTATCTGCATTCTTCACAGTAGAAAGACGATGCGCTACAATGACAGCTGTTCTTCCTTTAAAAAACTGATTTAGATTGTCAATGATTGCTTTTTCATTATTTGCATCTAATGAACTGGTTGCCTCATCAAAAAAAATAAAATCCGGGGCTTTGTAAATAGCTCTAGCAATAAACAGCCTTTGTTTTTGTCCCCCGCTGATTCCCATACCTTCATTTCCTATTTTGGTATTATAACCCAAAGGCATAGTATCAATAAACTCCTTGATGTTCGCCACTTCTACAGCATGGCGCAGTTTTGCTTTATCTATATTATCATCACCTACCGCTATATTATCTGCTATTGTATCATTAAATATATATCCATCCTGCATTACTATTCCCACATTTTCTCTCCATATTCTCGGAGAAATTCTTTTAAAATCAGCACTACCTATTTTTATACCTCCCTGCTGAGGCTCATAAAATTTCAGCAATAGCTTCACTAATGTTGATTTCCCGCTACCACTTACCCCAACAATTGCTGTTGTTTTCCGGTAAGGAATAGTTAAATTAAGGTTTTCAAAAATATTCTTATAACCTCCAACATATTTATAGGTAAGATTACTGATAACAATATCTCCTTGTGGAGCCTCATCCAAGTAATGTTCTGCATCAATTTCTTCATTATCTTTCTCATGTATTTCGTTAAGTCTCTCCAAAGAAATACTAGCATCCTGCAATTGTTTCACAAATGATACAACCTGTCCGATGGGACCATTTAACTGACCTATAATATATTGGATAGACATCATCATACCCAATGTAATATCACCATCTACCACTAATTTTGCAGACAGAAAGCTGATTACCATATCTTTCATCTGATTGATAAAACTACCCCCTATAGATTGCCATTGGTCTAATTTTAAACCTTGAATATTAAGTTTGAATATCTGAACCTGAGTAGACTCCCATGCCCATCTTTTCTTTTGTTCTGCATTATTCATTTTAATTTCCTGCATCCCATTGATGAGCTCAATCACTTTACTTTGGGTCTCTGATAATTGAGAAAAGTTTTTATAATCCAGCTCTTTTCTCTTTTTAAGAAAGAATAGTACCCATACAGTATACAAAACAGCTCCAATGCAGAAAACCAAAAATAATCTGTAATCATAAAAAAGTAATATAATGCTGTATATAAAAAAATTGAAAACTGAAAACAGGGTGGTGAGCGTTGAGGAAGTCAGTAATTGCTGTATTCTGGAATGATCCCCTATTCTCTGCAGTAAATCTCCTGTCATCCTTGTATCAAAATAACTGATAGGAAGCCGCATAAGCTTTATAAAAAAATCCGACACTAGCGAAATATTAATGCGAGAGCTTAAATGCAGTAAAATCCAGCTTCTCACAATCTCAACTCCCATTCGACCCAAATAAAGCATAAACTGAGCAATGAGGATGAGATAGATAAAATTGATATCATTATTCTGTATCCCTACATCTACTATGCTCTGCGTAAGAAAAGGAAGTATTAAAGACAATAAACTTCCTGTTAAGAGACCAACACCCAGTTGAAATATTAATGCTTTATATTTAAATGCATAACGGCTTAAAAATTTAATATCTAATTTCTTCTTTTTCTCATCCCACTCTACTTCGTAAAAAAAGGGTGTCGTTTCTAATAGTAAGGCAATACCTTCCTGAGAGTTTTCATTGGCATTATTTCCAATCCAGCGCTTAATAAACTCTTTTTTTTTAAATGTCAGTAAACCATAACTGGGATCAGAAACGTATACGGTTTCTTCTCTGCCCTGTTTTTTAATATTATACACCACTACAAAATGTCGTTTATCCCAATGAACAATACAGGGAAGTTGAATACTTTCAGCAAGAACTCTAAAATTGACCTTTACTCCTCTTGATCTAAACCCTAGTTTTTCAGCAGCAGTTCCGAGATTTAACAAGCTACTTCCTATTCTGGTAGTTTGCGCAAGATCTCTTATTTGTTGTAGATTTATGGTTTTCCCATAATATTTACTGACAATTCGCAGACAGGTAGGACCACAATCCTTAGCATCAGGTTGTTTATAAAAAGGAAACTTCTTCAAAAGATAGGTTAATTGATTTAATTATTATATCATGACTTTGCTTCTCTAGCTATAATAGACTGATATTTTTTATAAAGAAAAAAATATATCCGAAATTCATTCAGCCTTTGTTTATCAGAAAACAATCTATTAACTGACATATGGATATAGCTTCCTAGCATACTAAAATAATCATCTTTTACATTGCCTTTAATAGTTAACAAAATATTTTTTATTTCAGACTTACTGATAATATTGATCATTTTAGTATCAAGGGCCTCCGTAAAAGTAATATCTTTAATTTTTCTAAGCTCTTCATGCAAAGAATTCCTCAAGGTCTTATTTCTTTCATAATCAAATTCTTTAGCGAAATTTTTAAAATTCCTTTCAAGAAATTTAAATTTTTCAAGATGATCCAAATTTAAAGTTTCCAAATACTCCTCCACTATAAAATAGGCTGCAAAAAACAATTGGTTGTAGTTTATTTCACCGAAAGATTTATAAAGATTATACACCAATCTGGAATCGTGATAGAATAACGCTTCAGATTCAATTATATTTTTGTTTTTGTATCTTTCCAGCTCTCTGTGATAAGTATCCTGTACAACACCTGCTATTTTACCTAATTTTATATACTTACTAAAAATAGTACTTATACCCACTACAACGGAAGACACCAAACTAGTATCCCTGATATAAATACGGATTCTCAGATGTTGTTTAGGATCTGAATATCTTATGAAAAACCATTTTCCTACTAACCCTTTGCTTACCAGTTTGTTTTCAATATAATCTCCTATTACAACCAAAAGTTTATTTGAGAATTTATGTCCAATATAAACTTTGAAGTATATCCATTCAGAGCCTGGAATAAAAGTTCTGGGAACTGTATCTTTACTTGGGCTTACTATTTTTAAGGGAAAAGCTTTTTTGTTAGTTTTTTTCACAAATGGGACCACCAATTCTTTATTGTATCTGGGTAGAGATTCACCATAGGTTTTATCCACTAGGCTTTCGTACAGAACAATCTGTTTCTCGTTCTTATTAACATATTTCCGGAACAATTCAATTCCTAAATCTGTTGAAAGATCAATATAAAGAACGTTATCACTCTCTTTAAAAACTATGGAATCATCGAAGTGAAGCTTATGTTTTATTTCCGCAAGACTCATTTTAAACTGAATAAAATTTTTAGTTTTTTTTAAAGCTGCAAAATGATGGTCTTTTATAATCCAGTACGCCTGCTCTATGATAATATCTTTATAAACAACTCTGGGAAGATATTCTTCAACATCTTTCAAAATACCCCAATCCCAAATCATTTGAGAATCAAAATTCTGAAATTGCATATCACTTAAGAAATGATAGATAGGAATACCATTTTTTCTGTAATTATGGGCATTAGACAAACGTGGACGAATTGGTTTATTCAATTTCTCTGAAAATAAGAACAACTCATTGTTAATCATCTGTATATATAGATCATCAACAAAAATTTTCTGCTCTTCGGGAAGCCTAGAATTCGCTAAAAAAGGAATCTCATATTTTCCAAAATACGGCCTAGCTATGACATTCCCTACTCTAGCCTGTGGTAAATGTATTATTTCCGCATAAATATAATTATCATATTGATCTTCAATACGATCATTCAGATTATTTAACTTTTCATAAAACTGTTGATGAGCTCCGCAGAAACGGCCTGACAAACCTGTTATGACCGGAGAATATGAAATCGCATGCAATAATAGACCTTCTTTTTTAGGATATGCATTAATCAGATAAGTAAATCCAGGGCATGAATTGTCGATATTGGTATTCCCAAAACTTTCTTTTATATCCCAATCTGTAATTTCTATTTGCTTTTTATTTTGTTTTAAATAGTCATGATACTTTTTCAAAACAAATTTGGTAAACTTAGTTTTTCCGGTTATTTTAGGATCATAAATATCTTTTGTGCTTATGGCTGATTTGTATCCAATTCCGATTTCTTCATCCAGTGCTTCCGTCAGCTTCACCCTCCGATCATCATATCGTTCTGAAAAGGCTCTCTTAAAGATTTCAAGCTGGGAATATTGAGTCGAATATGATTTTGAAAAGGTAGAAAAAACAGATAATAACTTTCCCAAATCAGCTCTTACCCCCGAATGCAAAGTATCGTCTATCTGTTGGCTTACAACATCTAGTTGTATCAAATTTTTCTCAGGAATATTTGGTAGCACATCCCTTAACAATTCATATATCTTTCTATACGAACTAATATTAGATTGCTTATTATCAACCTGTAATAATAAAGATTTTATATCTTGTAAAATATTTTTTAGCTGCACAATCTTACCATCAGTCACCTCATCTGAAATTTTTGAAACGAAGTCATACAAAACATCAACGTAATCCAGCCCTGTGATATTAACATCAAGGTTAGTAACCAAGAGCTTGCAAGATATCAGATTATCAACATGCGCTTCAACATCTTCCTGAACTACATCATATTGATTAAGAATTTCAACAATTAAAGTATCATATTTTATACCCTTTTTAGAAATTTTAATAATAAAATTCAGAAGTTCATCAGATGCTATAGAAACCAGATGATGGGTTCTTAATCCCTTTCTCAATCTATATTCTATATACCTAAAATCATCTTTAGTTTTATACAAACTTGTATTATTATAGAGGATAAGGTGATTCTTTACCCCCTCAGTTCCTGAAAGACATTCCCCTATCTGAAATAATACTTCCATATCCAGCTTTGGGTAATAATCCAATTGATCAGTAAAATCATTATCTTTTTCAAAATCAAAACCACCTTCTCTAAAATTAGCAAACAGCCCGAACGGAGTCGCTCTTGATGAAGCTCTTATATAATATTTTGCCAAAGAATGTAGCATCCTCTTTTTATCTTTATCAGAAAAAACAGAAGACATTGATTTGTATTTTACAACCTCATGATATAAAGTATCAGAAGCAAGATATAGAGCCTCTTCCAGTTGATAATTTACAGTAAATTTTTCTATAAGATAATCTAATACATACTGTTCATTATGAGATTTTATAATACTATAAAACTCAAAAAGTTGATTGACGGGCAATAATGGCTGCCTTGTAGCATAAAAAGTACTCTCGTACATATTTAAATTTAATTTAAAATTACATAAGTAGAACCTCCCCCCACTTAATTTCAGGATTGATTAAGGATAAAAAAGAAAGTCCCACACCACTTATTCCCTGCAAAAATCCAAAATCATCATAATGACCTGTATTATTATTCCAGGCACAATGACCTGTAACCAACTTATCATTATTCGTATTCAGTAAATTAACAGAGATATTTTTCCAGTATTCTACTTCATCTTTATACTTGTTCCCGTTATCCAAAAGACTAAACTTGTTAAAAATATACATAATACCTGCTGAGCCATGACAAATAGCAGCATCTCTTACAAATCCGTCCTGAAGATCCCTTCGTAAAGCTGATTTTTTTATACATTCTAATGCTTCTAATTGAATAGAATCATTTTCCAATATTTCTCCCACATCCCATAAAGCTACAGCAATGCCCAAATCACCATAGCACCAACCCATTCTTGAGCCTTTAGAGTAATAGCTTGAGTTTTGCAACGTATGTACTGTAGATGGATAAAGAGAATTCCTTTTATCTTGATACTTATAATCTATAATTGTTTTTGTTGTATTCTCAATCAATTCCTTCAGTATAGTATTGTCAGGACTTAATCTATATGCTTTTGACAGGATTGATACAACCGCCGGTTGACCATGAGCGAGACCAAAATTAATAGATTTCTCAAGCTTGTTAGGGTCAGTAATTCCAAAAAAAGGCCAATACATTTTTCCTTCAGGAGTATATTCTACAATAGAATGTAGTTTAGAAATAATACCTTTTGCATAGTCATTCAGGTCCTTGGCATCAGTTAAAAAATAATGTAGCACCCCCATGGCACCATGAAGAAAATCAAACTTTCCTTTATCTAATTCTATAATAGCAAAATTGTAAATAATTTCATCCAGATCAGACAATACATCCTCAGTCTCAAAATCAACAAAGCCTTCTTTATTAAAGAATTTTAAAAGCCATGCAAATCCAGTGGCTCCGCTACTATATTTAAAATCACCTCGCTTAAGACTAGTATTTATATTTAGAATAATATCATTGGTTAATTCTTCACCTTTATTCAAACTATCAACATCATCAAACTCACGACCGTAATAAAAAGAAAACAAACTTAATCCTCCTAAATCATCCAATAATCCACTTTTATACCGGTTTTTATTTATGTATAAGCTCGTTTTTGCTTTGATATGCTCTAATTCCTTTAAAATAGTTTCCATCTTTTTTTATCTAATCATACTAAAAAAGGATAACAATTCAATTATGCCATCCTTAATATATAATCTAATTTGAATATCTTATTATCAAGTTTTTATAAATCCATCTCATATAGTACAGGCATCCCTTTCACTACTCGACCACAACTCACATAAATTTTTATCTATTTTTTCTAACAGTTGGCAATCGACCAATTACAATACACCTAAATTTATCTTTTATTAAAAAATATTAAATTTTATCCTTAATAACTATTTTAACTTTAAACAATCATTAAGGATAATAATTTATTCTCTAGGTCCTATTACATTCAGGTGCAACATCTTGTGTAAAACCTGTTTGACACCATCCTGATTGACAATTATCACTCACACCACAAAGGTCAGTATCACCTATAACAACACTACAAGGATCGGTATCACCTCCGTCACAACCACTTTTAGTACACCATTCTGTACTGCAGTCATTAGAAGGAGTATTTGTATTAGCACCTCCTCCTATTACTCTTTGAGCTTCGTCATTAGATAAATTAAGAATATCTTCTTTCTTAATTTCCAGTTTTTTGATTTTTTTCTTTTGCATATTTTTAAAATGTATTATGATTAACTAAAAATATGTTTTTTTCAACACATAGGGAATATTACTCCCTGTTAAATTTCTGTTAACTTTTCATTACTAATAAAAAAAGTATTCATTTTTATTCCAAATTAGAAATAGCTATACCTTTTAACGAGCAGATATTTCATTGTAAAGCATTTTTATTCACATTCTATCCTTAAATTTGTGATATGAATTATTTGGAAGCTTTAAGCAGAAGGTATTCTGTAAAAAAATTCAATGCCGAAATTATTCCTCAAGAAACCCTTCATAACATTCTTGAGTCAGGAAAGCTGTCTGCAAGTTCGCTTGGCCTTCAACCCTACAAAATTACAGTGGTGGAAAGTGAAGAAATGAAGCAAAAATTAATTCCTGCATTTTATAATCCATCACAAATATCTACATGCTCTCATTTGATTGTTATTATTTCAAAAAAGGCAATCGGAGAAAACTATATTCAAGGTTATTTCAATCATATTTCTGAAGTAAGAAATGTTCCGTTAGCGAACCTTGACCTTTTCAAAAAAAGTATCAATCAGCATATTACTCAAAAAAACAATGATGAAATTTTCAACTGGGCAGAAAAACAATCGTATATCGTGCTAGCGAATTTAATGTACGCTGCTGCTATAGAAAATGTTGACACCTGTCCTATGGAAGGCTACCGTCAGGATGTTATTGAAGAAATTCTAAACATCGATCCTGAAACAGAAAAAGTGACCGTTACCCTAGCATTAGGTTACCGTTCTGAGGAAGATCATTTCCAACACATGAAAAAAGTAAGAAAACCAAACGAAAAATTGTTTAAATTTATTTAATTATTTAGACGATTGTACCTAAAGTAAGCATATGATAAAAGCGGATGTATTAGTAATTGGTTCCGGTATCTCGGGACTTTCTTATGCCATAAAAGTTTCTGAGCAACTCCCTGATGCCAAAATAATTATAGTAACGAAATCTGATGAAGATGAAAGCAATACCAAATATGCACAAGGCGGTTTAGCGGTAGTCACAGATTCCAAGAATGATAATTTTGAAAAGCACATCGAGGATACTATGCGTGCCGGAGACGGAGAAAACAAACATGATGTTGTAGAAATGGTGGTAAGGGAAGCTCCTGCAAGATTCAACGAGATCGTAGAATGGGGTGCCAACTTTGACAAAAAAAATGGTGAATTTGCTTTAGGAAGAGAAGGCGGCCATACCGAAAACAGAATTGTTCATCATAAAGATATTACCGGCTTTGAGATTGAAAGAGCTCTTTTGGAGACCGCTAATAAAAGTCCGAATATTGAGATCTTAGATCATCATTATGTAATTGATATCATTACGCAACACCACGTTCCCGGAAAAGAATTAAATACAGGAGATATCCATTGCTACGGAGCCTACATTTTAGATGAAAAATCTAAAACTATCAAAAAAATTACTTCAAAAATTACTTTGGTAGCAACAGGCGGTGCCGGACATGTTTATAAAAACACAACCAATCCTAAAATTGCAACAGGAGACGGAATTGCATTTGTAGCCCGTGCGAAAGGTCAGGTTTCCAATATGCAGTATTATCAGTTTCATCCCACAGCTTTGTATAGTAAAATTGATGGAATGTTATTTTTAATTTCAGAAGCAGTTCGTGGAGATGGTGCAAAATTAAGAACTAAAAGAGGGGAAAAATTCATGCACAAATATGATGAACGTGAAGAATTAGCCTCAAGAGATATTGTCGCAAGAGCTATTGATAATGAAATGAAAGTTTCAGGTGATGAATTTGTCGGCTTAGATTGCCGGGATATGGATCATGAAAAATTCTTGGAACACTTCCCCAATATTTATAAAAAATGCAGAGAAGAAGCAATTGATCCTTTTACTCAATTGATTCCCGTAGTTCCGGCTTGCCATTATTTGATGGGCGGAATTGAAGTTGACAAAGACGGGCAATCATCCATTAAAAATCTTTTTGCAGTTGGTGAATGTACCAACTCAGGACTACATGGAGCCAACAGACTAGCTTCCAACTCCTTATTAGAAGGTTTAGTTTTCGGACACAATGCTGCTATGAAAACAATGACGCTATTAAATGAAAATAATTTCAACTTTGATGATTTAAAAGCAGTCCCTGAATGGGATGAAGAAGGAATGAATATCATGGATGAAATGGTAATCGTAAGCTACCTAAGAAAACAACTTCAGGAAATGATGAGCGACCTTGTGGGAATCGTAAGAAGCAACAAACGTTTAGCTATGGCTTTACAAAAGCATCAGGAAATTGCTGCGGCTGTAGATGAAATCTACCACTACTCCATTCTTTCGCCACAATTATCAGAACTAAGAAATTTAACAACCGTTGCTCACCTCATCATCACCCAATCTATGGAAATGACGGAGAACAAAGGAGCGTTTTATAATAAAGATTTAGCTTAAAAAGAGTTTAAACGCAAGAATCAATGGAAATATTCAGTCTGAGAATTCTTACAATTATCAATCTTTTATATTTTCTAAGAGTATTAATTGTATTAATGATTTTAGGAATTTTCAGTATTCTATTATATGTTTTTAAATTTGAAGATTCAAGCGATCTTGTAGCATGGATATTAGGAATTGTTGCTATATGCTTTGGAAGAGATTTTTTTAATTATTTAAAGAAAATAATTATTTCTAAAACAAAACATCCGCTTCCTTTGAATTTATTATGTAATATTCTTGATATAGGAAAACCTTATTATTTCGGAAAAGATAAATTTGATTTGGATGAAATTATTAATGACAATAAACTTCCTTTAACTTTTTATTACATTAACAATCTTCAGCATCCTATTTTGCAATTTAACAAAGGCAAAATCCTTTTTCATAATCAGGAATATGACTGGAAAGATTTTAGTTGGAAATATTTTTTCTATTCGGAAAACCCTAATTCATATAGAGCTCAAGGTGAATATTTAATAGAATTTACAGGTCCCAACCAAGATAATATTAGAATAAAAAACAAAATAGAGTTCGGAAAAATAAAAGCTAAAGAAAATGAAGTAATTTTGCTCTTCATCATCCACGACTTATTATTCGGAAAAAGATCTTCCTTTTATTATTAAAATTAAAAATATGAAAAGACCAGCTTACGTTACAGATAAAGTTTTAAAACAATTCATAAAGAATGCTTTAGAAGAAGACATTCAGGATGGAGATCACTCTACCCTCTCTACTATTCCGAAAGACTTGGAACAAAGTGCAAAACTTTTAGTAAAGCAAAACTGTATTTTGGCGGGTGTAGAATTGGCTGAAATTATTTTCAAAACTTTTGATAAAAACTTAAAGGTTGAGGTTTTCATTAAAGATGGAACTCCCGCAAAAGTTGGAGACATCGCGCTTATTGTAACCGGAAGTGCAAGATCTATACTTTCTACAGAAAGATTGATTCTTAATTGCATGCAAAGAATGAGCGGGATCGCAACCCTTACCAATGACTGGGATTCTAGATTGGTTGGCACAAAAACTAAATTATTAGACACTAGAAAAACAACTCCCAATTTCAGAGTTTGTGAAAAATGGGCAGTGGCAATTGGTGGAGGAACCAATCACAGATACGGTCTTTACGACATGATCATGCTGAAAGACAACCACATCGATTATAATGGAAGCATAACTAATGCCGTGAAAATGGCAAAAGATTACATCAAAAAAAATAAAAAGAAATTAAAGATTGAGGTTGAAACCAGAAATCTTGAAGAGGTTGAAGAAGCAATCAAAGCAAAAGTTGACCGAATTATGCTTGATAATATGAATGTGAAAATGATGAAGCAAGCTGTAAAAATGATTAATGGCTCTTGCGAATCTGAAGCATCGGGAGGAATTACCCGAGAAATGTTAAAAGAAATTGCAACTACAGGAGTGACTTATATCTCTGTAGGAGCCCTTACTCACTCAGCTGAGAATATCGATTTAAGCCTCAAAGCAGTGAAATAGCGTTGTATTTTTAATAAAAAGCACCCCTATTTATTAAAAATACAATAATATGATTTTTTTCATATGAAAATTCAATTTTAAGTTAAACGACTAAAAATCAACAATTTACAACTTATTAAGATTCAGTAAAAATTAACATATAGTTAATATTAGTTAAAATTTATTTCGCCAATTTTGCAGAAAATTAAATCTAACTATTACTAACGATTATGAAATTAATCAACAAATCGATGTTAACTGCGATAATTACTTTATCTACAGCTAGCGTCTATTACGCTCAACAAGTTCAGGATTCTACTAAAACAAAATCCAAAGACATTGAAGAAGTGATACTAACAGGTGTTGCGGATATCGCAAAAGATAGAAAAACACCAGTTGCTGTTTCGACAATCAAAGAAGCACAAATTGTTGAAAAATTAGGAAACCAAGAATTTCCTGAAATTTTAAATACTACACCTTCTGTTTATGCAGTTAAAGGAGGTGGTGGTTTCGGTGAAGGGAAACTTAACATTAGAGGTTTTGATCAAAGAAATATTGCAGTGATGATTAATGGTGTTCCTGTGAACGATATGGAATCAGGAGCTGTATATTGGTCTAACTGGGCAGGTATGTCTGATGTGACTTCTGCTATGCAGGTACAGAGAGGTTTAGGATCTTCTAAATTAGCTATTGCTTCTGTTGGAGGAACTGTAAATATCTTAACAAGAGCTGCTGATAAAAAACAAGGAGGAACCATTTCTCTTGGAGTTGGAAATGACGATTATTTAAAAACACTTTTTGCATATAATACAGGAAAATCTGCTAACGGATGGTCTTCTTCATTCTTAATGAGCAGAACAGCAGGTTCTACATATGCTAACGGAACAGATTTCGAAGCATACAACTATTACTTTGCATTAGGCTATAAGAAACCAGGAGGTAAGCACGAATTCCAATTTACAATTACTGGAGCTCCTCAATGGCACAACAACAGATTCACATTCGTTCCAATGTCTGATTATTTTAAATATGGAGGCCAAAATGGTGAACCAAATAGAAAATACAATCCAGATTGGGGATACAGAAATGGTGAAGAATTATCTAATAGAAGTAACTACTACCACAAACCTGTTTTATCTCTTAACTGGGATTGGAATATTTCTGAAAAATCAAGATTAAACACTGTATTTTATGCTTCTTTTGGTAGAGGTGGTGGTGTAAACGGAAACGTAGGAAAACTAGGTACAAAATCATATAATGATCCTAGTTTCAAAACTGCTGACGGTCAAATTAACTGGGATCCTATTTTTGCTGGAAATGCAGCAACACCTGTTAATGCAACCACCCCTAGTGCAAACACAATTGCTCAGGTTTCATCAGTAAACTCTCACAACTGGTTTGGTGCAATTTCTAGTTTCAACCATAAAATTAATGATAACTTAAATTTCTCTGTAGGTATTGACGCAAGATACTATTATGGTTATCATTATCAATTAATTTCAAATTTATTAGGAGCTAGCGGATTTAAAGACACTGGAAACAAAAATTTACCTTATAATATTGTTTCTAACACATTTGATCCAAAACCATCATGGAATCCATTTGGAGGAAAAGTGAACAATATTAATGATATGGTTACTTTTGATAATGACGGAGAAGTATTATGGTATGGTGGATTTGGCCAGTTAGAATATACCAATGATAAATTATCAGCTTTCGTACAAGGTGCTATTTCTAATCAAGCTTTCCAAAGAATTGATCACTTTATCGTAGATGGACAATCTCTTCTTAATGGAACGTTAGTAAGCCCTACAAATCAACCGACAGCTACTAACCCTGTACTATATGAAAAAACAGGATTTAAAAACATCCTTGGTTACAATATAAAAGCTGGAACAAACTATAATATTGATGAGCACCATAATGTTTTTGCTAATATCGGATATTACTCTAAACAGCCGTTTTTAAACTCTGTATATCCAAACAACAAAAACTTACTTAACCCTAACTTGACCAATGAAAAAATCTTTGGAATTGAATTAGGATATGGTTTCAGATCAGGAATATTCAATGCTAACGTTAACCTTTACAGAACTTCTTGGAAAGATAGGTTCTTAAGAAGAACAGGTATTAATTTTACAGATCCTAATTCAGGTACTGTTTACAATAATGCTTATGCTAACATTCAAGGTATTACTGAAATTCACCAAGGTATTGAAATTGACGCAACTGCTAATGTACACAAAATGTTATCTTTAACTGGTATGTTATCAATGGGTGACTGGTATTATAAAGGTAATGCTGCAAGTAATCTTTTTACAGAAACTAACGATCCTATTAATTTAAATAATGCGCCGACAACAACATTATACCTAGACAAAGTAAAGGTTGGTAGCTCAGCACAATTTACTGCTGCTGCAGGATTTACATTCAAACCTACAAACTGGTTCTCATTTGATGGGATGTATAGAGGGATCAAAAATCTTTATGCTAACGTAAACCCTATCAGCTTCCAAAATGAAGCTTCTGGAGAGAAAGGTGCACTAAAACTTCCTACATTTGGTTTAGTAGATTTAGGGGTTACTTTTAAAATTAAATTAAAAGATCCTAAACAATACTTTACTATAAGAGGAAACGTATATAATGTATTGGATAAAATTTATATTTCTGAATCAAATACCAATACCCTTGCAAACCTTACTAAAGCAGAGTATGGAGCCATTAATTCAAATCTTACTGCTGCGCAACTTACTACAAACTATGCAGCTTATCAAGCAGCAGGAAATTGGAATGGAGTTAGCCAACAAAACCAAGTTTATTTCGGATTCGGAAGAACATGGTCTGCAACATTATCATTCAACTTCTAATCATATAAAAACATTAGATTTTATAAATATCAATCCCGGCTTTTCGCCGGGATTTTTGCTATATTTGTGACTAGAAAAAAAGAAAAAATAGGATTATGGATTTTTACAAGATTTTATTGAGTGCCCATAAGGGATTTGGGTATTTAGAGCTTCTATTAGTAACATTATTTATTATCGCTTTACTAGCTACCATGTTTGGTTTCAGTGGGAAAGTAAATAAATTTTTAAAGAAGACTACCCTTTTCACAATGATCTTCTTCCACGTGCAATTTTTAATGGGAATCTTTTTATTATTTGTTTCCCCAGGCTTAAAAGCTGCTATGGCATCTGGAACATTAATGAGTGATGCTTATAGCAGACAAACATTTGTAGAACATCCTTTTTCTATGCTAATTGCAGCCGTTTTGATGACAATCATCAATAAGAAAGTAAAATCTAGCGATAGTATTTCTTTGAAAATTGTAATTATGGGATTAATTGCAGTTGGTTTATTCGCATTCGCGTTTCCATGGACAAGAGTCTTTGGAGCTTAATTATATATTAATTTAAATTTTTTAATCAAACAATGAAAGTAGCTGTAGTAGGTTCAACAGGAATGGTTGGACAAGTGATGCTTAAAGTTCTCGAAGAGAGAAATTTCCCTATAACTGAATTAATTCCGGTAGCTTCGGAAAGATCTATTGGTAAACAGGTGAAGTATAAACAGGTAGATTACACTATCGTAAGCATCGACGACGCTATAGCTGCCAAACCTGATATTGCACTTTTTTCAGCAGGTGGTTCAACATCGCTTGAATATGCTCCGAAATTTGCAGAAGCAGGCATTACAGTGATCGACAATTCTTCTGCTTGGAGAATGGATCCTGATAAAAAATTGGTGGTTCCAGAGATCAATGCTGATGTATTGACAAAGGAAGATAAGATTATCGCAAATCCAAACTGTTCTACGATTCAGTTGGTGATGGTTTTAGGCCCACTAAACAAAATATATGATTTAAAAAGAGTAATTGTTTCTACCTACCAATCTGTAACAGGAACTGGGAAAGCTGCTGTAGATCAATTAAACGGAGAAATAAACGGAGACGACTCTGTTGCAAAAGTATATCCTTATCAGATCTTTAAAAATGCATTACCACATTGTGATGTTTTTTCTGATGATGATTATACAAAAGAAGAGATTAAATTAATGAAAGAACCTAAGAAAATTTTAGGGGATGATACATTTAATTTAACAGCAACAGCAGTAAGAGTTCCGGTTCAGGGAGGACATTCTGAAAGTGTAAACATTGAGTTTGAAAATGAATTTGAACTTGATGAAGTAAGAAAAATCTTAGCTGAAACTCCGGGAGTGATTGTAATGGACAACGTTAAAAACAACGAATATCCAATGCCACTATATTCAGAAGGGAAAGATGAAGTGTTCGTCGGAAGAATCAGGCGAGACCTCTCCCAGCCGAAAACGCTCAACCTCTGGATTGTAGCAGATAATCTGCGAAAAGGCGCTGCAACCAACGCAGTACAGATCGCAGAATACCTTGTAGCAAACAACTTAGTATAAACTAACAAAATAAAAAAGAGTCTCAAAATTGAGATTCTTTTTTTTATCAAACTTATGAACGTTCAGAAGAATATCAATAAAGATAAAATAGGCTTTCAAAAATGGATTGCCACTTTTGGAATTATTCTATTTATAGGAAAAATCGTTGCTTGGAAATTAACTAATTCCGATGCTGTATTTTCTGATGCTATGGAAAGTATAGTGAATGTCATTAGTGCATTTATGGGACTTTACTCTTTACATCTTGCCGCAAAACCAAAGGACGAAGACCACCCGTACGGTCACGGAAAAGTAGAATTCGTAACATCGGGAATAGAGGGTGCTTTGATCGCTATTGCGGGGATCATGATCATCTATGAAGGCATCAACAGTTTAATCATCGGCAAAGTATTAAATAAACTTGATTGGGGAATCTGGATTATTGCTGCAACCGCGATTGTAAATTATTATTTAGGCTACATTTCCATCAACAAAGGAAAAAGAGAAAACTCTTTAGTGTTGATTTCTTCCGGAAAACACCTTCAGTCTGATACCATTACAACATTGGGTGTGGTGATTAGTTTAGTCGTTGTTTATTTCACCAAAATTTATTGGATAGATTCAGCCGTAGCACTAGTTTTTGGAGCATATATTATTTTTGTGGGATACAAGATTGTCCGTAAATCTTTAAGCGGAATAATGGATGAACAAGACCCAGATTTATTAAATCAGATTGTTCATATTCTTGAAAATAATAGAAAAACAGAATGGATTGATATTCATAATATGAAAATCCAGCAATTTGGAGCTTCCCTGCATATCGATGCTCATATCACTCTTCCTTGGTATTACACCTTGCGTGATGCCCATAAAGAAATGGAAAAAGTGATTATTCTTTTAGCCAAAAACACAAAACGTACCGTAGAATTTAATTTCCATATGGATGACTGCAGAACTGTTTCATGTCCTGTATGCCAGATTGCAGACTGCCCAGTCCGCGAAAAAGAATTTGTAAAACGAGTAGAATGGACAGCTGAGAATGTTACTAGAGAAGTTAAACATACCATCGAATAATTTCAATTTAGATAAAAAATTTCAAGTTTTGGCTAAAGCCAATTGATAATATTACCTTAATTAAACGGGTTAAAACCCGTTCCTATTGATGACAAAATTGTGTTATTGGTGAAGAATATTAGTGGAAATTTGTATTTAGAAATTTATTGAACTTCTTTACCCATTTGCTTTCTATAATAAAACATCGGAACAATCAAAAGTAAAATCAAAGGCTGAATTACAAATCTTCTCATGTAAAAAGAAAATAGGTAGCCAATCTCAAATCTATCATAGATACAATACAGATAAATCGGAAACGTAATCGCGAAAATTATTGTGATTAATAAAGCTCCTTGGATCGTCCATTCTTTATTTTTAAATATAAAATGAATGATTACACAGGAAAAGAATAAGTTTAAAATAAATCTGAAAAGGTACCCTACAATCAGTTTTCCCCATTCAAAAGGAGGAAACGAAATATTTTTATTAGCCTCATGAAAATAATTGAGAAAAGGATCATAGAAGATTTTGTCTTCAAGTGCTCTCACACTTACAAGTCCAACAACGCCTAATATTACAAGAAGCCAACTAAGAATTTTCATTTTTTAAAGCAAAGAATTTAATCCAAACAAGCCAAAGTAAAACCACACTTCCGTAGATTACTGCCGGGAAAATATAATCATGTGACATTTTACCATATTGCTGATGATCTGTCATTACAACATTCAAACCCGCAATTCTCAATACATTCATAATATAAAGAATAATGAGTCCGATGAGAACAAAAATAAATGTTTTTGCTCCTTTATAAAAAGCGAAAACAAAAGATACAAAAAGAATCATCACAGAAATAGCGTTACATCCCTCCACCATCCTTGTTGGATAATAATTCTTCACATTAAACCAAACAGATTCTCCGCGAATATCATCATACAGTTTTGTGGGAAAACTTACTAAATTCTGAATCCACATTACCTGATCCGCAATCATTCTTGAAAAAGGATCAAGCCCTGTTCCTTTAAATTCATTCAGATAAAACTGATACCCAAAAAGCAACACCAAATAAATAATGATGAAGCGTAATAAAATGCTCAAAACTGGTTTAAAATCCTTTAGCATAAAGCAAAGATAAAAAATCAACTGATAATTAGTATATTTGTTTCCATATTATGACTTCCGAAAACGCAAAACGATTTTTTGAAAACTATATTGGTAAAAAATCTTCTGAGTTCATCACATTGGCTCAAAGCGGTTCTGCGAGGGTAAATTTCGTGGCCCAATCCGATAACAAAAAATACATCATTACATACAATGAAAACATTCAGGAGAATGAAAGTTTTTTTTATTTTTCAGATATATTTTCTCAACTCAACCTTAGTACTCCTACTATTTTCTCCATTTCTGATGACCGGAAAATATATATCCAGGAGTTTTTAGGAGGAAATACACTTTCTGAAGTTATTTCAAAAGAAGGCTTATCTGAAAATGTAAGATCATTGGTAAAGCAGACATTAGAAAAACTTTTTCAACTTCAAAGGCAGACCCAAGGGAAAATAGATTACCATCAAACTTTTGAATATGAAAGTTATGATGAGCTTCCCGTCATTCACGATTTATATTATTTTAAAAACTTTGTGGCAGATGTTCTTGAGCTGGAATATCATAAATCTACTCTGCTTAAAGAATTTAAAAAAATTGTGAACCTCATCGAAAACCTTGAACCCAAAGGATTAATGATCCGCGATTTTCAGGCAAGAAACATTATGGTGAATGAAAATAATGATATCTCATTTATCGATTATCAGTCTGCGATGAAGGGACCTTTAATGTATGATGTCATTTCTTTTCTTTTTCAGGCGAAAGCTAATTTTCCTGAAGATTTTAAAAACGAGATGCTGGAATTCTACATTCAACAATTTGAAAATGAAAAAAATCAAGTTCAACTAAGAAAATCGGTTAAACCAATTCAACTGATGAGATTCTTACAGGTTTTGGGAGCATATGGCTTTAGAGGCCTAATTCAAAGGAAACAACATTTCATTGCAAGTATTGAAAAAGGAATAGAAAACATTACAGAATTTGCTCAAACTTGGGAAAACATGAAAGATTATCCTGAGCTTGAAAAAGTGATACAACAATTGAGTTTAGAGAAAATAAGCTTAAAAATTGAAGAAGTTTTAAACCATTAAGATTCTTTTAAGCTTTTAAGAATATGCTCATTTAAATAATTAGTATTAGCAATGTCATCCTGAGCGAAGTCGAAGGATCTCTTTAAAAAACTCAGTTTAGATTCCTCCGGAATGACAAAATAGACCGAAAAATTAATAATAAACATAATGAACTTAACCGTTCAACATTAAATATAAAAGAAAATGCTACACATAGACATCCACAGTTTTTCATACAAAAAAGGAGGAATTCCTAAAGACGAATCAGGAAACGGAGGTGGCTTCGCCTTCGATTGTAGAGGAATTTTAAACCCTGGAAGAATTGAAGAATATAAAATTCAAACAGGAAATGACATTGGCGTTCAGGAATATCTTGAAACAAAAACTGAAATGCCTAAATTTTTAGAGCTTATAAAAAGCATCGTTTCTATCAACATCGATAACTATTTATCAAGAGGTTTTGAAAACCTACAAATTAATTTCGGATGTACAGGCGGACAACACAGATCTGTATACTGTGCGATAAAAATTGCAGAATTTATCAAAGAAAAATATCCTGAAGGAACGAATGTAACGCTGCATCATGATGAACAACACCAACTTAACATGAGTGATAAGTAATTGGTAATGAGTAATATTTTTAACTTCGTTAAATTATATTAATTATTATTTATACACCATTATTACTTATTACCAATTACTCATTACCCATACTATATGAAGGCTTTAATTTTCGCTGCGGGAAAAGGTACCCGTCTGAAACCTTTTACAGATCATCATCCAAAGGCTTTGGCTAAGGTTAATGGTATTCCTCTTTTAGAAAGAAATATAAATTATCTCAAGAGTTTCGGAATCACTGATTTCGTGATCAATGTCCATCATTTTGGAGATCAGATTGTTGAGTTTTTGAAGAAAAATAACAATTTCAATTGCAACATTGAGATTTCTGATGAAGCCAACGAACTTCTGGAAACTGGCGGTGGTTTGATTTTTGCTAGAAGATTCCTTGATCATGGGGAAGATTTTTTAATCATGAATGCGGATATTTTAACAGAGATAAATATTACTGATCTTGTAAAGTATCATAAAAAGATAAAAGATTTCGCTACTTTAGCCGTTTCGGATAGGGAAAGTTCAAGAAAATTACTTTTCAATGATGAATTGGTTTTAAGAGGATGGCTTAATGTACAAACCGGCGAACAAAGACTTGCAGAATTTAACAAAGGATTCAAAGCGTTGGCTTTTAGCGGTGTTCATTGTATCAACCCTATCATTTTTAACAAAATAAAAAGAACAGGCAAATTTTCTATTATGGAAGAATATCTGGACATCATGCAAACGGAGCACATCCATGGTTTTGTGCACGATAGCATTTTGGTAGATGTTGGAAGACCAGAATCTGTAATAGAAGCCGAAAAACATTTTAAATAATTGTCATGATGGAACTTGATGAAACGAGAGATGAAAGTTTGGTAAATCCGGCACTTGATAGTAACGAAACAAAACTACATAACAGTTTAAAGCAAAAAACCTGGGATGAAATCATTACCAAAGATAGTTGGATGGTTTTTAAGGTAATGGCTGAGTTTGTAGATGGTTACGAAAAATTGGCTAAAATAGGACCGTGTGTTTCTATTTTCGGTTCTGCCAGGCTAAAACCAGATACTAAATATTACGATATGGCAGTTGAGATTGCCGAAAAAATAACGAAACTTGGTTTCGGAATCATTACCGGAGGTGGGCCTGGAATTATGGAAGCTGGAAATAAAGGAGCTTTTAACGCTAAAGGAACATCGATAGGATTAAATATTGATTTGCCTTTTGAGCAGCATTTTAATCCTTATATCAACAAATCCTATTCTATGAACTTTGATTACTTCTTCGTAAGAAAAGTAATGTTTGTAAAGTATTCCCAAGGATTTATTGTAATGCCTGGAGGGTTTGGAACATTGGATGAACTTACCGAAGCCATGACTTTAATTCAGACCAATAAAATTGGAAAATTCCCTATTGTTTTGGTAGGATCTGAATTTTGGGGAGGATTGCTAGATTGGTTTAAAGCAACTTTATTAAAAGAAAAAATGATTGCTGAAGACGATTTAGATCTTTATAGAGTGGTAGACACAGCTGACGAGGCAGTTGCACACATTAAAGCGTTTTATGATAAATATTCTGTAAACGTAAATTTTTAATTGGCATATTATTTGTGACTTATAACTAACAACTATGATTGTAAATCTATTAATTAGAATGAAAAAACTTTTATATATATCAGGAATATTAACATTTTTTGTGTTAACGAGTTTCATGAGTGTAGACTTTTTCTCTTCAATGACTAAAGTTGATTATATTGATGGAAGCAAGACGTTGAAGTTTACCACAAAGATGAATACAGCCCATATTTCGGATGCTATAAAAATAAATCCTAACACAGCAGGGTTTGAAGCAGAAGTAAAGAAATATGTAAATAATAACTTCGACGTGTACGTTAATGATTCTCCAAAGACCATTACCTTTACAGGAAGTCAGGTAAGCGGAGAAACAGTTTGGGTATATTTTGAAACCAGCGGCGTTTCGGAAATAAGTACCTTAAAAATTAAAAATACCATACTTCTAAGCGCTTTTCCTAAGCAAATTAATTTAGTTAATATTGCTTACAAAGGAAGCCAGAAAACAATGAATTTCCAACGCGGAAAAGAAGTGAATGAAGTTTCTTTTTAAAAGAAAAAATTTAGTTTAAATAATAAGCCACTGTTTTTTGCAGTGGTTTTTTAATTGCATTAATTTCCCATAACCTTCTTGAATGAAAACACTTCTCACAAGGCATTTAGTATTATTTTGAGTTTACAGGAAATAAAACCCTCCATCTAATCCATGAGTAAAAAGACCTTCAGAATTACAATTTCATTAATTTTGATATAGAAAAAGGGGTAGAAATTGACAAAAATAAGAGGCTGGTCTTTCGAACAGCCTCTTTGATTAATGAATCAAGTTCAATTTATTGAGCCTGAATGTTATCTAATTGAATAGTAGTTGTTGCTCCATTCGAAGCTCCTGAATATTCGAACACAACAAAACCGTTACCAGTAAGTGATGCTGGGATATTATATGTTCCAGCAGGTGCTATCGTTCCATATGCATTTGTAGGTGCTGTTGGAATAGTAAACGCTGAAGTAATATCAGTTAATGTAGCAGCAGTGATATCTCCAAGTGGAGTATAATTTGTAGTCGTATAAACTTTCAGAGCATTCCCATTATAGAATCCAACGTTAACATCAAACTTAAATGTGTTAGCTGCTGTAAAATCAATTGGAACGATGAAATAAGTTAAGTAGCTTCCAGAACCTGAATTTGCTCCTAACTGAATATATTTATTATTACTAAAACTTTTTAACTGCCAATATCTGTTTCCAAGAAGTGGATCATTTACATATTTAGGATAAACTTCCAAGTTTGTAGGCGTAAGCGAATAACTTTCAAAATTTTCTAGGAAATTTCCAGAATACGTGATTGCTGTACCTCCTTTTGGCGGTGTAGCATCTACTCTATTTCCTTTAAAGTTAATATCCTTAGTGTTTCTAATAAACATTTGCCATGTACTATTATAACGACTCACTACAAAAGTAATATCGCCGTTTCCTTTTGGTAATAAAGAGGCTCCTTCTGAAAAGAAACCTGAGTTTCTAACAGTAACCGTATTTCCAGAAGCATCTTCCAAAGTTCTGTCTGTATCTACTCCTGCACCTGCAACATAGTCAATAAAAGTTTTGTTCACAGGGAAAACATCTCCAATTACAAATTGTGAATTAGGTACTTTAACCAATGTATTAATATATTGATCACTTTTAGCAGCTCCAAGGTTAGGCAATTCTAGAGGCTTAATAGCTACTACCTCAAGCCCATTACCATTACAAACTCCAGAAACATATCTCCCAACCAAAGATCCAGGAATTCTACCAATTGAGTAAGTAGGATCTACGGAACCTATTTTCACAGTTCCTCTATCTAAACCTATTCTCAGACCTTTCGCATTTATTCTGATATGCGCTCCTACAGGAAAATCGGCATAGTTACTTGCTCTATCTACCTCAATCTGTAAACCAGCTGTAGGGTTTTCCGACTTATCCTGGAATGAAATTGTTTTGTAGAAATTTCCGTTTTCATCGGAAGAAATTACATACCCATCAAAGATTTGGTCAGTAGTAATTAAAGTATATCCTGTAGCCGGAGCTAATGCTTTAAAAGCAGCTAAAGAAATATTTGGAGCTGGAAATTTATTCTCACACTTAATGGGTGGAGTTTCCCATTCATCTTTTTGTACACAAGAAGTAATAGAAATCGCAGCAAATGTGACCCCCGTTATTAAACTTAAATATTTTTTGATGTTCATTTTAATAATTTTTAAAGTAGTTATTCGTATTTTTCTTAAAATCTAAACTGTAAATTCACAAAATATGATCTTCCCTGAGTATACCAGTATTTAGGAGCAAACAGTGAAGATTCTCTATCAAGATCCTGAGAAAAAGTAGGATATTTGGCATTTCGTGTTTGTTCAAAACCTCCAGTAATATATCTTTTATTATCTAAAATATTATTAACAGATGCAGAAATCAAAACATAATATTTCCCGATCACCCAAGATTTCCCTGCGTTAGCATTGAAGAAAAATGAAGATGGCAATTTATTAGGCTGTAAAACTCTTCTAAGATCAGATTCTGTTAAACCATAATACGGTGTAGAGGTCGTACTATTCTGAACAAATGATTCTGTTCTAATCAATGAAGATGGATCTAGATAATTATCATCAAAATAATTCCAGTTAGCACCTACCCACCAGTATTTAGGGTTGTTATAACGGAAACCTAAAGAGAACGCCTGCTGAGGAGTTCCTCCCTGACGATAGTTTTTAATATAAGATTTGCCTACACTTGTATAAGAAAGACCATTGGCAAAAACCCCCGCTGCATCAGATGCAAAGTAAGTCATTGGGTCATTTTTGTAAGTATACTGTCCGTAACTTGCTAATCCCTGTAAAGATAAAGTAGGAATAACTTTAACATCAAATCCTAATTCTACCCCCATATTTCTTTTCTTAACATCAGTCATTACCTGAGTTACAAAAGCACTCTGTACATTGGTTTGGTTACCATCAGCATCTATACTTTCCAACGGAATACCATCGGCAAAGAATCTTTGCACTGTCGTTTCGTTGCTTGTATCTACTAAGTAACCTGTTAATCTCATTTTCAAGAAAGGTGTAGAGATCACATAACTAAGGTCGTTAGCATTCACAACCATATTCTTAATATTAGGAGCAGTAGATCCGTTTACCCTAGGGTTAATGAATAAATCCTCCAAGAAAGGTGCTTGAGAATAATATGCCCCGTTGTATACAATGAAGTTTCTACCATTCACTTTATATACAGCTTGTCCTTTCATTCCAAAATTCCAGAAGTTGTAATCAGCTCCTTTTCCTTGAGAATCTTTGTATAAATAATGATTGAATAATCCCTCTCTGCTTGAAGTAGAATATCCCGCCGTAGCAGAAATAAATACATCAAACTTTCCTGTAGAAAATTTCAATCCCGGATTTACTTTTACTTCTTGTCTTCTGAAAATGTAGTCGTAAGTCATTTTATCACCTACTTTTTTCGTTACATTTTGCTCTCCTTCATTATATAAACCAGATTTTCCCGGTTGGTTTGTTGCTGCAAATGGATCTTTGTTCAATACAAAATCAGCACCTAAAAGATCATTTACTTCTCTGTATTGTTCAGAACGATAATTTTGATAAGATACATTCAATAAGAATTTAGTCGTATCATTAAAATTGTGAATAAAATGCGTTGCAGCATTCCATATTTTATCGTCACTTACATCATTTACAAGATAATATAAAGCTCTTTTTCCTGTTTGACCATAATAATTGCCAACCGGCTGCTGCATATTTCTTCTGTAAAGTCTGTCCCAGTTTAATTGTGTAACATTAGGATCTCCCGACTGCCATCCTGCCAATGAAGTTTGATAAGCATCCTGAGATGTAGTTGTAACACCATTTGGACCTAAAACAGAAGCATTAGGATCTAAAGAATCATAATAACTTGGTAGGTTTCTGTAATAAGTTGGTGATGGATTTTGTACATTCTGCCAGTCTAAACGAGAACCTTTGTCCTTTCCAAACTGATAAGAAACAGATGTCCAAAGACTTGATTTTTTATTGATTTTCCAGAAATCCTGAAGTTGGAATAAAGGCTGAAAACCTTTTCTTACCCTTTCACTTCTTTGTTTACCATCCTGATATCCCCAATAAGAATTATAATGTACACCTCTGTAATCATAAACTTCCTGAGTACTCGGACTCGCCGTAGATCTTCTGTAAGGCGCACCAATAGCATTAAACGTTATGGTATGTTTATCACTAAATTTTTTCTCTATGCCAACATAAGCACCGTAAGCATCATAAAAGGTTCCTTCCTGAATTCCTTCTTCCGCCCATCTTCTAGCTCCCATTACCGTAAATGCCCATCCTTTTTTACTCATTCCTGAGGTATATCTTAGAGATGTTCTGTTTCTGTAATTTCTGTTCGTTAAAGATTGAGTGAACTGGAATCCTTTTCTATACTCACTAGCCTTTGTATTTTTATAAATAACTGAGCTGTTTCCACCAAATGCATATTCTGATGGTGAATGATTTGCAGAAATCTCAGGGTATCTTGTGATCTCATTAAGACCACCCCAGTTTCCAAAATCGACATTACCGTTATCAGATTTAACCATAGAAACACCATTCAACATAGTTTCTCCTGATCTTCCGTCAATTCCTCTCGGACGGAACCAGTAAAACCCTAAATCAAATGCTGCAATTCTGCTGAATACATCCTGAGAAGACTGCAGCAAGCCTACTGTTGAAGATTGGCTACCGCCACCTTCATCATCGCTACCGCTATCTATGATAGCTAACCCTTGATCTGCATTCGTAAGAGCAGAATACAGAGTAATAGACCCTAGATCTTTTCTTTTCTCGTCACTGACTACATCAAACTCCATTACTTTTGTTTCGTAATTCGGTTTTGCAATCACAATTTGGTAATGCCCCGGCTGCAAATCAACAAACTGGAAATATCCAATTTTATCGGCCGTTACATCATTTTCATTCCCTTTTAAATTTACTCCGGCCTTTTCAATGGCCTTTCCATCAGCATCCTTAAGATACGCAAATACTGTAGTTTGCGCAAAATAAAACGAAGCAGGAAGTAAAGTAAATAAAGAGACTAATGATAGTTTTTTAATCATGAGTATATTATTTTTTTAAACACTTTTCACCTTAATTATCAATAAGTTAAAACTTGGGGGCACAAATTTAATCAAATTTTATAATTTAAAACTTTTTTAACATTATTTTTTCTTAACATTGCAAGCTTTTAAGCAAAAAGCAATTAGCTCTTCATTAAATTATTATAAATTTACAATTATTTAAAACTGAAAGAGTTAAAAAAAAGTAAATTTGTCGATTAATTAATTTTAATATTCAATGAGAAAATTTTTAAGTTTTTTTGCCGTTATTTGTTCGGTAATGACTTTCGCACAACAGCAAGGTAAATTAAGAAAAGTTGCCGCGGTAGGCTTTTTAAATGTAGAAAACCTTTGGGACACTATACGTTCCGCAGACTATATAGATGGCACAAAAGATATAAAAAATCCGGCCTTTCACAGAAGCATTCCTTTAGATTCTATTAAATTTTTAGAAGCTGAAAAATATGACGGACAATGGAGTGACGGAGCTCTGAAAGGGAAAAAAGTCGTAAGATACCAAAGTGGTTCTGAAGAATTTACTCCAAAAAGCGCTAAAAACTATAATACTAAAATTTACAATGCTAAATTGGCTAATGAAGCTAAGGTAATTTCAGAATTAGGTTCACAATATACCAAAACAGCTCCTGCAGTTGTAGGTCTAATTGAGGTTGAAAACAGACAGGTAATTGAAGACCTAATTAAGCAACCTGCTTTAGCCAAGTTCGATTACGGAATTATTCATTATAACTCATATGACTACAGAGGAATTGATGTAGCCCTGATCTATCAAAAAAGAAGATTTACCATAACCAATTCTCTTAAAAAAGAGTTGAAAGTTTATGGAGATAATGGAAAGAGAGAATACACTAGAGATATCTTAGTCGTTACCGGTTTCCTTGATAATGAAAAAGTAGCATTCTTTATGAATCACTGGCCTTCCAGAAGAGGTGGTGAAGCCATTTCTTTACCAAAAAGAAACGCGGCTGCTGCTTTATTAAAACAACAAATGGACAGCATCAGAACAGCAGATCCTAGTACTAAATTGTTTGCGATGGGTGATTTTAATGACGATCCTGTAAGTTCAAGTTTAAAAAATCATTTAAAAGCTCAGGCTAATCCAAAAGATTTAACTGAAGAAAATCCTTATCTTAATTTAATGTATCCTTTATATAAAAAAGGAATTGCTTCTTTAGCATATCAGGATGCACCTAACTTGTTTGATCAAATCATTGTTTCTAAGAACTTAATTTCGGATCAGGTAACTAAAGAATATTCGGTTTTCAAAGCTGAAATCTTTGCTCCGGCTTATTTAGTCAACAAAGAAGGAAATTACAAAGGTTATCCTTTCAGATCCTGGAATGGGGATCAATTTACAGGAGGCTATAGTGACCACTTTCCGGCATTTGTCATTCTTCAAAAAGAACCATAGCATATAAAGCACTCGATTCGGGTGCTTTTTTTTGTGTAACTTTATGAATATGAAAAATTTAATTCTACTATTATTTATCATATATATTCCTTTTAGTTGTTCAGCACAAACTAACCCTAAAAGTGATACAAAGAAATCAGAAATGAAACCTGAAAAGAATGATGATGGCGAATGGGATCTTACAGTAATAGATACCCAATTTGATTATTTCCTAAGTGCTATCGCAAAACCCATGAGCCAATACTCAGAATCTTATTTAAAAACTAAAAATACATTTCTGGTCAGCGAATGGAATTCCTACTATACCTCTGGCAAATATCGAAATGTAATTGAATCTTCTATTGATTATGATTCGAAAGAAAATTACGGCTTAAAATTCGAATATAAGCTGTATCAAGTTTTTGCTTATGTAAACTGGAAATATGGATTACGAATGAACGGACTTTACGGAAGTGATGCTATTAGGTAAAATAAAAAAAGGTTCAGAAAATTCTGAACCTTTTTTATTTATATCGCTAAAAAATTATTTGTTGAATAATTCCTCAACTTTGTCCCAGTTTACAACAGAGAAAAATGCTGAAACATAGTCAGGTCTTCTGTTTTGGTAGTTTAAATAATAAGCATGCTCCCAAACATCTAAACCTAAAACAGGAGTTCCTTTAACGTCTGCAACAGGCATTAATGGATTATCTTGGTTTGGAGTTGAAGAAACAGAAACAGAACCGTCAGCGTTTTTCACTAACCAAGCCCATCCAGAACCGAATCTTGTTTTAGCAGCATCAGAAAAATCATTTTTGAATTTTTCAAGACCACCATAAGTTTCGATAGCAGCTTTTACATTTCCTACAGGCTCATTGCTTCCTCCAGGTGTTAAAACTTCCCAGAATAAAGAGTGGTTGAAGTGACCTCCACCATTATTTCTTACTGCAGGCTTATCAGTTCCAGTCTGGCAGATCTCTTCGATCGTTTTTCCAGCTAGTTCAGTACCTTCAATTGCTTTATTTAAATTGTCGATATATGCTTGGTGATGTTTTGTATGGTGAATTTCCATAGTTTTTGCATCAATAGTAGGCTCTAATGCATCGTAAGCATATCCTAATTTTGGTAATTCAAATGACATAATTTTATTTTTAATGTTATAATTCAAAGTTAGCCAATAAATGATCGATTATCAAAAATTGGAGATTATTTTAATAAATCTTTAACATTGATATCGTAGATTCTATCATACTTTTAATTAAAAAAATTAAGTTTAGAAAAAATCAAAACAAAAAGCACAGATATAAAACCCGTGCTTCTTATTTAACAATATTAAATTAAATTATTTATTCATAGACATCAAGAACTCTTCATTGTTTAAAGTTCCTCTGATGTTTTTATTTACAAATTCCATTGCTTCTACAGGATTCATTTCAGAAAGGTATTTTCTAAAGATCCACATTCTCTGAGAAGTCACTTCATCAAGCAATAGATCATCTCTTCTTGTACTAGAAGAAATCAAGTCAATAGCAGGATAAATTCTTCTGTTAGCAATTTTTCTGTCTAATTGAAGTTCCATGTTTCCGGTACCTTTGAATTCTTCAAAAATAACTTCATCCATTTTAGAACCTGTGTCGATAAGAGCTGTTGCAATAATGGTTAAAGATCCACCTCCTTCAATTTTTCTTGCCGCTCCGAAGAATCTTTTCGGCTTGTGAAGAGCATTTGCGTCTACCCCTCCCGAAAGGACTTTACCAGATGCAGGCGTTACGGTATTGTAAGCTCTTGCTAATCTTGTAATTGAGTCTAATAGAATCACAACATCATGTCCGCATTCAACCATTCTCTGAGCTTTCGCTAAAACAAGGTTGGCAACTTTTACGTGCTTATCTGCAGCTTCATCAAATGTAGAGGCAATAACTTCCGCATTTACACTTCTTTCCATATCGGTAACTTCTTCAGGACGTTCGTCAATCAAAAGAACCATCATATATACTTCAGGATGATTAGAAGCGATAGAATTAGCAATATCTTTCAACAACATCGTTTTACCGGTTTTCGGCTGTGCAACGATCATTGCTCTTTGCCCTTTTCCAATTGGTGCAAATAAATCAACAATTCTTGTAGAAAGCGTTGAGTTATCTCCTGCCAGGTTAAATTTCTCTTCAGGGAAAAGTGGTGTTAAATATTCAAAAGCAACACGATCTTTAATGAATGCAAGATCACGTCCGTTAACTTCAGTTGGTTTTAATAAAGAAAAGTATTTTTCTCCTTCTTTTGGAAGTCTTACAATACCTCTTACTGTATCACCCGTTTTCAACCCGAAATTTCTGATCTGTGCAGTAGACACATATACATCATCCGGAGAAGAAATATAGCTAAAATCTGAAGAACGTAAAAATCCGTAGTTATCCGGTAGTATTTCTAAAACCCCCTCAATACTTACCATTCCATCAAAGTTGAACTCCTTTCTATGGTGTTCTTGATGATCATCATGTCTGTCAGAATTCCTATTTTGATTTTGATTAGGGTTCTGATTCTGATTCGAATGTTGGTTTTGATTCTGGTTTTGCCCTTGGTTAGGATTTTGAGCTTGGCCCTGATTAGGGTTTTGATTAGAGCTCTGACCTTGGTTTGGGTTTTGATTTTTATGTTGGTTTCCACTGTTTTGTGGATGGTTTTGTCCTTTTTGAGGTCTAGCCTGTTGTTGTTGTCGAGGGTTGTTAGGCTTTTCTACTGCTGGAGCAGATTCTTGAGGTTGTGTGTTTTTAGGAGCTTCTGTTTGTTCCTGAACAGGATTATCTACATTACTTGTATTTGTAGGAAGCCTTTTTCTTTTTTTTCTTGCCGCTTCTGCCTTTGCTGCTGCATCCTCTGCAGTTTCAGCTTTAGGAGCTTGTGGCTTTACTTCTTCGGAAACAATTTCTTTTTCAACAGCTTTCTCGTCTTCTTCTTTTGGTTTTGTTTCTACCGGAGCTTTTGCCTCAGGCTTTGGTTTTGGCGTCCTTTTCGGAGCAGCCTTTTTTACAGGAGCTTTCGCTTCTTTCTCTGGTGGATTTTCTTCAGTATTCATACTGCTTTCTGTGGCGTTGAAATAATCTTTTGCAACTTTAGGGTTAGAAGCCTGAAAATCAAGAACTGCAAAGATTTTATCATTCTCATTGCTGTTTCTTGCAACTTTAACGCCCAAATCCTTTAAGATTTTAGTCAGTTCCGTTACGGATTTTGACCTTAACGTTTCTATGTTAAACATATTTAATGTAAAAATGTAATTAATTGTGAGTAAGAAAAGTAAGTCCGGTGACTATTGTTTTCAAGTACATTGTATAATGCAAATCTACACTTATTTTTGAATTGTGCAAAATTTATACTACTTTTGCCTAGAATTAAATATTCAATGCTACAAAGAATACAGACTATATGGGTTTTTCTGGCAGTTTTAGCTGCTGTGTTCCTGTTCATTACAGGACAAGATGTTGCCGTTTTCGGTAGTATTTCTGTGATCAATATTGGTAGTATAATACTTGTTTTGGTTGGGTTACTAAGCGTATTCAGCTTTAAAAACAGGAAGAGACAAATTTTGCTGAATAACATCAGCATCATTATAAACGTTTTGTTGATTGGTGTATTGGCGTACTGGTTACTAAGCTTACCCGGAGGAATTCAATTTCCTGAGAAGGGTATTGAGCCGATTTTTCCATTGATCGCGATTATCTGTCTGCTTATTGCAAACATATACATCCGCAAAGATGAGAGGCTCGTGAAATCTGTAGACAGACTTCGATAACCTAAACAACGATTTTTTGAGTAAGAACAGCTTCTTTTAGGAGCTGTTTTTTTCTTTTCTATGTATTCGTACAACATTTTCCTTTAAATTGCGACATATTATTAAAAAAGTCTACTCATGAAAAAAATCACCATCCTTACTCTATCACTTTTCTCAGTATTCACTTTCGCACAGGAAGTTTCTAAGGAAAGAATAAATACAATTCTATCAACATTGGCATCAGATGAAATGAAAGGCCGCGAAATAGGAACGCCTGAAAATGAAAATGCAGCCAACTATATTGCAAAGCTTTTTAAAGAAAACAATTTAGAATACTGTACGGGAAATTCTTATCTGGTTCCATTTGATTATAAAGGAAAGACTGTTTATAATGTTTGTGGTGTTAAAAAAGGAAAAACAGATAAATACTTAGGATTCTCAGGACATTTCGATCACATCGGAATAGACAATAATAAAAGTGGAGATAATATCTATAATGGAGCTGACGATGATGCAAGTGGAATTACAACTTTAGTAGGAATTTCAGATTATTTTAAAAGTAAGAAACCTGAATTTTCAATGGTTTTCATGGCATTTAATGGTGAAGAAAAAGGAATGTTGGGGTCTACAGCGATTGCTGATGATAAAAATTTAGATAAAATTTACAATAATTTATACGCTCTTTTCAATTTTGAAATGGTAGCTACAGAATCTCAATTCGGGGAAAATGCAGTTTTCATGACTGGTGATGAATTTTCTGATCTTGATGAACTTTTTAATAAAAATGCAGTAAACGGATTAAAAATCAACGCTGATCCTTATGCTTCAGAACAATTATTTTACAGATCAGATAATGTGAACTTCGTTAAGAAGAAAATTATCGCTCATTCAATTTCAACAGCAGACATGAGCAAAATCAAGCACTATCACCAAGTGACTGATGACGTTAGCATTGTTGATTTTGATAATATGACCCAAATCATCAATAATTTTGGAAAGACATTGGATAAATTAAGTCCTAAAAACTTTGCCCCAAAGTATAATGACAAGGTTAAGTTTTAATCAAAATAAAAAGAGTGCTACCCCTTAAAAGTAGCACTCTTTTTTTTAAATATAGTTCTTATCTAAATCACACTGTAACAAAAAAGATTCTACGAGGACATATTAATTAAAGTAAAATAGGATTTAGAACGTCTTATCATTATATTTTAATTAATTTTGCTATCCAATTTTTCATTGAATGAACGAATATAAAAAAATACTAAAATTTGCCAGGCCGCATCAAAAATACATCTACGGAAGTTTATTCTTCAACATCTTATATTCCGTATTTCAAATAGCATCCTTAGGGACTATTTTACCGGTTTTAGGAATGCTTTTTGGCACTATAAAACCTGAGAAATACGAAACAGTTCCTACTTATTCGGGAGATATTTTAGATTTTTTCACCTATCTAAAAGAGTATTCTAATTATTATGTACAAAGTTTAGTCACAGATTATGGCTCATTGAAAGTGCTTGCATGGTTGTGTATTATTACAGCCTTTACATTTTTATTGAGAAATGTATTTCGATATTTAGGATCATATTTATTAATTAATTATCGCGTAGGGGTTACCAAAGATCTTCGTGGTGCCATGTATCGCAAAATACTTTCTTTACCTGTTTCATTTTTCACAGATAGCCGAAAAGGAGATATGATGTCTCGTATGTCCAATGATGTTGGTGATGTTGAAGGTAACATTTTGGGAAGTTTAGTAGAGCTTATTAACGCTCCATTTATGTTAATCAGTACCTTAGTGACTTTATTCTTCTTAAGTACTGAAATGACCCTGTTTTCTTTATTGGTTTTGCCTGTAATGGGAACCATGATTGCGTTAATCGGGAAAAGTCTTAAAAAAGATTCACACGAAGCTCAAAATGAAATGGGAACTATATTTTCCATTGTTGATGAAACACTGAAGTCATCAAAAGTGATCAAGATTTTTAATGCTGAAAAAATAATGGATAACCGTTTTATGCAATCTATGCAAAGATGGATATCCAGCTCAATAAGATTAGGAAGAAAAAAAGAATTGGCATCGCCAATGAGTGAGTTTTTAGGATCAATTACTTTTTTAATAATTGCGTGGTACGGCGGGAAACAAATTATTGTAGAGCAAAGTATTTCACCCGCTGACTTTCTCGTATTTTTAGGTATTTTCTTCCAAATTTTACCTCCTATGAAAAGTTTGTCTGCTTCCATTTCTAATGTACAGAAAGGAGAAGCATCTTTGCAGAGAGTATTGGAAATTCTGGATGCTGATGTAAAGATTGAAGAAGTGGCAGACCCTGTTTCCATCACTACACTTCAAAATAATATCGAATTTAAAGACATTGGATTCTATTACGATAAAGATAATTTAATTCTTAAAAATTTCAATTTAACCATTCCAAAAGGAAAAACGGTTGCTTTGGTTGGACAAAGTGGAAGCGGAAAAACAACCATCGCCAATCTTTTAGCAAGATTCTATGATGTGTCTGAAGGTGAAATTTTAATTGATGGTGTTAGCATCAAACATTTAAAGTTAGATGAATACAGAAAATTGCTGGGAATGGTAACTCAAGAATCTGTATTATTCAACGATTCGGTTTATAATAACATTTTAATGGGTAAACCTGATGCTACTAAAGAAGAAGTAATTGAAGCCGCTAAAGTTGCCAATGCAGATATTTTCATTACGCAGTTACCCAACGGGTATGATACCAATATCGGAGATGATGGAGGTAAACTTTCCGGAGGCCAAAAACAAAGAGTTTCTATCGCAAGAGCGGTTCTTAAAAATCCACCAATTATGATTCTTGATGAAGCTACTTCAGCTTTGGATACTGAATCTGAAAAATTTGTTCAGGATGCTCTTGAAAAAATGATGGCCAACAGAACCTCATTAATTATTGCCCACAGGCTATCAACCATTCAAAAAGCGGATTGGATTGTAGTGATGGAAAAAGGCGACATCGTAGAACAAGGAAGCCACCAGGAGCTTATAGCGCACAGAGGTGTATATCACAAGCTTGTTGAGCTTCAAAATTTTGATTAAATCTTTTTAAATTAGTTTTTAAAATGAACCCCATACAAGAGTACTTCTACAGAATTAAAGAACCTGAAAGAAGTGCTCTTCTTTTTTTAAGGAAAAAGATATTAGAATCTGACACCGAAAACATTACCGAAACATTGAGCTTCGGACTTCCTTTTTTTAAGTTTAAAAAGAAAATGCTGTGCTATCTATATTACAGCAAAAAGCATAAGAAACATTATGTAAGCTTTTATCATGGAGATAGACTTGAGCATCCAGAATTGCTCCAGGAAGGCAGAAAGAAGTTTAAAATACTTTTAATTGATATGGAAGAAGATTTACCTGTGGAGTTGATTTTGAAGTTGATTGAGGAAGTGAAACAGCATATAAAATAGGTTGCCGTAATTATTGCAATATTATTAGGTTTTGGCTAAAGCCAATTGATTTTTGGTTTAATTGTTAAACAGGCTAAAGCCGGTTTCTATTGATGAAAATATTGCGTTTAAAATGTATTTCAATATTCCTGCTCATTCGTGAAAAACATTCGTGTCACTTGTGTTTAAACAAAAAAAAGACCGCTTCTTTCGAAACAGTCTTTAGTATATTTTTGATTAGGTCTTAATCTTTCATTCTTGCAATAACATCCAATCCACCTTTTGTGATGTCACCAATCTTGCAGATAATTTCTGTGTCTAACGGCAAGAAAACATCCATTCTTGAACCGAACTTAATGAATCCGAACTCATGTCCCGCTTTCGACTGATCTCCTTCATTACAATAGAAAACAATCCTTCTCGCTACATATCCTGCGATTTGTCTGAAAACCACTTTATGATTCGTCATACTTTCAACAGCAACCGTTGTTCTTTCGTTTTCTGTAGAAGATTTCTCGTGCCAAGCAACAAGATATTTTCCCGGATGATATTTTTTGTAGATCACTTTTCCTGAAACCGGATATCTACAGATATGCACGTTTAAAGGTGACATAAAAATAGAAACCTGAATAGCTTTTTCTTTCAAAAACTCAGTTTCTTCCACTTCCTTGATCATTACTACTTTCCCATCAACAGGAGCAATAACGTTTTCACGATGTTCTAAAATATCACGTACCGGAACTCTGAAGAACCAAAATACCAAACTGTAAACAACCAATAATGGCATAATGATCAGTAACGACCACATTTCAAGAAAATAAATAGCCAACACACTAATGATAATAAATAGTATTGTTGCTACAGTGATCGTCCCTTTTGACTCCTTATGTAATTTCATGAGATTAAATAAATTTTTCTAAAATAAAGTACAAATATACGACAGGCGCGCAAATTAAAAAACTATCCAGCCTATCTAATACACCACCATGCCCCGGAAGGATGTTTCCGCTGTCTTTTACACCGAAATTTCTTTTAAGTTGGCTTTCTACCAAATCTCCTAATGGTGCAAATGCTGCCACCAAGAATCCAACAACCATCCAGTTTCCTCTAAGTTCCGGTTGATAATGTTCTATAAAGTAGGACAACACTAAAGTTAATACTACTCCACCAAAATATCCTTCCCAAGTCTTTTTAGGAGAAATTTTGGGAGCCATTTTATGCTTCCCGAAGAATTTCCCTGTTAGGTATGCAAACGTATCGCTGCTCCATATAAGAACAAACAAGAAAAGGACTTCTAAAGAAAATGTATTTTCGTAAGTAGAAAACTTTGGTAAACCTAATGCAAAACTAAACGGAAGAGCTACGTAAATAACCGTAAAAATAAGTTTCCCGCTATCGAAGTACAATTCGTTCGCATATTTAAATAACGTGATAACAGCTATTAAAATCAAGGCAAGCGCCAATATTTCGCTTAGTCTAAAATTAAAATAAAAGTCATGGTAGAAATATCTTTTGGAAAACATATAAAAGATAACCATGATAACAGGAAATACCACCCATTTCTCATATCCATTTCCAAATTTCATGATTTTAACACATTCCCATGATCCTACAATCAATAGAAAAGTGATCAAACCATAATATAAATATTGTTGTTTAACAAGGTCCGGAGAAATACTGTTGATGAGTTGTGCTCCTAACGGAGTCGTACAAAGAATAATAACTGCAACATAAACAATTCCCGAGAGCGTTCTTTGAATAAGATTTTTGTCCAAGATGTAAATTTTAGAAGTTGATGCTAATCTTCAAGCAACAATAAAAATAGTTTTGTATTGGCGTGTGAAGAAGTATCTAATTTTGACTGATTTCCGCTGATGGAAGTAAGGTTTTTAATATTTCCGTTTCTTTTAATTTTCCCCATCGCATCATTCAGGTTATTCACAATCTGTGAAACATTCGCCATAATAATAATTTTATTAGGCAGCCTTGAAGAGTGATAATGCAGGATGTTATTATGAGAAAGCATGATTCTTCCATCGTAAGCAATAAGATACTCACAAGTGATGAAAGCAGCATCATTGGAATGTTCAAAATCTGAAGTATAAGGAGTTTTTACCACATTCAGAAAACTCTGAAGCTCCTTATCCCAACAAAAGATATTATTCATCCCTTCTATTTTCACAATTTGCTGTAAAGTCTGTAGAGCCTCCGCTTCATCTGCACAATAATTAAAAAACCCTCCCGAATGCGTAAATAATTGCGCAAACTTATAGTCGAGATCCGCATTTTTAAGCGAGTCCCCTAGTTTTTCCAAACTCTGTTTGTCTTCTTCCTCAGGTTGGTTGGTCAGTTTGCTTACAATTCTCTTGAATAAACTCAACTTAATTTATTTTTAGTCAACTTTATACAAAAATAGAAAATAAATTACAATAGATTCTAAAAATGTACTCTTAAATATGAAAAAACCTGACAATTTTGCGTCGTCAGGTTCTTTCCACTTTATTTTTGAAGTATTTTAAAGTTGTGTCGGGCTTTCTGGAGCCTGAATTTCACTCTCTTCTTCTTTGTCTTTAATAACGATTTCCTCATTCGGTTCTTTAGCCGCAATCGTGCTCGTAACAGGTCTTTCTGTTAACTCAGGATCCCATGCTCTTTTTCCGAATATATCCTCAAGGTCTTCACGGAATATTACTTCTTTTTCTAAAAGTTTATTCGCTAAGGCATCAAGCTTATCTTTATTCTCAGTAAGAATCTGAACTGCTCTTTCATATTGATTTTCAATAATGGATTTTATCTCAACATCAATTTTGTTAGCCGTTTCTTCAGAATATGGTTTTCCAAAATTGTATTCAGATTGCCCTGAACTGTCATAGTAAGAAATATTACCAATATTTGGGCTTAATCCATATACAGTCACCATTGCCTGAGCTCTTTTCGTTACACTTTCCAAATCAGATAATGCACCTGTTGAAATATTGTTAAAAATAACCTGCTCTGCTGCTCTACCTCCTAACGTTGCGCATAATTCGTCCAACATCTGTTCCGTAGTTGTCAACTGTCTTTCTTCAGGAAGATACCAAGCTGCTCCTAAAGAACGTCCTCTTGGCACAATCGTTACTTTCAACAACGGAGCTGCGTGTTCTACCAACCAAGAGATGGTAGCGTGACCCGCTTCGTGATAAGCAACTCTTCTTTTTTCTGAAGGTTTGATTGCCATATTTTTCTTCTCAAGACCACCAATGATTCTGTCTACAGCATCAAGGAAATCTTGTTTAGTAACTGAAGTATGGCTATTTCTAGCTGCAATTAATGCCGCTTCATTACAAACGTTAGCAATATCTGCTCCACTGAATCCTGGAGTTTGTTTTGCTAAGAAATCTCTGTCAACGGTATCATCAAGCTTAATTTTAAGCAAGTGAACATCAAAAATCTCTCTTCTTTCATGTAATTCAGGAAGATCTACATAGATAGAACGGTCAAAACGTCCTGCTCTCATCAAGGCTTTATCTAAGATATCAGCTCTGTTGGTTGCAGCCATAACGATTACGTTAACGTCTGTTCCAAATCCGTCCATTTCTGTAAGAAGTTGGTTCAATGTATTTTCTCTTTCGTCGTTTCCGCCTGAGAAATTGTTTTTACCTCTTGCACGTCCGATAGCATCAATCTCATCAATAAAGATGATTGCCGGAGATTTTGCTTTTGCCTGAGCAAATAAATCTCTAACTCTTGAAGCACCTACTCCTACAAACATTTCTACAAAATCAGAACCTGAAAGTGAGAAGAACGGCACTTTAGCTTCACCTGCAACAGCTTTAGCCAATAATGTTTTACCCGTTCCCGGAGGGCCTACTAATAGAACTCCTTTAGGAATCTTACCTCCCAGTTTTGTATATTTTTCAGAATTTTTCAAGAAATCTACCACTTCCTGTACTTCTTCTTTTGCACCTTCCAATCCTGCAACATCTTTAAATGTTACCTGAATTCTTTCTTTTTCGTCGAAAAGTTTTGCTTTAGACTTACCGATAGAGAAAATTTGTCCACCAGGGCCTCCGCCACCTCCCATCTTTCTGAAAAGAAGGAAATAGAACAATCCTAAAATAGCAATCCAAATTAATGCTGAGAACAAAATATCCATGAAAGGATTTTTGCCTGCACCATAATCTTTAGTAGTTGCAATAGCAGGGTTAGTTGCTTTTATCTGTTCAAACTTTTGAAGGAATAGCTGAAGATCTCCGTATTTTACAGAATAATCTGCTTTTGGTGCCATCTCGAATGCAGATAACGGATTGTTTTCTTTAGCATCTTTACTTACTGTCGCCGTTCTAGCAGCTTTCGTTAAGAAAACATCAGCCTTTTCGGTGTCTTTGTATATAATAATATTTTGAACTTTTCCCGCCTGCAATTCTTTGAAGAAACCATCTTCGTCAATAGATTTTGCACTGTCGCCTCCTAAAAAATTGGAGCCAAAAAATAACAAAAGAGCTATGATCGCAATCGGAAAAAACCAGTTAAATCCTTTATTGTTCATTTATACTTTTTAAAATTTAATATTCATATTCTACTTTTGTAATAGTTGCATCTCCCCAAAGTTCCTCGATGTCATAATACTCACGGGTTTCTTTTTGGAAAATGTGAACTACCACGGTAACATAATCTACCAAAACCCACATAGAGTTTTCGGTACCTTCTACATGCCAAGGTCTATCCTGAAGATCATTTCTTACTTTTTTCTCTACACTCCCTGCTAATGCAGACACTTGTGTATTTGAGTTTCCGCTACAAATTATAAAAGTTTCCGCTACAGAATTTTCAATTTTCGAAAGATCGAAAATCATAATATCTTCACCCTTTACATCTTGGATGGCCTCAACAATTTTATCTATTAGCGCCTGCTTTTCTGCTGTTTTATTCATTAAAATATCTATAATCTGCAAATTTATTGTTTTTCTTTTACTTTAGCCTTACTTTTAGCCTTTTAAAGTCTTAAAGTTTTCTTAATGGGCCAACTATTCTATCAAAAAGAGTCTTCTTCTACTAATGACGAAATATCTCAGTATTTACTTTACGATAATTCTGATTTTATTGGGCTTCATACATTCAACCAGACAAAAGGTCGTGGACAGTATGGAAATGCGTGGATTTCAACCGCTGAAAAAAATTTAGCCTACACACTAGCAATTAAAACAGAAAACTCAACGCTGTCTGATTTTCTGTTCAATTATTATACCGCAATTGCCATCAGGGATTTCCTTGCCAATTTGACTGAAAATATAGTGAAAATAAAATGGCCGAACGACATCATTCTTAAAAATAAGAAAATCGTTGGAATTTTAATTGAGAAGAAAAAAATCAATCAAAGCAATTATTACATCATTGGTTCGGGTATCAATGTGTTACAAGAAGAATTTGATGATATTTCTAAAGCTGGCTCGCTTTTAACCCAAACGGAAATAAGATACGATTTAAAAGAATTCACTTCCAGCTACCATCATTTTCTAATTGAAAAATTAAAAAATATTCCTTCCGAACATGAAATCATGGATCATTTTAATGAAAATCTATTTCGAAAAGATGAAATATCCGTCTTCGAAATTAATGAAGAGAGACAAAATGGCATTATAAAATACGCCGACAAAATGGGTGAATTATGGATTGATCTTGAAAATGATGGGTTAAAATCTTTCTACCATAAAGAAATAAAACTTCTTTATTGATTGGCTCTTTTCAGATATAAATACAACGCAATCGGGAAAAAGACAATATTAGGAAACCACATCGCAAGCAGAGGCGACATGCTTTTATTTTCAGAAACCACCTTTAATGCTTCAAATGAAAACACGAATAAGAAGGCTAGTGAGATTCCTATAGCCAAGTTTACCCCCAATCCTCCTCTTTTCTTCTGAGAAGCAAGAGAAAGTGCTAAAAACGTAAGGATAACAATAGAAACAGGCATTGAAGTCCTCTGATGAAGCTCATTGAGATGCGTATTTAAATTGCTATTTCCTTTTTCTTTTTCTCTTTGAATAAATTTTAAGAGCTCTAATGTTGTTTTGTTTTGCCCCAACAATTCGTTAGGGAAAAGCTCTTCCGGATCATGCCCAAAACTTTTCCTTAGCTCAACACCGTTTCCAAGCTTTTCTGTATCGTCTTTATTAATTGTTTTTTCGAAATAGCTATTTAAAACAAACTGCTTTTTAACTTTATCCCAAAGCACATCAGAAGCTTTAAGCTCATAGGTCATTTTTCTATTCTTATCGAATTTTTGAAAGACAAAACCAGAGCCTCTTTTTTCGGCTTTATTCCATGAATTAACAAAAATATATTCTGTTCTGCTGAGTTGTGCGGAAACCGGAGCAGTCCCTAATACCTTTTCTTTATTCCTTGCATTGTAGGTATATGCCTCTAATTGGTTTTTCTGAATATTTGCCCAAGGAAGAATAAAGTGATTGATAACCAATGACAAACACGCAATAAATAAAGAAGTTAACAAATACGGTTTTGCAAACCTATGAAAACTGGCACCACTACTTATTATGGCAACAATCTCGGTATTATTTGCCATTCTGGATGTAAAATAAATCACCGAAATAAACACCAGAATAGACAGAAAGGTCATGATCAAATTGATGATCCAGAAAGGGTAAAAATGGATAAGAAAATACGTCAAATCCAATTTAGGGTCTATTAATTTAGCGTTTTCAATCCTTGGAATCTTCTGCTGAACATCAATTACCAAAACCACTACAGACAACAATATCAACATGAAACTAAAAGTCCCAAGGTATTTTTTAATGATATATCGGTCTATAATTTTAAACACTATTCGCTCTTTTTAATATGTATTTATCTTTTTTAAAGTCTTTGTCTAAGAATTGGAACCACAGAGTCTTTCCATTGATAAAAATCTCCTGCAATAATATGCTCTCTCGCCACTTTAACCAAATCTAAATAGAATGCTAAGTTATGAATTGATGCAATTTGCTTTCCTAAATATTCTTTAGAAACAAATAAATGGCGCACATATGCTTTTGAATATTCTCTATCTACAAAACTTGTCCCAAACTCGTCCAAAGGAGAAAAATCTTGTTTCCACTTTTCGTTTTTCATGTTCATTACCCCTTGCCAAGTAAACAACATCGCGTTTCTTGCATTTCTGGTAGGCATCACACAATCCATCATATCAATTCCCAACCCAATAGATTCCAGAATATTCCATGGAGTTCCTACTCCCATTAAATATCTCGGTTTATCTTTTGGTAAAATATCGGTAACTTCATCAGTGATTCTGTATAGTTCATCTTCCGGTTCACCAACAGATAATCCACCAATCGCATTTCCTTCAGCACCTGCTTCTGCAATTACTTCAGCCGAAATTTTTCTTAAATCTGAATATGTAGAACCTTGAACAATCGGGAAAAACCTTTGTTTGTGACCGTATAATTCAGGATTTTTCTCATTCCAATCAATACATCTTTTCAACCATCTGTGGGTCATTTCCATAGAAGCTTTTACTTGGTTGTATCCACTAGGATAAGCAACACACTCATCAAAAGCCATAAAAATATCCGCCCCGATCTGTCTTTGGATTTCCATAGACTTTTCCGGAGTAAATAAATGATAACTTCCATCGATATGAGACTTGAATTTCACTCCTTCCTCAGACATTTTTCTACTTCCTGAAAGCGAAAATACCTGAAAGCCCCCTGAATCTGTAAGAATAGGAAGTTCCCAGTTCATGAATTTATGTAAACCTCCCGCTTCCTGCATTGTTTCCATACCAGGACGAAGGTATAAATGATAGGTATTACCCAAAATAATTTGGGCTTTAATGTCTTCTTTTAATTCTCTTTGGTGAACTGTTTTTACACTTGCTACAGTTCCTACAGGCATAAAAATTGGTGTCTGCACCTTTCCGTGATCGGTCATGATCTCTCCTGCTCTTGCCTTACCTTCAGAGGTTTTTTCTATATTAAAAAATTTCATTCGTATACTTCTTTAATTCACCATCATTGGCGACTGATCTTTTTTGCCAAATGGAATATTTCTGCATCCTATCTATTTTTCAAAAGTAGGTGCAACTCCATTCTTTTTCAACTTGTCTTTTATATATTGATCCGCTTTTGGATCTTTTTCTATTAATACTTTTTGTGCTTCCTCAGCAATCCCCTTCATTTCATCTTTTACCACATAATATTTAAAACTCTCGATAAAATCATTCGGTTTTACCTTATAGGTTTTAAGAATATATCTTGTTCCGGATTCAAGATTTTTATTTTGATACACAAAAGTGGCCTGATCATTAATTGCCATCTCAGCAAGAATCTCAGCCATCATGTCTTTATCTACCAAATTCTTTGGTTTATCGATATAATCACCACATGAGAACATTCCCAATAAAACGAAAATGAAGATCAGTCTTTTCATAATCTGTTGATTAATGATTTCCACTTTAAATTTAAAACACCAAACACTGCTTCATGGATAATCCCACCATTCATTTTACTTTCGCCCAATATTCTATTGGTAAAAATAATAGGAACTTCTACAATTTTAAAGCCCTTTTTAAAAGCTCTGAATTTCATTTCAATCTGAAAACCGTATCCTTTCAGTCTTACATTCTCCAATCCTATTTCTTCTAAAACTTTTCTTGAAAAACAAACAAAACCTGCTGTTGTATCATGAATCGAAAGTCCTAAAACAAATCTCACATATTTTGATGCAAAATAAGAAAGTAAAACTCTTCCCATTGGCCAGTTTACAACATTTACTCCTTTTGAGTAACGGGAACCGATGGCCATATCCGCATTTAAACAAGCTTCGAAAAGTTTGGGCAAATCACTTGGATTGTGAGAAAAATCGGCATCCATTTCAAAAATATAATCATAATTATTTTGAATTGCCCATTTAAATCCATGAATGTAAGCTTTCCCTAAACCATCTTTTATATGTCTTATCGATAAATGCAACGTATGAGGAAATCTCTTTTGAAGATCTTTTACAATCTCAGATGTACCATCCGGAGAGGAGTCATCCACCACCAAAATATGAAAATTATCTTCCAACGCAAAAACCGCGGAAATTATACTTTCTATATTTTCCTTTTCGTTATAAGTTGGGATGATGACGAGTTTTTTCATTTCAATTTGCAAAGATAGTTTATTTAACCTTTTTATTTTATACAAAATAATCTATAATTTTGCAAAAAACATTCCTTTGCCATTATCTCAAAATTTTATAAATCACGTAAGGATACCCGAGAACAACGATTGGGTAATCTTTATATTGTTGGGCTGTATATTTTTATACCTATTCATGATGAATATCATAGAAAGAGGCGCCAATCTAAAAGACTTTTTGCTGCAGAAATATTTTGATGCCAGCAACAACCTCCCAAGCTGGATCATCACCTCTTGTGTGATGGCTCTTACTTTAGCTGTTTTAATCTCACAATATATCCCAATTGTCCCAAAAAACATTGCTGATCTAAATATTTTGGGATACCAGTTGAACAAATTTGGATATAGTTTAATAGCCGTTGTTTTATTTTATTTAATAAAAACTACATTAGGATTTATTTTCTACCAAAGTATAGGAGATGGTAAAAAATGGATAGTTTTTTACTTCACCTCTACAAAATTTTACTTTGTTTTGTCATTTTTGTTAATAATTTTATGTGTAACCCACTACTATTTCCCTATTGACAGAAATAAAATGTTTTTATACTATTTGTTGTTCTTTTCATTTGTATTCATTTTTAAAGTTTTTTTCTATTTATTTCACAAGAACAATGTTTTACCCGAAAAATGGTATTATAAATTTTTGTATATTTGCACCCTCCAAATAGCACCATTATTACTGCTTTGGAAAGTATTATTTTTTTAATAAATGTCAATGATGAGAATAAAGTCTATATTGGTTTCACAACCAGCGCCTAGTGAGTCTTCTCCATATTTAGATATAGCGAAGAAGGAAAAAATAAAGATTGATTTTCGTCCTTTTATCCACGTCGAAGGTGTTGACAACAAGGAACTTAGAACACAGAAAATAGATCTAACACAGTACACTGGAATTATTTTTACCAGTAAGAATGCAATAGACCACTATTTCAGACTCGCTGAAGAATTACGTTTTGCAGTGCCAGATACTATGAGGTATATCTGCCAGTCTGAAGCAGTAGCGAACTATCTTCAAAAGCATATTGTTTACAGAAAAAGAAAGATTAGCTTTGGGGAGAAAAACTTCTCAGATCTTGCACCTCTTTTCAAGAAATTCCCTACTGAAAAGTATCTATTACCATCTTCAGATGTTTTAAGTCCTGATATTGTTAAAACTTTAGATGCGGCAAACGTAGATTGGACAAGAGCAATCATGTACAGAACAGTTTGTAGTGATTTAACAGATATTACAATTAAAGATTACGATATGCTGATCTTCTTTAGTCCACAAGGAATTAAATCTTTACAACAGAATTTCCCAGACTTCAAACAGGATGAAACTAATATTGGTGTCTTTGGTAACACAACGTTAGCAGCCGCTGAAGAAGCAGGATTAAGAGTAGATCTAATGGCGCCTACAAAAGAAACACCATCTATGACAATGGCCCTTGAAAAGTATGTAAAAGCTCTTCATAAGTAACTTTTACTATAAAATATAAAACAGCCGTCTTTCAATACAAGGAAAGATGGCTTTTTTTTAACTAAATTTGAACAAGAATTAATATTGAATGGAAGCTCCACAGGCAAAAAAAATAGAAAAAACACTAGAAATACACGGAGATAAAAGAACTGACAATTATTTCTGGCTCAATGAAAGAGAAAACCCTGAAGTCATAAAATATCTTGAAGAAGAAAATGCTTACGAAGAATTTATGATGAAGGATACCGAAGAGCTTCAGGAAGAGCTTTTCGAAGAAATGAAAGCCCGCTACAAAAAAGATGACGAATCTTTACCCTATTTCTTTAATGAATACTGGTATATTGTACGTTATGAAGAAGGAAAAGAATATCCTATTTTTTGCAGAAAACATAAAAGTTTAGAGAATACAGAAGAAATCATTCTTGATGTAAATATTCTTGCAGAAGGTGAAACATTTTTCGAAGTGGGAAGCGTTGCTGTAAGTCCGAATAATAAATTAACTTCTTTTTCGTCTGATAATGTTGGAAGAAGAATTTATGACATTAATTTCAAGAACTTAGAAACGGAAGAAATTCTTACCGATAAAATAGAGAACACCACAGGGAAAGCTGTTTGGGCAAATGATAACGAGCATGTTTTTTACATCAGAAAAGATGAAAGCTTACGTGCATTTCAGGTATACAGACATAAATTAGGAACAGAACCTTCAGAAGATATTTTAATTTTCCATGAAGAGGATGATACTTTTGATGTGAATGTTTTTAAAACAAAATCATTAGAATATATTTTTCTGGCAAGCTCAAGCACAATTTCAGACGAGCACCGTTTTATTCCTGCTGATGATGTTTTTGTAGAATGGAAAACCATTCAACCAAGAATTGATGATCTAGAATATTCTGTAGAACATTATGAAGATGAGTTTTACATTATCACCAATGCCGATGACGCAATCAATTTTAAAATTGTAAAAGCAAAAATCGACAATTGTGGAATGGAAAACTGGGTAGACGTCATTCCGCATCGCGCAGAAGTTTTATTGGAAGGTTTTGAAATATTTAAAAATTATCTTGTTCTTGAAGAAAGAGAAGAAGGTCTTTTACAGATAAAAATCATTGAAGAGAAAACAAATGAATCTTATTATCTTCCTTTCTCTGACCCAACATACACCGCTTATATCAGTATCAATTTAGAATTTGACACAGAAGTTTTACGTTACGGTTATACTTCATTAACTCAGCCTGGTTCTACCTATGAGTATGACATGAAGAACAAAACCACAAAACTACTGAAGCAACAGGAAGTTTTGGGAGGAAAATTCTTTGCTGAAAATTATATTTCTGAAAGAATTTGGGCAGATTCAAGAGAGGGAGAAACAAAAATTCCAATCTCATTAGTCTATCACAAAGACACGAAAAAATCTGCAGACACTCCTGTCCTTTTATATGGTTATGGAAGTTATGGACATACAGTTGATGCAAGTTTCTCTAATGTAAGGTTATCAATATTAGACAGAGGCTTTATTTATGCAATCGCTCACATTAGAGGTGGAGAATATTTAGGAAGAGAATGGTACGAAGACGGTAAAATGCTGTTTAAGAAAAATACCTTCTTCGACTTTATTGATGCCGGAAAATATTTAATCAAACAAAATTACACTTCATCAAGACATTTATATGCAATGGGCGGAAGTGCAGGAGGATTATTGGTTGGAGCGGTTATCAACTATGAACCGAAATTATTCAACGGAATAGTTTCTCAGGTTCCTTTTGTAGATGTTGTGACAACAATGTTGGATGAAACAATTCCATTAACAACTGGGGAATATGACGAATGGGGAAATCCAAACGACAAAGAATACTATCAATACATGAAGGAATATTCGCCATACGACAATGTAGAAGCGAAAGAATATCCACATATACTGATTACAACAGGTCTGCATGATTCTCAGGTTCAATATTGGGAACCTGCAAAATGGACCGCGAAATTAAGAGAGTTAAAAACAGACAACAATCTTTTATTATTCAAAACCGACATGAGTTCCGGACACGGAGGCGCAAGCGGAAGATTTGAATCATTAAAAGAAGACGCATTGGAATATGCGTTCCTGCTCAAAATAAATAATAATTCATAAATGATAAATGATGGATAATGTAGATTACAACAAACTTTTTGCTTCAAAAACAAAGCAATTAGCCGTTGCAATTATTCAGGAATTATCTAAACTTCCTTATCAAGAAGCTTTTTCTGTAATTAGAAAACAAGTATATCGCTCATCCACATCAATGGCAGCCAATTATAGGGCAATGTGTAGAGCTAGATCAAAGGCAGAAAGATTTTCTAAAATATCCATCGTTATAGAAGAAACAGACGAAACATTATTTTGGCTTGAAATGCTAGAAGAACTTAATTACGTTCAAAACGAAATTTTATTAGATTTAAAAATTAAAACTGAGGAAATCTTAAAAGTTACTGCTTCATATAGAAAGATGTTGAAGGCTTAACTTTTATCATTTATCAAATATCACTTATCATTTATAGATTATGATTAACGAAGCTGAATACTGGAAAAAAGTAGAACAATTTTTCGAGGAAAACTTTGAGACTGAAAAGAATCCACCGATTGAGACCATCTTATTTTTAATTGGTCTTCAGGAATTAGGAAGTGGCCAACAAAAATATACGAAAGAAGATAAAGTAAATTTAATTCATATTGCTGTTTGTAGATTATTAGAACCTTTTGGTTATTATAAATTCTCGCATTATGAAGACGGATGGCCGCACTTTGAAAAACTGGAAGGATTACCCGAACTAAAGCCCAACGAGCAATCGTTGCTGATGAAAAAGGCAGTTATTCAATATTTTCAAGACGAAGAATTGTTTTAATCAAAATAAGAAAACGGAAAGGTTGTACTCTCCGTTTTCTTATTTTAAACTATGAAGATCATTTTAAGAATTAAGCTTAATTAAGAAAATCATTCTGATTTTTAAGTCTCACACAAAGTAAACTTAATATCCTTAACAACTTAATCAAATCTTAATGGCTTAAATTATTTTAAAATCTCTTCTAATTGACTCAATCCCATTGTAAAGCCTTCTTCAAAACCCATTTCTAATTGCTTCTTCATCGCTTCCTCCGACGCGAAATGAATATTGATTGTCACTTTTGCACCTTCTTCCACTCCTGTAAATCCAACAAGCCATTGTGACCCAGAAACATTTTCATCAACATCTCCCTCCTCATTACAAAATGAAGCGATACCGTCAAAACTTCTATGCTCCATAATTTCACCGTACTTTACTTGAGCATAATGCCTCTCTCCTTCTGGACCAACCATTGAATACAACCAAATTCCTCCTTCTTTAAAATCCTGTTTTTTAGTTTCACATTTCCATGGTTTCGGAGCCCACCATTCATCCAATAAATGAGATTCGGTGAAATAATTCCACACTTTTGAAACATCTGCGTGAAAAATTTTCATTACATAAACACTCTTCGAGTCAAAATCTTTGTTAAAAATCATAATAGATTCCATAAGTAATTATTTGTAATAAATTTACTATTTTAATTTATGACAGGGCTTTTCCTATGTTCTGTATTCATAAATTTATAATAAAATGTTAAAAATCGTAGTTTTAAGAAAAATTACACAATTTTTTGGCTCGTTTTTTGTTTATCAAGTCTTAAAACAATTAATTTTAACATTCATAATTCTAAAAACAATAAAATATACTAATGAATAATAAGTTCATCCCAATAATTTCGGTGTTTATGACCATCTCACTGATTGTCTTTGTTACACTCCAATTTTATTGGCTGAAAAGATATTATACTGCACTTGAACAAGACTTTACAAGTAAGGTCTATTCTGCGTTAGAAAGCACTGCCAAAAGTGTTACTGAAATTGAGTTAGAGAAATACATGAATCAAGACAATAAAAATTTCCGTAAAAATGTTATTGCCAGCAAGAATCAACCTTCTTTAACCACCATTCAGCAAGTAGAAGATTCTGGAACTCAGAGACAGATTATTTATGCCAAAAATATTATTGAGAAAACGCAGCTTCCTATTTCGCAAAGAGGAGATTCTATAAAATGGACTACCCTTTACAGTGATGAAGCCGCTTATAAAATAAAAAGGGACACTACGAAGCCCCAGCAACTTACCACAGAACTCAATAATGATATTGAAAATGGGGATTATACCATAAAAGAGTTTGCTAAAGTCTATGGAAACAATTTACCAATTACCAAAAGAGTTGACGATAAAGTTCTAGATTCTATCATTACAAAAGAGCTTAAAATAAGAGGGATTTCTGCAAAGTTTGGGTATGGTGTTACTGATAAAAATAACAATATTACAAGTATTGTAAACAAAGACTATAAAGACAAAAAAGATAATACACCTTACAGTTATCCGCTTTTTACAGATAATAAAGAACGTACTTTATATTCTTTAGCATTAGTATTTCCTAAAAAAGAATATTCATTAGCCATGAACAATTGGCCTATGCTTTTAGGGACTTTCCTTTCATTGTTGACTATTTTAGGAATCTATATTATTTCCATTAATTATATGATGAGGCAGAAAAAATTGGCTGAAGTAAAAACAGACTTCATTAATAATATGTCTCATGAATTTAAAACACCTTTAGCAACCATTTCCGTAGCAACAGATTCATTAGCCAATGATAAAATTGCTACCAATCCTGATAAAGTTAAGTACTATTCAGAATTGATCAAGCAGGAGAATTTAAGGATGAAAAAGCAGGTTGAGAATGTCCTCAACATGTCCAAATTAGAAAGAAATGAAGTTGAACTCTTCTTAAGAGAAACCAACGTTAGAGAGCTCATAAAAAGGACTACCGAATCATTCAACCTGATTGTAAAACAAAGAAACGGCTCGCTTACACAGGAGTTTACAGCTGATAAATATATTTTTAAAATAGATGAATTTCATATTTCAAATATGTTAGTCAATTTATTAGACAACGCCAATAAATATTCTCCTGAGACTCCTGAAATTCATGTAAGAACCAGCAATGAAGGTAACTTATATGTAATTGAAATTTCCGATAAAGGAATGGGGATGGAAACCCAAAACAGAACCAAAATTTTCGATAAATTCTTTAGAGAAGAAACAGGAAATATTCATAATGTAAAAGGACAAGGCCTTGGTCTTTCCTACGTAAAAAAGATTGTAGAACTGCATAAAGGAGAAGTAATTGTAGATTCTCAGAAAGATAAAGGAAGTACTTTCACGATAAAACTTCCAATGAGTTAATTAAAATAAATAGGAACCCAAATAACAATATAATTAAGAAAGTACGATGAGTGATTTCATTCTTACTTTTTAATTTTTAATTTTTAAAACTATGAGCAACAGAATATTATTAGTAGAAGACGATCAGAGTTTCGGAGCAGTATTGAAAGATTATTTAACGATCAATAATTTTGAAGTTACACTGGCAGTAGATGGAGAACAGGGATTGAAAGAATTTACCGAAAACGAATTCGACATTTGTATTTTCGATGTCATGATGCCGAAAAAAGACGGATTCTCATTAGCTGAAGACGTAAAAAAAATCGATAAAAACACTCCTATCATTTTCTTGACGGCAAGAAATATGAGAGAAGATATATTAAAAGGATATCAATTGGGAGCTGATGACTATATCACAAAACCTTTTGATACTGAACTACTTCTATACAAAATAAAAGCTATCCTTCAAAGAAGTTCTACATTAGAAAATGAAGAACAGGAACAATTCAAGATCAGTAATATCTTCTTTGATTCTATGCTAAGACAATTGAGAGTGGGTGACAAAGAATACAAACTTTCTCCAAAAGAAAATGAATTGCTTAAACTTCTTTGTATCCACAGAAATGACTTTATGCCTAGAGATCTTGCATTAAGAAAAATCTGGAAAAAAGAAAACTACTTCACCGCAAGAAGTATGGACGTTTATATTGCTAAGCTTCGTAAATTATTAAAAGATGACGAAGGATTGGAAATTATCAATGTTCATGGAGAAGGATTTAGGCTTTTAGTTAAAAATTAGTTCTAAAACAAGATTATAAATATAAAATTAGCAAAACAATTAAAAATGTTTTGCTAATTTTGTTTCATACCAATTCTGGATATGAAAAATACATTTTTAGGCTTTATAGCTGTTTCACTATTAACCGTTTCTTGTAAAAAAGACGAAAAGGCAACATATATAAAGGAAGAAACCAGCGTTCAATCAAACGCAGTTGTCAATACGCCTCAACCGTCTATTTTAGATCAAGCCGGAATTTCCAGCCCAGCCGCCGCTTCTATTGCAGCACCAGGAATGAATCCTGCACATGGACAGCCAGGTCACCGATGCGATATTCCTGTTGGACAACCCTTGAATAGTACACCTGCTCCCGCTCAAAACGTCGCTGTTAATACCGTTCCTAATGCCGTTCAAGTTGATCCTAATACATTACCAGCAGGACAAATTATAGTTCCTGATAAAAATCAGGCGACGAAAACAGCTCCCGGAATGAATCCTCCACATGGGCAACCAGGTCATAGATGCGACATCCCTGTTGGGCAGCCTTTAAGCAGCAAACCAGCTCCACAAGCCACTCCAACAAATGTTCAGACTACTCCTGCACCAGCTCCTCAACAAGCTCTTGCAATGGGTGAAAAACCAAAATTAAATCCTGCTCATGGTGAGCCTTTTCATAGTTGTTCATTAAAAGTAGGAGAACCTTTGCCATAATTTTTGTAAATTTGCAATCGTGAAACTAGTACAGATTTTGACGATCATTTTCTGCTTGGGGATTTTTTTGATTCCAAAGGATAACTTTTATGCTCAGGCTTCACAGGAAACTTGCTGCAAAAAAGAGTCAAAATCAGATGATTGTTGCAAAAACCATCACACTTCATCAAAAGAACATCACTCTAAAGACAAAGAAAGTAAATCATCTTGTAATGATGATTGCTGTACATTGTGCGTCTCTTGCGCTCCATTTTTAGAAATTACCCCTTCTAAATCTTTATTATCTTTAGATTTATCTAATTTTAATCTTACACAAAATTTACAATTTCAATATTCTGATCCTTATGTTTCAGATGGTTTAAAAGATATCTGGCAACCGCCCAAACTAGGTTAATTACATATCAACCAGTTCATTATTTTATAATGGACCGATTTTTTAATTAATCTAAATTTTAAACAAATGAAATTATATATTTCCAAGATAATTCTTGGTGCATTCTTATTATTTACCCAAATTATTTTTGCTCAAAATCTTTCTAAAAACCAGTTCAAAGTAAAAGGAAACTGCGAAATGTGTAAGGAAAGAATAGAAACAACCGCTAAAAAAGCAGGCGCAAAAGAAGCCCGTTATTCTATTGAATCACAAACCTTAACCTTAGAAACAGACAGCAATATTTCAACTGATGAGATCTTGAAGAAAGTGGCAGGAGCAGGACATGACAATGAAAAATTCAAAGCATCAAATGAGACCTATGAAAGTCTTCCGGGATGTTGTCATTATGACAGAAATCTTCACCCAACTCCTGTAGAAGCACACGATCATCAGCATAAAAAAGAAAATGAATTTTATGTAAAAGGAAACTGTGCGTCTTGTAAAGCAAGAATTGAAAAAGCAGCAAAAGAGGCAGGTGCCAATTCCGCAGACTGGAATGCAGAAAAGCAAACCGTAACATTAGATTTTGATTCATCAAAAACCTCAGCAGATAAAATTTTAAAGAAAATTGCAGATGTGGGTCATGATAATGAAAAGTATAAATCATCAGATGCCACCTATAAAAACCTTCCGGGATGTTGTTTGTATGACAGAGAAATTGCATTAGGAGAAAAGAATCCTAATGTACATTATGAAGAAGGTGCAACGTCTGAACACGCAGAACACAAGGAAACAATTGATACAAACGAAAGCCATGAAGGTCATGACAATCGTGAAAAAAGCATTGAAGGCGTTGTTCTAACAGGGGGAAAAACAGCAACATCTTTAAGCAAGAAAGAAGCAGGATTGGTTTTTAATATCGATAAAAAAGAATTATTAAAAGCAGCTTGTTGTAATTTGTCTGAAAGTTTTGAAACCAATGCAACGGTTGATGTTTCTTTCAGCAATGCCGTTACAGGAACAAAACAATTGAAAATGTTAGGCTTAGACCAAAAATACACGAGTTTAACTAAAGAATTATTACCTGAAATCAGAGGATTAGCCTCTGCTTATGGATTAAGCTTTATTCCCGGAAGATGGATCGAAAGCATCCAATTAACCAAAGGAGGAAGCACCGTTACCAACGGATATGAAAGTATTACAGGACAGATTAATACAGAGCTTTTAAAAAACTCTAAAGAACCTGAAACTTCATTAAATCTTTTTTCTGATTTTAATGGAAGAGCCGAAGCCAATATTACCAACGTTTCAAAGATTAATGAAAAATGGTCTCAAACGTTTTTACTTCACGGAAACGGAACTTTCGGTAATACCGATATGAATAAAGACGGTTTTCTTGACCGTCCAAAAGGAACTCAAATCAACACAGCTTATTTGCTTAATTATAACGATTTAGAAAAGTCAGGTTTCGGTTCACACTTTGGAATTAACTTCATCAAGGATGAAAGAACGGCAGGACAAACAGATTTCAACAAACAACTGCCTCAGGATAAGCAAACCGCTTACGGTGTTGGAATTAACATCTCAAGATTTCAGGTTTGGAATAAAACAGGATATGTTTTTAAAGGTAAACCTTACCAAAGTTTAGGCTGGATGAACCAATATGTTTATCACCAGCAGGACAGTTTTTTCGGTCTTAGAAATTATTCAGGAAAGCAGCAGACGTATTACTCAAATTTAATTTTTGAAAGTATTTTAGGGAATACCAACCACAAATATAAAGCAGGTGCAAGTTTTATGTATGATGGTTATGATGAAACGTATTTGACAGATAATTTCAAAAGAAACGAAATTGTTCCGGGAATTTTTGCGGAATATACGTTGACCGGATTAAAATATACTTTAGTCGCTGGAGCCAGAGCCGATTTCCACAATTTAGCAGGAACTCAGTTTACGCCGAGATTGAACTTTAAATATGATTTCACTCCACAGACTATTTTGAGACTTTCTGCAGGAAGAGGTTTTAGAACCGCGAATGTTTTTGCTGAAAATCAACAATATTTTGCGTCTAATAGAAATATTCAGATCTTACAAAATAATGGAAGCATCTATGGTTTAAAGCCTGAAATTGCTTGGAATTACGGGATCAGTTTACAACAGGAATTCAAGATCTTTGGAAGAAAATCTTCAATTATTGCAGATTTCTTCAGAACAGATTTCCAGAATCAAGTTTTGGTTGATCTAGATCGTTCACCTCAACAATTGACTTTCTATAACCTAGAAGGTAAATCTTTTGCGAACTCTTTTCAAACACAATGGGATTTTACGCCTTTCAAAAACTTTGATGTAAGATTAGCCTATAAGTATTATGATGTTCAGGCTGATTATCTGGATGGAAGAAGAGAAATCCCTTTCATGGCTAAGCACAGAGGTTTTGTAAACCTTGCCTATTCAACCAACAAAAATGATAAAGGTGCATTCTGGAGTTTTGATACCACTTTAAACTGGGTTGGAAAGCAAAGACTTCCTAACACATCAAGCAATCCAGAAGAATTTCAATTGCCTACTTATTCAGAATCTTATGCAGTTTTGAATGCTCAGGTTTCAAGAAATTTCAATAAAAAGATCAGAGCGTATGTTGGCGGGGAGAATTTAACGTCTTATTACCAGAAAAATGCGATTGTAGATTTCAGAAACCCTTTCGGAAACTACTTTGATGGCGGAATGGTGTATGCCCCAATTATGAAAGCTAATTTCTATGTTGGATTAGATGTAACTTTCTAGAAATAACTTATTTTAATATTAATAAAAACAGCTCCAAAAATTGGAGCTGTTTTCTTTTATAGCGTTGTTTAGTCCTGAAATAATAAACCCTTTTAATTATTTCAAAGCTTTAATACTTATTGCAAAACCTCCTCCGGGAGCTACTTTTATTTTCAATGTTTCGTTTGATTTCACTTGTTGCTTAGAAATCTCATAGCTCTTAGGATTATGATTCCAGCTCGCCTGTTTTCCATCTTTATATATCGTTGCTTCAAATTTTTCTCCTCTAGGCAAAAACGATAAATTTACAACCGCTTCTCTTGGGTTCTCATCCGTAATACTTCCCACAAACCATTCATTCTTATTTTTTGCTTTTCTTGCAATGGTAACATAATCTCCAGGCTCTGCTTCAAGAATATAGGAAGAATCCCAATCTACAGCCACATCCTTAATAAACTGAAAAGCATCAGGATATTTTTTATAGTTTTCAATTAAATCTGCTGCCATCTGAAGAGGGCTATACATCGTAACATAAAGAGCCAATTGTTTGGTAAGCGTTGTACTTAACTGCGCTTTGTTATTGCCATATACGGATAGATCTCCTTCAAATATTCCCGGTGTATAATCCATAGGACCTCCTATCAGTCGGGTAAACGGTAAAATGGTTGTATGATCGGGCTTGTTTCCACTAAAAGATTCAAACTCAGTTCCTCTTGCCGATTCCTGAGCAATCCAGTTGGGGAAAGTTCTATACAAACCCGTTGGGCGCACGGCTTCATGTGAATTGACCATGATACGATATCGGGCAGCCGTTTCCACAACATATTGATAATGATTCACCATCCATTGCCCGTCATGATATTCACTTCGGGGAATAATAGGTCCTACATATCCCGTTTTCACCGCATCATAACCATTGTCTTTCATAAACTTAAAACCATCATTAAGCTGTCTTTCATAGTCTACAACAGAAGATGTGGTTTCGTGATGCATGATGATTTTTACGTTTTTACTTTTTGCATATGCCTGAAGCTCCTTTACATCGAAATCCGGATATGCTTTCGTAAAGCTGTAAATATGTTCTTTCCTGTACGCCTGATTATCTTCCCAGCCTTCATTCCAGCCTTCTACCAAGACAGCATCAAATCCGTTTTCTGCCGCGAAATCTATATATTCTTTTACATGTTTCGTATTGGCTCCATGAGTGCCATTGGGTGGTAAGGTTGTGTAGTCTGTTTTTCCTATTCTAATATCCTGATTATTAGAGTACGCCCAAGTAGAACCTCCTCCTGTAAAATATTCCCACCAAACTCCAATATATTTAATCGGTTTTATCCAGGATGTATCTTCAATTTTGCTTGGCTCATTAAGGTTAACCACAAGATTAGATGACAATATTTTTCTGGCATCATCACTGATAATCATGGTGCGCCACGGACTCACCGATCCTGTTTGAATAAAGCCTCGGTCTCCGTTTTTATCCGGTGTAAGATTAGATGACAAACTAAAATTTTTCTCATCAAGAGTAAGGCTCATGGCAGGAAAATTAACCAAAGCTGCCTCATGAATATTGATATAAAGTCCGTCCTGAGATTTCAACATTAGCGGAGTCTGTACCGCAAGACTTTTACTTGGCGCTTTCGCTGCCAAAGATTCTTTTCTAGCATCATCAATGAGTTTCGAAACTTCAGATAACTGAGAGGTTGACACTGGAAACTCATTCGTATCATAATCTGCAGGAATCCAAAAAGCTTTATAGTCTTTCCCTAGATTGAAAGTCGTTGTTTCATTGTTAATCGTAAAATGTCTCAACTCAGATTGAATGGGAAATTCATATCGAAAGCCCAATCCATCATCAAAAAGTCTAAATCTTATATCCAGCTTCCAGCCTGTTTTCTGCTGAATTAAATGCACCAACATTTCGTTGTAGTGATTATTTACTTCTTTGTTGGGTCCCCAAACCGGGGTCCAATTTTTATTAAAAGAAGCATAATCAATATTCTCTATCTTAAATTCAGAATCATAAGAATAGGAAGGCTTTATCGTAAACCCTAACTTACTGTTTTTTACTACACTTTTATCTTTATAGCCTAAAGAATAATAGGGACTTCCCCCTTCTTCAATGGTAAAATTTAATTTTAACTGACCATTGGGTGATGAAAACGTTTGTGCCTGAATATTCACCCCAAACAAAATCCCTATCCAAAAGCATAAAATATATTTTTTCATACGGTTTAATCTTAAAAAAAGCCTCTGCTCGCCACGCTCTAAAATAGAGAAATGATGAACAGAGGCTGATGTATATTTTAGTTTAGAATTACCTTCCAAAATCATCCTGCACTCTCACGATGTCGTCTTCGTCAGAAGGATTAGAAGCATCGGTATGCTGCCAGATCTCGGCAACTACACCCCAACCCTGTAAACCAATAAGTCTGTGTCTTTCTCCTTGCTGAAGCTTGATTTGATCTTTTGGACCGAATTCTTTCAACTCGCCTTCTTCATCGGTATTACTTCTTTTAATTCCAACTGTACCTTCTACTACCTGCCAGATCTCTGCTCTACGGTGGTGATACTGCCAGCTTAGTCTTGCATCCGGAGCAACTAATAAGATTTTCGGACTTAGCTTTCCTCCAATTTTTAAACTTTCTACATCAATTCCATCAAAATATTGGTTCGCAAAATCCTGTGCCTGGTTTTCATCAATCACAAAAAAACCACCCCAAGGTCTTGTATCATCCTTTGCAGCAATGTTAAAACCCTGTGTTCCCAACATTTCTTCTACTCTATCAAATATTTCTTTTTTTTCTGCACTCATTACAGTTGTATTTATAGGTTAAAAAATTATTATTAAATGATTATTCTTTTGACATTGAATATGGAAAATCCTTTTCCTGTGAACCTCTTTCCTTGTTTGGTTTACTATCCATTTGGAAGTCCAGAACAGCTCCTGTCATCAATTCTTTATGGCTCAGCCAGTTTTTAGAATAAGGTTTCTGATTTATATTCAATGATTTTACATATAGATTTTCAGCACTATTTTGTGGCGCTTTTATTTCTATTTTCTTTCCGTTTTCAAGATGAATCGTCGCCTCTTTAAATAATGGCGCTCCTAAAACATATTGATCTGTAGCCGGAGTTACCGGATAAAAACCTAAGGCAGAGAAAACATACCACGCAGAAGTCTGCCCGTTATCTTCATCTCCACAATAGCCGTCTGGTGTTGGCTGATATAATTTATTCATCACCTCTCTTGCCCAATATTGAGTTTTATAAGGCGATCCTGAATAATTATATAAATAAATCATATGTTGAATGGGCTGGTTTCCGTGGGCATATTGCCCCATATTCATGATCTGCATTTCACGGATTTCATGAATCACACCTCCATAATAGCTATCGTCAAAAACTGGTGGAAGAGAAAAAACCTCATCCAGTTTCGCTTCAAATTTCTTTTTGCCTCCCATTAATTTTGCAAGACCATCAATATCCTGAAAAACAGACCAAGTATAATGCCAGCTGTTTCCTTCTGTGAAAGCATCTCCCCATTTAAAAGGATTAAAAGGTTTCTGGAATTTGCCATCCTGATTTTTACCACGCATTAACCCCGTCTCCGGATCATACATATTCTTATAATTATAGGCTCTCTTTTTATAAATATCAATTTCCGAAGCTGGTTTCCCCAACGCTTTTCCTAACTGATAAATAGCGAAATCATCGTAAGCATATTCCAACGTTCGGGCTGCATTTTCGTTGATTTTCACATCATAAGGCACATACCCTAAACGATTGTAATATTCAACTCCTCTACGTCCTACAGCATCCATTGGGCCTTCATTATTGGCGCCATGTTTTACCGCCTGCCAAAGTGTTTCTGTATCATATCCACGAAGTCCTTTGATGTAAGCATCTGCCACTACGGAAGCCGAGTTGTTTCCAATCATAATATTGGAATATCCGGGACTGCTCCATTCCGGTAAGAAACCTCCTTCTTTATAAGCGTTGGCCAAGCCTTCCTGCATTTCAACATTAATACTTGGATACACCAAATTCAGGAAAGGATATAATGCACGGAAAGTATCCCAGAAGCCCGTTCCTGCAAACATTCTACCCTCTTCTATTTTCCCGTTATAAGGGCTCCAGTGTTTTATTTTATTCTGCGCATCAACTTCATACAGTTTTTGTGGAAAAAACAACGTTCTGTATAAAGAGGAGTAAAAAGTTCTCATCTGTTGATCTGTTCCTCCTTTTACCTCAATCTTATTTAAGGTTTTATTCCAAATATCTTTAGCATCTGTTTTTACCTGTTCAAAACTTTTGCTTCCAATTTCTCTCTTCAAATTTATTTCTGCCTGCTCAAAACTGATGAAAGAAGAGGCTACTTTTGCATACACCGATTCTTTGTTTTTCAATTTAAAACCAACGACTGCTCCTGCATGATTACTGGTAACTTCCAGCTGATTGTTGATGAACTTATCATCCTTCCAAGCGGTGGTTACATCAAAATCTTTATCAAACAGGATAATGAAATAGTTTTTAAAATTCTCATATTTTCCTGAGGCATATTTGGTGGTGTATCCTATGATCTTCTTTTCTTTTGGGAAAATTTTTATATAAGAACCTTTATCCAGCGCATCAATCACGACATACGCGCTATCTGTTTTAGGAAAATCAAATTTAAAAAAAGAAGCTCTTTCTGTAGGCGTAAATTCAGTTGTTACGTTGATATCCGCTAAATACACACTATAGAAATAAGGAGTTACCTTTTCTGCTTTATGGCTGAACCAACTTGCTCTGTCTTCTTCTTTAAATTTCAATTTACCAACGCCCGGCATGATCGCAAAAGCGCCATAATCATTCATCCAAGGAGATGGCTGATGCGTTTGTTTAAAACCTCTTATCTTGTCGGCATCATAGCTATAAACCCATCCATCTCCCATTTTACCCGTTTGGGGCGTCCATATATTCATTCCCCACGGAAGTCCTATTGCCGGATAGGTATTTCCATTCGACAAAGAGGGTTTGGATTGCGTTCCCATAAGCGGATTTACATAATCTACCGGGGATGAGCTCTGACTAAAAATCAAAGTACTTAGTAAAAGAAAATAAGTAGAAAATAAAGACTTCATTATCATTTTATTAATTTATTCAGGCTTTTTTCAAAGCATAGCTTGCAGCTCCTAAAATGGCTGCATCTTCAAAAATAGCGGAAATTTTTATGGGTAGGTTAAGATTATTCTCTTTTACATTAGAAATAAATCTTTTTTCAAAATAAGGAAAAGCTTTTGCAATATTTCCTCCTATAACCAAAACTTCAGGTTCATAACTTCTTACATATCTTATCATGAACTCTGCAAAAGAATCTGCATATTCATCAAATATCTTGGTTCGTATTTCTTCAGGCTTATCCAGTAATTCTTTGGTTCCGGAAATTGTTTCTCCTGTTAATTCTGCATACCTGTTGACAAACCATCTTGTTGCCAGATAGTCTTCACAAATAGAATCCTTGAGAGGTGAATCCCACAGATCTTCATCCGTGGCAGTTTCGTTGTTATAAAAAGTGGTTCCAAGCCCTGTTCCCAGCGTTACCCCAAAAACTTTTTTATATCCTTGCGCGCAACCTGCGAAAACCTCTCCTTCCATAAATGCAGCGGCATCATTTAAAAAATGAATCTGATTAGAAGAAATTGAAAGTCTCTTTGCCAGTTCTTCTTTGATATTTACCTGATAAATATCCATAAACTTTCCTTGCTGCATGGAAGAAACCCCATTTTCATAATCGAAAGGTCCGGGCATTGCGATCCCTATTAAAAGATGTTCTCTACTCAGATCATGAGCCACTTTTTCAATGGCAGACGTCCATGAAGAAAAAATAATTTCACGAGGCTCAAAAGAATCAACATGTTCTCTCCCATAAGTAGAGGTCAGTATTTCACGTTTTTGCGGATCAACCTGAGCCAACGTAATATGAGATCCTCCAATATCTATTCCTACTATATTCTGCATTATTTCGTTCTTTATTATGAACTTGTTTAAACCTTTTATTTTAACCGCTAATAAGAGCACATAAGTTTTAAAAATAGCTAAACTTTAAACGATTCAATAATAGCTTTTGTACTTTTTGTGGTTTAATTTTTAAATGAGTTTGAACAAGCTTTATATTTATATGTCTTCAAAACAGACAAACAAAAAGCAAAAATAAATAACACAGAATGATAATCATCCTTTTTGGAATTCATTTTTGCTTTTTTTGTCTCTCTATTTTACTATTTAATTTGTTTTACTTTTTTAAATGTCTGGTTTACTAGTATTTTTTAAACGCAAAGACCACAAAGTTTTTTTGCAAATAATGCCGTTAATTTTTTAGTTCGCAATGGCGTTCCACTCAGCAAAGTTCACAAAGATTTTCAATGAGATCAAATTGCGGATAATCATTTACCTTTTTAGTTGAACCCTCATTTATTCTACGATTATTTTACCGGATGATACAATCTGGCTATTTTTTGATGTTACTTTATAAAGATAAGTCCCTGTAGATATATTTTGAGTATTCATGATAACATCATTTTTATTTACGCTTTCTTTTCTAATCAGCTTTCCTGATATATCATACAAAGCAATTTCTTCCGCAGTATTATTATTGATTTTGAAATGAATGTCATTCCCTCTTTTAACCGGATTTGGATACACATTGTTCTCTTTACTTAACTCACCATTCTTAATATCCTGTGTAGATAATGAAGCTATACAAGGGACATCTGTTTTCCAATTGGTATCTGACATGCTGATCAAGCTCGCAAAATGAGTATTTGAAGTGGCATCCAACGCTCCGTTTCCACTTCCTTCATCCATTTTCCAGTTGGCTTCAAGACCAGTTGAGCTTGCCCCAACGTTACATTTATTATCTAAAATCTCCTGAGGGGTTAATGCTTTTTTCCATACTCTGAATTCATCCAGAGATCCATTTAAAGCTCGTGAATTATCATAATTTCTAGCGATATAAAGAATCCCATTTGCTGTAAAATTACCCGAACTAGAAGCACTTGCATCCAAAGCACCATTGATATAAAGCTTCATTGATGCACCGTCATATGTTGCTGCAATGTGATACCATGTATTGGTATTAAGCCCTGTGTTACTGTTAAGCTTTACCTGAGATGAGCCAAAACTTAATATAAACTGTAATTTGTTATTAGCAAGGTTACCATCCCCAAATCTTAGCATTGCCGAATTACTATCCCCTACTTCAATTCCTAGAACTGATGAAATATAAGGGAAACCGGTTTTGAATGCATTTACTTTTACCCATCCTTCAAAGGTTAATGCATTTCCACTAAGGTTAAATTGCCCTGCATTAAGATATTGGGTACTTCCATTAAAAGAAAGTGCTCTTGGGCCTGGGCTTACCACAGGTGCAAAACCACTGTTAAATGCGGTATCCGCTGAATAAATGCTGGTATTTGTTCCTCCGCAAGATGATTGTACTTTCCATACATAACTGGTATTAGCCGTTAAGTTCTGAAGGCTATACGTGTTGGTTGAGATATTTGGAATCACATTCCATGTAGTTGCTGCTGCCGTTTTATATTGTAAGGTATAAGTAGAAGCAGTTCCCACAGCATCCCATGACAATTGGGTAGTCGTTCCAAGGTTATTTGATGCCACCAAACCTGTTGGAGTAGCGCATCCGTTTCCAGAATTAAATCTCGGTGCAAAAAGGTAAGTACTCGTTAATGTTGAAGAACAGTTAGATTGTATCCTCCAGTCATAATCCGTATTCTGGGCAAGGCTATTGATCACGACATTGCTTCCGGAATAGTTGGTTGCCACATTCGTCCATGTCGTGGAATTGGCTGCTTTATAATCGATATTATAGGTTTGAGAACCATTGGCAGTCCAATTTAGTTTAGCAGTAGTCCCGGTAGCATTGGTCATTTCCAACCCAAGTGGCGGATCACAGGCTTGCCCTTGTGACCATGAGTAAAGAGCTCCACTGCGTTGTGTATTTTCACTGTAAAGAATATTTGATCCTGTACTTAGGTAGCTTGCAACATCAGTTCCACCCAAATCGTACCACATGAATACTCCATACCCGTCGTTCTTTGTATTGGTTGCCAGACTTGTTAATGTAGCCACAGAAGTAGACTGAGAATTCGTGTTTTGAATCCACGTTGCAGCCGCTGATAGCTTACTATTATCAAGAGGCGATACACTAGGAGCACTGTAAGTACCATAATATGGGTTCCAGCTATAATCTATATAATTTCCGGCTTTATCTCCGTTATAATTTTGTCTTGTGGTTGCAGGCCCCAGATAATAAAATGTGATTAACTTATCGGGCATTGCACTTTTAAGTTCCTGTAAAAGCATAACAAAAGAACTGCTATTCGCAGGACCTGTTCCGTTATTTCCATAACCTGCATATTCATCATCCAGATCCACCCCGTCCAAACCGTATGTATAAACGGTATTAGCAATCTGTAAAGCAAAATCTTTAGCTGCTTCACGGTTCGGAAAGTTAGAAATACCGGCTCCCTGATGATTTCCTAATAGATCCAGCAATACCTTTATTCCCTTTTGCTGCAAAGGTCTTACATAGGTATTTACATCATTCAATACTTTGGTAACATTGTTATTGTTCGAGATGTACGCTCTGTTTTTGGAAACATCATAATTAATATTAGCCGCAAAAATAATGGCCACATCAAAAAGCTGTTTTCCGCTGTTCTGCAAAGTATAAGACCCAGCATTCAACATATTGTTGTTATTCACTTCCACATAGCATATTCCTACCGGATTAAGTTGCTGTGCACTAAGCTTTAAAGTTCCCTGAAGGGCCAGAGCAAGAAGGGTAATAAAAACGGATTTTTTTCTCATAATATAATTTGTTTTGTTGTTTCTTGGTTTTGAAATCAAGCATACCTCTATCCGGACATCCTACTTTTGCAGTAAGATATCTAAAGAAAAATGGAAGAATGCTTTATTAAAGGGCTATGTTAATAGCTCCGGATTTTCGTTGAAGGTTTTCCATAATAACTCCCCAAATAAGGTGTTTGACCATGCAAACCATTCTCTGGTGAATTTTTTATCATCATCCTTATTGAATGATTCGTGCATGAAGCCTGTTCCTCCGTGAGTTTTCTGTAATGTGTTGATACACCATTTAATCTCAGTTTGATCTTTGGAAGTCAACGCTTTCATAATGATACTCATCGGCCAGATCATATCAAGGCCAATGTGTGGACCTCCAATACCTTCTGCTAATTTACCTTTGAAAAAGAATGGGTTATTTTCTGACCAAACAAATTTTCTGGTATTAACATAGACAGGATCATCAGATTTTACAGCTCCCAAATAAGGCAATCCTAGTAAGCTTGGGCAGTTGGCGTCATCCATCAGGTTATAACTTCCAAAGCCATTAACTTCAAAAGCATATATTTTTCCGTATTGAGGGTGATCGTAAATTCCATATTTTTTAATCGCGCCCTCTACCTCATCTGCAAGATTGTTAAGCTGCTGAGCCAATGCTTTTTCATTTTTGATCTGTGAAACCATTTCTGCAGCCTGACGTAAACTTACCACTGCAAATAAATTAGATGGAATCAGGAATCCATAAATGGTAGCATCATCACTTGGACGGAACATAGAACTGATTAATCCAACCGGTTTTGTAGGATAGCCATATCCTCCCATCGGAACACCATCTGTAGCCCAAGCTGTTGTACGCTCGAATTTGTACGGCCCTAAATCTTTTTTCCTCTGTTGCTCGGTAAAAGTCTGTAAAGTAAGTTTAATCCCCTGTAACCAATTGGCATCGAAAGGTTTTATATCTCCTGTTGTTTTCCAGAAATGATACGCCAAACGAATAGGATAACACAATGAATCTATCTCCCATTTTCTTTCATGGATCCCAGGCTTCATATCGGTGTGATCATATTCTTTCCACTTGCTTATTTTCTGGTCATCATTGTAGAAAGCATTGGCATACGGATCTTTCAGAATAAAGGTGGTCTGCTTGTGGATTACTCCGGAGATCAGTTTATGAAGTTTCTCATCTTTCTTTGAGAACTGCAGGTAAGGGAAAACCTGTGCAGAACTGTCTCTAAGCCACATGGCATCAATATCCCCGGTAATCACATACGTATCCGGATTACCGTTATTTTCAGTATAAAAAACAGTTGTATCTAATGTATTTGGAAAACAGTTTTCAAAAAGCCAAGCTAATTCTTTATTTTTAACTTTACTTTTAAAAGCTGAAATTGCACCTTCTACTGATTCGCTGGTAAAATGTCTTTTATCCTTCGCCACTCGAACAACCGGGAAGCCATCCAGAACCAGATTTTTCGCAAAAATATTTTGAGTAAACAGTAATCCGGCTCCTGCCAGTGCACTTGTTTTAATAAAATTTCTCCTTTCCATTGATACGTTATTTTTTATTAATCTTATTTTACAGGTTTATTTCCCATCACAAATCTCAGTTCCCCTCCGTTCATGATGTCACTGTGATTAAGTTCCCAGCTTTTATATTCTTTACCATTGAGGAACATTTTCTGAACATAGATATTTTTATCAGAAATTTTATCTGCAATCACAGTGAAAGTTTTTCCATTTTCTAATTTAAGAGAAGCTTTCGGAAACTGAGGCGCTCCGATTGCATACACAGGCTTACCAGGCGTCACCGGATAGAATCCTAATGAAGAGAAAATATACCATGCCGACATTTGTCCGCAATCTTCATTGTTTACGATTCCGTCGGGCTTTGCAGCGTACATATTATCACGGATGAATTTGATCATCTTCTGCGTTTTATAAGGACTTCCCACATAGTTGTAAAGATAAGGAACGTGGTGTCCCGGCTCATCTCCAAATCCTAAAGAACCAATGAATCCTGAAATATCTACGTGTTGTTCTCCCTCCATTTTAAGGGCTTCGGTAAAGGTTTTATCTAATTTATTTTCAAAACCTTTTTTTCCTCCGTATAAGTCCATCATTTCATCAATCTTATGAGGAACAAAGAAATCATACGCCCAGATATTTCCTGAAACCCAGTGTGGCTGAAGTTTTTTCCAATCGTTCAAGACAAAATCCGGTAAGAATTTTCCGTTTTTCTGTTTTGGCCAGAAATGATTATTTTCTTTATTAAAAGTATTTAAAAAGCTCATAGAACGCTTTCTATACACTTCTGCTTCGTCTTTTTTGCCCAGCTTTTCTGCAAGTTGCTGGATACACCAGTCATCATAAGCATATTCCAGCGTGGCAGAAACAGAAGCTCCGTTTTCTGAAGGAGTATAGCCTAATTTAATATAGTCATTAAGACCTCCGCCTCCATCACTGCTGCTCATTTTATCGGTTAAAGAAGCATCTTTCATGGCTGCAAATGCTTTTTCTTCATCAATACCCGGTACTCCTTTAGAAATAGCATCCCAGATTACCGATACACTGTGATAGCCAAGCATACAGAAATTATCGTATCCGCAAAGTTCCCAGATCGGCATATGATCTTTACGATCTGTATATCGGCTGATTAAAGAGTTTGCAAATTCTTTCGTATGTTTTTGATCCATAATGGTCAACAAAGGATGAGTAGCCCTAAAGCCATCCCAATAAGAATAGGTACTGTAGTTAGTAAACCACTTGGTATTCATATTTTCCTGTGCTGCCACATAGTCTCCGTTGGCATCCATATAAAGATTAGGAGCAATAAATGTATGATAAACCCCTGTATAGAAGATTTTTCTTTGGTCATTTGTTCCGCCTGTTACCTCAAATCTACTGATAAGATCTCTCCATGTCTTCTGTGCCGTTTCTTTCGCTTGAGCAAAGTCTACATTTTTTGCTTCGGTATCAAAATTTTCCTGTGCATTTTCTATGCTTACGGGAGATAAAGATACTTTCACCTCAATACTTTCATTCTCTTCCGTAGAGAATTTCACATACGCTTTAGCATCTTTAGCCAAAGCCATTTTTTCATTGCTTTTTATTTTTCCTTCCGCATATACTCCATAAGATTTAAACGGTTTAGAAAACTCCATAACAAAATAAGCAAAGCGCTTTCCTCCCCAGCCATTGCTGTAGCAATATCCTTTAATTTTATTATTTCCTTCTATACTTACCAATGTATGGTAAATATTTCCAAAAATTTTGTTCGTAGGATCTATAATGATATTAGATTCATCACTTTTTGGAAAGGTATATTTATGAAAACCCACCCTTGGAGAAGTTGTTAATTCTGCTTTAATTCCATAGCTGTCTAGCATCACAGAATAATAACCCGGTGATGCAGTCTCTCTTTCGTGGCTGAATTTTGAGCGATAGCCTGTTTCAGGATTGTCTTCTGTACCCGGCGTCATCTTTAAGGCACCCACAGTTGGCATTACCAGAATATCACCAAGATCTGCCCAACCTGTTCCACTAAGGTGGTTATGACTGAATCCCATAATCGTCTTACTGCTGTAATGGTATCCTGAACACCAGTCCCAATCTCCACTTTTTGTATTCTGATCCGGACTTAACTGAATCATTCCAAATGGCGTTGTAGCTCCTGGAAAAGTATGACCATGGCCACCTGTTCCGATGAACGGATCTACCCAAGAAAGAACATCATTCTTCTGTTGTTGAGCATGCCCCGTAGAGAGCAGAGCGGTAAAAAAATAGATAAGCAATTCTTTCTTCATGATAGGTATATCGGGCTTTTTAATATAAAAATTTGTCTAAAAATATGAAAACCAAAACAAAGATCTTTACTCGAAAAAAAATAAGTTGATCTACATATTCCGTAAAAAATTCTAACTGACTTAGATTGAGTTCTTTTTCATAAAATCAATTATTTCTGAAATATATCCGAAGGCAATAGCCACCACCGTATCGGCAGCGCCATAATACACGGTAACTTTATCTCCTTCTGTTAATGCAGCACAAGGGAAAACCACATTCGGCACATCTCCTGTTAGCTCATACGATTCTGCAGGAGCCAATAAATAAGGCTTCGTTCTATACAGTACTTTTGTAGGATCTTCAAGATCCAGCAATGCTGCTCCCATTGAATATCTGAAACCTCTGCAAGTATTAATTACGCCATGATAGAAAAGTAACCATCCCTCTTCTGTTTTAATAGGAACCGGGCCACCACCAATCTTGGTACATTGCCAAGCGCTATCTTCAAAAGGCGTTACTTTCATTACGCAACGGTGTTCTCCCCAATATTTCATATCAGGACTGTAGCTGATGTAAATATCTCCAAAAGGAGTGTGTCCGTTATCACTTGGACGGCTCAACATTGCATATTTACCATTGATTTTTTCAGGGAAAAGCACTCCATTTCTATTGAATGGCAGAAAAGCATTTTCACACTGGAAAAACTCTTTAAAATCGAAAGTATAACCAATTCCGATAGTTGGTCCGTTATATCCATTACACCAAGTAATCCAATAACGGTCTTCTATGAAAGTGACACGAGGATCATATTTGTAGTCAGATTCTATCATTTCAGTATTTCCGGCCATCATTTCAATAGGATCATGATTGATCTCCCAATTGATTCCATCTTTACTGAAACCTGCAAAAATATTCATCTGCACGGCTTTGTTATCACATCTGAATACGCCTGCAAATCCGTCCTCAAAAGAAGTTACGGCACTATTGAATATACTGTTCGACGTTGGTATTGCATATCTGTTAATGATCGGGTTTTCGGAGAACCTCCACATAATATCATTGCTATCTTCCGGGCGATCCTGCCAAGGGATCATTACTGATTGAGCTGTCATAAAGTATTTTTTACTTTTTATTTAATTTTGTTTATTGATTGATCTCTTGTTCTTTTTGATTTTCTAAATAGGGAAACGGAACAAATAATGTCACTAAAAATGCCGGAATCGTAGCTACTAAAACCCAGATGAAAAACATTTTATATCCTATACAGTCGCTGATCATCCCGCTGAACATTCCCGGAATCATCACCCCAAGATTCATAATACCGGTGGCAAATGCATAATGGGCTGTTTTATGTTTTCCAGGTGCTATCTGTTGCATCATATAGAGCATGAGCCCTACAAAACCAAACCCATATCCAAAGTATTCTACCACAACAGCAACACCTACCGGTAAAAGATCAACCGGCTGATAGTACGCTAATAAAGCATATACAATGAATGGAATATTGAAAGCGCAGCACAGCCAGATCAACGATTTTTTTAGTCCACGGGCTGAAATAAAATAACCCGCCAACACAGATCCTAAAATAAATGCGGCTGAGCCATACGTCCCATAAATTAGTCCTATTTCTGAAGTAGATAATCCTAATCCTCCAGAAGATCTTGGCGCTTTAAAAAATAAAGGCGCAATTTTTATGGCAAAACCTTCCGCAAAGCGATATAGAATAATGAACAGGATAGACCATATTATTTTTCGTTTTGTAAAGAAAGAGGTAATAACTTCCAATAATTCTTTACGGACATTCCTAGCTGATTTTTCTTCTTTTGGTACTTCTCTCTCTTCTTTTGGCAAGATGAAATAATGATAAACAGCCAGTGCAAAAAATAACAATGCATAAATCCCCATAATAAGCATCCATGCATGGGTAACCCCTTTTGTTTTTTCTAAAACTCCGGCGAAATACACCAATGCTCCACTGCTAATAATCTTTGCCAAATTGTAGAAGGCGCCCTGCCAGCCAATATATTTTGCCTGTTCTTTATTGGTAAGAAAACCAATATAAGTTCCATCTGCTACCACATCATGCGTTGCTCCACAAAATGCAACAACCGCAAAAAGTGCAATGCTGTATTTAAAAAAATCGGGCAACTGAAGGCTTAAGGCAACGAGCGCAAAAAGAATTCCTATCGCAAACTGGGTAAAAACAACAAAGAACTTTTTAGTTTTATAAATCTCCAGAAAAGGACTCCACAACGGTTTCAGTGTCCATGAGAACATGATAAGCGCTGTCCAGAAAGTAATTTTGGAGTCTGAAATCCCCATATCCTTATACATAATTCCGGATACGGCATTAATGGTTACAAATGGCATTCCCATTGCAAAATATAAGGTCGAGATCCAGAGGATAGGATTTACCAGACGGTTTCCTGAGTTGTTTTTTATCATGCTTAAAACTAAAATACTAAATGAAAAGAGACATCTTACTATTTCATCCCGGCTAAAATGAAACTATATACTAAGAGGTTTCCCTCTCCTACCGAAATGAAAGTATCAAATAAAAATCCGATTCCTAAGATGTCTCTATATTTTGAGTGATTTTGATTAATTATTTCTTATCCCACCATAGCTTAGTTGCTCCGGTATCTGGTCCGCTAAGCGTTTGTAAAGCCTGTTGATAATTATAAAGTGATGTTTTAGTATCAATAGTAAAAGGAATTCTTCGGATCATAGCATCCGTACTGATTAATCCGCCACTATCATTTTTTCTTATTTTGAAGAGAATAGGATATCCTGTTCTTCTCTGTTCTGCCCAAGCTTCAGGTCCGTTAGGATAAAGACACAACCATTTCTGGGTAATAATTCTTTCTAATTTTCTTTCGTTTGTATCTGTATTATTCCAACCAATGGTAATTGTACTTAACTGAGGGTTCCCAGCAGCTACATTATTATCTGCATTTTTTGGATCGATATAAGGAGCTTCGGTATCAGTGGTATTCGCAAGATAAGCTGCAACGTTGGCACTTTTCCCCCATTCACCAAAAGACTGCTGAACTCCAGATTCATAATTCATCTTCATATCACCAGCTCCTGTATAGCCTCTCAGGGCAGCCTCAGCTCTAAGGAAATAAGTTTCTGCAGCAGTAAATAATTTCATTTTACCATCAGTCGCCGAAAAATAATCTCCGTTTGCAGACTTGGCCTGTGGTTGTGAAAATCCACCATAGGTTGTTTTACCATTTAATAAATCAATTCCCTGACGTATTCCTATATATTTTCCCTGAACACTACTATCTGTTGCCGGAAGAGCATACGCAGAAAGTCTTGAATCTTTATATCCGTTCATATAAGCCATTAAAGGTGCACCTATCAAACAGTCTCCCCAAGAATAGATAATAAAACTTAATTCAGACTGACCTACACTGATTAATGCATTATCAGCATTATCAGTAATCAATCCTGCCGACGATGCAAGAGCTTCTTCAGCATATTGTCTAGACTTCACAGGGTCAGCGTAGCTCATTCTCATGGCTAATCTCAGCTTAAGAGAATTGGCAAATTTTGCCCACTTTACCATATCTCCACCATATACCAAATCAGCATTTTTTAGTGAAGATTTATCTTCTACGTTTTGTGTTGCTGAAGTGGCAATTACTTTTTGTAAATCAGTAATCGCTGCAGTAAGGTCAGTGATAAAATAATTATAAGCATCTTGTTGAGAGTCAAAATCTGTTGTTCCGTTAGGATTTGGCTTTTCATATTTACTGTATACCACGGGCCCATGATTGTCTGAAACTCTTGCTGCTGTAATAACTTTCAGAATTTTTTTAACAGCAAATGTTCCCGTAAAATCTACTCCTTCATAGATTACTTTCGCAGCATTATCAATAATGATAGAATAGTTGAAAATATCCTGTTGCCTAGCAATAATTCTGTTGTTCCAGTTATCCATCATAGAGTAGGTAAGATTATTTACTCCTCCATTGAATGGAGATGCAGTACTGAACATTCCACTGTACATATCTGCACTCAAATTGGGATACAGCTGATAATCTGCCTGCAAACCTCTTTGCATGGATTTCATAGGATCAACAACGGCAATAAAATCTGCGTAAAAATTTTCAGGTCCGCCCAGTTTTTCCTGATTATATTGGTCAAAGTCATTGGTACATCCTGAGATCGAAAACAGCACTACAGTACCGAACACCAATGTTTTAATAGTATTGATTTTCATTTTCTTAATTGTAAAAGTTAGAAGTTAGCTTTTAATGATAATCCGACAGATCGGTTAACTGGTAATCCAAATGAATCTACCCCAACCCCACCAGGTGTATTTCCAGATACCTGTTCAGGGTCAAACGGTGCCTTTTTATAGAAGAAAAACAAATTGGTTCCTACTAAACTTACCGTTGCATTTCTCATGTATTTTGACTTAATATCAAAAGTATATGAAATAGAAGCCTGACGTAATCTTACCGTTGTGGCACTGTACATATAGGCCTCGTCAATTCCTTTTCCATATCCTTCAGTAGTTCCTACTTTTTGATAATAATCTTTCGGATCTGTTAAACCAGTATAAGCCTGTCCTGCATTTGGAGTTCCTGGTGCATATACCGCATTTGGAATCGATACCCCTCCGGCATCTCTTGCATCAGCAGAAGCTTGGCTTACCCCATATAAATCATTAGCTTTTTCAGTAAGAGAAAGAACCTGACCCCCAAATTTACCATCAACAAGGAAAGAGATTCCTAATTTGCCAATATTAAAAGTATTATTAAATCCTAAAATAAATTTAGGGTTCGGGTTACCCAAATAAGAAGGAGTGTCTTCTGCTAATGGAATCCCTTTCTCATTCACTAAAATACGTCCTTGCTCATCTCTTTTAAATTTAATTCCGTAAAGATCTCCGAAAGACCCTCCCAGTTTAAGTTTTGTATACTCTCCCCCTCCAGTCAATGAGAAAAGTTGCTCTTCTGAAATACTCAACCTTGATGGGAATAGCTCAACGATCTTGTTCTTATTCACAGATCCATTCAATGACGTAGTCCATCCAAATTTTTCTGTATTGAAAATTTTATAAGATAAAGAAGATTCAAAACCTATATTTTGTATCTTTCCTGCATTAATGTAATAGGATCCTGTAGGAATACCTCCTAAATTGGAAGCAATTTTGGTTTCCAACAACTGATTACTCGTATTGGAATTATAATAGGTAATATCAAAACTTAATTTATTATTCAACATTCTTAGCTCTGTACCCGCTTCAAAAGTTTTATTAAGTTCGGGTTTTGGAAACAATTCTTTAAAATTAGGATCTGTAATGAAAGAACTCTTAGGATATACAATCGTTCCTGCATCTACTCCGTAAGAATATGCTTTGTTGAACTCAACCATTGAATTTGAGATATTTGCAGGCAATCCCAACCCAACAGTTGCATAAGATCCTCTTATTTTCCAGAAATTAATTGTTTCCGGAAGCTTAAATATGGATGATAATATAGCATTGGCTCCTACAGATTCATAATCAAATCCTGTTCTTCCGGTTAGCGCTAAACTAGAATCCCAGTCATTTCTGAAAGTCATGTCTACATAGAACATATTTTTGTATCCAACAGATGCACTTGCAAAAACCGACTGCACCTGTCTTTTCATATTGGTATAGATGTAATGATAACCATCTCCAGGTGATCTGTTTGTACTCCATTGAAGGTTATTCAGAGTAAAAAGATTCGGATTTGCCAGATATGCATTATCAATCTGTGTTATCTTATTTCTTGTCGTATTGATACTTCCTCCTACTGTAAAATCCAAAGAAATAAACTCATTTAGCTTAGGACTACCGATAAGTAAAACATCGCCATAGGTAGAAGAATTTTCATATACATTTTTAAGAATTCTACCATTCTTTCCCCCCGCCAATAAACTAGGTGCTGAGAAAGCAGCAATATCACGCTGGCTGTCTGATATATTCCAGCTATAGTTCCCTCTCACTCTTGCAGACAACCATGGATTGATCTGATAAGACAACGCAAGTGCTCCATAGGCATTTTTATTGCTTACAGTAACCGGATTTTTGTTTAAGATCCAATAAGGATTTTGCGTTACCGGATTTCCTTTAAAGCTTCCGTCTGGGTTAACCTCCCACCAGTTTTGAGCTGGTAAAAATCTGGTTTTATCTATATAAGAATAATTATCGGGTCCATATTGATCAAAGTCTACTCCTCTTGGTAACCAGTACAAACTTGTCAAGGGCGAAAAAGATGCTCCTGGCGTTTGTCTATTTTTACTTTCCTGCAGTGAACCAATGAAGTTGGCATCTAATGTCAACTTATCATCCATGAACTTACTAGAATTCCTGAAAGAGACATTATACTGATCAAAATATGACATAGGAACCACTCCTTTATTTGTGGTATTCCCAACAGAAAAATAATTGGTAGATTTTTCATTCCCAGACTGGAAAGAAAGACTGTTTACCCATGTAGTTCCTGTTTGCAGAAAATCTTTAAGATAATCTTTAGATGCTCCTTTTGCACCCCAGCTCTGTACAGATTCTCCAGGCTGCTGTCCTGAGACAGATGGGTCATAAGACAAATAACTGTGTTGCAGTTTTGGAAGGCTATACGCTCTGTCCGCCGTGAGGCTGGTGCTGTAAGTAATAGTACTTTTACCTGCACGTCCTTTTTTTGTGGTAATCAAAATAGCTCCGTTTCCTCCGGCAGAACCATATAATGCAGAAGCAGAAGCTCCTTTCAAAAAGTTCATGCTTTCAATATCATCCGGATTAATTGAGCTCAGTACATCTCCGGGATCCGGCATATTGGAGTACTGTCCAATATCTGCAGACTTCCCTGTACCATTCACAATAGGAATTCCATCGATTACATACAGTGGCTGAGTGTTGGATACCGATTTGTTCCCTCTCATAATCACCCTTACGGAACTTCCTACCCCGTTCGTTCTGTTGACTTGTACATTGGAAACTTTTCCGTTGATAGAATTTAAAAGATTGGGCGTTTTTACCGCAGTCAGTTCATCTCCTCCAATCTGCTGGCTAGAATACGTCAGCGAGCGGGCTTGTTTTTTTATCCCCAAAGAAGTGACAACAACCTCCTGAATATCGGTTGTCTTGTTGGTGTCGGCTGTTTTCCTCTCCTGGGCATTTGAATAAAAGGAAAGAACTAATAGAACCGGTATAACTGCTTTTCTCATAAGGCTTAGATTAGTTAGATTTAATTGAGAATCAATCACATCACTTTAGCATTCGATACAAAATTTTCTTATTTTTTTAGCAATACTTTGCTCTTTATGCATCAGATAATTTAAAGTTTTCTTAAGATTTAATTCACATTAGCAAATCTAAATTTTGTTACCAGTCAGATATAATACTATTTTGTCATAAAATGATATTATTATTTCATTTCTATTTTAGAAAGAATCATATTGAACTTATTTACAAATAGATACACTGAATTTTAAGGGGTTAAATCCAAGAAATTTATTTCACTTTTTAACAAAAAAATCCGGATCTTGAAATCCGGATTTTCTATAGATAATTTTATGAAGTGAGACTTTTTATTCAATTTTTTTCACCCCTTTAAACTGTTCCCTAAACTCTGTAGGCGTTGTTTTCTTGATGGATTTAAAGACCTTATTAAAATTAGCAATGTTATTAAAACCTGCCTCAAAAGCAATTTCAAAAACCGTTAGATTTTTTTCCATAAGCCATCGGGCGGCATAACTTATTCTTACTTCGTTAAGATAATTTACAAACGTTTTACTAATTCTTTTTTTGATAAATCTGTTGAAAGTCACATTGCTCATATTTACAAGCGATGCAACATCGTCCAGTGTTATTTTATTTTCAAAATTTTTGTGTACAAAATCATGAACAATTTTCATTTTATCATTATCAGCAAAGGTCTCCAAATCAATACTGTAAGATGATAAAAATGTTTTATCTTCTGCGACAGCCAGCTCATTAAGAATCTTCAAGATTTCAATAAAAGATTCAAAACTGTTCATTTTAGACAAATTGAGAAAAGAATCCTTTAGCTTTTCAGCTGTTTCTGTTGAAAATAAAATTCCTCTAATAGATTCTTTTATCAGTTTATTAATCGGTTTCAATACATTTTTCTCCATCAATGATTGATTGAAAAAATCCTGATTGAACTGTACTGTGATCTCGTGGGTTTTCCTATTCTTACATTTGTAATTAGCCCAACAATGCGGAAGATTTGGTCCTACGATAACCAACTCTATATCTCCAATCTCGCCTGTATGATCACCAATCATTCTGCGGTATCCTTTTCCTTTGTAAACAAAATTTATTTCAATCTCGGGGTGGTAGTGATAAGGGTAATCAAATGATGCTTTAATACGGTCAAACACAAGAAAGCTATCTTCGGGAGATAGTGGAGTTATTTCTCTCAGAATATTTTCTAATTCGCTCATATAGCAGTTTGGGAAAAAGGGTTAACAGTACAAATCTTTGTAAAAATGCTAAAATAATATCAATCTAGGGAGGTATTCTTTTATTTTTTTTAAGAATCCTATCCATCCTTTTTCAGTTCAATAGTTTTCAATAATTTAATGTATTAAAATCATGCTTTTTTGTATCTTTAAACTTAAAGTAAATCTATGGGATTACAAGATCTGGTTTTTGAAGACAATTATAAAAAATTCGGACTCAATCTATTTTCTAACGAAAATCTTGAAACCATCAACAAAATAAAATCTCAACCTTATATAAAAATACTTTTAGTTCCTGCAGGATATGAACTGACTGTAGATTTCAATCATTACAAAACAGAAGCTCCTACTCTATTTTTTCTTACCTATCAATATTTTGACATTAAAAACGGAAGTGCTGAAGCGGCTTCACTTCTTTATTACAACAGAGATTTTTATTGCATCCAAATTCATGATAAGGAAGTAGCTTGTGACGGTTTGCTTTTCCATAATATCTTTGAAATTCCGAAAGTTGATCTTGATGATTCTGAATCAATGATCATTAAAAACTTATTTGAAAACATCCAAGAAGAGCTAGAATGGAAAGAATCTTCCAGCGAAGAAATGATCCGAACCTATTTAAAACAAGTCATTATCCGCGCCACCAGAAAATGGAAAAAACAAAATCTGGATAACGACACCGTAAAAATTCCGAGTAATGAATTGGATGTGTTCAGAGATTTCAGCAGACATCTGGAAATCCATTTCAGAGAGAAGCACAATGTGGCCGATTATGCAGAATTGCTTCACCTGGCCCCGAAAACATTAACCCATAAATTTAAAAGCTTACATCTGGATTCACCCAATCAGTTTATTATCAATCGAATTTTACTGGAAGCTAAAAGGCTGCTATTCTATACCGATAAACCTGTTAAAGAAATTGCTTACGACTTAGACTACGAAGATCCGGCTTATTTCAATCGGCTTTTCACTAATAAAATTGGAAACACTCCCGTTAATTTCAAGAAAAACTACACCTCGGGAAAAAAGTACAATATTTAGGTCTTTTTATCTATTTATTCTGCTTAATAACCTCTATATCTTTGTATCATCAAAAACAAACAACATTAAATAAAACAAAACATTATGAAACGTAACGCAACAGCCGTTTGGAACGGTAACATCAAAGAAGGAAAAGGACATTTAACCACTCAAAGTACAACGCTAAACGAAACTCAATATTCTTTCAACAGCCGTTTTGCTGACGGAGTAGGAACAAACCCAGAAGAATTATTGGCAGCAGCTCACGCAGGATGCTTTACTATGAAACTAAGCGCAGAGCTTTCTCAAGCTGGTTTTACTCCGGAAGAATTGGTTACAAAATCAGTAATCACACTTGATCCAACCGTTGGAAAAATTACAAAATCTGAATTAACTTTAACTGCAAAAGTTCCGGGACTTTCAGAAGAAGAGTTTCAAAAGTTTGCTAAAATTGCTGAAGAAGGATGTCCTGTAAGTGCAGCTTTCAATTTTGAAATTACTTTGACTGCTACTTTGGCTTAAATAAAAAAATGAATCATTAAGGTCTTTTTTAAGAAGATAAGTAAATTAAGGGAATGGATAAACTTTAAATTCGCTTGCGAATCCTTAATAATCTTAATGACTTAATCAAATCTTAATGGTTAATAAAAAAATTAAATCTGAGCTTATCCAACAGTTCAGATTTATTTTTAAAACAAAATATACCACTTGGTATATTTTTGTATCTTTGCAGCATAATTTCATTACAGGAAATGTCAAAAGCAGAAAAGACAAAACAATTTATTATTGAAAAAACAGCCTCTTTATTTAACACAAAGGGCTATACTTCTACGTCGCTTTCCGACATAACAGAAGCTACAGGATTAACAAAGGGAAGCATCTACGGAAACTTTGAAAATAAAGACGAAGTAGCTCTTGAGGTCTATAAATACAACTCAAGTTTACTGGCAAAAAGTATGACAAGATCTTTAGGTGATGAATTCCCAACCACTATTGATAAACTTAATGCCTTTGTTAACTTCTACAGAAAAAGCTGGAAAATGGTTTTTGAAAGTGGTGGATGCCCGTTAATGAATGCCGCTACTGAAGCTGATGATACTTTTCCCGCTTTACAAAAACAGGTTTCGTTATCCTTCGAAATTTGGATTAAAAAAATTGTATCTGTTATTGTGCAGGGACAGCAAAAGAAAGAGATTCATCAACATATCAATGCCGAAGAATACGGGGCACTATTTATCATGATCGTTGAAGGAGGCATTCTGCTTTCCAAAACAACAGATGATGAAAAATACCTCAACCTTGCTTTAGACAGGATTTTATTAATGATTGACAAAGAACTAAAACTCCTTCCATCATAAAATTGACGCTATGGAAACAAAAAAAGTAGCAATCGTAGGATACAACAGAATTCCTTTTGCCAGAATGAATACCGCTTATGCAGATGCAGACAATCAAAGTTTATTGATTTCTGCGTTGGATGGGCTTATTGATCGTTATCACTTAAAAGGAAAACTTTTAGGTGAAGTGGCAGGCGGGGCTGTCATCAAACATATTTCTGAAAGCAACCTCATCAGAGAAACAGTGATGAATACTTCACTCGATCCTGCAACTCCTGCTTGTGATTTGCAGCAAGCTTGTGATACAGGAATTGAAGCAGCTATTTACATCGGAAATAAGATTGCCTTAGGCCAAATCGAAAGTGGAATTGCCTGCGGGGTTGAAGCGATGAGCAATATCCCGTTTGAATCTTCACCAAGATTAAGAAAAGCATTGTTGAAAGCCAACAAAGAAAAATCTGCTTTTGGAAAACTAAAACACTTGTTAAGTCCAACACTGAAAGACTGGATGCCGATTCCCTACAAAGGACAAGAACCCAAAACAGGTTTAGTAATGGGCGGACACACAGAAATTACCGCAAAATATTATCAGATTTCCCGTGAAGATCAGGATGAATTAGCTTTTAAAAGTCACCAAAATATGGCTAAAGCTTATGACGAAGGATTTTTTGATGATATGATCACACCCGCTTTTGGTTTAGATAAAGACAATAACCTTCGTCGTGATACAAGTTTGGAGAAATTAGCTTCATTAAAACCCGCTTTCGATAAACAAAACGGAACGCTGACAGCCGGAAATTCAACTCCATTTACCGATGGAGCTTCTGCCGTTTTATTGGCAAGTGAAGATTGGGCAAAAGCTAATAATCTTCCCATCTTAGCCTACATCACATTCTCAGAAGTCGCAGGAATTGAATATGTTGAAAATAAACAAAACTTATTATTAGCTCCCGTTTTCGCTGCAGACAGAATGCTTAAAAAAGCAGGAATGAGTTTAGAAGACTTTGATTATTATGAAATTCACGAGGCTTTTGCTGCACAGGTTTTAGCCACCATTAAAATTTGGGAGAATGATGATCTTGCGAAGAAATTCGGATTAGAAAAAGCATTAGGAAAAATCGACAGAACCAAATTAAACGTAAAAGGCGGAAGTCTTGCCGCAGCCCATCCTTTTGCAGCAACAGGCGGAAGAATCATTGGTACATTGGCAAAATTACTGAACGAAAAAGGAAGCGGAAAAGGATTTATTTCCATCTGCGCTGCCCGCGGACAAAGCGTAACGATGATCTTAGAAAAATAAAACTGAAAAATGGACAGATTAGAACAATTAAAACAATTCATCGGAAAAGAATTTACCCAATCTCCTTCTCCTTTTATGAAATGGCTCAACCCCATCGTACTTTCTGTGGAAGAAGGACATTTGGAGTTTCAATATAAGGTAAGGCCAGAATGGCTAAATCCGATAGGAAATCTTCATGGCGGAGTGACCGCAGCTATTGTTGATGACATCATTGGAGCGACAATGTTCTCCCTAAATGAAAATTCTTTCATCACAACTATCAATAATGTCATAGATTATTTCTCCACTGCAAAAGAAAATGATAATATTGTAGCCGAAACGAAAATCATTAAAAGAGGAAAGCAATTTGTAAACGCACAATGCGAAATATGGAACGCAGATAAGACGCGTTTAATTGCAAGGGGAACCTCTAATCTATTTAAAATCAATAACTAATATGAAAAGAGTTGTCATTACAGGACTAGGTGCAGTTACACCTTTGGGGAATAATGTCGAAGATTTTTGGCAAAACAGTATTAATGGTGTCAGTGGGGCCAACTTAATTACCCATTTCGATACCGCAAAATTTAAGGTACATGTAGCTTGTGAGGTTAAAAATTTTGATCCAAAAGCACATTTAACACATCAGGAAATTAAAAGAAGTGATCTGTTTTCACAATATGCAATGTATTCTAGTGCGGAAGCTCTTAAAGATTCAGGGCTTGAACTGGAAAATATGGATCCATTCGATACCGGTGTCATCTGGGGAACAGGACAAGGCGGAATGTGGACTTTCGAAAGTGAGGTGATGGAATTTACAAAAGGAGATGGAACCCCAAGGTTTAATCCGTTCTTCGTTCCGAAATTCATTGCCAATATGGCATCAGGAATGATTTCCATGAAATTTGGTCTTCAGGGTATTAATTATACCACGATTTCAGCTTGTGCTACAGGGAATACAGCGATAATGGATGCTTTTAATTATATCAGATTAGGAAAAGCGAAAGTAATTGTAAGTGGTGGTTCTGAAGCAGCTATCACTCCGGCTTCTGTAGGAGGTTTTTCTATTATGAAAGCAATGTCTACAAGAAATGATGATTTTGCAACAGCAAGTCGTCCTTATGACGCCAACAGAGATGGTTTCGTAATGGGTGAAGGTGCAGGAGCTTTGATTCTTGAAGAATATGAGCATGCTAAAGCAAGAGGGGCAAAAATTTATGCAGAATTAGTTGGTGCAGCGATGACAGCCGATGCTTATCACATGACAGCACCTCATCCAGATGGTGTTGGAGCAATTAAAGCAATGCAATTAGCACTAAATGAAGCGGGAGCAAATATCGAGGATATTGATTATCTTAATCCTCACGCCACTTCTACTCCAATGGGAGATTTGGTTGAATTAAAAGGAATTAACAAATTATTCAAAGGAAGCAAAAACCTTGATATCAGCGCTACCAAATCAATGACTGGTCACTTATTAGGTGCAGCTGGAGCAGCAGAAGCCATTCTTTCTATAAAAGCAATTGAGCAAGGAATTATTCCACCAACAATTAATCTTCATAATATTGATGAGAATATTCCGAAAGACGTAAATATTGTTTTTGGTGAAGCTAAAGAAAAAGATATTACGTTTGCTTTAAGTAATGCTTTCGGTTTTGGAGGGCATAATGCTACTTTGGTTTTCAAGAAGTTTACTTCGTAGTAATCTTTCTCGCTGATTTTGCAGATTACGCAGATCTTTTTAAACATAATCATCTGCTAAATCAGTTTAATCTGCGAGAGGTAAAATATTATAGTTTAGATTCTTCCTTCGTCAGAATGACAAACATGCTGGAAAATTCTAGTAAAAATTTTATTTTGACTAGTCCTAAAATAGGTTTACAAGTTATCAATTAAGATACGAATCCGGAAGATTTTACTTTTCCGGATTTTTTATGCATCATTTCCGGT